>JABJQG010000047.1 GCA_018663505.1 Pseudobdellovibrionaceae bacterium | reverse complement strand
TTGTATGAACTTTATATAATAAAAGTGTGGAAGTTGAGATTTAACCATACAAATATTAAAATGAGTTTTTACTCTATCTGGCAACTGATCATATTGACACACCTTCTCGAAAGGTCTGGGGCTAGTATCTAGGAATTATTACACTTTAAGATACTATCAAATCTTTGTTTTTGATATGGCTGTATGATAAGCAATATTTAATAAATTAGTTGAATCAACTCTTTCATATAGATTCAACCAGTTATTCTGTTGAAAGAAGAAGTGTACTATTGGAATTAATGAATAAGAAAATTGTAATTACGGGTTCGCCAGGTGTAGGAAAAACTACTCTTATAGAAGCGCTCAGAAAAAATGGACATAAATGTTATGATGAGCCAGCTCGAAAAATTTTAAATTCGCAACTTGAAATTGATGGTCCGGCCTTACCCTCAAAAAGTCCTCAGGCATTTATTGAAGAAATGTTAAAGGATATTGAGGAAAATTATACAAATTTCAGAAATGATGAAGTTTCTGTATTTTTTGATAGAGCATTCCCTGATTTATATATGTATTGCTCGGTATTTAAAGTTGATCCAATCATACTTTCTGATTTTGAGAAAAAATTTATTTACAATAAAATTGTCTTTATCCTGCCCGTATGGAAGGATATTTTTGTGAATGATGTTCTAAGGAAAATGCCATTCGAAGACTCTTTCATGAGACAGGAAGAAATTATTAAGGCGTACGATAGGCTCGGCTATAATTTAATTGAAGTGCCTAAAGCTAAAGTATCTGAAAGAGTTGATTTTATATTGAGCAAATGTGGCCTAAAAAGTAATATCTCAAAATAGAGGGCTCTCTTCTTTTAAAAATTGTCCTCTCAACCTTGATTATTTTTTAATTTTTAATTCAACTAAGAAAGAATTATGATGTTGTGTAGTGTTTAATCGTCGGCAAGACTCCTTGACGTAAATAAGTAACATATTAAATTACACAAGACTTCGGGTAAGGAGATTTTTGTACGCAGCGACGATTAAACACTACACATTCCTTCACAATGTACGATTTTATAAAAACTAGAATTTATTACTGTAAGCTAGAGTTTGAACCATTATAAATAAAGGCTAGCTCTTCTTATCTAAGTCATTTTTAACTTTGTTTAGCACTTTTTCCTCTAAATCTTGAATTTGATCAGGTTTAGGTTGAACCTTGTTTTTAAAAAGCTTTGCAAACCCAACCTTCATCATAGTCATTTGTTTCATATAATTACCACAGTGCTTGCACATAAGAGCATGCATTTTTATTTCAGCACGTTGTACTACCGAGAGCTTCTCTGTTTGATTAATTTTTTTTACTAACTCTTTGCATGAAATCATAAATGGGCCTTTTTTTTTCAATGCTTATTTAACAGAATCCTCATTTCAAATTATGGTCTGCATTCGAATCATTTTTGCTGTAAACTACCATTAAATAAAACTAGGCTTCACTGGCTTTCATTTCAATACATTCTCTAAGCTCGTTTCTAGCTCTGTAAAAGAGCACACCTAAATGGGACACAGTAACATCCATGATCTTACAAATCTCAGAAGTTTTTTTATCTTCAATTTCCTTAAAGCAAAATACAGCTCGCTGAGCAGTAGGTAAAGCATCAATACATCTTTGGATTAAATCCATAGTCTCAGAAGCCAATAAAAACTTTTCCGGATCTACTGGTGGAGTAATCCAGTGTCCACTGGCATTAAATTTTGAGTCCATGACCTCATCAATATGGTCATGAGTCATAGCCTTTTTCTGTAGGCGTCTTTGCTCGGAAACCTTGTTGTATAAGATGCCAAATATAAAAGTTCTAATATGTGACCGCCCTTGAAAGGCTGACACCACATCAAAAAAAGTGGTCCAAACACTTTGCACCAACTCATCAGCCGTATGTGCATCAAAACCTAAACCCATGGACGTTCTTAATAGTGGTTCTGTGTACCTTCTTACCAGCATTTCTATGGCATCATTATCACGCTCTTTGATTCTGGTTAAAAACTCACCGGTGTTAAACTGTATATCTTTACTTGCACTCATAGAACCCCATAACTCAGAGTCCGATGATCGTAACTCCTAAGTTTATTTAAATTTCATTTTAATTATATAGTCAGCAGAGAATTTTCCAGCACCTAATGTAGCCAAATATCCTAAAGCAATTATATATACAAATTCATAGATTTTAAACATATCAGATAATTGATTAATGTCTTCGGCATGGGCAGTCATAATGGCCACAGACATTATACCCATGAGTATTGCAGAGAAATAACGTGTGCCAGCGCCGATAATTAAAGCCAAGCCACCAACTAACTCTAGGACCGAAACCACAGGTGCTTGTATATGAGCCAAGGGTACACCTAAAGATTGGAAGTATCCCACAATTTGTTCTAAATTGTGTAGCTTGCCCCAGCCTGAGGTTAAAAATACCCAGCCAATACTTAATCTAGCTACAGCACTAGGTAGCCAGGTTAATTGGCTTAAAAAATTGTGAAATTTACTCATTTTTGTTTGTACGTCTGTTTTATTCATTAATGCTCCCTTTTCATTGATATTTATAGGTGAGCTGACACACAATAATATTACAAAATACTTTATTATATTATTTTGTAATATTTTAAGAGTTCAAAACACTCATAGTTGAAATACAAATATTGTAAACGAAAATTAAACGATAAAAGGAGAAAGCATGGATAACAAAGAAGTAAGAAATAAATTGATTTTAGCTGCAGCATTAACAGGTCTAGTGGTAGGAACAAGCCTTGTGAGTTCAAATAATGCCTTTGCAGGTGAGAAAGTTAAAAATTCTAAAGCAGGTGGATCTAAGTGTGGTGGTGGTAGTTGCGGAGAAAATATGGGTAAAAAGAAAGGGCATAAGGCAAGTTG
Organism: Pseudobdellovibrionaceae bacterium; assembly: GCA_018663505.1. GTDB lineage: Bacteria > Bdellovibrionota > Bdellovibrionia > Bdellovibrionales > UBA1609 > JABJQG01. The sequence goes on along the minus strand of JABJQG010000047.1, from coordinate 34,414 downwards.
TGGCGAGAATATGGGTAAAAAGAAAGGGCATAAGGCAAAATGTGGAGATATGTCTAAGAAAAAGGATTGCGCTGAAGGTGACAAAGAATGCACAAAAGCCAATATGAAGAAAAAGAAAATGAAAGCTGGGGCAAAATGTGCTGACGGTAGCTGTGGAAATAAATAATTTATATGAACAAAGAAGTAAAGTTTAATAACTTAGGGTTTGGTCTCGGATTGAGACCGGATCATTTTCAAGATATTGTTGGAGCAGAAACCGGTGTTGATTGGTTTGAAGCTCTAACAGAAAACTATATGGGGATTCCAGGCCATGGACAAAGCTCACTGCTCTCCACATTATTAAAAATTCGTAAAGATTACCCCATTGTGCTTCACTGTGTATCTTCTAATATTGGAGGTACTGACCCTCTAGATCAAATATTTCTTAAAGAATTAAAAGCACTCATTCAATTAGTTCAACCGGCATGGGTTTCGGATCACATCTGTTGGACAGGTATTCATGGCCTCAGTAGTCACGAGCTGCTGCCTTTGCCTTATACTCAAGAAACAGTAGATATTGTTTCAAATAATATTCAGCAAATTCAAGAAGCTCTAGGTATGCGTTTTATGATTGAAAATGCTTCTAGCTATATGGCCTTCGAACATTCCGAGATGGAAGAATGGGAATTTATAAGTGAAATTGTAAAAAAAACGGATTGTGGTCTTCTGTTAGATATTAATAACATCTATGTAAGCTCACAGAACCACGACTTTCTGGCAGAAACATACATTGATAATATTCCACTGGAAAATGTAGGGCAAATTCACCTGGCAGGACATCGCAAGAAAGAAAATGGATTACTTATTGACACTCACGACCAACCCATATGCTCAGAGGTTTTTGAGTTACTAGATTACGCTTATAAAAAAATTCCACCCACATCTGTAATGGTAGAATGGGATGATAATATCCCATCGTTTGATAAATATAAAGCAGAGCTTATGAAGGCTAAAAATGTCATTAAAAAGGGTCTAAATAATGAAACTTAAGGATATGCAGGAGCAAGTTTTTAATTATTTGTCGACCAAAGATAGCGAAGTTAAGGAATTGCCTTTTATTAAGGAGTCCAAAGGTATTCAGAGAAAAACCAGATTAGATTCTTATAAGCTGAGTTTTAAAAACAGAACTGTTGAGTGTGTGGAAAATGATTTTTCTGTTACGGGGATATTTTTAGCTAGTGATGATTTTAATCAATATATTTATAACTATTTAAAACAAAACCCCTCTAAGACTCATTATATAAATGAAATAAGTAGAGGCTTGCCCAGCTATATAAAAAATAATAAGCCAAAAGCAGCGGCAAAATTTATTTTAGATTTGGCACAGCTAGAGTGGGCAATGATTGAAAGCTTCTACAACTTCTTTAACTACAAAGAACAAAAAAAACAAGATGTAGCCCCTGGAGAGACTAAGATTGTACATAACCATTCTTTAGTACTTATGCAAAATAAATGGCCACTAGATAAAATATGGAATGATGAGAAAGCCTATGAAGAAGAATTATCGTACCTGTCTATTTGGACCACCGAGGATCGAATGGTGCATATAAGATCTTGGACAAGCCTCGAATTGACAGTGTTACAGTTATTAAAAACACATAACAGTTTAGAGCAGTGTATAGAAAAAATACCAGATACATATGCCACAGAGGATTTAACTCAAATTTTTGAAAAATCTTTACCACGCTGGATTGAGTTAGGTTTACTAAGTCTTGAAACAAGCTAGTACACCTGTTAGCTTCACAAAAACTCTGGGGGGGATTGTGAAGCTATTTGGACTTTTATTTCTATTTTTACCAACAACACTATCGGCAGGAATAATTAAGATAACAGGCCCATGTTCTGTAAATCCAAAATTCGAATCACAATTGGAATTTACTAGTGGTAACAGCCTTGGTTTTTTAACCATAAACATTTTAAACAACAATGACATTCCTTACTTAGGTATAGATAAAGGCATTCATTCTATCTACAATACGCCCACAGGGTTAGAAGCTCTGGAAGTTATAGATGATCGCAGAATGCGGTCTTATGGTTGGTGTTACGAGGTGGACGGTGAGCAACCTTTGGTTATGCCCCATGAATTTGAGATGAAATCCAACCACAAAGAGGTGCATTGGTTTTTTGCATACTCAAGTTATGACAGCGGAGAGTGGCTAGATTACTGTGTGCCAGCTCACTTATTAAAACCAAAGTTTTTGTGTGAAAACTAAGTTGCCATTCTGCAGCTGTTGTATAAAAAATAGTGTTTCTTCACAGAATGGACAACTTGAATAAAAAATTAATCTTCAATTTCAGATTTTACCACGCTGCCATCCACAGGATTAAAATAGACCTCTACTTTTTGCCCCTGTTTATTTTTACCGTAAATCTCATAACAAGAACCTTTTTGTTTAAATTTACGAATTTGATATCCATTTTCTGAGGCCATACTTTTAAAGGCCTCAATACTCATCCATTTGCCTTTTGGCTGATCTGTGCAATTTTTTTTGGCATATGCTGTGCTTGTTAAAGTTAAGCCGCTTAACACTATGAGTGCTGCTTTCATTAAAAACTCCTTTGTTTTTATTGTTTGTGATTTTTCATAATTTAATGTCGTATTTATTTGCTCATCACGAAAGGGGCATTTGCCCTAAGAGCCTATAATATATGGGCTTGGGGCAAATGCCCCATGATTTTTAGTGATATTTAGTGGACTCTATCGAAAGAGACCATGATGAAAATATGTAAAAAGGAATGATTATGAAAAAAATTAAAGTATATGATTTACCAACAAGGTTGTTTCACTGGCTTTTCGTGTTGCTGTTTCTATCATCATTTTTTATAGCAAAGTACATTGATGATGACTCCTGGATCTACGCCTACCATATGCTATCAGGCCTGTTGATGGCTTTCCTCATAATCCTTAGAGTAGTCTGGGGTCTTGTAGGGAGTAAATATGCTCGGTTTTCTTCTTTTAGATTAGCTCCTAGGGAACTTGTGGATTACTTGTCCTCCATTGTGAATTCAAAAACAAGGAGATATGTGGGGCATAACCCAGCATCAAGCTACGCGGCTATAGCTATGTTTTTGTTAACAATAGGTTTGGTGATAACGGGTCTTTTAATGTCCTTTGGAATATTTGAAGATTTTTTTGAAGAAATTCATGAGCTTTTATCAAATTCTTTTGTGATTATAGCTATTTTGCATGTGGCAGGCCTTGTTTTTCATGAGATAAAACATAAAGATGGACTCGTATTCAGTATAGTGACAGGCAAGAAGGATCTAGTGGGTCAAAAAGAAGGTATCGGTAACAATCACCTGTTTGCAGGTATTATTTTTGTGGGCCTGGTGCTTAGTTTTATTTTTTATTTAGCTAGTAACTATAAATCGAGTACACAAAAATTGAATTTATTTGGAACTCAGGTTCGGTTAGGAGAAACTGAACATGGAGAACATAACAAACATGGTAAACGAGGTGGTGACCACGATGACCATGATGATGACTATGATGACGATGATGACGATGATGACGATGATTAAGCTAAGGAGCTAAAGTGAACAAAAAAGAAAGAATCACAATGATTCTCATTTTATTGAGTATTAGTTTAATCACAGTTATGGATTTAATCACTGATAGTAAGGAGGGCGTGGCCTGGTGGCATGTGTTCCTAGAGGGTTCAGTTGGTATTGTGGCAGTCATTGGTGTGTTTTTTTTGTTAAAAGGGACCTTGAAGTTAAAGTACAATTTAGCAAAAGAACGAAAGATTTCAGAGAGTTTAGAGCAGGATAATCAACTATGGAAAGAGCGCTCCAAAAAATTCATAGAAGGTCTCAGTGAGTCTATCGATCATCAGTTGGTACAATGGAAGTTGACCCGCTCAGAAAAAGAAGTGGCATTCATGCTACTTAAGGGATATTCACTTAAAGAGGTTGCGAGGTTAAGAAATACCACGGAAAAGACAGCGAGAGCTCAGTCTGCTGCAATATATGCTAAAGCAGGCGTATCTGGCCGGTCTCAGTTGTCAGCCTTTTTCCTTGAAGACCTTCTTGTGCCACAGTGAATTTATAACCATATAGGCATATTTTTTTGCTTTGAACATCAATCAGTGATAATCGTAACTCTTATTCAATATTGGTTTGTTTCTTTACGGGAGACCTAAAGAATTAAGTTTAGGAAGTGAAATGTGATTAGTACTGCAGATATGTCTTTAAGTTTTAGTGGTCGTAAACTATTTGATGAGGTTAACGTTAAATTTAACCCAGGCAATTGTTATGGTCTCATAGGTGCAAATGGTGCGGGAAAATCCACATTTATGAAGCTGTTGTCTGGGGAGCTTAGCCCTTCCACAGGAAATGTTAATGTGCCGGTAAATCAGCGCTTATCTACTTTAAAACAGGATCACTTTGCCTATGACGAAGAAACAGTTATAAACACAGTGCTTTTAGGAAATGAGAAGCTATTTAAGATCATGCAAGAAAAAGATGCCATTTACGCTAAACCTGATTTTAATGAAGAAGATGGAATCAAAGCCGCCGAGTTAGAATCCGAATTTGCCGATCTAGGTGGTTGGGAAGCAGAAAGTGATGCGGCTACACTTTTAGAGGAACTTCGTATCCCAACAAGTATGCACGAAAAGCTGATGAAAGATATTAACGGAGACGAAAAGGTGCGTGTACTATTAGCTCAAGCCCTTACTGGTAGCCCTGATATTTTACTATTAGATGAGCCTACAAACCATTTAGATATTAAATCTATCCAGTGGTTGGAAAACTTTCTCCTTAAGTTTGAAAATACTGTTGTAGTGGTTTCTCATGATCGACATTTCTTAAACAAGGTATGTACTCACATCACTGATATCGATTTTGGTAAAATAACTACTTATGTGGGTAACTATGATTTTTGGCGTAAATCTGTGGAGCTTTCTCAAAGGCTTCAGGCACAGCAAAATAAAAAAGCCGAGGACAAGGCTAAGGATTTAAAAACTTTTATTCAACGTTTTAGCGCTAATGCATCAAAGTCCAAGCAAGCTACATCCAGACAAAAGCAATTAGAGAAACTAGATATTTCAGATCTACCAAGATCCAGTCGTAAAAATCCATATGTGGGATTTGAACTTAAGCGTCCCCTAGGACGAGATGTTCTCACTGTAGAGGGAATATCCAAAACCATAGATGGTGAAAAGATTTTGGATAATATTTGCTTTCGAGTGAATGAAGGCGATAAAATCGTTTTTTTAGGAAAAAACGATTTAGCGAAAACCACATTATTGCAAATATTAAACGGTGATATACAACCAGATACAGGGGCTTGCACATGGGGAATAACCACCACTCATGTGGACCTCCCTATGGATAATGCTAACTTTTTTGAAGGTGATAAGATCAGTGCCGTAGACTGGCTTCGTCAATTTTCTGAAGATAAAGATGAACATTTTATACGAGGATTTTTAGGCAAGATGTTGTTCTCTGGAGATGAAGCATTAAAACCAGTACAGGTTTTCTCAGGGGGAGAGAAGGTGCGTTGTATGTTGTCACGCATGATGCTCTCAGGCTCTAATGTTTTACTTTTAGATGGTCCAACTAATCACTTGGACTTAGAAAGTATCAGTGCAGTAAATGACGGATTAATTCGCTATAAAGGTTGTGTGTTATTTACTTCACATGATCATCAGTTTATACAAACTGTGGCCAATAGAATAATTGATATAGATAATGGTAAAATAATCGAAGATAAAATTATCACATATGACGAGTACTTAGAGTCCACCCTTAATTAAGGACTTGTTGCTTAATTAGCAGTTCTCCGAATAAATATTGCCATTAATGGATTGTTTGATCTGGACTAAGAGCTTTGACTCTAGGTCGTGATCTTTACACTACATGTTAAGACTTTTAGATGAGGTGTCGATATCTCATTTATAGATTTAAAGACAGTTTTGGAAGTCTTTAAATTTTGACTTTAACATGGCTGTTGTATGAAATCCATTTTACGAATTTACATTTTATTTCTTTTTTTTTGCATCTCAATAAATGCGATGGCAGAGGGCGACCGTGGTTACGCTAATGTATTTTTTGGCTTAAGTGTTCCTGACCTTGCTAATACAACCACTCACAGTGTTTACGGGTTTACAGGTGGCTCACGTGTATTCAAAGAGATAAGCCTAGGTGGCTACCATGCCATCTCTAGTACAGAAACGGCTACGGGTACTATTCCATTTAGATACAGTCTTACAGGCTTAGAAAGCCGTTACTATGTTGCTTCTGGAGCCACAAATGTATTTGTTGGTGTAAGGGCGGGTATTACAAAAATATACACCACCACATCTGGTAGTAATATTATTTTCTCTCCATATCATTACGGAGTTGTTTCTGGTTACAATTTCAAACTTTGGTCAGAACTCACAGTGGGTTTTGAGGGTAATCTTATGTTCATTAGCGGGGATTCGGTCCCAAGTGGATCTGCCAATATAGATCATAATGCATTTACAACTATTAACTTTTTTCTTACCTCAGGGATAAGTTTTTAAAGATATTGATGAATGCCAAGTAAGGGAAAACAAGTAAACCAAATTAAATATCAATGCTGTGGTCTTTAATTTTTTTAAAGAGCTTCAAGGAAAAAGCATAATCATAAAACTTTAGCTTAAAATAAGAAATTATCTACAGTTTACCACGTGGTTCATAGCTCAGTAAAGTCAGGGCAATAACTTTTAATTTTAGGATCAAAAGCACATTTTACATGATCATCTTTTTCAACTTGAGTAAGTCGACTAATTTCAACCTGTAAGTCTATGCTCCATGTAACTTCATTATTTAAATCTGTATGTTTTTTCATGATTTTATGAATTATAATATCATTTCCAGTTCTTACTTTTCCATATTTATTGAAGTATTTCACACTATGGTTGCGGTCACATCGATCTCTTAAGTAAATATAAGCGTCATATTCTCCATCAATTAGGTCTTCGTTGGGTAAAAATCCAATAAGCGTCCCATTGGGGTTTACAGAAATATAATCATCAATTTCACGTAAATAGATTTCTTTTCCGTCAGGATCTTCAGCCCTGAAGAAGCCCACGCAAAATTTTACATCTCGAACAAATAGCTCGGAGTCATAAGAAAAGGGACTAGGATCAAAGGGAGAAATAGCAAATTTAAGTTGATCAAGGGGGCCAGGGTCTGTGTTGGGGTTACTCACAATAGTACCTCCATTTTCATTCACGGAACCCCAATCTCCGCTAGTACTATTCTGTAGATTATTTAATTCGTCACAGGCCTGCCAAAAAAACACAACAAAACTAAGTGTAACTATCGAGATTAATTTTTTCATGACTTCTCCGACTTTGTTAAAGGAAAGGCTAAAAGAGATACTTGGTAGACAGTATCTGATGGATCACCTGATGCTTCTTCAGAAATTTTTTGAATTGCGCCTAATGTACTAAACAATATATCTTGAACTTTTTTGAATTTTTTATGACTAAGAGATAATGTGTAGAGTCCGTGATTTCTCTGCTCTCTTTTGGTGTCGAAAATAGACTGTACTCCTAATTGCAACATTTGTTCAATGAAGCTGGACATCGCTAGCCGATACATTCCTCCGTCACACACAATGGGTTTTTCAGGAGAGATTACTTTTCCATTTTCATCTAATTCTAAATAGCCATTCCCTAATAAAAAATTAAGAGCGTCTCTAGCTTCAGTTGGAGAGATTTTATATTTTAGTTTTTTACGTATCCATTTAGGGTCTAATTGAAAATCTGGTAATTGAGCCATTTCTCTTATGGCGACGTAATACCAAGCAGAAAGATATTTATAGCTATCTAGAGATTTAGCATTTACTGATCGAAAATCTGTGAATCGACGTATTTTTTCAAAGGCCTCTTGGCGTTCTTTTTGTGTGTAAGAGTCAGATAGATTTCTTAATTGCTTTAAGAACGAATACTCATTTTTATTGAGTTGTAAATGGGGTCCTAACATTTCAATTGCTTTTAAGCTTAGCTCTCTCTCTCCAGATAATACTTTTGGTAAATACCATGCAGAAAGCCCAGAACTCATACCTAATTTTCTTAAAGACAGTTTTTTGTTTTTAGATTTTAAGTAATCTAACCATAATCGCAGAAATTCTCGATAATCATAATAATCGAAAATATTAGGTCGGACCTCTTCAATGTGTTTCGCGTTCTCCATATGACACCAGTATATCCTATTTTTTTATTAGTTATCGGCTTTTTTGTGGGCAAAGTTTATAGAAAACACACAATATTTAATTCATTTGTCTCCATATTTGTATTTCAAAAAATATTTGAGTTAATAAATTCAGGTAGATAGGATCATATAATAAGTACTGTATCATTATGATATGAGGTCTTTTGTCACTAACTTTTTGACATTGAAAAACCCTTATACGCACTATAATGAGAAACTTAAGTGATTTCAATGACGATTATTGGCCCTCTATTTGCTCCTCTGAAGATGTGGGGGGAAATTGTGAAAACACGTTATATTTTTTTTAAAAATTTATTATCCATAAGTCTTTTGACTCTATTGTTAGTATTTTATCAAAATTGTGGTGATGGTTTTGAAGTTTCAGAAGAACTATCACTTAGCTATAGTGAGGGGGGGATACAATCAAAGTGTATTTCAAATCATCATATAGAAGGAGAAGACTGTGTCTCTAACTTTTTAATCTGTGAAATTGAAAATGGTTTAGGGGAAAGAATCTGGAAAGGGAATCTTTATGGAGATTGTCACCCCATAAGCTGTAATTCAGGCTTTCATTCTGAAGGTCTACTCTGTTTTGAAAATACTTTAATTTGTGATTCAGGATTTCATGAGGAAAACAAATTTTGCAAAAAAAATGTGAGAAATTGCTCTGTAGATAACGGTCTTGGCGAGCAATTTTGGGTGAACTCAGCTTGGTCTCAATGTGAAATTTTAATTTGCATCAAAGGATACACATTAGATGTGCATAATAATGTTTGCAGCCAAAATATTGAAGATCCAATGAGCTGTGAATCTGGTTTTCATTTAGAAAATGAAAATTGTGTAAGTAATACTCGTTCATGTAATATTGCAAATGGAGACGCTGAGCAAACTTGGCAAAATATTACTTGGGGTAATTGTAAGGCCATTTCTTGTGATAATGAATACAGCATAGATGAAAAAACTCAACTTTGTTTCATCGAAACCATTTTTTGTGATTCTGGGTTTCATAAAGAAAATATGAACTGCATTAGCAATACTCGTTCATGTAATATTGCAAATGGTAGTGGCCAACAGACTTGGGCGAACTCCACATGGGGAAGCTGCATAGCTATAAGATGTGATTCTGGACATCAGTTAACCTCTGGCCAATGTATTTCTGAAGATTTAGGAAATCATATGAGTTATGGACCTGCGGATATTAGTTCTTATGTGAAGAGTACAAACCTAATTAGAGTTCCCACAAGTATTTCTGTTTCTGCAGAAAATGATTTATCGGGTGTGACATTTGTTCATCAGCTCAATCAATTTATTTCAGTTAGAAATAGTAATCAGCGCGTTCTGATACATGATGCTCAATTTAATGTTATTAACGAATATGACATTGGCACAGGACCTGATACTGAAGATATAGTTCAGCTTGGCTTTAGTTCTTCTGGTCAACTAGAGCTAATGACAAGCGATGAAAGAGAATTTATATTTCGTGGATTCATAGGACCATTTAACCAATCTATTTCTGATTTTAAAGATCAATTTAATGATAATTCGCATCCTGAAAGAGAAAATGCTCAGGAAATCAAGTACAGAAATTATAGTACTAATAACCTTGGGGCCGAAGGGATAGCATATGACCCGGAAACCGGAAGAGCTTGGGTTTGTTTAGAATCAAGTGTGATTAAAACCGCAAAACTCCCTGCTTATGTTAAAAATCAAACAGTGACTGATGTGAATTGGGTAGAGCCTTTTGATGCTACACTTTTACCAATTGATGAAATTGCAAGCTGCCTATTTAACCCTACTACTGGGCACCTTCTAATTCTCAGTGATGAGGGCGGGGGAGCAAAAATAATAGAGGTGAATGTAAATAGCGGTATTGTTGTTTCAACGCTTAATATTAGCCCAGGAAATTCAGAATCTACTAATTATGAAGGCATGACTTTTAATAACCAATTAGATCTTATTTTAGTAAGCGAGCCTTTTCACTATCAAATTTATAAAACTCAGTAATAAGGAAGAATGTAATGAAAATATTTAAATCAGTATTATATATAACAGGGATAACATTATTACTCTTAGCCTATCAAAACTGCAGCCGACCCTTTCAGATCGATGAAGATTTAACAGATAAAACCGAACAAGAAACCAATGCGTCTCAAGTGACTTATTGTATCCCTGGAAAACGAGTGTCCACAGATTGTACAGATGAAAAAGCCTACGCCATTGAAGCTACAAAAAATAAAACATGTGAGAACGATGGCTCAAAATATTACTTTGAGAATATTTGTGTAGTTCGATCATGCGAGATTAATTTTCATATAATTAACAACAATTGTGTCTCACAAATATCAGATCAGGATCCTGTATGTAACGCTGGCGATCAGTACCAAATTAGCTGTGTGGATGATGTCAATTTCGCTAAAAGAGCTACAAAGACTAGAGTCTGCAATGAGGATGAACAAAGCTATACTGTAAGCCAACTGTGTGTCATTCATGAATGTCTTATGGGACATGAGCTTGATGGAAATGAGTGCAAAAAGCTACCTCCTAATACAAATAATACAGCACCTGTGGCAGTAGCACAAAATTTTATAGCAAATTTGGGCGATACTTACTCTGGTCAACTAGTTGGGAGTGATCTTGATGCCGATACGCTTACGTTTTCTTCAGTGACAGATCCCAACAAAGGGACTTTAAATATTAATGCTGATGGTAGCTATATCTACACAGCCCTCTCAAGTGGAGCTGATAGTTTTAGCTTTCTTGTGAATGATGGAAGTCTTGATTCGGCACCTACGTACGTTAATATTAGCGTAACTAGTAATGAGCCTACAGCGGGAAGACCTATACTTAACCATATGGGTTTACATGTGGTAAAATTAGGTGACACTTTCCAGTACCAACCTAAGGTGCTAGGTGAAATAGGAATTTGTAGAAAAGATTTAGCCCATGATGATGTGACAATTGACCCCCAAACCTGTCTCATCACATGGGATACTTCAAACTTAAAATTTGGTCGTGGTTTCTACATCCGCCTTGTTGTGAGTAACTCAGAAGGTGAATCTCGTGCCTCAATGGTCTTACATGTAGATAACAATAATGGATCAAAAATAATTATAGCAGGACAAAATGGAGTTTCACCATACCTAGGGGTCGCCGGTAGAGCTATGAAGTCAGGTGACACCTTAGTTATACCCGATGGTGTTTTCCCAGTGAGTGTTTCTGGAGACGAAAAGTATGAAAATGCTTTTAAAATGAATGCTCCAACACAAGGTGTGGAAAATTCTGATGGTACACCAAAACAGATGTCAACTTTAATATCCTTCACACCTGGTGAAGCTATTGTAGATGGTAAAGCTCAAAATGAAATTCCAAAACAAAAAAATGCATTTCAATTAACTGATGCTAAAAACGTAGCTATTGTTGGTTTTGTTATCCGTAATGTTCGACGTGAAAGCTTTACTTCTTCAGGTGGGAAAAATATTCTTATTGATTTTATAGGAGCTGCGGGAGCTGGAACTAATCTTTTAAGTTGCAACAGTTTTAATGCTGCCGGCAGTGGCTGGTGCTCTAACGCTGGCTTTAGAATAAACAGTGCTTCAAATGTACTTGTTCAAAACACATTTGGTTGGGCAGACTCACGTTATTCCATTATGACTCGCACTACATCTAAGGCTGTTATCAGAAGATCTTATGTGAGAAAAGACGCTTACAGAGGCGACCAACCTTATGGAGGCTTTTCACACTATTGTGATAACAAACACAAATCTATTGATAACTTTGCTTTTGATAGTTTAGCAGTAGCTGCTCCACATTATAAAAACTATGCAGGAATTTCGGCGTATCCTGCTACAGGGTGTGAAAACAGTTCTGACGAACATGAAAATGTTGGATTTGTTTCTCTAAATAATGATTTAAGTTTATCATTAATGGATTCAAAATCTGGTCAATCTCACTTATGGTCACACACTGTGAGCTATGGAAGTGTAGGAACCTGTACCCCTCAAAACAATTATTGTGCAAATTTAATTTTGCAAAGTGATAAAAACACAGATGTTTCCAACGCTACTTTTATGAATGCTCAACAGTTTAACTCATCAACAAATAGAACAGCCTTTAACTCTGATGTGAGCCTTGATCAAAACTCTGTCATAATAAAAGATGTTTCTCAAAAGGATAATATGGGATCTCTCACACAAGACTATTTAGCCTATCAAGATAATGGGGCCGACACTCGTTACTTCTATGGAAAGCAGGATTTATTCTATGATGATACCAATATTAAAGCTAAAACTTCAACACGAAGATGGCCTTCTCCTGGTGAAGATATTATAGCTAAGCATATGCGCTCTTATGACGCCCCTGCAGCACTAAAAGTAGGGGGAGGAACTATTCATATTAAAGGAGATCGTGGAGCTACAGCTAGTAATGAAACCATTTCGGAGTACTTTTGGGGCGCATTAAAAGAAGAAATTCCGCCACTGGTAATTCGGGTGAAAAAAAATGGTGCAGAGTCATTGATTCTTTGGGAACCTTTAAAAAGTTACAGAGCTAAGCTGGTTTCAGGATGGAAAGTATATTGTATGGATGACTCAACACCTCAATTGCTTGCAACATTTAGCAAAAGTACAATTTCGTTTACCCATGGGACTGGGTGCAGCAGCTTTTCTGTAACAGCTCTCTATGGATCAAAAGAAAGTGGATTCTCGTATACAGAGCAAACAATGAATTACCCAAATGCAGGTGGCTCAACAATTTATCAGGAGTGATACTAAAACGGATACAACCACCGTTTCTTAAAAATTTTAATTCGCGGTGGGAGATACATTTGCTAAAGACAAAGGTGCAGACCTTTGTTCCGTCAAAACCTCAGTTTCTCGGTTGGCAGTGACAGGTTTATTAGAATTGATGCGTGAATACCGAAGGCAAGTGATCTATGACTTGCCCTATGGGGAGACTTAAGGCATTAGTTGCCATTTCTAAAAAAATTCCAAATGAGTTCCGTAGCACTAGGGCCTCTAGTATCAAAAAAAGGAAGGATAGTTGGGTTGTTGGTGTCTGAGCCAATGTAAGCTTTATTTTTTAAATATCTTTCTGATCCAGACCATGCATGTTCTAAACCTTCGACCTCCACAAGTTCTGCTTTAAGTAGATTATTAAAATAAAATTTTGTCACATGAAAATGCGCATCATTCTTATGACTGCTATGTTTTTTTTCTACTAAGTCTTGAGGATGAAAATCTTTTACTATTTTTTTTGCATGGCTTGGATGAACAGTCTTGTCAGCTAAGCCATGTATAACCATAACTGGCCCTTTAAACTCTGAGGGAGAACAGGGACGATAAAGAGTGTCCAGGGGACCAGGTCCAAACTTCAACACTCTCTGAGCACTTATAATTGAATGAGCCGACCCATATACTGGACTAGAAATAAGAGCTCCGGCTTTATATATTTCTGGGTAACAAGCCAGTAACCCTGCCGCCATAGCGCCACCAGCTGAAATTCCAGTGACAAAAACAGGGGCCTTGGAAATTTTAAAAATTTTAAGATATTTATCTAATTGAGTATTTATTTTTTTGAGTTGCCCCCATTTTGCAGATTGATTAAGTGGATTGTACCAACTCCAACAATCTAATATATTCGAGCTTTTGGGCACCTGTGGGTAGTATATAAAGAGATTGTGCTTATCAGCGATGGTGTTCCAACCAGAGCCCGCAGCAATAGCTTCTGCTGACTGTAAACAGCCATGGATAACAACCACAACCTTAGCCGATTTAGTATCAAAGTTTTCTGGAATATGCAGACTGTCGGCTAAAGTACTGAGCGGAAAGAGTAGGTAAATACAAATGTTTAAAATTCTATTTCTCATGTCTAGGTAGTATCGGAAAGTTGAGGAGCAAGTCAAGATTTTAGCTGCCATAAGGACACAACCAACTGCACTAATAAAGATTATTTATTGTAGATAATGATTGCCTTGCGTAAAATTTAATTTTAATAGCATATTACCAATGCCCTTTTCTTTTTTTGGTTTGCATGTATTCATGATGTTCTTCTTCAATTCTTAATTTAGAGTAATCCAAAAGTGACATGCTTGCGCCCATAGATTTCATAACATAGTCTCTCCAGAGATTCTCGTAAGTTAAATACCTATTGTTTTTTATTGTTCCCACAATCTCGGCAAGATGAGCCATCACCGCTAAGGAGAGGTTTTCAGAAAAGGTCTCGTTGTCATAGGATTTGAGTTGCATGACCCATACAGGTTTACCAGTTTTCTCTCTCACTTGTATGATTTTAGCATCTTTAATTGAACTTAAATCAAAGCGATCTAGTGTTTCATATTTAAGAGTCATGTCTCTTGCTAGTTCCAGATATCATTTACCCATTAAGTGGCTCTGCTCCACATTCACATAAGATTTGGGACTCAGTGTTTTAACGTGTTGTACAATGATAGATGCAAAGTTGTAGTCATTGACATGATCGTACACAGCTGAGGTACGTTTTATTTTTATTTGTCCAAGGCTGGTATGACTGGCCCCTCCTACGGTGAGGTTACCAAGCCCAGGAAATAGTGCGTAGGCCTCATCTTTTTTGGTAAAAGAAAGAATTTGACTATTGTTGGTGGTCTTTAAAACTTGATTTTCTAGTTGGTGGCTTATTTTTAAATTTGGAGCAAAAAACACAATACATTGCCTTGATCTCGTACTCAGTTTTGCCTGGAGCTTAGACTGAGTGGTTTTGTAACCCATATTATTAATTACAGACCAGGCTGGTATACTTAAGCTGATAACTAAAAATTGAAGTATAATATGAAGTTTCATTATTAATCCAGCGTCCCGATTTTGAGTCATTGTGCGCTTTAGGTTCAAATGAGGTAAAGCATGCAAGTATGTTTATTACAAGATATATGCCTATGAGCAGCTCTTAATTTGCACTTGAACATTAGCATGAGGAGAGTAACAATTTTTGTTGTGTAGGGGGGATGCTTTTTGACCACTAATCCTTGTAATTATCAATTTAGGGTTATAATCTCCCGGAAAATAAAAATATAAAGTTTCGGGGGGAACAATGAAAAAAATCGGTATATTAGTAATTTTTAGTCTTCTTACCTCAGTTGTGTGGGCCAATGAAATTCAACCATTAAGTATTTCAAACACAGAGCACCCAGGTGTTCATCAAAGATTATTTAGTGTTCTCAAGGAGGTCTATAAGCAGCAATTAAACCACTCTCCTTGTGATAATGCAGAGAACAAATGCATCATTCAGGTGGAGAACGGGAACTGCTTAAGAAACGCTTCTTGTCAGTTAAATTTTGTTAAAATAAACAGTGAAGTGGAAAGCGTGGAACTTTCAAAAAGTAATGGCTTAAATCTTACTTTATATTTAGTTCTTAGAAAAGCTTCAGCTATTGGTCTTGGAGACATTGAAAGATTTGGTCCACGCTATAGACCTCATTTTCTCATAAAATCTATTTTGACTTGTGAAGCTGAGGGATCTAATTTACCACAATGTTATTAGACCCGAGGAGGGCCATTGCCGCAGCATCCACTATTTGAAATCGTCACTACTACGGCAGGAGTGCTTTCCATTCGAAATAAGCAGGTTAATGAAATTATGCACAACCCCGTGGGGCCATGGAAAGAGGCTAATCAACTTTATATTGATCAGTCCAATTTAAGATGGCACCTTACCCACGATTTAACTACAGAATTGGTTATTTTTGATGTGGGCTTGGGGGCTGCTGCAAACGCTTTAGCTATTTTACATTGTGCCATGTGCGCTCAACGTGCTGTTCGTATAGTGAGTTTTGAAATTGACCTAGATTTGTTACGATTTGCTTTAGACCATAGCTCTCAGTTTGAGCACTTTAAAGGATTTGAAGGCCCCTTAGGGGCCATATTGTCCAAAGGCTACTGGGAAAGTGAAAATATTAAATGGGAGTTGCATCATGGTGACTTTTTACAATGTATAAATCATGTGAAACACCACGCCCACATAGTTTATTATGACCCTTATTCCCCTAAGATGAACCAAGAAATGTGGACCACTGAATGTTTTAAGAAATTGCATAATAAATGTGATGCACGGGCCATGTTCTATAACTACAGCCAGGCTACGCCCATTCGAGCGGCATTGTTGGAGGCTGGATTTTTTGTGGGTTATGGCATAGCTACAGGCTTAAAAAACAGCACAACTCAGGCTGCTTATAGTTTAGATGACCTAGAAAAGCCCTTAGATGAACGTTGGTTTCGACGTTGGCAACGCTCAGACACCCCCTTGCCCTTTCGTTGTGAAGATGCAGAGGCATTAAAATCTGCAATTCATCAGCATAAGCAATTTTCAGGAATTACTACCTAGGCTTTGACTGTAATTGTTTGGGTCTATATTATTGGTACCTATGAATAAGCTAGCTCAATTATTTGAAAACAATAAGGCTTGGGTGGACTCTGTTTTAAAAGAGGATCCTCAATTTTTTAAAAGATTATCACAGCAACAGAACCCAAAGTATTTATGGATTGGATGTTCGGACAGCCGTGTTCCAGCAAACCAAATAACAGGTTTAGAACCCGGTGAAGTTTTTGTACATCGAAATGTGGCCAATATGGTTAACCACACAGACTTCAATTGCCTTTCAGTAGTGCAGTTTGCAGTGGATATTTTGAAAGTTTCAGACATCATTATTTGTGGTCACTATGGGTGTGGTGGTGTTAAAGCGGCCATGGAGGGGAGTGGTTTGGGTATCATTGATAATTGGGTAAGAAGTATTAAGGAGACCCATTATTATCACTCAGACGTGTTAGATAAAATTCAAGAATCTGAGGGGCGCTCTGATAAACTATGTGAACTCAATGTGGTGCAACAAGTTTTAAACCTAAGCCATACATCAATAATTCAAAAAGCTTGGAGTCAGGGACAGTCAATAAGTATTCATGGCTGGATCTATGGTTTAGATAACGGTTTAGTCAAAGATCTTGGAGTAGAAGTGTCTTCTAAAAAGCAATTAGATAAGGAATTTCTAATTCGCTCAAAAGTTCGAAACAGTTAGGCGTTTTTTACATCTAAGAGTTGAGCAATCTGCTGAAGCACAACCTCTTCTCGCTCTTCCAATTTCTCATCAATAACCACAGCTTTTCGACTGATGCTAATTATTTGATTCACAGAGTCTGAAGCCTTGAAGGGCTCAATAATGAGTTTGGCTTTAACCACAGCATCTTCAAAGTTTCTAGAAAAGTGATCCTTAACATCAGCAAACATGTGCTGTAGCTCAGCATCATCAATTGGGGTAAGTGTGTCACCGTAACCGGCCTGCTCAAGGGCCTCATTAAAACAATTAATTTCTTTCTCTGAAATCTGTCCATCAGAAGAAGAAACCCATAGGTACCCATTCACCAAAGCTAAGATAAGTTTGTTGTGCGATTGATCGGTCATATTTAGTCCTTAGGTTTGGAATTTACAAGTTAATCTAATTAGATTTTTGTAATTATGCAACAAGAACTCAGTATTCAAGAACGTTTACTTTGTGCTGTCCAAAAGACAGCTATTGCTGTGGTTGGGAGGGAGTTGTCATCAATTGTACTGACTATAACACGAGCTAATCTTCGCTTCACATCTCTTTTCTTGCCTTGAGTCAAATTTGAACATTTTTGGCTTAATCTACAAATCCATGAGTTGCATGTGATATGTTTTTCGAGAATTTAATTTGTTCGTAAGGTTAATAGTGACATCTAAGAGTTTTAATTATTTATTTTTAGGTTGGGTAGTGTCGGTTATTGCTACACTGGGGAGTCTATTTTTTAGTGAAGTTATAGGCTATGCACCATGTTCACTTTGCTGGTATCAAAGAATTTTTATGTATCCCTTAGTTTTAGTTCTAGCAAAGGGGTTATTTCCCTTGGATCAAAAAGTTTATGGTTTTTCATTACCCTTAGCTCTCGTAGGCTGGGTATTCGCCCTTTACCATAACCTATTACACTGGAATATTATTCCTGAAAATGCAGCACCTTGCCGACAAGGAGTGGCTTGCTCTACGGTGTATATTGACTGGTTGGGTTTTGTAACAATCCCGCTATTATCACTAGTGGCCTTCTCAATGGTAATTATATTATTATTTTTATTTAATAGAAACTTCACAAGGGAAAATTCAAATGTCTAATCAGAAAAAATTGGTTGCAGTGACAGCAATAGTTTTAATAGCTGTATTTTTTGTAGCTACTTATTTATTTAAAGATGCAAAAGTGAAAGAAACAGAAAAATTAGTATCAAATAATAGAGCTTCTTTGATTAGGGATTATTCTCCTTCTCAAGGAAGTGCTATGCTTAAAGTAACGCTTGTTGAATTCCTGGACCCCGAATGTGAAAGCTGCGCTTTCTTTCATCCCTTAGTAAAAGAAATTCTAAGCAGATACGAAGGTCGTATTAGGTATGTTGTTCGTTATGCCCCCTTTCATCCCAACTCAAAATTTGTGATTAAGATATTATCCGCAGCTAGATTACAAAATCAATATTGGGAAACTTTAGATCTGTTATTTAAAAAACTTCCAGAGTGGGGGAGCCATCATAACCCACAGCCTCAACTGGTTTGGACTTATTTACCTGAATTAGGGTTGGACATTGAGCGGATTAAAGTAGATATGAATGATGAGGGTATCATGAAAATGATAGATCAAGAAATTGAAGATGGTAATACTTTTGGTGTTAGGCAGACGCCCACTTTTTTTGTTAATGGCCGACCTCTGCGATCTTTTGGACTTCAGCAGCTAGAGGATGCAATTAAGGATGCACTGGCTGAGTAAAACACTTATATTAGAGTGTATTCATACAGCCGATACGCTTTTTAGCAACAATAACATTATCAAAATAAACATTATGTACAGATTTGTGGGCAAATCCCTTTTTATTCAGTGACCAACCAGATTGATAGTACTCAAGCTCAAGTCTCCTAATTTTTACATCACTATTTTTTCTAAAATTAAACCCTTCAAAACCTCCACGGTCCCTAGGAAAGGCTTCATACTTTTCATGCTTTGGTAAGACAAATTGATTATGTAACCACTGACCGAAGTGGCTTCCGGTGTAATAATGTTGTGCGAGTTTATTGTTAATCCAAAAAGCTTGCTCACCATCATAAATATTTGGGGTATTACTTTTTATCATAAATTCTAAGCAAACCCACTTGTTTCTTTCAAACGAAATTAAATCATTTGGGGGAAATAAAAAAGAATTCCCATAGCAGTTTCCATTTGATTCATGGCATTTCATTTTGTGGGAATAAGTATAAGTAAAGGGCACTAAACCTTGGTCTATGTCTAAACGGCCTTGAAATCTTAAATCACCATCAGGCTTTAATCCGGCTGAGCCCCCGCTTGGAACTAAACTAAGATCAGGTTTTGCAGCTCTAAATCCAAAAAAATGATGTGGAGCAGATGTTTCCGTTGGAAAATAAGTATAAAGCCTTACAAAAATATCATCCTGAGGGACTGGCAAATCAAAATTCAACCTTGCTTTTCTTGTTAGATAGAGCTCATCCTCGACTTTTCCATCAACTAAAGGGAATGTTACTTTAAAGTGAGCAAACTGCCCTTTAAAAATGTCAATTCCACCGTCGCTTAATTCCACATCACCTTCTGAACTACTCCATCCGTCTTTAAGAAAATCATTTTCAAAATCTGAAAACAAAATAACATCTGGATCATTCTTAATCCCCTGATCCTCTTTGTATTTGGAACTAATTGAAAATGTAGGTAAAGTACCTGAATCTGAAATAGAACTGATCTCATCGTTATTATTTTCTGAAGAATTGTAATTGTGATTTATAGCTTGAGACTCAAAGGAGTTTGAACAGTTTTGAAAAAATAAAACTGTAGTAGTCGTCATTGTTATTACTATTGCTAAAACTAACTTATTCATTTTATGTCCTTAACTACACACCCCTAATATATCTGAGCTTTAATTATATCAAAATTACAACTATCACATTGGAACTCTTTAATATTACCAGTAGAAATGACTGAAAATTCTCAAAATAGTACAATTTATATTCCCACGGTCATTGTTAATGGTCGATCTCTGCAACTTTTAGTAAGCAGTAATTCGTGGGTACAATAATAACTGCTTTAGTTGCAGGTACAATAAAATATTTTTATTTTAAAATCGTGCTGGCAAGCTACTAGGGGTAGAAATATTATCAATATATGAAGCTGAACCTCCACCTGAGCTCTCTAATACTCGGCATTTATCTCTTTGATCTAGTTTGTAATAGCCAATAAAAGTAGAAGAGTCTATGCTTTCCGATATTTTCATTTCTGGTGGGTCATCTTTAGTCCAAGAAATACTTTTAGAAAAAAGCTCGAAAGTATAATTTGTTGTAGATATTTTTTCATTAGATTCTGTGTACATTTTCACATTTTCAGCACGTATATTAAAAGGATTATTTGTAAGAACCTTGATATCTTCTTTAATTAATCCTTTTGCAGCTGATTCACAGTCAACATTTGCAAAGCTGGGAAAGGGCATTAAAATAGCAATTACTAACACATATTTAATTTTATTTTTCATAGGTTTTCTCCATTTTTAAAAAGTTTTGATTAAAATCTTGAAGGAACAGAAACACTTCAGGACGAAATAATCAAGACCTCTAAAACAAACTGCGGGCAAGCCTGCCAACCTGTATTTTGTTCATTTTAATAAAATTAGTGAATTTGTCTTTTATCTTTTCAAACAATACCGTACTTCCATCAATATCTATGCTTTGGTATTTAAATAAAGAATATGCCTTTAGCAACTTTTTAAAAATTAATAAAACTCAATGAACTTTTAACACCAAGTTTTATCAATGCATCAAAATTAACCCTTATTGTAGACTTGTATAAAAGTTTATTAGAGCCTCTAAATCTTCTGCAGATACTTTATTGTATTTTTTCGTCATACTTCTTGTCATAGGGCGTGTTTTATTTGTAAATTGATTAAAAGTTTCCTCTAAATACAATCTCCACTGCCCTGCTAAAATGCCAGAATCATCATCTGCATATGAACCATTTTCTGAGTGACATCTTTCACAATATTTATTATGAACAGCTGCTCCTTTTGTTACCTGAGTAGCATCAAATTCTTGCTTAGCACTAACAAATGGTTGCTCTTCAAGATATTCCGCAACGTCTGCGATCTCGTCATCTGTTAAGCTATTGAATATTTTGCACATATCGGTGGTTCCGGTTTTACCTGATCCTGCAGGGTATTCGACTTCTTTACATGGACGTTTTTTATTTTTGTACGCCTCAGCCGTATCAATCATATATATACTGGAAAACCCACCAATGATTGGTATTCCAGAGTTCAGGCTCGCTCCATTATTGCCGTGGCAAGCAGCACAATCTTTTAATATTGTAGCAGTATCGGCAGCATGTACGTTCCCCATGTATGCAAACCCCATTACAAACCCAATCCCAAATATTGAAATAAAACTATATATATTTTTTTTCATTTTATTCTCCTAATTATTTTTGATTTTTATTTATTTTCGCTGAGAATAGAAATGTGGAGCTCAATTGTCAACTCATTGACCATACATTAAAGAATTTCATTAAGTTTTTCTTAATATAAATAATTAATACTTTTATTTAATCTCATTTACCTAAGAGTGCTTAAGTAACTTAGGTTCAGGCAAGACCCCTATTTTTACAGATTTTGATCCAATGTTGTCAAGGGTTGGTGTTCAATATACAGATTTATTTTTTTTTGTCCCATACTTTTACTCCAAAGAATCTCTCTACAGTTAAATCCACATTAAAATGCTCGACTTTTGATTTTGGGCTGTAAACGTATGCCACTCCAACAATGGCATAGTTTTGAGGTTGATTCAAAAATCTGTCATTATCAAAACTGAAATTGTCTCAGAGCTTCTAGAGTAGCTGTTCCCACCACTGCATGCCAGTAAGCTGAGTAGAAATCAAGTTAGAGCTAAATTGAAAAAAATTTGTAAAGGTTTCACCCTAAACTACTTTGTTTATATTCAATGGTAATCTGGAGAGTAAATTCTAATAAAATTTTAACTGATGAAGAATGTATAGGTTGTAATTTATTTAAAGGTAAAGATATGTTTAGAAGAGAGCTGATTTACAATGTATAATCTCACGAATCACAATGGTAATTTTAACTCTTTTAATTGGAGGATTTTCATTGAAAACAATGCATATATTTATCTTTCTCAGTTTCTGGATTTTTTCTAGTATGACATGGGCAACGGTTCTGTTGCGACAACATCAAGAGTTTAAAGACCACAATGAATATCACGCTAGTTCTGATGAAGAAGAAAAAGCCTTTAGAAAAAAAATATTATTTAATTACTATATTGATATGATTATAAGTGATGACTATTACGAAAAAGTCCTTAGTGAAAAAGTACCTGACATGAGACAACTTGCTAAGAGCGACTCTAATGAACCCCACTCAAAATCATATGTTTACCCAAGTATTCTAGACGACAGTAAGATGTTTTGTTTTTTACAGGCTAATATAATTATTCTTCCAACCCCTGAATCCAAAAATATAAATGAACAATATTACGATGCTAATAATTGCATGAGGTTTACAGATGCACCCTTAGAGAACCTTGTTAAGCAACGACAAATATTCTTAGAAAATCCCGTTTCTAACGTTAGAGCTGTTAACAATTATCTATTCTTTACTTTATATGAAATTTTGAATTCCTCAATTAACCCAAGTGTTTCGCAGTAGTAATTCCTAATAGACAGTGAGAATGTCTAATTAACATTTCTCTATTTCTAAAATAATATTATGCAGTTTCTTTCGAACTTGTTTGTCTAAAAATGAGAAATTAGTTTGTACCATATCTTTTTTTTTATTTGGTGAATGACCTTTGATCCAATGAATTTCTATGTTGTGCTGATCAGTTATAAAATAGAATTACTGATAAAGGTCTGCATTTTGAATTATCAAACCATTGCTGTGACCAATGAAAATACGATTCTCTAATTTTTCTTTTCTGCCGGTCAGTTTTGTAACATCATGATAGTCACTTATGATTTTTCGTTTAACACTTTAAGGTATTGGAAATACGAAATAATTTGCGCCCAGGACTTAAGGCCTAATTCTTCATGTTATTTTCAAAAAACACTGAAATTGTCGATATATACACAGGAATGACAATCAACAAAGAGGTTACAATGTCAATTAAGTCAGCAAACCATGAAGATTTTGAAATAGCCCCAACTAAAAGGTTAAAAATAATTAGGCAGGACAGGATACCAATAGTAATACCGGATATCTTTTTAGAGGTTAACGGAGTCAAAAAACCTATTATAAATTACACCCCCTTTGGAGTAGCGATAAAGTCTGAAGAAGATATTAGTGCTAAAGAGGTAATAAGAGGAGCTATTTTTTTAATTAAAAATATTGAAGCAGCAATTGTAGATCTTAAGTTAGTTCGTCATGAAAAACATGATGATTTTTATGAATGTGCATATGAAGTCATAGGAATACCCATAAACAAAGAGCACATAAATGCTATTAATATAGCGACAATGCTCACTGAAGAGCATACTAAATACGTAGAAGAAATTGTACAGATACCAGCTGAGGTTAAAGTACAGACCTATCAGGTGAAAGACTGGATGGAGAGGCTAGAGGAAAGAATTACTCAAATAGAGGGAAACTCAAATCCAGGGGAACAAAACTCAGCTTTTGAGGAAGCATTTATAAGTGTTGTTTCTAGTTATATTGGAGCTTCGTTCCCAATGGTATACAATAATTTTCAAACAGTTATAGATCAGTTTGATGAAGAAACACGGATTAAGTCCATTGAGTTTTTAAGAGAAAAAATAAGTGGGATAGCTTATAAATCACCTTTTGCTCAAAGGGTTTATAAAAAACCCTTAGGCTATGCTGGCGATTTTGAGTCTATGAACTTGATTTATAAAAATGAGATCGTTGGTAAAACATTATTTGAAAAAGTACTGCATCATTATTATCTACATGAGCCATCACCTAAAGCTGTAAGAAACAGATCTGAATACATTACGGCTAGAATAACAGAAACTCTTTTAGAAAGAAAAGGTCAAAAGGAAATTAATATTTTATCAGTGGCATGCGGTCCATCAAATGAATGGCAAGGACTAGTTAAGTCAGGTCAGTTTAATGAGTATGATAATGTTAATGTATACTTATTAGATCAAGATGTTAGAGCTCTGCAATTTTCTCAAGAACAGGTTAAAAAATTATGCTTAGAACACAATTGTAAAATAAATTTTTTCTATATAAATAAAGCTATAAAAAATTTGATCAGTGAAAGTGGGGAAGGTGAACAAAAGTATGATTTAATTTATTCAGCAGGGCTTTTTGATTACCTTTCTGCACCTGTTGCAAAAATCACGGCTAAGCAACTTTATTCAAAACTAAAAGATAAGTCTGAATTAATTATTGGCAACTTTAATGTAGGGAACCCTAATGTCGCAGGGATAACAATAATATTTGATTGGCATTTGATATATAGGTCAATGGATAACTTAAGGGATCTTTTTGAGGGGGTATGTTCGGACTTACAAATTGACACGGAGCCATTAAATATTAACTTATTTTGTAGGCTAAAGAGTTAACAAATGAAAAATAGCCAAAAAGAAAAAATGAATACGCAATCTTTTTTAGAAAAAAGAGAGCGTGAAAGGGTTTTAGACTTAAAGGCGTTTGTAATTAACTTTACAGACACAACGGTCTTGCCCTTATATATTGTTTTTTGGCTATGTGATCTAGTTTATGTTCCTCATTTAAAATGGGAGTTTTTAGCTTTAAGACTATTAACCATTCCACTGGGATTAACTGCTAGATATTTGATCAAGAAAAAGAAGTCTATTAGAGCTCTTCAAGGAATTGTGATTTCATTTGTTTTTGGTTTAGCCATTATTATAAATGCTATGATATATATATCAGGAGACCCCTTGTCGCTTTATTATGGGGGGTTAAACCTATTAGCTATTGGGTCTATTATTTTAATTCCGTGGTCCTATAAATATATGATAGCAACACTTACATGCATTTATCTACCATACTTTGCTGTAAATCCTTTTATTTACTCAGGTGAGCTTTACTATAAAACCTTATTTTTTAACTCATTTTTTATTGTTGGTACTGTAGTAATCTCTGTATTTATTCGAAATTTTTCAAATAACCTGAGACTAACTGAACTTCTTTCAAGAATGAGCCTAAAAGAAGAACTGGTGAATAGAGAAATAATTATTGAGTCAAAAACACAAGAGGCTTTAGATTACTCCTTAATGAGTCAGCAGTTTTCTCCACAGGTGGTAAAAGCAATTTTAGATAAAAAAGTGAGTATAGATTCAAACGTACATAGGGAGGAAATTTGCAGTATATTTATTGATATTGTTAATTCCACTGAACGTGTTACACGCTTAGATAGTTCTCAAGTTGATAAAGTGATATCTATGTTTTTAGAAGATACGAATAAGGTTTTGCTTAAATATGACATAACAATTGATAAGTTTCTTGGAGATGGAATTCTTGCTTTTTCAAATGCTCCTATTAACCAAAGTGATTATGTAAAAAGAGTGGTCGATGCAGCGATTGAAATTCGTCAGAAAATTAAGGATCGGGGATTTATATATGAAAACTATTGGCTAAAAGAACTTGAAATCACTGTTGGTATAGCCAAAGGTTACGCTAATGTTGGGTTTTACGGCAATCAAAAATATTACCATTCTTATACGGCTATTGGGCCGGTTGTTAATTTAGCCTCAAGGCTTTGTTCTTTAGCGAACCCAAGTGAAATTCTATTGCCCTATTCTGTAATAGAAGAGCTAGGAATAGAAGACTATGAGTTTTCTTATTTAGGTAAGAAAAGCTTAAAAGGTTTTGAGAGTGATAGTATAAAGGTTTATAGCCTGGTTAAAGCATTAAAAAAGAATACCCATGGTGCGGATTCTTACGACTGTCCTTCTTGCCAAACAATAATGCATATAGATCAAAACTCTGAGGGAGTTTATGTGTTTAAATGCAGAAGTTGTGATCATATTTTAAGTGAAGAGGATATTAGTCAAAGTTATAAACGAAAAGCATCTTAGTCACCAAAACCTTTAGAGTTAAAATCTTATTAATTGTATTACTTTCTGTTGCGTTAGATTGCTAGTCCAGTCACCCTGACGGTACTAGGGTGACTGTGTAAGTCCTAAATAATTCTGTGCATTTTATTTGGATTAAAAATTGTTAGAATTCTTGAGAATACTACACCCATATTAAGGGGTCAGTTTGCACAGGTAGATCATAAACCAGAACCCAATAAGGTAATTACTATTCTAATGTTATTGAATAATTTAATTACTATTGACTCCATTTAACTCAACCATATACTTATTGCGAAATCATAAATTATTGGGGGATAAATGAGTGAAGCTAAAGTTATTGATAAAGATATTGTTATAATTGGTGCCGGCCCTGGAGCCATTCAGCTAGCAGTAAGTTTGTTTGATAAAATTGAAAGGGAAAAATTAGATACAGTCCTATTGGAGAGAAATGAAATTCCTGGTTCATTTTTTAAAACATACCCGGTTCATGGCACTCTCATTAGTAACAACAAATTGTATACAGGTGAACCGGCTAAAAGTCGATTTTCTGAACGTTTTGATTGGAACTCACTTATTACTAAAAGTAAAAATCATTTAATGAGAAATTATTGTCGATATTTTTATCCAAAAAATTCAGCTTTAGTTGATATGCTTCAAGATGTTGTTAAAGAATATGATCTACCCATAGAGTATGGAGTGACTTGTGAAAAAATTGAAAAAATTGAAAGCGGGAAATTTTTAGTTACAACCAATAAAGGGTTTTACATGACCTCTTATGTTGTAGTTGCTACTGGTTTAAAGCCATTTACGGCTCCAATAAAGGGGATTGAACACGTAACTCCTTATGAGAATTGTAAGCTTAAGGAATACTATCGAGATAAAAGAGTGATGATTCTAGGTAAAGGGAATAGTGGGATGGAGGTAGCTCAAGATATCATAAATGAAGCCAACACGATAATGATGGCTAGCAGATCGTCTATTAAGCCTGCGTATATGTCCCATTATGTTGGAAATGTACGTGCTGTTAATTTTCAACTTGTAGAAAATTATATGTTAAAACATCAATCAGCAATGTTGGATTGTGAAATTGATGAAATTGTTCCGAGTGGTTCTGGATTTAATGTTACGGTAAATTATACTCATGCAGAATGTGAAATTGAAACTCTTTATTTTGATGAGATTATTTCTACCACGGGGTTTGTTTCCGATTTAAAATGTTTAGAAAATGGATTAAAAATTAGTAATTTACATGGAGAAAAATTTCCATCAATTAATGGTGAGTTTGAATCAACAGATGTATCAAATTTATTTTTTGCTGGTGCACAAACTCACGGCTTAGATTATAAACAGACATCCTCAAGCGGTTTTGTTCATGGCTTTAGGTATAATTCAGACGCCTTAGCCAATATATTAATTGAAAAAATGGATTTAAGTGAAAAATTAGAAGAATTTGAAAAGGATGATTTTTCAGACCATCTTTTTAAAGAACTAAAAAATGATGCGGCGATATATCTACAATCAGGAATGATTGTACAAGTTTATAAATGGAATCAGGAGAAAGAGTCTTGGTCTACTTTGGGTTACAGAACATTAAAGTGGTATAATGAAGTTAGTGTAAAAGATAAATCAATTTTATGCTTATCTCTTGAATACGGTGATATACATAAGTATTCTGACCCTCTAAGTATTCCACGTTTTCCGGGACAACCTGAAAAAAGTGTTCATTTACATCCTATTGTTCGTTTTAGGTCAAATGACTATAGTGAATTAATTCACTTAGAGGAGAATTTGGAAAATGATTTTACTGAAACCGAATGTAATGTAGAGTTGTTAGAGAAGTTTTTATCTAAGATATCAAGTTTTGATATTAAAGAAGTTATGAAAAAACCAGTAAAAACACAATACCGTAAAGAACTAACACACATTGATATAGAGGTATGATAATGATTAAAACTATTAACGATTTAATAAACGAAAGAAAAGCTAAGCTCAATAAAAGCCAATTTTGCACCTGGTTATCATCAGAGGATATGAACCAGGAAGATAGGTTTGCATTTGTTCCTTCTCAGGCATTTTTAGTAATGTCATTTAAGGATATGTTGGATTTGATAAAAATTAAAAATCCTGTTTCGAAATATGATCATTTAGTGAATGAACACTGTTTAGAAGATAAGGATCATTGGAAGTGGTACCTTCATGACTTGAAGTGTTTAGGTTTTGACATGGATACTTGGGGAAATTCGGCAAATGATGTGTTAAGCCAATTGTGGTCAGATGATACATTTTTAGTTAGAGATGTGGTTTATACCAGCATCCATTATATAAAGCTGTCAAAATCTCCAATATACTCTTTGGTGATCATTGAAATTTTAGAAGCTGTTTTTGCAGTTTTTGCGAAACATATGGAACAAAGAGTAAGGCGTGAAGAGATGTTTGAGCAACTTGAATACTATGGACGTACCCATGTAGAAAAAGAGCAGTCACATAACCTTTGGGAAGAAGATGAAATTAAATATGATACACTATTAAATTCCCATGAATTAACTAATTGTAAAGATGCTATTGATTCTATATTTAGTATGTTTGATAATATATTTGATAATTGGTATGATGATCGAAATACAAGATTTAAATACAACAGAGATAAAACAAAATTGTTTAATACGAAAAATACTGATTTAACTTAGTATTAAGCCACTTTCTTGAAATTTATATTTATTTGAGTGCCGCTGTCTTGGTCAGGGTACTCTTCCTTAGTTCTACTTTTTACTTCAATGTCAGCACCAAACAGTTCTAAACAGGTTTTTACAATTGGAAATCCAAACCCAGTTCCCCTTTCGCCGTCGGTTCCTTTTCTATTGGTGGCCACTTTAAAGCTAAAAATATTTTTTTGCATTTCGCTAGGGATGCCAATGCCAAAATCTTGAATTGAGAGTTTAATTTCATTATCTGTTTCTGTTGAGGATATATTGATTTCTCCGCCCTTATGTGAAAACTTTATGGCATTTGAAATTATATTGGCAAAAACTTGGTTTTTTAACGTACTTTCTTCAGCTTTTAGTATTAACTTACTTACAGTGCAGTCAGTATTTACCTTAATATTTTTTTCAATTATTCGTTCGCTAAAAAGCATCAATGTTTCTTTAATTAAATTATTTAAATTCACAGGCTTTAAGGTTAGATTAAGCTTTCCAAGTCGAATTGAATGCATTTTTCTAACATCATCAAGGATTTCAATCATATTGTTAACTAATTCTTGAGATTTATTTATTGAACTTATTTGTTGTTCATTTAAATTACTGTTTTTAGTACCTTTAGAGAGTATTTCTACTTTATATTTTAGAACGGTAATTGGATTTGCTAAATCATGACAAAGTATACTTATTAATGCATCATTATCTATAGTCTTCTTTTTTAAATCTGCATTTTTATTTTCAATTTCCACAGCAGCTAGCTGAAGCTGACTCATGGCTTTATTTAGACTTTCTGTTCTTTTTTTCACGTTTTTTTCTAATCTAAGTGAGTATCTGTTGGATATTTTTAAAATACTTAAGCTGGGTATTATGATGGAGCTAGCAAATAATAATAGTAATGCAATTGAAAAACCAACCACAGCGTTGTCGTCGTTGTGACGTAAAAAAGGATAATCTATAAAGTGCAAAGCATTTAAAAATATTGTAATAGCAAAAAGGTTAACAACTGCATTATTAGATTTAAAATTTTTCAAAGCTTTAAATGAAATATCTAGCATAGGGTATGCGATAGCAATTGCTGGAAAAAGCGCTGCTATGATAAAGTTAAAATGTATAAGTGATGAGAGGATGCTGGAAACCATACATATTGCACCAAAGATATAGTATCTATTTAGTTTGATAGTTTTTGAGTCAATAGTTTCTTTATAAAAAAGCACAAACAGGATAGACGTAGGAAAATAGGTAGAAAATGCAAGAACTGTTAACATATCTTTATCTTGAAAAATACCTTGAAGAATAAAATTTACAAATGTAGTTATCCAGAGGAATGCTGAAATTTTATAGAGTTTATTTTTATACAATAGATTTAGGCCAACTGATAGCAAACTATTAAATAGCAATACCACTCCAAAAATTACTAATAATGTTGTTAACGTACTTACATTTACCAACTTTATGTCCTCTATGTTTGCATTATAATGTATCGGTTTTATTAGGAGTTTAATTAGAGTTATAATTCTAATTATTTAATATTTTGTATGTTGAGCAAAAAAACAGAGAAATAGAATACAAATAGGTTATTTATTAAATATACTGGGGATTACTTAAAGGTCTCGTGCAAGAATGTAAAAAAGAAGTAGAGCATTGTGATACTTAAGATGAGTTTCTAGTGTTACAAATTAACAAGATGTGGACAGTTCGTCGTTCTTTGGGCCTTGAAAACCACGATTATGCCCTTGCTCTAAATGGATAAATTAAGTACAAAGTCTGTATGACCATGGATACTCTAGCAGATTTTTTCATCCCCGAAGTCCGAAAACAGGGCGAGGACCTCTTTAACAAGGATGTCATTTCTATGTCCAGCGCTTCAGACACCCAGGCGCAGGCTTATGTAAAAGCTTCAGGGGCTCCGCGTGTATCATTTGTCGCCGAGGATATTGCCAGTTCAAGCATTCAAGCCGACTGCACTTGCCCCGCTGCCAAGAAGGGAAGACTCTGTAAGCATATATGGGCGACACTTCTAAAGCTCGAAGCTATTGATTCCGATTTATTAGCGTGGAAATCTCTAATTGAAAAGGCTGCCGCCAAGCCAGAATCGGCCGCGAGTCTGGCTGCCAAAGCACGTCAAGCCGAGTATAAACAACAACTCAAAGAGGAAAACAAAGCTCGTAATAAAAAGATCCGCCGCGACAAAAAACAAGCTATTTCGGCCGTGACATCTGTGTATCCTGACGAAGTGGAGGTGGCTCTCTCCTATTTCTCCGTCAACGGATTTGAGCTCTCACGCCCTCTGCAGGTGGAAGCCCTGGGTACTGCTCGTAAAATTCTCGCCCGCGTCTTTCACCCGGACAAGGGTGGGACCCACGAGGAAATCATCATGCTAAATAAAAACCATGACGTAATCGCCGCCTACCTGAGCAGTTGAGTGGGGCAGAGTGAACGGTTATCGAACTTTTTGCTTGAGTTCATTGCCTAATCCTAAAAACCGTTATAACTAATATTTATGAATGCTTTTGGTGGTTTGAGGATAATAAAATTGCTGGTATGGCAAGGCCTGGATTCAATGAATTATCTTGGTTTGGTTTTGATTACGATGAAGCAATGTTGGTGAGTTGGTTAGGGCAGTTCCCTTCTAGTAAGGTTGAATTTAAAGATTTTCATAAACATTTAGATGATTTTTTTATTCCAGCTGTAAATATTTTTCTTGAACTTGACAAAAAGAAAAAGAAAACCATCGAAAAAATGAGAACTATAGAGGGCTTTACAGAGGCCTTTGAAAAATTAGTTAACAATAGGAAAATATTTAAAAATCTTTCAATATCCAACGAAACCTTCAGTTATTTTTATTGTGATCAAAGGCTAGATTATGAAATTGAATTTTTTAAAAAAAATGGTATCGACACAATTATTTGTCTTACCGAGGATCATCATGATGCCGAAAAATTAAAAGAACATTTTTCTCTACACCATTTTTCCACAAATGATATGCAGGCGCCCACCATGGAGCATGCCCACCAATTAGCCGAGGTCATAAAAAAAGCGGAAAAAGATAATGAGATAATTGCTGTTCATTGTTTAGCAGGTATTGGAAGGACTTCTACAATTCTAGTTGCGGCTCATTTGTTAATGGGTCATCAATATGATTCATTAATTGCACAGGTCAAAAAAAGAAACCCTCATTATTTAGAAGTTGGAAGTCAGAAAGCATTTCTTCACTCAATTAAGGATAAGGTACGGACACACTTTTGAGACTCGGTGTGCCTCAAAAGTGTGTCCGTACCTTTCTTTATGCCGGAGGCTTGACCGAGCAAAGCTTGCCCTAACGGTGAAACATTTGAAACTTTACCACGCCTAACGTCAGCCTCTTTCGCTACTACGATATGAAAGGAAAGATCTTGATTAGACTCAATACCTGTGACCATGACATGCGACCCAAGCTCTATTATATTTTGTTTTTCACTCACAATATCACCTCTTTTTAATTATCTATTATAAAGAAAAGATAACATGCGCCTTTTTGATCTGCAACGCAGTATCAAATTGCACAAATTAATGAAACCCGAAATCTTAACCATTTGGAATACTGTTAACTGTATTCGGGATTCAGAATTTGTGAAATTTAATGGGCGGGGTGTAGTGGACGATTATCGAACCTTTTGCTTTGAGTCATCATTAGGTGTTTTTAAGAGATTACTGTAATCATTGGGCTCATGACCCGAAGGTCATTGGTTCAAAGGCCATAAATAAACCCAGCATTTTTGAGATACCCATCACCGTAATCGTATTTGTGCAAAGCAGCCCTTCTATGTGATCTTCTAAACGCTATGTGATATTATGTAGTTGATTCCTTCAACATTATGGCCCTGTAACAAATGAAGTATCAGCTAATGCTTTTATTTGCTCTATTGAAAATGCCTGCTCGAGAAGAGCATCTTCCCACAATTTCATAGCTACTAAGTCATTTTTAGACGGCTTCACATAAGCGCTCCTTCCATGCTTATTCATATTTTTTCCATAAGACTCAAATGCATATAAGTATGCTTCCCAGTGACTCTCAACCAAAGCTTTACCATTCTGACCAAAGGTATTACTCTTTGTATCAGTATCAAGAATTCCCATTAATGAGTCCTGCCTTGACCTGACTAGGTTATTTGCCTCACCTTCCATAGCATGGTAGCCATTTACTATCCAAAAGGGTATGTTCCCCTCCTCACTATTTCTAAAAAACTCTTTAGCTAAATAAGAAGCTTCCACTTTACTCATTTGCTTTGTTTTAACTTCATAAATCAGGTATTTAACAAATTTGTCTTCATTTTGTTTAAAAGCTTCACCCTGCCATAAATAGATTTTATTACTTAAGTATCCTCTATCTCCAGTAAGAAAATATGAAAAATTATCCTTTTCTTTACCAGTGAGCCCCTTTCTTCGCCACTTGGTCCAAATTTTTATTATTTCTGGATAAGTCAAGATGGTGGAGTCTTTCCCAGTTCCTACAGTACGACCAGAGAAGCGTGCGCTTCTATACAGTGTAGAAAGATTATGCGTAGACAAAGCAATCTCTCTTAATGATCTCTTATCTGATCGAACAATCAAATTAAGAGCTAATCTTAGCTCATCAGCAGAGCTTAGTTTTGATTGCAAAAGGTGTTCATGCCACTTGTCAAAAAGGCTGGAGCCAGTGAATGTTTCTGTAAATGATTTATAAATGTACTGTTTATATTTAGGCCATTCAATAAGCTCTTTTAAAGACTCCTCAAGGTAACTCTTTTCCCCCGTTTTTTGACTCTGCAAAGCATCATACAAAGCATCAGCCAGAAGATTATTTGTTGGCTTACCATAAGCATCTTCTCCGCGGCTTTGGCTTACATATGAAACTTCATACTTCTCACTAGCAGACCTATCTTTACTTAGTGTTAAATTTAGGAATTTTTTTAGACTGTTATGATTATCTTCTATTTTGTTTGCAAGCCTCAAATAAGTAGAGGTTGCTGCTTCTATAATGGGTCTTTCCTTATTGTTATTTTTTTCAATTAATTCCCATTTATCCCGTCCTACTTCAAATCTATCTTTTGTCTTCCCATCAAATACTTTAAACGAAGTTACCAGTATTCTCACTAAAACATCTAAAGTAGATTTTCTGCCAAAACTAGTTAAATAATTTAGAGCTTTTACTCTTGTATCATATCCTATTTTTTTAGAACTTGAAATCTCATGAAGCTTTGATAAGCCATTCCCTGAACCTAAAATAGCATCAATAGCAGCAAAGTGAACTTCATTTTTGGAGTGCGCCCCTGATACTAGACAGCTCGGCCCCATATTTTCTGAACAGGTCGACTTGTCTGTTTTAGTTTCATAACCTCACTCTCAAACTCTTCTGGCGCTTTATAGCCTAATGATGAGTGAAGTCTTTTCTTA
>JABJQG010000015.1 GCA_018663505.1 Pseudobdellovibrionaceae bacterium | reverse complement strand
TGAAGAGAAAGGGCTATGGATATCGAAATATGCATTATTTCAAGCTTAAAATACTCCAAACTTGTGGGTATTTAAACTCAAGGTACATCACAGATCCATATATGCTGTAGCTTTGAGATGAAACTAAAATGAAATAGAAACACATGAGTGTAAAAAAGTTGAACAAAAACCAATAGTAACTAAATTTATATTTAGGCTCAGAGATCGTGATATTCAATGTTTTCGGCTTTTTAAATCGAACAGTCATGATCAAATATTACAAAATCTTTATTTTCTCACAAAGCTACTAAAGGTTATTCAAGATATCAACTAAGTTACTAAATCAACAACCTGAGTACTGACTTAATGCTCATGTCAGTACTTTTATCATTGGGTTTATGAGCACAGCTTTTGCAATACAATTTTAAATGAATTTATTCCTACGCCTTTTTGTATTTATCATAGCTTTCTGTGGCCCTCGAGTATATGGACTCCCTTCAAAAAGTGCATTTTTTAAATATACTGACAATTATTGGCATTTTTCATGCTCTTTGGTTGAAAGAAAAAAGGCGTTGTATGGCCTGGGAGAGGCTAACGATTACTACACTAAAGTTATGAGGCGTGAGTTTCCCTCTATAGTTTATGATGCTCTATCTAGAATAAGTTTAATTAATCCGGTTCTTATAGACCAGATATGGAAATCAAACAGTAAGCATAAAATCTCTTTTAGTTGTGAAGGTTTAGAGTTAATCGAATCTGGGGCAGCTGCTGATGCCTCGAGCGAAGACGTACGCTTAGGAACAACTACAATTTTACTTCCTTATCTGGATTCTCAACGGTTAGCAGAGAGTGCACAAGAGTTAGGAGGACGACTCCCCTTAATCACCTCGAGAGCAAAACAAGTTATTATACATGAAACACTTCATGTTTTGAGTTTTGATAATTTTTCTTCAGATATACATAATGAACTAGAAGCAAATAATAAGACTAAAGAAAGTGATGTAGTGTACTCTTGCACAGCACAAGGAATGGATCCACAGCTACCAATAGCAGTTCCCATTTTTAAAAATAACTATGGAGCTATGTTTGGAAATACTGTTGAAGCTTGCCTAACATGTGCTAAAGCACGAAAGCACTGGTGGCGAGGGACCTTCATATCAAAGAAAAATGCTGACGCTCAAAATGCAAGTCAATTATGTGACAGAGTTCAAAATATACTTACACAAGATTAGGGTAATTAAAACACTAGTTTCATTCGAAGGCTTATCTCGAATTGTGTAGTCTAAGAGATTGGTAGCTAAAGCACAGGCCCGGAAAAAAACGTGGCTCGTAATCAAGAGTTTTAAGGAACGTCCTCGCATGAAAAGCTTCTTTGGTTGATTTTTACAGAAGAATAATTGATGATTTTTGAAAAATTAACTGAAGGGTCCCTTGCAAAAGGAGTGGTATGACTTTGAATCCAAACTGAAAATCCTCCAATTACAATCCCAAACAGTATTAAAACGGCTGACTTCACTAAGAACCCTTTAAAAAATATGTAATTAATATACAGGCAAAGTGATCAACCACTTTGCCTGTATAAATCGAAAAATAATAATTTATAAATTCAAGCTAGTTACTAGATAGCTTTTGTTTCTTAGTTTTTGTAATATAATCCACCATTATATTTAATGACTCTTGAATATCAGCACGCTCTAGATATTTCTTCTTTTTCTCAGCTTTAGATAAAATCTTATCACGATCCTTGGCTTTTTCCTCTTTTGTTTTGCCCTTGTCCTCTTCTGGTGGATCCAGAACTTCAGCTACAGAAATTGTTTTACCTCGTTTTTTTGATTTCTTAATTTCTTTTACAATTTTCTGAAAGTCTTTACTTGTAGAAATTCTTTTTTGTGATTGTTGTTTTAAAGATTTAATGAGTTTCGGTGTCACCTGCTCCCAATATCCTTTATCTCCAACAGCTACATATGCGTCAGAAGACAAAAATGATTTTAACTTCTTAGGTGGCAATGAAAAATCTAATGTTTTTTCACCAATATCTTCATTTGAAAAAGCACTTGGGAAAACTATATCTGCAGATACTCCTCTATGTTGAGTAGAGAAGCCTCCAGCAGTGAAAAACATACCCACAGTGGTTTTAATAGCTCCAAGGCCTTCTGGGAAATAGTTTACTGACTGCACTGTCCCCTTACCGAAAGTATGATCGCCACCCACAACTATGGCTCGTTTATAATCCTTAAGTGTTCCCGATACAATTTCAGAGGCAGAAGCACTCACTCTACTCACTAAGATTACAAGAGGTCCCGACCAATCCACTTCCTTATCTTCATCTGCTAATGTGATTTCTCTTTTAAATAAAAATTTCTGTGATTGCTTAACAACATTTCCGGTTTTAAAAAACAAACCTGCTATTTTTACAGCATCGTCTAGTGACCCGCCACCATTTCTAGAAAGATCAAGAACTATACCATCAACCTTTTCTTTACGAGCTTGCTTTAAAAGTTTTTTCATATCCTTAGCTGCAGATCGTAAACCTTTCCCATCAGCATAAAAGGAAGGCAAAGTGATTAGACCAATTTTTTTCTTAACTCCATTGATTGTTTTTGGCACATAATCAATAACCGCAGCTTCATCTTCTAATTTAATTTTATCTCTAATGAGATTAACAACAAATCGCTTGGTCTTTTTTGATTGTTTTCTTAAAATTGTTAATCGAACTAAAGTTCCTTTTTTTCCACGGATTTTACGGACAACATCTCTCAAATCCATTTCTATTACGTTTTCAAAAGCTCCTTTTTTTCCCTGTCCTACTGCAACGATTTTATCTTTTGGCTTTAATTCACCAGATCGACCAGCGGCTCCGCCTGGCATTAGTTGCTCAATAACAGTAAAACCATCACGAGAAGATAGTGTCGCCCCAATTCCTTCTAAGGAAAGACTCATTGAAATTTTAAAATCCTCCAAGGCATCACGTGAAAAATAACTTGTATGCGGATCCAATGAGTGAGCAAAAGCATTTATATAATAAGAGTACAGATCCTCATTAGACATTTCTCTAATTCGTCTTTCCAACCTATCATAACTACGTGACACAAGCTCTTTAGATTCTTTTAAACTCTTGTCAATAGAGAGGTAACTTGAAACTTGGTACTGAACATATTTTTTCTGAAACTCTTGGGCTGCTTTTTTATTTTTTGGGTACTCTCTATCATCTGAACTTAGAATAAGCTCAGTTTTTTTATTAAACTTAAACTTTTTACCCAAGTAAGCTTTGGCAAATTCTACTCTTTCTTTTACTCTTTTAAAATATACATTTTTAAAATTTTGCAAGGCTCCACATTTTCTTAACTTCAGCTGTTTAAAAACCCCTGAGAATTCTTTTTTAAACTTAGCAATGTCGCTTTGGTAAAAATAAATTTTAGACCCATCCAAAAGTTTTACCATTTGTTTATGAATTCTTTTCTCTAAATTTTTATCCACAGCCGATACACTAATGTGATTCTTTACATAACTTTCCTGAATATAGCTAAGGTGCTCACAACTCAGTCTTAAATCTTTATTGGGGTCTTTTGTCTGAGCCCAGAGCCCTTGAGCTCCTAGAAAAATAATTGTAACCATTACCCATTGCAAAACACTTATCGATCTTTTCATTCATTGCCTTTCTTTCTAAAGATGAGTTACCCAAAACACTCAATATTATAGTAGTATACCGGATTTCTATCGGTGTAATCATCACGTAGTGTGACGTAACAATTTTTTACTGGACAAGAGTACTGTTACTAACGCCCACCGTCGTATTAAAGGTGCCAGGCATCTTTTGCGGATGC
This sequence comes from Pseudobdellovibrionaceae bacterium, assembly GCA_018663505.1. Lineage (GTDB taxonomy): Bacteria > Bdellovibrionota > Bdellovibrionia > Bdellovibrionales > UBA1609 > JABJQG01. The sequence goes on along the minus strand of JABJQG010000015.1, from coordinate 18,588 downwards.
ACCGTATAATACCGAAAACAATCAATAATGTCTAAAGTTTTGTGGGCTTATCAACAAGACTTCAGCCTCAAAATATTTTATATAAATTGGAATATAAACGAACTTGAAACTGAAATTTACAGTCAATTTTTAGCCTATCCTGTCTAACTCAATGCATCCGCAAAAGATGCCTGGCACCTTAGAATAGGCACCTTAGAATAGATCTAATTGTTTGTCGAAATTTTCGAAACCCGATTTTTTTGTGGGGAAGACTTCTTGCTTTAAAAATCCGCCGTTATAGGTGGAAATTACAAAAAAAGACATATGGGGATATTGGTTTTTCAGCTCTCCCATGGCCTCCATGATTAACCTTAAGTTTTTAGGGTCATCATCAGACATGCCAAATCTATGAGGATAATTCAGTCCGTACACCTCGGTGGCTTTTTTTACAGCGGCCTTAATGGCAGATTTTTTAACGTCAGCCACGTCATCATTCAGTGTATGCCCCAGCTGTTGGCATGTATTGATATAATTCACGGGGTAAATCTCTAGATAGTTGGGCTCTTTGGGCAGGTGTCCATGCTTTACCAATAAGCTAATACCCTCTTTTACAGTTTCAGGATGATGTCCACGTGCTGTGATAACAGATATGGGGCGCTCATTAAATACCGCATGATAAAAACACCCCCAAGATGGTCCTTTCCAAAATACTTCAGCCTTAACAAGCGCTGCCTTAATGTCCTCTACAAAGCCTTCCTTTTTTCCTATTACAGAATGAAGTTTTCTTTCTATTTTAGTATACTCTTTATCACGAAAATTTCGATAACTTCCATCAGCTGGGCAAAAATTAAGCTCGTAATCTTTATAAACTCCAGAGACCCCAATTTCTTGACGAACAAGAGCAAATTCACTGCTAGAAATTTTCTTTTCTTTCTTTGTTTTTTTATGAAAAATAAAAATTGGGGTGGATAAAAATAAAACATTGTCATCAAAATCAAAGAAATAAAAACTACGGCCACCTTCGTTAAGATTTCGATCTGGCTCCATGCGCCGCTCAATGTCTAATTCAATTTGCCCAGAACTTTGTTCTTTAGCATTTAGTTTTCCAATTATTCTTTTAAACCGCTTCTTCAACCTTTCTCTCCTAATAACTTAAACTTATCTGTAGTGACACAGCTAAAAGCCACTAATTAACCACAATTTTTCCCAAACAAATACCCCTCACGTGACTTAGCCAACCATCTACACAGCCTGATTTAAAAGTGATTTATCTGTATTAGCTTAATATATATGCATTTATGAAAATATCAAGATTGTCATTATTATTAGCATATCTAGTGTTTATAGGCCTTTTGACCACTATATATGTGGATATCTATGCTGCATATTGAAATATTTACATGGTCAGTGACCTCCTCTATATATATACCTATACTTTTAACTAGATCCAACACATGGGATCCGTGAAGGTAGGAAAGCCATGAAAGGCTTAATTTTATTCAAAATATTACTGCCACTGTGGTTTGCAAACACTGTAGCAGCTACCCCCAACCTTACAGATATTTCTGTCACTTATGCACAAAGTCTGCGTTCAAGCACCGAGACAACTACACCTAGAGCTCGCGTAAAGAAAACCCTAAAAAATTTAGCAAATACAATTGTTCAAACAGACGAATCTCAATATTGTTACCTTAAAGCTACTGTGGATAAAGTATTTAAAAATTCCGAATGCAATAACAGCAATTACTTAAATTTTTATTCCAAGCCTCCTGTAGGTCAAAGTCCCTTACAGGATAAAATTAAACTGGGTTCATTTAATCTGAAACATTTAGGTAACAGCCCCTTTAAATATGTTGAAGGCATCGCGCAAATTATTAATCAATGGGATATAGTTTCTGTTTTGGAGTTGGATTCCGTTTCTAAAAATAGTGGCTTTTATAAATACAACCTCCAATTAAAACTGCTCAGTCGAGATTTATTCAATGAAAAAAAATTCGGAAAGTCTAAACAGTTAATACAAAATATGTTTCGCCCCGGTTATTTACAACTCCTTGATAGTCTAAACAATCAATTTCCAAATGCGAATTGGTCGCTCATGCTTGCCAAAGTACCCGTTGGTCCAAAAGGACACGAGGAGTTTGTAGGCTACTTCTACAAAGCTCACTTAGCAAAAGCTATGCGTACAAAAGCTTGTCCAAACAAAGCAAAAGGTTGTCTAATTCAGTTTTCTGATGAACTAGCACCTATTAAAGCCTCCGTTGCAAGACCCGCATTTATCACTCGATTTTTAACCCAAAAAAATGACTTAACACTTTTCACTAGCCACTTTCGCTTTAACCCACCAAATGAAGAACTCACTAAAAAAGCAATTAAGTACATTAACCAACGAGAATCAGGACTCTTTGATAAGCTGGATATCTCTAAGAGAATCATCCACCGATACATCGAATTATATATGCACCTAGAGCAAGTATATTTGTTTAAGCAACAAAACAAATTCTCTTCAAGTAAATATATCTTTATGGGTGATTTGAATATAGGTACTCATCAAAGTAATTATAAAGAAGCATGGGAGCTTGTTTTTGAACACACTCTAAAAAATGCAGAAGTCTTTGTGGATAATAAAACAACAATATCAGTGAAAGGTCGATTCTCTAATCCCTACGATCATTTTATATATAACCCGAAGAGATTATCTAGGTGCTCCAAAACTCTACCTTCTCGGTTTAACTTTATTGACGACAACTCACCTTTTACCGATGCCACCCATTTATTAGCTATAAACCTAAGATCTTTGAAAGACAATACCACCAAACAAATAATTAAGAAATTTATTACACACAAATATTGGTCCAACCTTCGACTATTTTATGACTACTCGCTTAAAGATTTAATTACAAAATATAACCCCACCGATAGATTTATTATGGAGCTCGTTGAGAAATTTCATAAACGATTAGTTGCAAGTCAATTTAACATGAATACGCCTTACACTTTTTACATCCAAACTATTAGTGATCACCTTCCTATATCTATGACTTGTGATAATTAGATCTAATGGATTACTGAGAATTAATTTACCCACATTATAGCAGAAAATTTAAGATAGAACTCTCCAATGCCAAAGACTTCACAAAAAAAGATCCTTCGCTTACCTTTAGAATTCATAACTATTTAACTAACTATTTCTTTTTGACGACTTTCTTTTTCACAGCTTTCTTTTTAGCTTTTTTTTTCACTTTTTTCTTTACCGTCTTCTTGGCCACAGCCTTTTTCTTTACTGTTTTTTTTGCCACTTTTTTAGCAGTTTTCTTTTTTGCTGTTTTTTTCTTAGCCACTTTTTTCTTGGCTTTAGGTTTAGTCTCTGAAATTTTATCTTCCAGTAACACCAAGGCTTCTTCCAAAGTCACTTTTAGAGGGTCTTTTTCGTCGGGTAAAGACACATTGGCCTTCCCACACTTTATATAAGGGCCATATTTGCCGTTAAAAACCTGTATTTGATCCTCTGTTGTTGGGTGTTTACCTAAATCTTTTAAAGCAGATGATCTTCCCCGCTTTTTAGGTTGCGACAATAGATCTAAGGCTCTTTCAAAAGTAACTTCAAACACACTTTCTGTTTTTGGCACTGAACGGTAATCCCCGTCGCAAACTACATATGGACCAAAGCGACCTATACCCACTTTAATATCCTTTTGTAAACCAGGATGCTCCCCTAGAGTTTTCGGTAAGGATAAAAGCTGTAAAGCTTGTTCAAAAGTAACATCATCAATTTCAAGCCCTGCAGGAATAGCCATTCGTTTGGGCTTAACCTCTTCATCAGTAATGTCCCCAAGCTGCACATAAGGGCCATATCTCCCCGTTAATGCATAAACAGGCAAATCTGTTTCCGGATCTTTTCCTAAGGAGTCAGCCCCGTTAATTTTTTGATCGATGAGTTTATTCGCTACCTCAGCTGTCATTTCTGATGGCGAGTGACTGTCTGGAATTGAGGCGCAAAATTCTTCGCCATCATCTAAACGGCAAACATAGGCTCCATAACGACCCACTCTAAAACTGAAGACCTCCAAGCCTTGCAAATGAATTTCTCTAGAGACTTTTGCATCAATTTTTTTATCCTGAGCATCAACCTGCGCTTTTAAACCGTTTTTGCCTGCATAAACCTCTTTTAAATAAGAAACACGGTCACGATCCCCATTTGCTATATCATCGAGCCTTTGCTCCATACTGGATGTAAAACTTAAATCCACATAATTAGGCAAGTGCTCACTTAAAAGCTTTGAAACCACCAAAGCAGTAAAAGTGGGTACTAAGGCATTTTTGTCTTTGCGAACATACCCACGATCCTGAATAGTCCCAATAATAGATGCATAAGTAGATGGACGACCAACGCCCTCTTTCTCCAACTTTTGAACCAAAGAAGCCTCGTTATATCTCGCCGGTGGCTTAGTTTCATGGTCCGTTTTTAATATTTCTTGTAAATTTAAACTGTCTCCAGATTTCAAGTGCGGTAAATGAACTTCTTTATCATCTAAAGCTTCTTCTGAATCATAAAGTTTGGAAGCCACATAGGCTTTAATAAAACCGGGAAAAGTAATAGTCATCCCGTGGGCATTAAAATTTGTGTCACCGGCTTCAATACGAACAGTCACTTGCTTTTGTTGCGAGTTTTTCATTTGCGAAGCTATGGTTCTTTTCCAAATTAATTCATAAAGACTTTGTGCTGGCCCCACCAACTTAGCTTCATCTGGATGAACAAATTTTTCACCTGCCGGACGAATTGCTTCATGGGCCTCTTGAGCGCCTTTAGATTTTTTGGCGGCAAAATCCCTTGGAGTCTCTTCTAAATAATCTTTGCCAAAAAGACTCACTATTTCATTTCTAGCAGCATCTAGAGCTTGCTTAGAAAGATTTGTGGAGTCTGTTCTCATGTATGTAATAAAACCACGCTCGTATAGTTTTTGCGCCACACCCATAGTTTCTCTGGAGGATAAACCTAATTTTCTATTGGCCTCCTGTTGTAGTGTAGATGTAATAAACGGTGGCGAAGGCTTTCTAGAAACTGGCTTTTCATCTACTTTAGACACTTGCCATTTTTCTTTCTCTAACTTCTTAATCATGTCTTCGGCTTGTTTGCCTGCCAAAACTTTATGAGTTTTTGTTTTAGCATCAAATAACTTACCTGTATCGGGGTCGAAATCCTTACCTGTAGCCACTTTATTTGATTCAAATTCAGTTAACTTAGCCTCAAACTTTTTACCAGAATTTTCTAACTGAGCCTTAATTCCACAATAATCAGATTTTACAAAAGCAATGCGTTCATGTTCTTTTTCTGCAATTAATCTAACCGCCACAGACTGCACACGACCTGCAGATAAACCGTAAGCCACTTTCTTCCATATTAAAGGAGATATGGTATACCCCACCAGGCGATCTAAAACTCTTCGAGCTTCTTGAGCATGAACTAAATTTTCATCGATTTCTCGACAATCCTCTAAGGCTTTTTCAATAGCATTTTTTGTAATCTCATGGAACACCATGCGTTTTACAGGCACCTTGGGCTTTAACAGCTCTAATAAATGCCAGCTAATACTTTCTCCTTCACGATCTTCGTCCGTCGCGAGATAGAGTTCGTCGGCTTCTTTTAACTTTGATTTTAGTTCTCGTACAATTTTAGTTTTATTTTTTGGTATTAAGTAGATGGGTTCAAATTTCTTTTTTACATTAACCCCAAGTCGCGACCACTCTTCTTTTTTATACTTTTCGGGAATATCCTTGGCTGACTGGGGTAAATCTCTTACATGACCCATACAGGATTCCACTATATATCCCTTGCCCAAAAACTTACGAATTGTGCGCGCTTTTGTGGGGGACTCAACGATAACTAATTTTACTGTGGATGCTGCTTTTCCTGCCATATATAAAAATCTCCAGATCCTAAAATTGAAGTGCTTCAGTTAAACAATCAAGGTATATCTCATTAATACCATAGAGTTAAACTAAAATTCTGCACCGCAATAGCTTATTGATATAATTTTAATCATATTTCACACTAAGACTTAATGGAAGCGTAAACACAATTCATTTTTTAAATCATTAGAGGGCCACTATGATATTGCCAAAACCACTTAACAAACTCAGAAATAAATCTAATGTCCGTATTATTTTTACAGATATTGATGACACCATCACCACGGATGGCAAACTCCCCGCCAATAGTTACCAAGCATTGTGGCAGCTCCATAATAGAGGGTACATTATTATTCCAATCACTGGTCGCCCCGCTGGCTGGTGCGAAATGATAGCAAGGTTTTGGCCAGTACATGGAGTTATCGGAGAAAATGGAGGCTTCTACTTTCGCTTACATAAAAACAAAATGCAGCGCGAATTTTTCTACAGTGAAGCCACAAGAAAAAAGAATCAAAAAAAATTAGAAAAAGTTAAAAAGGAAATTCTAAAAAAATACCCTAAAGCACAAATTGCTTCGGATCAATTTTCCCGCCTTCTAGATCTTGCCGTGGATATTTGTGAAGATGTAAAACCTCACTTAAAGAAGAAGGAAGTGAAAGACATCGTCTCTATCTTTGAAAAACATGGAGCCATAGCCAAAGTAAGCTCTATCCATATTAATGGCTGGTTTGGTAAATATGACAAACTCACCATGTGTAAAAAATATGTGAAAAACGAACTTAAACTCAATTTTGACAAAAACTTAGAAACTTTTTTATTTTCTGGTGACTCCCCTAACGACGAACCTATGTTCCAAGCTTTTCCAAACTCTGTGGGAGTGGCCAATATTAAAGAATTTATTATGGACCTCAAACATCCTCCTAAATTCATTACAGAAAAAGAAGGGGCAGATGGCTTTGTTGAGATCACAAAGGTTCTTCTTGCTTAATTCTAATAAGCAGAACAACTCTTGTGACCCAATGTTGCTCATATTAATTCAGTAAGAAAAAAGTAACCTTATCTCATTGGAAAAATATTTGGTGAATCAAACTACTTAAATAATCTCTTACAAAGATTTACCTGACCCAACTTAATGCCAGAAGGCGGAGGGTAACGGTCTACAGTTGATTTTCGCATATATAAGTTTTTTAATTGTGTTTTGTCTGATAACATTTTTAAAACTTCAATGTATCTAACTTTATCTTTCACTTCAAAAGGCTGAGCTCGAAGCTCTTTAATCACTCTCAAAATGGATTCATTGCCCTCTTCCAAGCCCAAAAGAACCCTATCTATTGCAGGCTGAAGAATGTGGTTTAAATTATTGTACAATTTTTTCCTCTCTATTGCTTTATGTAAAATAATCGCTCCTTCAATGCTGAAGTCTCCCAAAGCTATTGAAGATAAAATAATAATTTCCCTTGTAGTGCTTCCTTTTTGAAATTTTGTGGAATCCTTGAGAAGCTCTTTAACTTCCTGGACCAAGGGGTCTTTACCAGCAATATCAAGCATGATTCTAAAAAGTATAGAGTTCACATGTCCATTGCGTCCAGATTGAAGTTCGTAGGCTTGTTTTATTCGATCTAAAATATATTCCATATCTACTTGTGAAATTAATTTTTGATCCTGTAAAACCGTAAAGATTCTAGATGCCAAAAGATTATCAGTATTTACAGAATGTTTTCTTAATGCCTTGGGCAGTTTAGGATCTAGATGTGAAAGGTGATCAAAATGCTCATTGAGTCGCTCCACAACATCTACCGAACGAGAGAGTGTTCTTTGTGAGAGGTTAGTATTCATCAGTAGCGCACTGGCTAAAGGTAGTATGAAGTAGTCATGGATACTTAGACTCTGGTGTCGACCTTGTGAGGTTACTGTTTTCCTTAAGTCCAGAACCTTGAGGTTAAATCTCCTGTTCTTAAGTAGGTCTATGGTTTTCAGTAAAAGAGCTTCACTTAGCAGTCCATTTATTTCTTTAATATCAAACTTCTTAAGAAAGCTTTCTGCCAAACTGAAAAACCCAGGGTGTAACACACTTGCATGTGGAACCACAGCTACAAGGCTCGTTGTGAGCTTTTCAATTTCAGCTTTGTAAAGTCTTTTTCTTAATGACAATCTCCTTAGCTGCTCAAAGCTTTGGTTTATCACCTGATCTCTTTCCAGTCGTTGCTCAGAATTTTGATGTGGAGCTCTTCCCTGCATTCCCCATTCATTAATGTCCACGGTAAAATCAGAGCTCGCCAATAAATGCGTTGATGCTAAAATGTTCAACAAAAATAGTTGCAGTGTTAATTTAATCAATTTAGGTCTCTGTTTTTTTAATTTGTTATTGAATCAATTCTTAAGGTTAAAATTAACTATAACAGAGGAATTAGCTTTATGGTGAGCAACGCTGAGGAATTGTAATTTTTGGGTATCACTTCTCTTAGAAGTTAGAATAATTATAATTATTTCTATTTAACAAACTTTAATATTATTTTTTGCTAATATGGGTAGAGACCCATTATTCTCAAAATTTAGTTAGTTACTTGCTTCAATTATGGAATCACAAAGGCCCAAACTGATGGCTCTGTAAATAGAGTCATTAGCACGTCGACCACTCCAGTCATCTATACCTAAAAATAGCTTTTTGAAATCTTTGATAATTCCATAGGAGCGCCCTTTTGCATTGTCTGAATAGAAACAGGCACGTTTATAGGCTGTAACACATCTGGAATCCCTAATAAGAAGCTCTAGCTCCCAATATGCCCTACTTAATCTGTAACCATAACCTACAACTTCACTACCTTTAGAGACATTGTAACCGCTAACAAAATTATTTCCTTTGGAGATCTCACATACAGGCAATTTTTCATTTTCATTCTGTATCGCCTGTAGCTGAATACCCGCTAGTAGAATGACTGTTACAAACATATATTTCATTTTCATACAAATTACCCTAAAAGTGACTCTATGCGGATAGCCTAAAAAACAAGCGCCGTCTTGATATTGTACTTTAGACCATTCTTATTGAATGAGTATGGAAAATTATCTCAATGAAAATTCTTCATTGAGATTGCAACAATGGAACCAGTGGAGCCCACCGTAAAACTGAGGCTCTTCTATTTAAGCTTCAGCCCAGCGAGGTCGCCAAATGGGTTATTATTAAACTTGGGTTTAGGTGGTCTCACAGGCTTAGCATGCTTAGTTCCTTTATGAGGACCTTTGCCCTTACCTGTCTTGTTTTTGTTGTCACCTTTTTTGAAATTACGAGGAGCTTTAGAGTTTTTCTTATCTCCGGCTCCTTTTCCTGCACCCTGTTTTTTAGCATCTCTCTGTGGGCGCTTAGCTTTTTCACCCACCAACATACTTAATGATAGTTGTTTTTTTTCTAAATCGATTTTCAAAACTTTGATTTGAACCTGATCACCCGGGCTCACAACCTTTTTAGGGTCATCAATAAACTCAGCTGATAATTCAGAAATATGAACTAAACCATCTTGGTGTACACCAATATCCACAAATGCGCCAAAATTCGTAACGTTAGTCACCAAACCTGGGCAAACCATATCTTCTTTAAGATCTTTTAACTCATGGATATCTGCTCTAAATTCAAATACCTTAAATGGATCTCTAGGGTCACGGCCCGGTTCATCCAATTCTTTTACAATATCATCAAATGTGTATTCACCAACAAGTTCAGCCCACTTAGCTCTTGTGGGCAGAACTTTTGCTTTACCTTGACCAATTAATTGCCCCTGGGTAGTTCCCAGTTCTTTAGCAATGTCCTGAACAACCTTGTAGCGTTCTGGGTGAATGCCCGTTTGGTCTAAGGGGTTCTCCCCATCTAAAATTCTTAAAAAACCAGCACCTTGTTCAAATACTTTTTCAGAAAAACGTGGTACTTCCATAATTTGTTTTTTCGATTTAAAAAAACCATTTTTAGAACGATATTCCACAATATTTTTAGCTATTGCTGGCCCCACACCTGACACGTACTGAAGTAAGGATGGAGAAGCAGTGTTAATATCCACACCAACACCGTTCACACAAAACTCCACAACTTCGTGCAAGGACTTTTGTAAATGTGTTTTAGAAACATCATGTTGATATTGACCAACACCAATACTTTTAGGCTCTAGCTTAACTAGTTCAGCCAAGGGGTCTCTTAAGCGACGAGCAATAAAAATTGCACCACGCACAGTTAGGTCTAAATCTGGAAATTCTTCACGAGCAATATCTGAAGCGGAATAGATACTTGCACCGGACTCATTTACTAGAACAACAGGAACAGTTTCTTTCAAATCTTTAAGAATGTCCCTAACAAAAGCTTCTGTTTCTCTACCTGCGGTGCCGTTTCCCACAGCTATGGCTTCGATTTTAATCTGTTTGATTACTTCAGAAAATAACTTTAATCCAGTTTCTTTAGCCTTATCTCCAAGAGTATGAAGCACAGTATGAGAAATATATTGACCATTTTTGTCCAACAAGGCCATCTTGCAACCCGTTCTTAAACCTGGATCTATTCCCAAAACTACTTTTGCACCAAATGGCGAGGACATAAGAACATTTTTTAAATTTTCAGAAAATACATTAATGGCATGTACATCAGCTGTTTCTTTTAAAATCTTATGAAGCTCGTTGGTAATGGATGGCAGCACATGGACTTGCAGTGCTGTTTTTGCACATACATTTAGAAATATTTCGGCCATACAGCCTTTTTCATTGCAAGCTTCTGCCTCAAAAGATTTTAACAACGCCTCATCCTCAGGTGAGCTAATACTTACCTTTAACTCAGTTTCTTGCCATCCACGCCTCAATGCTAAATAGCGATGAGAATTTTTTGGTAATAATAAGTTAGTATAAGCATCTTTGTACTCGGCATACATTTCATACTTAGAAGGTGCTTTAAACTTTAGCCCTTTTGCCGTATGTACTTCAGCCGTTTTTAAATAATTTTCTCTTACGGTTTTTCTAAGATCAGCATTATTTGATAAATTTTCAACAATAATATGCTGAGCTCCTCTAAGAATCTCTTCATAAGTAACAAAGCCGGCTTCGGTGTTTTGAAATTCTTTGGCTTTCACTTCTAGAGTCATCTCTGGCTCTATTTCACCATGACCTATTTGCCAAATCCAATTTGCTAGAGGCTCTATTCCAGCGTCTTTTGCAATTTTTGCTTTAGTTTTTTTCTTTTTCTTAAAGGGCCTATAAAGCTCCTCGATTTCTATTAAAGAGTCCGAGTGCTTAATCTGCTTCTCTAAATCGTCAGTAAGATTACCTTGTTTTGCAATTTCGCTAAGAACAAACTCTTTTCTATGCAAGATTTCTTTAAATGTATTGTTTAAATCAATCACATCGCGAATTTGAATTTCATCTAAATTACCCGTTTTTTCTTTACGGTAACGTGCGATAAATGGGATTGTCCCACCTTCTTCGGCAAGAGTTAAAACAGCCTTCACTCCACTTAGTGGAACAGAAGGTAATTTTTTTTTCATATAATTTTGAAATTGAGTATCCATGGTATTTTAAACTTGATTTGATTTGAGTAGGTTATTATTGATTCGCATAAGCAGAGCTTACTTGTGTCGGTACATAATTAAACCGTGCGTAGGGTCATAAGGAGAAACTCCAACGGTGACTTTATCACCCACAACCACACGAATGTTAAATCTTCTCATTTTTCCGCATAATTTAGCTCGGATATCCACATCGTTTTCTAGCTTCACCATATAGTTTCCACCAGCGGCCACATCTATTATTTTGCCTTCCAATTGTGCTAAATCGTCTTTTGCCATATATTATTATGCCTTTCAAAAAGTTATTTTTTATAATTGGATATAAGAGTTTTCACTCCTGACTCAAATAATATTTCCAACCGATCGTTAATATTACTGATAATAAAGCCCCAGCCAAGTACTTTATGAGAAATAGGCTGCTTAACCTCAAATTTATTCTTCATATTATACTTTTCAGCCACAATGCCTTCTGCCCGACGCTGAAGATCTTGCCATTTTTTTACAATTTTGTCCTTAGAAGCGATGGCTTTCTTGTCCGCAGCTGTAAAACGTATGGACTTCTTTGTAGGCTTAATTTTAGCCTCTGCCTCGGCCTTCACTTTTCTAAGAACTTCTTTTTTTTCAGCCACTTTGGACTTTAAATTTTCAGATATATTAGTAACTGCAGTTTTTAGAGCGCTAGGGGTCTCGCTAGCAGTATCTTTAGAAGCTACTGATTTTTTTACAGTTTTAGCTTTTTTTTCTACAGTTTTTACGGCCCTTTTCTTCTCAGGCTTAGTGGCTTTCTTAGTCACAGGCTTTTTTGCTACTTTTTTTATCGCCTTTTTTTCTCCACCTTTTTTAGCCGCAGTTTTTTTCACAGCCTTTTTATTAGACTTCTTCGATGCCTTTTTTGCTACTTTTTTAGTCACCTTTTTGGTCACTTTTTTTGTACTTGCTGCTTTCTTCTTAGCGATAGCTTTCTTAGCTACCTTTTTCTTTTTAGCCATACAAACTCCTATTTTCAGAATCTTTACTACTATAAAACTTACAATTTGAAAAGCTCTCTCCGGTTTATGACCCACAACCCCTTAATATGTCTTAATTTTTATACATTTTCATAAAAATCTTTGGGCTATCAGATTAGAAAATAAGCACTTCTCCCTATGAATTTATAGGCCTTTAGCATTTTTGTGAGAGCTGTGGGTGTTTTGAAGTTAAGTATTTGAGACCAAAGGTGAGCTATCCTGGCTCTAACTCTTTAAAACTCGTGCTCCTGCACTCGCCCTGCGGGCGCTTCGCGTTTTAAAAAGTCTGATAGAATTAAAAACTTACGTTACTTTTTGATTTTATTAGAGGAGTAAGTGAAGTAACCTAGGGCTATGAAAACAATCAATTGCCTAAAGATTTTAGAAGAATTCCATAGCTCCCTCAATTTTATCCAAGGCCACAAGGACATGGAAGTTCAAGGTCCTGGGGATCCCAAATCTACAGATGGCAATCTCTTATTATTTATTCATAGTGAGAAATTTCTTAATGACCTTCCTCAAGATCGGCAGGTTCTTATTGTTTCTGAAAATCTTGTGGACTTAGCAAAAAGTAAAAACCCTAAGCTTTTAATCTCTACTAAGAATATAAACCTTGCGCAAAGTGTGATTTGTAAAAAGTTTTTTCCAATTGTGGTAAAACAGATTGGCGAAAATTTAATTCACGCCTCTGTTTGCTTAGGTGACAACAGCAAGATCGGTGAAGGCACATCTATTGGACCCAATGTGGTTATTGGTCATAATGTTTCCATTGGTCGCAACTGCAAAATTAAACCAAATACTGTTATCGAGGATGGTACGAGCATCGGTGACTCTACTCATATACATGCTCTTGTTTACATTGGGCCTAATACGAAAATAGGTAACTTCTGCGAGGTACATCCAAACACCTCTATTGGCTCTGAAGGCTTTGGCTTTGCCAATGACAACACCGGAGCTTTTCACCGAATTCCCCATTATGGTATTGTTGAAATTCATGATTATGTGGAAATTGGATCTAATGTAAGTATCGATCGTGGTAAGGTGGAAAATACAGTTCTCCATGAGGGCACTAAAATCGACAACCATTGCCATATTGCCCATAATGTTAAAATTGGAAAACACTCAGGCATCACAGCTGGGTTTATTGTTGCTGGATCAACAACCATCGGTGATCATTTTACTTGTGGAGGCCGAACATCGGTCACAGGACATATTAAAATTACAGATAAAGTGCAGCTAGGTGCTGTGAGTACAGCCTTAAAGAACATTGAAAATCCAGGTAACTATGCCGGTTTCCCTCTACAGCCCCACGGCGACGCCATAAGAACTCAGGCCTCCTTGCCCGCACTACCCAAATTAAAAAGACAGGTCGCTAAAATTCTAAAAAAGCTGGGTCTCTAAAGGTACCGAGCTGAAAACAATTTTTGGTATAGATGATCCGTTTTTTTATCGCAGAATCATTTCACCTTGTTTAACATTAGCTGCCGCAGTGGCAAGGTGTATAAAGGCTCTGTAGGAATGGTAATCCTGGATGGTGTTGTTTTGATACATGATCATTCTATCTAACCAAAGGATTCCGGGTGAAGCCGAATTAAATTCAATATCTTCTTGCCATTCCCAAACCCAGTTTGAATAGTCATCTGGTAAATTCAAAAGAGTAGACAACAGAATTGGAGATGTATCATTATTATCCGAGCCCGCGTGAGTATTGTTTTCAATACAAAGCTTTGTTAGAGCAAGGTACTGACTGTTATCTTGTCCTAATTGGGGGGCAATCTCAGCAGCAAAAGATAAAGAATTCAGGTGGTAAAAATAAGATCCAGCATGTCCGTCTACTCCAAGCCCCCAGTCATCACCATTAATATTAGGCGAATCCGCTTTTGGATCACCTAAGGTTAATATATTTGCGGCATCGAGAATTAAATTTCCAGCAACAGGGTCAGTATGACGTTCATAATAATAAAGTAGCCCCGGAGCTCCACGCATAAAGTATTCAAAACCTCCTTGCAACAGCTCTCGACTGGTTCTTCGTCCCTCGGTTCTGTCATGAACACCATTATGGTTGCTATCTATTAACCTGATCTCCACAGCATTATATCCAAAGCCATCGGGGTCAGAATCTAAATAAGCCAAGAAATCTTGCGTTCTATTATCAAACTCTGTTTTGATTTCTGGGTGATCAAAAAATACCGCAGCTGCTCGATCCACAACATCAAGACCATTTTTAATGGCAGTTCTGTCTGAATTTTGACGATTTATAAATTGTCCTTGCTCATAAATCACCTCTCTCGCGCGCTGATCTCCAGATAAATAATAATAGGTTTCTACTCCACCCATGTGGCTGTAATCTGGGCTGCCTGCGTATCCAGACCAAGCTTGAACACCATGCCGGTGCAGTGAACCCACTGAATTAAAAAGGTTACGTCCGTCAAGTTCCGTACCACCTTCTGCATTAGAAGTAGCAAAGTGAACAGTTTGTTGATCTAAAGTGTGCCTTGCTAATGCTTCAGCATCACGAAAAGTCTGTTGTGAAGGACTTCTTAAGAACTGAACCCAAAGTTGGTTAGACGGCTCACCAGAGTTTCCCGACCAACCATACCTTCCCTTTTTATGCCAATTATGATCATCACCCTGTCCTCCAAAAAAACGACCTCGCACATCTCCATAATTTTCTAATCCAAACCAACTGTCTTTTATTCGCTGACTATATCGCATAAAGTCTCTGGCTATTTGTAAAATCTTATCTATGCGAAAGTGACCTTCCGAGGTGCTAACATCAGATTCAAAAGCAAAAGAGCCCACCCCCATTACCTTGGCGTCTGAGTACCATTGTGGTGATGCTAACAACATCACTGGCCCCTGATCTATGAACTTGGCTTGGTTTTCCAGGTCAGCTTTGTCCAAAGTACCTGTTGAAAAGAGTATGGAGTATTCGTTTGTCGTACTTAGCCCTTGTGCCCCTCGTAAAAATAGATGATTGGTAAAACCAGTGGTTTCTCCTTGGTTTGTGGCAATTTGCGATAAATAGGGATAAGTTTCTGTTGAGAACTCTGAATCACCAGCCTCTAAAGTATATCTAGTTAAGTCCCAAGCCGCTTGAGCGGAGTCAGGATAAAGCTGTACTTCCAGACCAGAGGCATTAGCAACTAGAGCTTTTGGGAAGTGCTCTGCCATATCACGCAATATAATGTTCATATTTACATTGTTTTTACTTCGCCCAATATAACCCAAGGCCTGGCCGGAAATTAAATTTTGATTAATTTCATAATTTGCATACTCTAAATGACGAACTTCTCCATCTGCTTGTGGAGAAATTTGTCCCTCCACAAGAGTAGTGGCACCATTTGCAGCCATTGGCAATTTTAAGCCATAGCTTTTTACCTGTTGTGTTTCATTCCCTGTATATACCATAGTATGGTCTACTTTAATCTGTTCTTCACCTGCATAAAAATGTAGACGAACAATAAAAGTGGAAAAGCCCTCTCCCAAGGAGTTAAGGTGGGCACCTGAAATTTTTATCACAGAATGAAGGGGTCCTAATTCCTCTACTTTCACTTCAAGGTTCCAAGGGTCATATAAATTATAATTGCTTCTCCCTGACTCACTCACATGGTCTTTATATTTTTGAATGGGGTCATCTGAAGAAGGTACAGACGTGGACTCTAACAAACTACTGTAGAAGTGTTGGGTATTTGAGTCTCCAGAATTAAATACAGAAATATATGCGCCTCTGTCTAAAACATCAGTAGGTGCATTAATTACTACTTGATCATTAATCCAAGCTCGATGTATCACTCCCCCATAAAATTTGGGGATCTCTACTTTTAAGGGTCCGGTGTCCACCGTTAGATACGCACTAGAATCCTGAATATTAATTGAATCCAGACTTAGGGGAGTTTTTTCTGCAACTTTTATCAAATCCATTTTTTTAACTTCATTGGCAGCAAGGTCAACAGTTGAATCCACCAATAACCATCGGATACTATTATCACCCCATAATGAAAGTATCTTCGTCTGTAAAGGCAGAGTGCTTTCACTTGTGACTAAGGCTATGGATTCTGATTGAGTAAGAACTCCTTTTGGAAAAGGGACTCCCGAACGAAGCTTAGTATTGGGGTTATTTATTCCTGAAGTTTCACTAGCTGTTAGTTTTAAAATTCTGTGACCACTCACTGGTGGTATATTTCTCGACGTTCCATTGTTTACACGCTGACTAAAAGTATCATTAACTTTAAAACCTGTATCACAGTTTTGATATAACATCAATAATACCAGTAAAGCTAATCCATTAAATAGTACTTTTAATTCACCTGTTAACTTCATTGTAATCCTTCTTAAGACTTAAATTTTCTTATTAACACTATTCCAAACTATAAGTTTGATAATGAAATGGCTCGCTCACTAATATTAAATCCAATTGAGTATTAAATGTCATACCTTCGTAATTCGTATTCCCCGAATAGCTCCCAGGATCAATATTTAATGTGCCAATAACTTTACCTGTTTCTGGATCTACCTCGATAATTTTTGCTGTATCGTCACCTTCATCACTGAGTATAAGTAAATTACTTGTTACTGGGTTATACAAACAACTAGCTATTTCTCTGATGGGAAGATCAGTACCATCAAATGGCTCGGTCCATACTAAATCTGAAACCACTTGATTCTTAACATAAGCTCCTAATACAGCTGTTTTAATAACTCTTGTTTCTAAACAGGCCCATACCCTACCAGTTTCGGGGTCATAGGCCACACCCTCTGCACCCAAATTATTGCTACTATAATCTCTGTATTGAATTTCCTGAGCAGATTCTTTTTCAGGGTGTGTATCTCTGTTAAACTGATGTTTAAATCCTGCATAGTCTAAATCAAAAGGACCAATAAATCCTCTAAATATATTTTGCCGTTCATCGCTCATTAGTAGTTCTAACTCACCCGCTCCATTGAAACCAAGCTGAACAATATCCTCCACATCAGGACCTGTACCTACATCATATTGATTGATAACATTAAAAGAACTGTCATGAACTAATATTTTACCGTTTCCATTTCTCACAGAAATATATTGGCTCAACTGAGGGATCCAGGTCACACCAGATAGATTAGCCTGTGAACTTACGGTAATCGACGTTGGCACAATTAACAAATCTGTTTTCTGAACATACTTGTCAATTGCCATGGGCCAATAACTTTCATATGAATTCAGAGAATCAGGAAGGCATAAACTTGGCCCAATACTGTAACCATCATCACAGGATAAAATCTGACACGCCCCCCAGCTACCATTAACCCATATTTGTTCACCTGTTCCATTATCAACTGAGCATGACTTAGTATTACTTATACAACTCCCGTTGTCTTCATGTGTACCAACACTACAGGTAATAGAATTTTGCATACAAAAATTATTTTCTGAGTGGAACCCGTCAATGCAACTAGTGGGAGCACAATCCTCATAAGTCAATCCATTCCATGATTGTTCCCCCGTACCGTTCTCCATTAGACATTCTAAGAAATTGCTTTCACATGAATTGAGAGAAACATGAAACAACAAATCACAGGACTCAACTTTACAAATGCTAGAGTCGATTTCTGACTCATAACCGGTACCATTCAATACTTCACACTCAATTTTATCTAGTGAAGTACCTCCACTGGCTGGAGTACTTCCTTGTTGCGATGGTAAGTCATTAAACTGATTTTCTGAGGAATCAAATGGAGTACTACAATTTTGGTAAAACATAACTATTAAGCTCAGGGATGTTAAATAAAAATATTTTTTTATTTGATTGTACCAATTGCTTTTCATTGAGTCCCACTTCTTTAAGCTGAATCCAAATCATTCTTTAGACTCATTATGGATATACTATGCAAAAAATATACTGATGGTTCTATCATGTAAATTAAAAAATCCTCACTATGTAGAGGGGTTATCCTGTCTCAATATGAGTCTTCTCATATTGAGGCGTATAACTTATTGTTTTGTAGAGATAATTTACAGTTTTTCACGTGTGTTCCCCTTTGTACTATACGGGAACATCGGCAACAGATTTCAGTAAGTCTTTTTAGTTATTAAACAATATTAGCGGGAATAGAATTTGCTGATAAAATAGTGACAAATCCACCCATCCTAGGTTTGATAAATTTGAGAAAAAACCAAT
>JABJQG010000041.1 GCA_018663505.1 Pseudobdellovibrionaceae bacterium | reverse complement strand
AGCAAGAATAGAAATGATTGCAGGGCCTAAAAAAGCTAAAAGAAAGTCATACAAGGACCGATACTGCCAATATCTAGACTGGGTGGATAAAAAGGCGAGCTAGTGTCATCGATGTTCCCGTATTACTCACACGTGTGTTCCCCTTGTACCTAACTGTGTTTAATACTGGGATTTGATCGGATATTTTTATATTTATAATGGTAATTTCACACTCTCGCTTTTTTTCCTTAATAATTTAGTGCAAACAAACTCCATACTTTAACCAAACTTAACTTGTCATTTATAAAAATTTTAATTAATGTCAGGCAACAATTTATCTAGGGGGATAAAATGAGGGGTTTCTATAGCAAACTAATTTTAGTATTAAGTTCACTAGTGCTACTTACCGGCTTTCTAAAAATTAATGCTAAAAACCTGAACATCACTTCGGATATGATACCAGTTTATGTTTCTGGTGAAACTCTATATTTTGTTGATGATAGCAAAGACCCTATAGAAAAAGACCAATATTATCACTACTTTTTAAAAGCAAAAAATGGCCACTATATGTATGCTGAAATAAATGTGAAAGATGTGAACCACTCTTTTGTTCCTATGAAAAATTATTACAAAAAAACAAAAAATAATATTTATAAAAATAAATCTGTGTTTATCCGAACAGTCCCTTTAAGTAATGGCAATGAATCTGTAATTTTTAAAATTGTTGGTAAATCTAACGAGTCCTTACTTTTTAAATGTAGCTTTGAAGCTTATACCCAACACAATTTAAAGTGGTTTAATGGTAGATATAATTGCAATGAAGATATCCAAGAAGTGGAAGTTGAGAATGATAATGAAGAAATTCTTCTAGAGGATGAGGATCCCTTCACCTAAACTTAAATTCTTAAGTAACAACCTAAGCCAAAAGTAGACAGTGTCTATTTCATAACTTGGATTAACATCATATATTTTTGCGCCTCTCAATCACCTAGAGATTCTAATAGCAACTCAACTTACTTAGTTCGTCTTGTTGCTTATTAATATATTCTTCAAAGGTATAACGCATAAAAGTATCTTCATCCCAGAGTTTTACTTGAATAAAATCATCTTTAGGGTTTTGAGAAAAATCTCTTGAAGCTAGAACATCACATGAAACCGTTTCATTGTATCGGCCCGAATCCATATTTTTTTCAATAAATTCTGAGTCATGTACATCTATGACTGTACTTCGGGATCTTCTCACCCAAGTCAACATAAAGTTTTCCGACCCCCTGGGGCCCTCAGCAACATTATCAAATCCAAATTCAAGCATTTCTACACTTTCTCCTTTCTTTGCTACAACATCTGAATGAGCAGAAAAGGAATAGTTTGTATAGTAGCCTTCTGCATGACTCAAATATAAATTGGATCGAGATGAAAACAAGTCAATACTTTTCATGAATGTACTTCCAGCAAGCTTTACCTCCATAGATATTAAATATTTATTAAATACTCCCCTCTCCTCTTGATCAGAATAATCTGTTAAACTTTTATCCACAAACCTAATGCCACAATCTATTTCCTCACCATGACCTAATCCTATATTACATAAATTAGGTAATCCTCCCAAAAGTTGAGTTTTTAGAATAACTTCGCGAAGCTCTGGTACTGACAACTCTTCATAAACATAGTCTTCATCACTTTTCACAGCCTGGCCTTTTTTAAAAATTCTCTTGTCAAAATCATAAGACCTGTATTTAGCTATCAATATTTCATTATCAACAGGAGGTGTTTGTTGCAGTAGCCATGCCGTCATCCCTCTAATATTGCCATAATCAGTCTTATTTAAGAGCCTCTTTTTTTCAGGAGGGCTCTGATGTTCCAAAATTCTAGCAATATAAGGTATAACACTCATCTCCCCTAATGACTTTTGATATTTTGCTGAAGCAAAACTCTCGTATTTCACTAGATATAATGCCATTGTCATTTCGTGTAAAATAGTTTTAGCCTGCTCTTCTTCTGTTTTTAAATTATGTTTTCTAGAGTCAATCCAGATTTCTTTTTCCCCATGGTTGGCATGTTGCTCTGTTTTTGAGTCAAAAGCTTCTACACCCAGCACAGCATTTTCAATTTGAACCAACCCAACAGGGGCAATATACCAAGTTTTTTCTAAACCAAAAACAATTCTTTGAAATTCATTTTCTTCTAGATCTGCTTTAGCAAAAAGGGGCGAAATATATTTTTTAAACGCAGGGAGTTCCATGGGATTTACAGCGTAAGATTCTAAAATCTTCCCATCAATTCCATTGGCCCCACCAGTATCTGCAGTCCCTTGCAAATGAGCCACACCGCCTTCTGATCCACTTTCTGTAGATCCTCCGTCTACTGCTCCTGTTGAAAGATCTCCTGAACCAATATGTGTGCCTTTAGGAACAGATTTATTCCCTCGCGTTCTTGGGTTACAAGCTGTTAAGCCTAAAATCAACCCTATTAAAATGATAACTTTTATATTTTTTTTCATATCCTACCTCTTGTTTAGCAATTTTTATTCCTTCAAGTGCCACTCAAATGTTGTTTAAATAGCTCTTGAACTCGATTTTTAGCTGTAGCCAAATATTGGCACAGCTCTGTTTAAAATAATGTCTTAGATTAAGGTCTTTAGCTTTTTTATGGGAACTCTAAGTTACAGCCAGTTCATTATTATGAAAGTTTGAGTTTAGATATCCACATTTTTGCAGGATTTTATGAGCAAAATAAACCATCAACGGGCTCTATTTCAAAAAATATCTTAAAACTCTCGCTCTTTTAGAAGAGCAAAGTCATAGGTCACCAATAGCTTTCCTTCCTCATCAAAATTGTTCTCGAGGAAAAATTTTAAACACTTTTTTAGACTTGCCTTTGCACTTTCTACTGCACTTTTACTACTTCCAAGGGCTTCGTAGACACTATTACTGACGCTAGCACTGATTTTTATATCCTGAGTAAGTACCTCTTTGTCCATGCCCCAGACACCGCCAAAACCAAAGCCACAGCCATTTCCATAATGCATAGGATTATATAAATTAGGACTTATGCCAATGGAGGTGATTTTTAACTGAGACTCAAAATATGGATTAGGCATTGAAACACTATCCATTACTTGTACCCAGCCTCTATATTTGCCAATTTCATCAATCTTATAGCCTTTCACATCTTCAATAGTATATTCAATATCAACAACCTCTTTGGCCTTAACACGGATATTCTTAACCTCCCCTGAGTACGCATTAAACTGAATCGCAATTTGCACCATTAAAATTAAAATAATTTTTTTCATTAAACTCTCCTCTGTTTATATTTTATCTTTATTCACTTATTATCTATTTTTTCAAATATTGAACTGTTGCTTCTTCTCCCACAGCATTTAAAATTAAGGATTTATATAGCCCGCCTCTGGTAATATACCTTAAGGAAGGTTCAAATAGTTTGTCTAAAAAATATTCCCAGTGGCCTTCTGTCATGATGTTGAAGTTCTCCATAACATCTATAGATATTGAACTTTCCGTGAGCGTAGTTGGATTATTTAAAACATCATCTTGACCGCGGCTCATGGCATAATTCTCAATTTCCATAT
Source organism: Pseudobdellovibrionaceae bacterium (assembly GCA_018663505.1). Lineage (GTDB taxonomy): Bacteria > Bdellovibrionota > Bdellovibrionia > Bdellovibrionales > UBA1609 > JABJQG01. Next base: position 104,931 of record JABJQG010000041.1, on the reverse strand, counting down.
CTTTTATATAGAGTTCATAATTTTCACTTTTTAGTGTAATCTCTCCAAAAACAAATGCCGTTCCATTGTGATAGACGCCTGCACCCAGTCCTGGAATAAGCTGCATATATCCTTTCATAAAAACATGAGCCACAAACTTAGTTTTCATGGGGTTTAAAACTCCCAGTTTTCCATCTTTTGTTCCGCCAATAGATACAAATCTGATATATAACCAATCCATATTTAATTTTTCTAAGAAAGCTTTTTCCTTCTCTAATACTGGTCGTAGAATCATTTCATTTTTGGGTAAAACCAAAGGTTTATACCCATGAAGAAGCTTTAATTGGTAATCTTTTTTTGACATAACCATTTGATCTTTAGATTTACTGAGCTCAACATTAACTAATGTACTGCATAGAACCTCGTACTCCATGTTTGGAGCCATATCCACACAGAATCTTTTCTGCGCTTGCCACTCATCTCTCTCACTGGTCTTTCCTATGTTTACTTCCTTGTCCTGATATGACGAAAAAGCTTCTTGGGCTGGTGCTAAAAATGTTAGGGCCACTATTATTTTCATAAGGTTTTTATTCTGCTTCATTTTATTCTCCTTTAGTGTTTGCCCCCTTAGCGATAATGTACGGACTTCCGTCAAGTTATTCCAGATTTTTGTAGTAAAAAGTAAACGTTTAAATTTACTAATAGTAAACTAACACAATGGTTTCTATATTTGATTTTGATGATTATCGTTTGTTTTTAAGGACTTGGCTTAAGTCACAGAAAACAAAAGGGCTTCAGGGAAAGCTAGCTGAGGCTGCAAATATTAGTTCCTCAATGATGAGTTTAATCCTTAAAGAACAAAAACAGCTGAGCTTGGAGCAGGCTGTGGAAATTTGCGAACATATTGGTTTTAACAAAACAGAAACTCAGTTCTTCCTTGCCCTTGTGGAGTTCTCCCGCGCAGGCACTGAGAAACTACGCCTAACCATAAAATTGCGCATAGCTCAACTTCAACTAGAAATGAAAAAGGCTGAAAAAAGAGTAAAGGTGGACAGAAAGCTCTCTGATGAAAATAAATCTATTTTTTATTCCAGTTGGGTTTACTCTGCCATTAGAAATGCATCGGCTATAGAACACCTTAATGACGAGATGCAAATTTCTGAGAGACTTGGCATTCCAGTTAATATAGTTCGTCGTGTTTTACAGTTTTTGTTGGAGAACCACCTTTGTATACAAGAGGCCCAAGGCTTAGCGCCAGGACCTGCCACCACTCACGTTTCAGAGGACTCCCCCCATGTAAATAAACATCATCAAAACTGGCGACACAAAGCTATTAATAAAATGGAGGTAAAAGATATTGATGACCTCTTTTTTACCATGCCCATGTCTTTATCGAGAAAGGATTACCTAATACTTAGATCTCTCCTGCTTGACCAAGTGAGTACATTTTCTAAGATAGTAGGGCCATCCACTTCAGAGGAAGTGGCTTGTTTAAATATGGATCTTTTTCGAATATAGTTCATTAATTCCTCTGGACAGACTCTAGTCGTTTGTTTAAAAACCTTATCTCATCTGTAAGAACAATATCTAAACCTTGGTTCTGAATAGAATTACTTCCATTTGGCATAGTATAAACATCAGTTATGATGTTGTCTTTAAGGAAATGCTAAATTCTGAAGCACCATTGTAGTAGATAGTGATACATCGTTAGTGTAGTCTATCCGTTTCCGAATTGGGAAATGCATTTATTTAGATACAAAACATTTTATAATATATAAAAACCAAGCACTTAGCCTTAATTCTTGTTTTTCTTTAGTAGAAAGCAAGATCTTTGTTGTTCATTATAGTTTACAGGCTTTAACTATTTTACAATATATGTCAATTTCCACAATAAATTAAATTTAAATGCTAATATCTTCATAATACACTTACACAGGGTTCTCATGTTATTCCGGACTCTACCAAAAAGGATGTTATTTTGAATAAATTAATTTTAGTTTTTTTGGTTTTATTTACTTCACAATTGTCTTTTGCTGAATCATGTGAAGGACGAATTAGAGTCACTCCTGAGATATACCCTGTTTGTGATGACGCTTATGAACTGATGAAAAACACCAATACTCGTGCCTCTGAAAAAAACAAGTTGTCTTTATTCATTTTCGGTCGTTCCTCCTGCCCATGGTGCCAAAGCTTAAACCAAATGTTAGTTACAACCGGCCGCCAGGAGTTTCTTGAAAATTGCGAAGTCTTAGAGAATCTTGAGGTTCAAGAGATTCCTAGTGGTTACTATTATGTTAAAGGTGATGAATGGGCATGGAGCCACCACAATGGAGGGGACATTATAAAAGAACTTCATAAGAAAAATGGCTCTGAGCTTACCGGAGTCCCAGTGTTTTCAATGAACAATCCAGATAATACAAATCAATTCAGCATAATTAATACCGCCAGTAAAGTTGACCCTTCTCAGTATCTAGAAAAAAATACTAAAGACAAAGATGGTCACGATCCCGTTAAGGTATGTGCTGCTCTTACAAAGGCATTCTCAGAACTAAAAAAGCAAAGTAATGAGAAATAGGAATTAGAGTTGCTGAAAATGGCTCTTAGTTTAGTTCTTGATATTTTATAATTTTTTGGAGCGTTCGTATTAATCTTCAATTTGCTTAATCCCAAAAATACTTTTTGTTAGAACAAATTGAACAGTGCACTAATGTAATAAAAACGAATGCCATAATCACAAATACTAAAATTGGTGTAATTATCAAAATACAAATAACTTGAAAAATAAAAACCAAAACTGATAGCAAAACAACATCCTTTTTAATAACAATAATTTTTATATTATAATAAGAGAAAAGTATCATGTATTTTGTATGAACTAATTATGTATGTAACTACACATTCAATTAACAAATTAACAATGCTTTATTTTAACTGATAACTTAATGTCTCATCAAAAAAAAGGGGAATACTATGAAAAGGTTAAATGATGATGACTGGGGCGACTACAATAGATACGAGGAACTCTTTGAATTCGATGAACAAATCGACCAACACAGGGAGGACTTAGGCTTAGAAGAGGGGTTTCGCGAGTTTGACGAAACCGAAATATTATCAAAACGTAAAGTTTCACAGTCCGGTGGTAATAACCATAATATGAGCTCAGCAGATTTATCTAACTCAAGTTTATCTTATGAAAATAAATCAAATGAAGATTTTAATAAATCAAATTTATCATGCTCCATCATATACATGTCAAACCTTAGCCAGTCTACATTTCATGATGCTACATTAGAGTATTGTGATATACAAAATTCAGACTTAAAAAATTGTTCATTCAAAAATGCGAATTTAGAAGGTGCCTTGATTACTGACTCAGATTTTACAAATGTTGACTTTTGTGGGGCAAATTTAAAAAAATGTAGCTTTATAAACACAAATCTACATGGTGCATTAGTAGATGAGTTCACAATACTGCCATTCACTGTAGATAAAGCAAAAGATTTGGGATTTAGATTTATAAAAAGTTCATACGATAAGGCATCTTAAAAAATAATTTTAAAATTATTAAATCAAACACAACCTTAGGAGAATGCTTTCGTATGAATCTTATTAATGAAATTAAGGTAAATCAAAAAATTAATGTTTTAATAATTGAAAAGAATAGTGCTTACAACAAATCAGTTGTAGACTATCTAAAAGGACACACCGATTTGAATGTTATACATTATAGTTGTGTGGAAGATACATTAATACAAAACACCATTATTAGTGTGAATGTTGTTTTGGTAATCTTCGACGACACTCCAGCTGACTTCTACAACAAATTAGGAAAGTTGTCAGCCAAGTATTCCTTTTCATCAATAATAGCATTATGTGAAAAAACACAACAAAAGGATTTGAAATCCATATTTAATCAAGGCGTACAAGATATTCTAGATAGAGCCACATTATCTTCAACAATTTTAATACGAACTATCCATCATGCTATAGCAAGAAAGCAATCGCAGAAGAAATTTTTTTATGAAGCTGAGCTAAAAAAGTATATGTATGAAATAAGCGAACTTGGGTTATCACAAAAAAAACTATTGAATTTTTTAAGCCGTACATCAGTCGTTATTAAAAAAGCAATCTCGGTTGATAGCATTTCAATATTACAATTATCACAAGATGAAAATAGTTACTCTCCAGTTTATTTACATGGTAAAAATATTTCTGCAAGTCAAATGCGTCAATTTACTAATGACGAGTTATTGTTAAATATTTCTAACAAATATATTTCACAAAAATTTCCTGCAAGTGACCCAAAAGTGTATTTTTCTGATCACTTACAGGATGATTTCAAAATAGTCATTCCACATTATTTTCAACTCAGAGGGGCTAAACATTGCTGTGGGGTGATTATCTCTGGGGCACCTAAAAAGAAACCATACGGAGTTCTTTGTGTGTTTAAAAATAAAAAGGAAAAATTTAAAAAAGAGGAAGTTTATTTTTTAAAATGTGTTTCAAATATAATTGCTACAACTATCCAAAGATATGAATTAGAAAATGTACTTGAAAAAAAAGTTTTAGAGCTGAATAAAGCACATAGAAACAAGGATGAGTTCCTTTCAGTATTATCCCATGAGCTCAGAACCCCTTTAAACGTAATCATTGGAAATTTGGATATAATTAAAGTGTATAATAAAAATGCAAATGAATATAAAAAAGGCATTGAAGCAATTGAGCGAAATGTTAGCTCAGAACTTAAGCTCGTAGAGGACATATTAGATGTTTCAGGAATAATCAGTGGTAAGTTAAGTATTTATCCTAAAAAGCACTCAATTATTGATGTAATAAATTATGCTATTTCTATTGTGTCCATTGCAGCTCAATCAAAAAAAATTAAAATAGAAACAAATTATGATAAAAATATAGAACAAATCATTGGAGACGAAGGTAGAATTAGACAAATTATTTGGAATTTACTATCCAACGCAGTTAAGTTTACAAACAACGAAGGTATCATAAAAGTAAATGTAGAAAAAGTTAACAATAATATTATTGTTAGTGTTAAGGATAATGGCATAGGATTAACGAAAGCACAATCGAAGCATGTATTTGATCGATTTTGGCAAGAAGATAGCTCAGTTAAAAGAATGAACACCGGGGTCGGATTAGGCTTGTCTATTGTTAAAAACTTAATTGAATTACATGGAGGATCAGTTAATTGTTACAGTGCTGGGAAATCACTAGGAACAACATTTACTGTGCAATTACCAATTAATCGAAAAGTAAATATCATCAAACACAAAAAAATTAATGTTATAAAAAAAATAAATACAAAAAAATTAAGTAAAATCGCTTACAAACCAAAAAAAAGACTAATTGGGAAGAAAGTGGCTCTCATTGAAGACTTAGTAGATAGTCAAATAATTTATAAATTTTATTTGGAAGCAGAGTCTGCTAATCTAGATATATTTGGAAGCGCCAAGCCAGCATTAAAAAAATTAGTTAAAAATCCATACAGCTATGACATAATAATTTCAGACATTGGCCTTCCCGATTTATCCGGTTACGAATTTATCAAAAAAGTTAGGGAATTACAGAGTAATTCAAATACTGACAAAGATCCCACAAAGTCCCTTTCCTTAAGTGCTTACGCACGAGATATTGATAGAGAAAAGGCTCTGAAAGCCGGATTTAATGACCACTTAGTAAAACCTGTACGAGCTGAGCAATTGATTTTTTGTATATTAGATTTAATTAACAAACCAAACTGAAAAACCTTATTTTTTATGAGGTTAAAGCTAGCTAAATTTTACTGTAAACATTTGTCAACTTTCTACATATAGGTCCTTACTAATGCTTTCTGTTTTCTAAATAGGTCCTGAGAGACTTGTGAGTTAACTGATATTCATAATTCAATAAATTTTCAAAACTCTTTATAGAATATTTATTAACAGAATAAAAGTCATCTTCAATATCTTGGAAAATTTTAGCCGTCTCAATTGACCCAACATTTAAAAAAAGATTTTTTAATTTATGAACTACTTTCAATGCTTCTTGTTCATTGTCATCTTTAACACTTGCTATTAAATTTTCAATCTCAATAGGAACACTGTTTTCAAAGTTTTTAACCAAAAGGTTTAACAAATCATTATCTAAATACGTATCTATTAAATCAATGTTTATACTTTCTCTCATATTTTATCCTTTGTTTGAATAATTATTGAAATCTTTGAATATAGGTAAATTTAAATAAATGCTAGTTAACCTTTCTTAACAAAACTTAAACAATAAGAAAAAGATTATTTTAAAAATGTAATTTATTATTTGCTCAAATATTAACAAAGGAAATTGATGTGCTTAAAGAAATATATTTTGGTAATGTTACACACTCAGAGCATACAAAAGTTAAAATACAAAAAGAAATAACTAAAATCTCAAGCCATTTAAATACTTCAAAGCATTCATTGTTTGAAGTATGGTTGAGAAAAAACAAAAAGGTAAATTCATCTATTTATGAGTGTTCAATTAAACTAAACTACTTTGGGGATGTATATTTCGTAATGAAAAGAAATATTAACTTGTATAAGAGTATTAGTCTAGCAAGAAGAACGATGGCAAAAATTATTAAAAAAAAGCATAATCGAAATACTTTTAAACATACAACAAACAATCAGCTTGCTGGGTGAAATCATGGAATATATTAAATCAAATTTTACTCAGGGAGCCTTAAATTATAAAGAAAACCATTTTGGAACCAGTATTAAAGGAGAACAATTAAACTATAATATACTAATTGTTGAAGATGACTTGTTTTCACAAAAACTATTTTCTCATATAATTTCAAAAATCACACTACAAAGGAGTAACTTTATCATTGCTGATAATTATGTTGATACTATTGAAAAGCTTCAATTAAATTTACATTTCAACCTAGCCATTGTCGATGTTAACTTGGATGGAGACTTATCAGGAATTGATGTGTTTAAAGTTTTACACAAGAAATTCAACAGTATCCCAGTTATAATGACGTCAAGTTTAAAAAAGAATAAAGTTGAAAGTGAGCTCTCAAAATTTATTCATAAACCTTTATTTTTGCAAAAACCATTCACTCCCCAGCTATGCGAATTAATCATTCAGGAGATAGGAATCGACTTAAGGATGTGAGCTATGAATTTGAAAAACAACTGCTATGAAGATATTAAATTTATTAACTTCACTCCCTCAAAAGAGATGATTCAGTTCATAAGTTTTAAACTACAAGAAATAGAAAGAAAAAGTCCAAGTGATGCATGCCTACATCTAAAAATTATAAAAGAAAAGATTGGTTGGATTGCAAAATTTGAATTACAAAGTCGCAATTTGAAATTTAATTGTATTCATAAAAGTATACATGAAGCATGCGTGCTAGATGATTTATTTTTAGACCTCCTAGAACGATTGGACAAATGGGCAAAAATAAAACATATTTACTTTTAGTATGTTGAGTTCAAATAGCAATTCTATCTAACCCAAATCTATAACCTTTTCCATGCACGGAGCTAATCAAACCAGAATTATTTTTAAGCTTTTTCTTTAGTTTACAGATATGTGTATCAACACTCCGTGGGTATACAAAAACTTCTTTCCCCCAAACTCTATCAAGAATGTAATTCCTATCCATTGCAACACCGGGTTTTTCCAGAAAAATTTGTAAAATTTTAAACTCAATTGGAGTTAAGTCCAATTCTATTACCTCGTTTTTGCCTGCATAAGATACTTTATGTGATTGTAAGTCCATTTTTACACCATTCGATTGCAGTATATTAAGAATGTCACACTGAAATTTTACTGACCTCAACTTTGCGCCCACCCGAGCCATTAGCTCCGCAGGATGGAATGGCTTATGTATGTAGTCATCACCGCCAGCGGCGAGACCAGTAACACATGCTTCTACTGAAGAATTCGCTGAGATAAAGATAATTGGCATCATATCATATCCAGAGTGCTTAGCCCATCTACAGAATTCGTAACCATCACCATCCGGTAAAGTTACATCTAATAGTAGTAAATCTAGTTGTGAATTTAACATGTTTTTCGCCTCATTCACTGATCTTGCCCATGATATATGGTACTGACCTCCTAAGGAATACTTTACAAGTTCAAAGCTTCCCTCAAGGTCTTCTAATACTAATATATTTTGCAAAACTTATCCCCTTGTTTATCTTATTTAAAATACAATTAGTTTGTGACAATTAATTTTTCAACCAAAAACCAACCTGTCTAGATAACTTCATAAAATTTACATAACTATTACATGTAACTTAAATGGTTACGTAATATCTTTTTCACATCAATTGATAGTTAATTGATAATTAACAAACAAAGACAAGAGGTAAGTATGCAACTATTAAAAGTATTTAATAAATTAAAACATTATAATAACTATACTGTTTACAAAAACTCCAGTGTTTATGAAGCTCTTATCAGTATGGCGAAATCAAACCTAGATGTTATATTAGTACTTGATGACAACGATGATACTGTTGGAATATTTACACACAATGATTATACTAGAGGAGTATTGTTAAATACTTCTCATAGTATTGATACCCACATACAAGAAGTAATGTCAGCGAACATATGCTCAGTGGGTCCATATATGACGCTTGAAGAATGTCTAGACATATTTATTAATCACAATATAACATATGCCCCTATTTTAGATCATAAAAAGTGTATTGGCTTATTAGCTATAGGCGAGATAAGTCAGTTGATAAATGAGGAGAGAGAATTTCTGATTGATCAACTTAACAAATATATTTGTGGAGATCCTTTTGCAAAGCCTTTAGTACTAACAAGAAACACTCAACGACAAAAAAAGTATTCTTATTAGATCCTTTAGTTTAAAAAAAAGGCCCCCCTTGCGGACGACCTTTTGCTCCTGTTTTGTTCACTCTAAATTATTCTACTGCTTGATCGCTGTGAACAATAATTTACTTTCTCTGATTTCTTCTAATACCCAGTTGTTCGAATCTACTGTAGAGCATGCTGCAGGAGAAGCTGAGTCTATTGCCCCGTGAAAGGAAACCTCAAGAACTGCCGATGTTGCTGTTACCTGCTTAATGGATAGTTTTGTGTATCTAGTAAATGTACACTGAACATTTGTACATCCATTACCATCTTGTCCTACACAAATACTTTCTGTACGAGTTTCAGAATCAAATACAGAACCTATATTCCCTTGAATCACTAATTCGTTCATTAAATATCTTTTCTCTGGCTTATCGCTAGCTACAACAAAGTTAGCGGCAGAACCTATTCCACAACCTGATACTCCACAAACTAAATCTCCAGCAGATGTTAGCCCCGCTGTTTTTGAATGATCAACATTCCATTGTCTAGGACATGTTCCACTAATGTTATGAACTCCATTGGCTGCACACATAGCTTGACAATCATCTGCATCATATGACGTGCTATTAGAACTCTGCCAATTCGCAGTATTTGCAGATATTTGATCACAAGTTGTTGTGTTCGCTGTGGCAGCAAATCCACAAACTGTTTTACCTGAACCATCTACCCAATCCACTTTAATTGCAGATAAAGATAAGTTATCAAAACTAAAGTTTGTGTTCAACGCTGCTGCAGAACTCCATGTTCCAGGAATGCTGGCATCTAAATCTTCAGATGATCCACAACCAGTGTAGTCAGAATTAGATTCCCAAACAGCTAAGCCTTTATGAACTGTGGATGCAGCGTCTGTTGCTTCAAATTGATGTAGATAAAGCGATGGTGGCTCATCATTACAAGCATAACCAGCTGTTGTATCGGTAATACAGGTTAAAGCCCATGTTCCTGTAATGTCAGCCCATGAACCTGTGATTGCTGATGCATCATCACCAGTAATTGTTGCGGTATCCACAACAGCTTCTCCTGTATCTTCATCTAAAACAATTGCGCCTAAATTTAAACTAGCACCACCACCAGCATAACTGGGTGCTTGAGATTTCCCACCATCCATAGAATCTGCAGTGGAATCTTTAAACACCATAGTGGCAACAACAGCAGAAGCTTTTAACACAAAACAACCAAAGGCATCTGTTGTCGCAGCTCCATCAAGAGTCAAAGAAAAGGTACTGTCAGCACCTAAATCACCGTTACCAGCAATTGGTGGGTTAGCAAATGTTACACATTTTACAGAGTAGTCTGTTACTGCAAATGTAGTTAATTTATCGTGAGACATAAGGCTAAGACCAGATAAGGTTCCGCCAATAGTAACGCCAGAACTTGTTGAGCCCCCTCCAGATGAGTCTGATGTGCTCGTACATGCAAATGACACTGCCACTAGGCCCGCAATAGCTCCAATGGATAATATACTTTTTAAGTTCATAATACCTCCGTGTATCATAAAGAATTTAATTATTTTTTATTCCAACTCAATTATGGTGATGCAAATTTCTTATGAATGCAATTTTAGATTCTTATACATAAATAAACTGTAACTTTGTCTAAAAACACGGGCTTCAGCAACGTAAGCGGGTCAGAAATCCAGTTGATATAGCTCCCTATTTCACATTGGTTTTCCAGGTCACCACAGACTTTAGGGGCGTCTTTGTTAAGACCATCGGCTGAGACAACTTTAAATAATCAATACCAGCTCTTATTTAGATTTTTGCTAAAAAAACATGTTAAATAATGCGTATTATTATCCTGAATGTAAATGTCTGTATAATCTTTACATTTGATCTTAACATTTCATTTGTAGCTGTTCCCTTAGAGAATATCTGATAAAAATATTTAAATAAAACGGGGTACCAATGAAACTTTTATTTTTAATTACAATTTACCTAACAACTCTTCCCTCCTTACATTCCTTGGCAGGTGAACTCTCCACTTCTGACTATAAAAGAGTAGCAAAGGATCTTGACAATATTTGTGGAGACACATGGTGTGAAGCTGACTTTGACTGGCACATCTACAACTTAAAATGTGATTTCCTTAAAGAAACTTGTGAGATTAGCTTAGATCTTAGAGATAATTATTATACGAACAATGCCAATGAATTAACCCCCTTGCAAATTAAACACAAAATTATTTATGACAAGTACTTCAAGGACCTGCTCCCAAACACCTATTTTGAAGATGACGAAGACACTCAAGTTCATGTTTACCCACAACTATGCACACTTTCGGGTTACAAAAATAAATTTGAACTGCTAACAGGTAATTCATACTCCCAAATGCTATTTGATGATGTCACGGAATGCATAAATAGCATTGAAACAAAATACTATGACGCTCAAGATATTGCCCAAATTAAAACTAAATTGACTCTAAGATATGGCGATTCTTTTTTTGAATAAGCGCTAAGCTGTGTCACTCATAAAACTCAGATCACATTAATACCACTAAGTTACATGCTGCAAACTACATAAAGTTAATATAGAAACGAAAACCAAGTCCAACAAAAGGACCGCCAAAATCCATAGATCGAATTGATCCATCATTATTTACAACAGCTTCACCTTTAGTTTTTTGTAAACTACCAATGAGGTCAGCATAGTCATTCTTATATTCAAACTGTGACACAGGGATATGTCTGTAGCCAACGTTCATCAAAAAAGTAACATTGTCCACAGCTAATATTTCGTACCCTATATAGCTGCCATAGGTAATCATGGTGGCTTGAGATTTTTCAATATAATCTGCTGCTACTGATAACTCTGATTTTCCTGTTGCAGAAAAAGTATAGTCGTTATCCATATCAATTATGGACCAGCCTGCAGACAATGCAAAAAAGAATCTCGATGTTTTATCTTGGGAAATGTTAAATTCAAAAGTCAGATTAGGATTAAAGGCAAATACTCGGCTAGACAGAGTAAACAGTTCAGTACCCGAAGCATTTTTACCTGAAATAGCTGTGAGTTGCTTAGTCTGAATCAACTCAGCCCCGGCCTTCACTACCATGGCTCCGCCTATGCCAAATAAAAAACCAAGCTCGAAACCAGGGTGATATGGAACAGTGTCTGTAAAAACCGTGCTCGCCCCGCTAGAATTAGAGTAAGCCAAATCCCCAATTTTAGAGAGGCCACCAGTTGTATGAAAATAAGCAGCTAGTGACTCTCCAGAAAAATCAAAGACCCGCGCCTGTGCGCTGAAGGAAAAAATCAAAATAAACAAAAGACTAAAAATTCTCATAAACTCACCCCTATTGTTTAAATATATAAAACTATCTGCCACCTACCTATGAATATCGCATCGCATCAGTGTCCGAACTACGGAATACATTGTGTGTCGTCTAGTAAACTTTCTATTCTTGCGAAAATATGCTAACAATAGTCATGTTTTATTCTCATATTGCTGGAGATTTCCACATATATTTTTAGCAAAAAGAATACAGTCTAATCTATTATTTCATTATCAACCACAAGGAGCCGTGATGCCTGACACTCAAAGTAATCCCATACTGAAAAAATCAAATTTACAACACCAAGCTGTAAATTTTGATGCCATTAAGCCCGAGCATTATTTGCCAGCTTTAAAATCCGCCATAGAAATAGCGAAACAAAATATTCAGAAGATCAAAGAGGTTCAAACCCCTGATTTTCATAATACCATTGAAGCTTTAGAAACTTCTTCTGAAAAAGTCGGAACAGTTGCCTCTGTTTTTTTCAACTTACTTCATGCTCATGCCACTGACGAGCTGCAAGCTTTAGCTAAAGATATTTCGCCCCTCCTTGCTAGTTTTGGCAACGACATTTACTTAGATGCAACACTTTTTGAAAAAGTGAAACATGTTTATGATCAAAAGCCAGAATTAAATACAGAAGAGAAAACACTACTCAATAACGCCTACGACAGTTTTATTCGCAGTGGGGCGTTGCTCTCTACTGAAGACAAAGACAAACTTAAGGAAATTTCTGAAAAGCTATCTGTCCTTACTCCTCAGTTTTCAGAAAATATTTTAAAATCCACAAATAGCTATAAACTTATCATTGAGAACATTGAAGATATCCCAGGTTTGTCTGAGGACATCCTAGAAGCCGCAAAAACAGAAAAAGGTTGGGAGTTTAGCTTACAAGCTCCAAGTGTGATCCCCTTTCTCACTTACTGTAGCAACAGAGATCTTAGAGAAAAAATGTGGAAAGCTTTTGCAAGTCGCTCTATGCACGGAGAATTTAGCAATCAGGATATTATAAAACAAATTGTTACCCTAAGGTATCAAGAAGCAAAATTACTAGGGTATGACAATTACGCCAGTTATGTTCTTGAAAAAAATATGGCTAAAGACGTGGACACAGTAATGAGTTTTTTAAATGATTTATTGGAGGCCTCCTCACCTGCAGCAAAAAGAGACGTTAAAATGCTCACTGATCTAGCTTTAGAAACTGACGGTATTAGCAAATTAATGACTTGGGATACTGCTTACTACAAGGAAAAATTAAAAACCAAACTTTATGATTTTGAGGAAGGTGATTTAAAACCCTATTTTTCTTTAGACAATGTGACTAATGGTATATTTATTCATGCAGACAAACTTTACGGATTGCAGTTTAAAAAATCAGAGGATTACTCAAAATATCATGAAGATGTGAGTGTTTACGAAGTCATAGATAAGGCTAGCAAGGAGTTTATGGGACTTTTCTACATGGACTTCTTCCCAAGGGAAACAAAAAGCCAGGGCGCCTGGAAAACAACTTATGTTGACCAAGGTTTATTTGAAGGAAAGGTTTTAAGACCTCATGTGTCTGTTGTTTGTAATTTCACAAAGCCCACAAGCAAAAAGCCATCACTACTTAACCTAAGAGAAGTAGAAACCTTGTTTCATGAATTTGGTCATGCTCTACATGCACTTCTTTCTAAATGTAAATATCAAAGTATTGGTGGCACACACGTATATAGAGATTTTGTTGAGTTGCCCTCACAAATATTAGAAAATTGGGCTTTCGAAAAAGAAGCTCTTAATCTGTATGCCGAACATTATGAAACACACGAGAAAATGCCCGATGAATTTATTCAAAAAATAAAAGACTCCTCACAATTTATGGCCGGATTTAATTGTTTGAGACAGTTAAAGTTTGGATTTCTAGACATGGCTTGGCACACATCTACTTTTGACAATCCTGGTGACTTCGATGTTGTGGACTTTGATAAAAAAGCCACCGAGCATACAGAGATCACAGAGTTTGTAGAAGGAACAAATACATCCTGTGCCTTTTCACATATCTTTGCCGGTGGATACGCTGCTGGATACTATGGCTACAAATGGGCTGAAGTTTTAGATGCAGATGCTTTTGAACTGTTTAAAGAAAAAGGTCTTTATAATGCTGAAGTGGCTGATTCTTTTAAACAAAACATTTTAGCCCGTGGCGGATCCGAGCACCCTATGGATCTCTACAAGAAATTTAGAGGCAGAGAGCCAAAAGTGGATGCACTACTAAAAAGAGAGGGTCTTTCTTAATGAAAACCCAATCCATGCCAAAAAATAAAATTAAAAATGCTGTGATAGTGTGCCGGCACTTGCAGCAAGATGTGCAGCTAAAATCTGCCGAGCTTGTTCACTGGCTTACAGAAAACGGTATTAAGTCTTATTCCCACCCAAAAAGACCCATATATATTCAATCAAAAAAAGTGCCCAATGCAAGATCTTTAGAGAACATACAGCTTGTTATTGTTCTTGGTGGAGATGGTACTTATTTGGAAGCTGTTCGTTTTTTAAAAGGGAAATCTATTCCGATACTTGGCGTAAACATGGGGTCACTTGGCTTTTTAACAGAAACTCCTGTGACACAGTTATTTGAAACAATAGAGAAAACACTTGCTGGTAAAATGGAAATGCGACCTCGCACAATGCTAAGTCTATCCGTACAGAAAAATGACAAAATCATCTATGATGGAGCTGCCCTCAATGACGTGGTCATTGAGAGCCTCTCGATCCCACCTGATTTATTTAAAAATATTTTGTGAAAAAGAATTTGTAAGTGATGTGAAAGCTGATGGCGTAATTATTGCCAGTCCCACAGGCTCAACAGCATATAATTTAGCTGCTGGAGGTCCAATTCTACACCCAGAAGTTGAAGCCACTGCTGTTACCCCTATTTGTCCACACAGCCTGACAAATCGGCCTCTTATTTTTCCTTCAAAATATAAATTACGTTTTGAACTCCATCCTGGAGAACAGACAGCTAGCCTCAATGCTGATGGGTTATCTATTTGTGAACTGGATGAACAGTGCAAGGTTGTCATTAAACAAAGTAAGCACACTCATTTTGTTCTAAAGACACCAGATCATAATTACTTTCAGTTGCTCACTAAAAAATTACAATTCGGTTTAAGAGCTTAAATAATTAGGGGAATACCATGTTAATAGAACTCAACGTATCAAATTTTGCCATCATTGATAATATACATATTCAGTTTAAAAAAGGATTAAATGTAATCAGTGGTGAAACTGGTGCGGGGAAGTCTATCATATTAAAGAGTCTAGGACTCCTTATGGGAGCAAAATCGCAAACAGAATCTGTGAAGACTGGCTGTGAATTTGCTACAATAGAGGGGCTTTTTGATCTTTCTGAGCGCACGGATCTTTTAAATAACCTTAAAGAAATAGGTATTGAGGTCACAGAAGACCAATTAGTTGTTCGTCGCATTGTTGCAAAACATGGAAAAAGTAGAGTTTACCTCAATGGATCTTTATCTCCGCTATCATTATTAAAAGACCTGATCGCTCCACTCATTGAAGTCTCGGGCCATCATATCCCTTTAATCGAAATGACTGGCCAACATGAGAACAAGAATCTTCAATCCATAAATTATCACTTAGACATTTTAGATCAATATGCAGGTTGCTTTAAACTAAGAGTGGACTTTGAAAGTAAATATAAAAAAGCAGCTGAGATTAAACGACAAATTGAAGCTTTAAAAGAACAAGAAAAAATTAGAAATCAGAAAATTGACTTCCTTCAGTTTCAATTTAACGAAATCGAACAATTACAGCTCTCCCCTGGAGAAGAAACAAATATTGAAACTAATCTTAGTAAGTTAAAGAATGCTTCTCATATTTTAGAGTTTTCTTCTAACCTAGAAACCAGTCTCTACTCTAATGAAGACTCTGTTCTTTCTCAGTTACAAAGTATTATTCACTCTGCTGAAGCTTTTTATAAGGTGGATCCTCAACTGGAGAATAAAATCTCTCCCCTACATCAGGTCACAGCCTTAATTGAAGACTGTGTTTATGAGATCAGAAACTATGCCTCTAATATTAATGTAGATGATGAGCAAAAAAATAAGTGGGAAGAAAAAATTGACCTACTAAGAAAATTACAGAAAAAATACGGCAAGACGGTAGCAGATATCTTAGCCAATCAAAAAGACATTCAAGCAGAGTTGAATGGACTTATGAATTCTGACGAACATTATAAAAATTTACAATCCGAATTAGACCTGCTTCGTGATGAACTTAACTTGCTGGCTTTAAAACTTCACAAAAAAAGAAGCGCATCTGCCAGTCTACTTACAAAAAGTGTAAACTCCGAATTATTAGATCTAAATATGAAAGGAGTTCAGTTTGTTATTCATGTGTCTGAACTTGATTCCATTAATTCTACTGGAAAAACACAAGTAGAGTTTAAAACTAAATCTTCTAAAAAAGACGAAGCTAGGTCCTTATCAAAATTTGCCAGTGGTGGCGAATTGAGTCGAATCCTTCTCTCGCTTAAATATATAACTGGAAAGTCATCAGTACCAAGAACGTACTTGTTCGATGAAGTGGACGCGGGAGTCAGTGGAGAGACCGCTGAAAAAGTAGGTCATAAACTGCATTCTATCTCAAAAGGACAACAGGTTATTTGCGTGACTCATCTACCACAAGTTGCCGCCCAAGGGGATCATCATTTTTATATTTGCAAAGCCAATAAAAATGACCAAATGGTTATGGAAGTCCTAGCCCTAACCAAAAAGAAAGATCGCGTGAACGAAATCGCTCGCCTCATTTCTGGAGAAAAGATCACAAAAACAAGTATTTCCCATGCTGAGCAGTTACTGAGTTAACAAATCTTAACTGATTCGTTTGCTAGTTATACTCATCTAAAATGAATACTGTCTTAACTAAGATCTTAGTGAACTCTCAGATACCTAAATTATGACGCTTTGCTGAACCAAAAGGTACGGCGTACTTATTAGAGGCTAAGTGAAAGGATAATAATATTATCTTTTCACTTTTTTTTATAGATTTCTAGACCGTGTTGATCAATGTGCTTAATGAGATCTTTATTATCTATTGATTCGTAGTGAACGATGTCAAAGAAAAATGGTATTGTTGATTCATTTTCAAGTATATCTTTTGCTCGAGTTATTACCTTAGAAATGTTTGCTGAGCTACTTTTTATTGAAATATCAATATCAGAGCCTGGCTTAAAATTACCCATAGCACGTGAACCAAATACTATAATACTTTCTACAGATGGATCTTTTGAAAGTGTTTTAATAATGCAAGATAGATCTTCATCTCTAAGGCCCAATTGTTTCGCATTCATATCAGCTTCTTTCTGATTTTAGATACTGATACAAGCTTTTTAAAGCTGGCAGATAAGAATTTTTAATAGTTTCAATAGCTTTTTGAGCTTGTACTTTGCTGTATGTATGTGAAAGTTCATTTCTTTTTTCCAACATTTCAAGCCATAGGTGACCATCTTCGATGATTTCTTTTTGAAAGGATAATTTTAATGCCTCTCTGGCAAATTTTGTGACCTCTCCTTGAGCCTCAAGATAATCTTTAATAGTTTTCCATGAAAGCTCGAAACAAGAATCAAAGGCCTTTATAAACCCACCTAGCTCAAGCCTAGAGTAACTATCTTGCTTTGATGATTCTTCTAGAAACTGAAAAGAGCTTTCTAAATTATCAAATCTCTGTTTCCATCGAGTAGTTTTTTGCATACAAACCTTTTTTAAATAGTGAAGTCATATTTTATACAAGCTTGGCATTTTAAGCAAATACTGAACGTTGTACCTATTTATCTACCACTTTATGACTAAAATTAGTATTAGAAATAGAATACAATATTGAATTTTTTACTAATATTCAAATTGTTATATTTTCTAAGGCTATGCTAATTCCATAATAACAATTTCAGTTGTGTTAGAACTTATTTGTAAATACTTTGGTGTATCAAACCAGGATCCTAGGTTTATTGATCTGTAATTCTTTGTTTTTGCATCGTCAAAAATGTGAGTATGACCTGTTACCATTAAATCAAAAGGTCTGTGATCGTAGCATTTATCTGCATAAGCTATTATTTTGTTTTTGCCATCATCATCGCTGACTACTTTGACTTCACTTGTATACTTTCGGCTTGAACGACTGGACATTTCTCCCAATTTAACCAGAAAGCCCTCTGGAAGACGAGAGAGAATAAAACGAACTATTAGATTTCTCAAAAAAGCTCTTAAAAAACGATATCCTTTATCTTCTGGGTCGGCTAAATCACCATGCTCTACTCTGACTTTAATTCCGTTGATCTCATAATATTCAAAATCAGCAACAACAGTGGCTCCAATTTCTTTTTGCCAAAAATCTTTGAGATATAGATCATGATTACCTTCAAAATAATAAAGCTCATTTCCTGTTTTTATAAATTCTTTAATTTCATGGATAATTGGTGCGAATTTATTTTGAAAGTAAGTATAATCTGATATCCATAAATCAAAAATATCACCAACAAAAAAAAGCCGAATATTATTATCGGCTTTTTTTTGGTTTAATTCTTTTAAAAATTTGAGGAAAGCTCTTGTTCTTGAACTTTCCAAATCGGTTAAATGCACATCAGAAACAAAATAAGCTTCGTCCATTACTCAGCATTATTATTTGTGTTTTGGCCTTTTCTTAAGTAAGCCGGAACATCTAAATCATTTGAGTTAATAGGAAAAGGAGAATGACTCTGAGCCATTTGTCTGGCTCTATCCACAGCAGCTTCATTTTTCAAATCAACATCCAAAGACATTTGCTCAGGTTGACGTTCTACAGGTCTAGTATCTTGATTCTGTCTATAAGCCATAGCTTTTGCAATTAACAAATCCCGAGGAAGTGACTTCTGACCTTGAACAGGTTCCGGTACTTCCGTTTGAGCATTAAATATCTCTGTATTTGTTTGACTCACAGCCGTTTGGTCCACTTGAGGAGTTACCAAGGGCTCCGTAAGCTCTGGATAATTCTGAGGTGTATGTTGAGCTTGCTGTACTGGTTGATAAACAGGTTGATTTTGTTGTATTGGCTGATGAGTCGATTGATAAACAGGAGGTTGTGCTGCTACGGGCTCATACTGAGGAGTCTGTGGCGGAACAGGTGTATTTAACATCTCTGTATTGTATGTGGGA
Organism: Pseudobdellovibrionaceae bacterium; assembly: GCA_018663505.1. Lineage (GTDB taxonomy): Bacteria > Bdellovibrionota > Bdellovibrionia > Bdellovibrionales > UBA1609 > JABJQG01. Next base: position 85,614 of record JABJQG010000041.1, on the reverse strand, counting down.
GCTGATGCCATAGGCTCCATTTCTTCATGAGCAGACATATCCATTTTGTTAGCCATAGGCTGAAGCGTTTCAACCGCTTTTTGTAATATCTGCTGTTGCAGAGCCTCTGCACTCATCGTTGAATTTTGATTTTGATACACTTCAGCTAATTGTTGCGCCTGAGCCACTTGGTTCATTTGCATATTCAACTGAGCTTGTGTTAGCTGCTGTAGCTTTTGAATTTGATCATCAACAGCTGTCTTGTTTTCAGTTCCAAAACCTGTAGCAATCACTGTTACCATAATTTGCTCACCAATATCTGGGTCAATCACAGCACCAAAAATTATTTCAGCATCCTCATGAGCCGCTTCAGTAATTAATGTTGAGGCTTCGTTCACTTCCCATAAGGTTAAGTCAGAACCACCTGTTACATTAATGATAATTCCTGTAGCGCCATCAATGCTTATGTTTTCAAGTAGAGGAGATGATACTGCTTGTGAAGCCGCTTCCACAGCTCTGTTTTCGCCTTCAGCCATTCCAGCACCCATAATAGCCATACCTTGTGAAGCCATTACAGTTCTAATATCAGCGAAATCTAAGTTGATTAATCCTCTAATATTAATTAAATCAGAAATACCCTTCACAGCTTGTAGCAAAACGTGGTCCGCTTTTTTAAAAGTCTCTAATAAAGGTGTTCGTTCTCCAGCAATAGCCAATAATTTTTGGTTTGGAATAACAATAAGTGTATCAACATTTTCTTTTAATTCCTGAATTCCTGCATCTGCATGAGCTTTACGTTTTTTACCTTCAAAAATAAATGGTCTTGTAACAACACCAATTGTAAGGGCGCCAAGTTCTCTAGCAATTTTTGCTACGATTGGAGCTCCACCTGTTCCTGTGCCACCGCCCATACCGGCAGTTACAAAAACCATATCAGCACCATCTAGTTTCTCAACTATATCATTATACGATTCTATGGCTGCTCTTTTACCAACTTCTGGATTTGCTCCAGCTCCAAGCCCTTTTGTAAGCTCCATGCCTAACTGAATTTTACCCTCAGCTTTATTAGCATGTAAGGCTTGTCGATCTGTATTTGCAACAATAAATTCTACGCCTGTAAGGCCACCCTCGATCATCGTTTGAACAGCATTATTACCGCCGCCACCAACTCCAACAACTTTAATATTAGCACCTAGTGATTCTGCTTCTTCCAATTCAAACATATTCCCTCCAAAGGGTTAAAATACTTCGTTAAAATAATTCTTTACTTTGTCAAACATTCCTAGAGTCTGCTCTGCAATCATTTCTCTAGAACTTGGTTGATAGTTTTCTAATTTTTCTTCTTTAATAATATAAAATAAAATGCCCACAGCAGTTGCAAACTGGGGCAGCTTAACCACATCAGTAAGGCCACTTATGTTTCTCGGAGTACCCAAACGTACTGGTAACTCAAATGCGAATTCGCACATTTCCACAACACCGGTTAGCTGAGAAGCTCCTCCAGAGATAACTAAACCCGAACCTAATGTGTCGTTAAGGTCCAGCTTATCAATAGTGTCTTTAATAATATTTAAAGTTTCCTCAACTCGTGCTTCCACGATTTGACAGAGTTCTTTCTTACTAACTATACGCTGTTTTTGTCCGCCAACGCTTTCTACCTCAATAGATTCGCCTTCTTCAACAAGCTCAGGAAGAGCACATGCATATTTCTTTTTAATAGATTCAGCATTTGCTTGAGTGGTTTTTAAACCCATAGAAATGTCTTGAGTTACATTTGCTCCACCAATTGGAATCATGCTTGTTTTAATAACTCCACCCTGATTGAAAGCAATGATATGACAGGCACCGCCCCCCATATCTACAACTCCAACACCTAGGTTTTTTTCATCTTCAGTAACAATAGACATGGCAGTTGCTAAGGGTTGTAAAACGGTCCCTTTAACTTTTATTCCTGCTTTTTCTACACATTTAATGTAATTTTGAATAACAGCCACTTGCCCTGTAATAATATGAACGTCTGTCTCTAAACGCACTCCAGACATGCCAATAGGATCAATAATTCCACCCTGGCTATCGATCTTAAATTCATTAGGAATCACATGTAACACTTCAATGTCCGAGGGGATTGCCACAGCACGAGCTGTTTCGATGACTTTTTCTACGTCCTGGGCATTCACTTCATTGTTTTTAATTGCAACCATGCCTGATGAGCTAAAAGAATTAATGTGTGGACCACCAACAGAGATATAGGCGGTTTCGATATTTACTCCTGCCATAAACTCAGCTTCTTCTTTAGCTTTTTTAATCGCCTCAGAAACCATATCTATATTAACAATATGTCCTTGTTTTACACCTTGATTTGCGGCTTGGCCTACGCCGACTATGTTGAGTTCTTTATCTTCATTTAAGTGGCCAATGACAACAGCAACTTTGGTTGTACCTACATCAATACCTGCGATAATGGGTTGTTGTATATTCGACATCCAAGTCCTCGTTGTAAAAAATCCTTTTTAAACACCTTGGCTTCCAATCTTCTTAATCAAAAACCAAACTTTTGGAGAGCTTTTTTAAAAACTCTCCATGACTAAGGTTAGGTTTCATTACGCAGCTTGACAACAACTTTTTTGCCCAATCTCGCATCGATGACGCAGTCTTTAATATCCTTTTTATACAAATATTCCAGCACTCGATTTATTTTTTTTATTTTCGATTCTAACTTTTTAAAACCCAACTTAATTACAATGGGGTTATTTGTTAAATATACGGCGTACCCGTCAGCTTTAGAAAAAGTGATTTCCGAAATCTGTTTCTCTTTTAGCAACTCATACTCATTCATATAATTTAACAAACTCACAGCTTTGCGAGATTTTGTTAAATTACTTTTCAGGTCGTCACCTCGCAAAATCACCTGACTAGCTACTGATTTTAGCTTCACCGAAGGCATCAACTCACCTAAGGGTGAAACAGGATAATAGCCCCCTTGTTTATCCAGAAAAACTAAGGCCATTTGCTTGAGTTTTACCTCAACTTGAATCTTATCTGGATAAATCTTACGTATTTTAAACTCACTTAATCGGTTATCATCCTTAAGGCGACTGTTAAGATCAGAAACAGAAAGACTAAAAATTGAGCGTCCCTTAATAGATGCAAAATAATTACCCAAATCTTTATTAACAGATTGTAAAATAGGAAGAAAATTACCATTTTGCTCAACTTTAAAGGTCACTTCCTTAACTTCAAAAAAGCTTTTTTGAGAAACAAAAGTAAAAGCAATAAAACCTGCAACAATTATTGAGAATATGAACCATCGACTACTTAACGTCTTCATAATCAAGGGTAGCTCCTTTTAAAAGTTCTAAAACTAATTGTGGATAAGTAATATGGTGAAAGTGTGCAGCTTTTGGCAGCAACGATGTTTCTGTACATCCAGGAAGTGTATTCACTTCTAGAACATAGACTTCTTCGTCTTCAGTGATTATAAAATCCACACGACCGTATGTTCTGATATTTACAGCCTCAGCAGTTCGCAACGCTAACTCCTGACATTTAGCCAACATTTCTTTGGAGAACCGAGCCGGCACAAAATACTCCGTCATACCTTCAGTATATTTATTTTCATAATTATAAAAATCTATTTTGGGCTGAATTTCAATGGGAATAAGTGCTTCGTTATTTAAGATTGAAACAGTGACTTCCTTGCCTCTAATAAATTGTTCTATCAATACCGTATGATCTGATTTTGAGGCCAACTCGATGGCAGGAAGAATATCCTCTTCTGCTTTACATATAGTAATTCCTACGCTGGAGCCCTCTCGTGAAGGCTTCACAACCAATGGTAAACCCCAAGCTTTAATGGCTTTCGCAACAACTTGTGCAACATCCTTAGAGGAATTATTTTTTGTATTCAGAGACATAAATGATGGTGTTGGAATATTGTGAAATTGAAAAAGTTGTTTAGAATAAAGCTTACTCATACACAGTGCCGAAGAAAGTACCCCGCTCCCAGTGTATGGAATTTTTAAATACTCTAACAGGCCCTGTACAACACCATCCTCAGCATACTTTCCATGTAAGGCCAGGAGTGCCACCTGAGGCCGGTTTTGAATTAAAACTTGTGCTAAATCCTCTCCAGCGTCAATAACCTCATAGTTAGCACCAAGCTCCTTAAGAGCAGCTTCAAAAGATTTTCCAGTAGAAAGACTCACTTCGCGTTCAGCGCTTAATCCACCCTGAATCAATGCCACTTTAATATTTTTTAAAAATTCCATAATCACCAACCTCAGCTACCATACATAGCATAATAAAAGTGCCAGGTCCTGTTTCTTCTCACACCAAGTCATAGAACACCAACTCTCCAAAAAAACAAAATGTGCATGAAGTAATCTTCCAGCAACATAAATGTCAGGCCCAATTCCCCTCCTCACAATGAGTTAAAGAATACATGCTCATTATAAAAATAAGGTAATAATTAACACATGCAGTAAGTGTGAACTTTCATTCTCTGTGATTTTTAATTCATCATGACTAGGTGTGAGAAGAAACAGGACCTGGCACCTTTTAGTCCCAGCCAAGCATGCGTACTTCTGTTTTTAAATGGATATTTTTTTGCTTTAAGACTTCTTTTTGCACTTCTTGGATGAGTGCATAGATCTCTGAGGCTTTGGCTTGATTTGTGTTTACAATAAAGTTTGCATGTTTTGTGGAAACCTGGGCACCGCCCTTTGTTAAACCTTTTAGGCCACATTCATCAATGAGCTTTCCTGCAGACGTCCCATCGGGGTTTTTAAACACAGAGCCACAACTTGGTAAATCTAAGGGCTGTTTTGAGAGCCGCAATTTATTAGCGGCAATAACTTGAGCTGGAATATCGTCTTGAGCATCCATGGGCCAAGAAATTTGTGCTCTTATTATAATTCCTTCATCGTAACCAGAACACTTTCTGTAATTCCAAATAACATCTTTATTATTGTATTTTTTGACCTGAAGGTCCCTATAACCAAGAACCTCAAACCAGTCTATTATTTCGCAAAACTCTTTTGGCTCACGATCCTCGCCTACCCCTGCGTTCATAAAAATGCCGCCACCTAAATTACCCGGAAGTCCTGATAGAAAGAGTGCTGGAGAAAGCTTTCTTTTAAGAAACTCTCGCATTAGCTTAGATTTGGCCACACCACTTTGAGAAACAATTTCTAAACGTCCGGCTTTCTCTTCTACAGATTCTATTTGCTGAAAAGACTTCATTAAAACAACGAGCCCTTTAATCCCTTGGTCACTTACCAACACATTTGTTCCATCGCCCAGCACAGTAACAGAAATATTTTCTGACTGTGCCCAACTTAATGCTTCAGCGAGGTCCTGAACATTACTTGGTTCCACAAAATACTCAGCGGCACCACCTACTTTCCAGGATGTTTTTGCCGCTAATAATATACCTTTTTCAATAACATCAAGCATGGTCTTTTAAATACTCTATTAGTTTTTCGCCAATTACGTTAATCTTACCGGCTCCTAAGGTTACACAGATGTCATTGGATTGAATTTCATCTTGAATCTGTTGAAAATAGGGGTTCAACTTTTCCCCCTCCCACTTGGTATTCATATCCAAAAGTTGAGCTTTGGGAACACTGGCCACAATGGCCTCAGCTGTGACTCCTGGGATAGGAGTTTCACTGGCTTCATAAATTCTAGTCACAAAAACCAAATCCGGTTCCTTCAGCTCTTTAATGAACTCCTCCCAACAATCCTTCATACGGGTATATCGATGAGGCTCAAAAAACACCACTAATCTTCTTCCAGGGTAACGATCACGAAAAGAATTAAATACAGCTTTAATTTCGGTGGGATGATGACCGTAATCATCGTAAAAAATCACTCCATCCACCTCATCTTTATATTCAAAGCGGCGACCAACGCCGTTAAAGTTCTCAATACCCTGTGTGGCTGTTTCTAAATCAATTCCAGCTTCAGTACTTGCAATTAAGGCAGCCAATGAATTCAGAGCATTATGTCGACCTGGCAGAGGAATTTTTAAAGAACAATATTTTTCTTCCTCACAGTAGACCTCGTATTCACAGTTTTCGAAGGGCTCTAACTGCTTAAGCTGGTAATCATTATTTGCATTCAAACCATAATAAATAATTTTTTTTGAAAATGGTGCCATCAAGTCTCGTATCATAGGGTCGTCCCCACAACACACCAAGGATCCATAAAAAGGAATATTGCATGCAAATTTATAAAACGCCTTTTTTAAACTTAAAAAATCTCCGTAATAATCAACATGATCATTATCTATATTAGTGATCACACTAATTTCTGGGTACAACATCAAAAAGCTACCATCGCTTTCGTCAGATTCAGCAATCATCCATTCGCCTTTACCCAACTTTGCATTGGACCCAATAGACTCTAGACGACCTCCTACAGCTATGGTGGGGTCTTTTTTTGCTTGTAAAAAAATTGAAGAAATTATGCTAGTTGTAGTGGTCTTTCCATGAGTTCCCGCAACAACGATACCCCTTTTTAAACGCATAATTTCAGATAACGCTTCAGCACGTGGAATTAAAGGAATTCTTGTTTCTTTTGCTTGAGAAAACTCACAATTTTTAGGGGTAATTGCACTGGAATAAACCACAACCTCGGCTTCACCAATATTAGCAGCGTCATGTCCTTTAAAAATTTCAACACCCATTTCTTGTAAACGATAAGTATTGGCATTGGCTCCTAAATCACTACCAGAAACTTGAGCTCCCATATTGTGGAGCAGCTCTGCTAATCCACTCATGCCAATGCCACCCACTCCGATAAAATGTACTTTAGATTTTGCTAATTTCAAGTTCACCTCTTTTTTTAAATTTATTTATGCTAAGATTCATCCATTGGCTGTCCATTGAATCCTTTCCGTCCTGAGAAATCGAGGCTAGCCGCCTCGAGCTCCGCAATCTAATGGCATCGTGCCATTAGATCTATAGATAAATGAGCGTCACAAGAGACTGGAGATATTCATTTATCTATGGATTCTTCCACACGATGTGGAAGAATTGCGGGTTTCAGGGCTGCAAGCCCTGATCTCCCACGGATGGAAAAATCCACAATCGAAGAGTAAAGCCTCAAATACTAAACCCTTCAATCCAGTATAATCTGAGCAATCTTATGTGCTGATTGAGCAACATGCAACCTATGAATATTGGAGCTTATTTTTTTTCTTAAGGGCGCATCATTCTTTAGCTTTAAGACCATATCCCTAAAGGACTCTGGCGTAAAATCTTTCTGCTCCACAAGCAATGCAGCCTCTTTATCAAGCAATACTTTAGCATTCTTAAATTGGTGATTATCTGCTGCATTAGGAAAAGGAACAAAAACAGCAGGCAAACCCACGGCCATTAGCTCTGCTGCAGAACCTACACCAGCACGACAAACCACCATATGTGCCCACTTGTATTTTTTGTGCATATCATGAATGAACTCCAGGTGTGTTCTATTTGGGTTATTAGAGGCCTCATACTTACTGTTAAAAAATTCAAAATCTGTGGATCCAATTTGGTGAATAAACTGCACACCTTCTTGCCAGGCCTCCTGTTTTAACAAAGCTTCGCTCACCACCTTATTAATGCCTCTAGCACCCTGGCTGCCACCAAAGATAAGCACATGAAAACCCTCATCGCCAATGACCTCTTCACTCATTTTTATCTGTTCAATTTCTTCTCTTACTGGCAAACCCACTTGCATGCAGTTTTTCGCCTTCAGTATTTTGTTTGCTTCTTCAAATACAAGCAAAGCTAAGCTTGATCGAGAAGCTAAGAGACGATTTGCCAATCCTGGGTATGCATTGGGCTCCCAAATAATAATGGGCACTCTAAAAAATGAGGCCACAAATAAAAAGGGAGCCGACACATAACCGCCCACACCAAATACCACTTGAGGACGAAGCTTAAAAAATAAAAACAAAGTTTGAATCAATGTAAATGGCAGCAACATTAACGTCTTTAATCTTTCAAATATAGATACATTACTATTAAGCCGGCCAATCGTTATATAATGAATGGCAAATTCTGTTTTAGGTATAACTTTATGCTCGATACCCTGCTTGGAACCAACAAAGCTCACATCAACATGGTTATCTATTTTTTTAATAGCACGAGCAATAGCTAAGGCTGGGTACAGATGCCCCCCTGTTCCTCCTCCAGCGATGACCACCCTTTTACTCATGACACTCTCATAAAACGATTAGAATTTTTCTTTACCATATTTTTTGATTCACTACTTATATTTATCAATACTCCCACTAAAAAACAAACACTCACCAAAGAGCTCCCACCATAACTTAAAAAAGGAAGCGTCAATCCTTTGGTGGGCAACAAGCCCATAACAACTCCCATATTAATAACAACTGACAACGTGAAAGTAATAATCAAGCCCAATGCTACGGACATGGAATAGGTATTTTTCGAATGCACCACTATACGAAAACCGCGATAAATAAAAAAAGCAAAAAGAAATAAAATGGCTAGCACCCCAATAAACCCCCACTCCTCACCAAGAACAGCGAAAGTGAAATCAGTATGTGCCTCAGGTAAAAAGTATAACTTACCCTGTCCTTGCCCCAAACCACGGCCAAAAAGTCCACCTGAGTGAAAAGACAACATACTTTGAATGGCCTGAAACCCACTATTTGAAGGGTCGGACCATGGGTCTAAAAAAGACTTAACACGGTCATATCTATAACCAACCTGCATGACTAAAAAGTAAAAAGCAGGCACCGTGGTTAGAGCAAATGCTAACACCGTTTTTATACGCATACCAAAGGCGAAGTGAACGTAAAACAAACTAGCCCCGCAAATCACAACTGTGCCAAAATCAGGTTGTTTGAGTAAAAAATAAAAAGGCCAGCATAATAGAGCAACCACCAAAATTTTACTTCTTAGCAGTCTTTCTTTTTTTAGCCAATTTATCCAATAGCCCACTACAAATGGGTAACTCACCTTAAGGAGTTCGGAGGGTTCAAACCTAAGCCCACCAGGAAGTGAAAGCCACCGAGTTGCACCACCTACTTTAACCCCCAAGGATGGGACAAAAGTTAACAACACACCAATAACAGCCAGTACCCATAGGGATAAGCCCACCCTGCTTAATTGTTTCCAGTTTAAGAAATAACAAGTGGCAATAATAGCAAGACCAATTACAACCGCAAAAAATTGCTTTTTAAAGAAAAATAAGCCATCTCCATAGGATTCAATGGCAAATATATAGCTAGAGCTATAGACCTGCACTAAACCAAATCCTAAAAAGAAAAAGGCCACCAAAAGTAAACTTAAATCTGTTTCTTTAAACTTCATCTTCTAAATTCTATAATGCACCGAGTATTTGATCAAGAAAGGCTACACTTTTTTTGAAAGTATTTTTAAAGTCTTCATTGTGTTGATAATTCATCCAACTTATCTGCGTTATGTTTTCAATAGGATAGGGTCTATGTTGTATTTGAACCACAGGAGTGCCCACAGGCACACTGAGAAGCCAAAGACAGTGCAAGACCTTTCAATATGAAAACTATACTCAAAAGCTTAAGATATATCTTCAACACAACATTAAAATTAAAAATTGCTTAAGAACACACTGGAGTGCAAATGATTAAAGTAAATCAATTAGCAAAAAATTATGGGCCCATCAAAGCCGTAAACAATCTCACCTTTAGTGCAAAAAAAGGAGACGTACTGGGCTTCTTAGGGCCAAATGGTGCGGGGAAATCAACAACCATGAAAATCTTAACAGGTTTTATATCTCCATCACATGGTGATGCCACTGTTTGTGGACTGTCCGTTGAGGACTACCCCATCGAAGTGAAATCAAAAATTGGTTATATGCCAGAAAATGCACCTTTATATGATGATATGACTGTTTTAGACTTTTTAAGCTTTATTGCAGACTTAAGAGAGATTCCCAAAGCAGCAATCACTCATAAAATTCAAGAAGTCTTAGATCTTTGTGCCTTAAATGGCGTTAAGCATCAAACTATTGAGACTCTGTCTAAAGGTTTTAAAAGAAGACTCTCTTTGGCCCAGGCATTAATTCACGATCCAGAGGTTTTAATTCTAGATGAACCTACTGATGGGTTAGACCCAAATCAGAAACACGATGTTAGAGAACTCATTAAAAAACTCTCCCATAATAAATGCATTATTCTATCCACTCATATCCTTGAGGAAGTTGAATCTGTATGTAATAGAGCCATTATTATCTCTAACGGTGAAAAAAAATTCGACGGCACACCAGAGGAGTTGAAAAACAAATCCTCTGAACATAAATTAGATGATGTTTTTCGCGCCATAACCACTGGCGAAAGCGTTCAAGGGGTAAACTTATGATTTCTCATTCTGTAAAAGTGATTTTTAAAAAAGAATTAAAAAATTATTTCTCTTCACCATTGGGATATGTTTTTTTAACCATATTTATTTTTGCTATCGGCTATGTGACCTTCGAACCAGGTCGAGGCAGCTTCTTTCAAATGCGCCAATCGGACCTGAGTGCGTTTTTTAAATACGTTCCTTGGCTGTTTATTATTTTAGTTCCCGCTGTATCCATGAAGCTTTGGGCTGAAGAAAAAAAATCTGGCACTATAGAACTATTACTCACTTTACCCGTTACAGTAACAGAAGCTGTTCTAGGGAAGTTTTTAGCAGCATGGGCCTTTCTCGCCATTGCTCTTATTTGTACCTTTCCTTTGGTTCTCACAGTGGCTTACTTGGGTAATCCAGATTTAGGAGTCATATTTATTGGCTATATTGCTTCCTTCCTGTTAGCTGGAAGTTTTTTAGCCATCGGAAACTTTTTTTCAGCACTCACTAAAAACCAAGTGGTGAGTTTTATTTTATCAGTGGTGTTTTGTTATTTATTTTTCATGGCAGGGTCACCGCCTACTTTGGAATTCTTATCCTCTTTTAGTCCCAAATATGTAGTAAATCTATTTGAGTCTTTAAGTGTACTTGATCATTTCAGCTCCATGTCAGCGGGCCTAATCGCCTTAGGTGACTTATGGTTTTACGCCGTTCTCATCACAGGATGGGTTTTTGGTAGCATCGTATTATTAACTGATAAAAAACAAGCATAATTACAGAGGCGATTAATGAAAAAAAATAAGACAAACTTAATAATTATTGCGTTCAGCATTCTTTCTATGATTTTCATGATTCATATTGGTTCCATTATTGGTGGTAAACTCAAGGTTGATTTTACTGAAGAAAATCTATTTACCCTTTCTGATGGAAGCAAAGCTATTTTAAAGCAACTGACCAGTCCACTAAAGGCCACTCTCTATTACTCAAAGACAGCAGCCAATAAAGGTTCTGAAGGGATTAAAACATTTAATTTATACAGTGAGTACATCAACTCTCTATTGAAAGAATATGCAGCAAACTCTAGGAATAACCTAAAGCTAGAGTTTGTTGACCCAAGGCCAGATACCAAAGAAGAAGAGGCGGCAGTAGCAGCAGGTTTAAAAAGATTTAACCTCACTGAGTCCGAAACATATATATTTGGCTTAGTTATAGAAAACGAATCTGGAAATAAAAAAATCATTGAATTTTTTGATCCTGCGGGACAAGAGAACATTGAGTACAACATCACCAAGCTTATTTACTCTATTAATAATCCGAGAAAAAAGACCATCGGCGTACTTTCTTCCTTGCCCGTTTTGCAGGAAGACGTATCACCTTACATGATGCAAATGATGCAGATGCAAGGTCGAAAAGTGGAACGTTCTTGGATTTTTACTCAATTACTGAAAGAGTTCTTTACCCTTAAAAAAATCAATACCGAGGTGGAAAGCATTGAGGCTGTGGACGCACTATTAATTATCCACCCCAAAGGATTTAGTGAAAAAACTCTTTGGGCCATCGACCAATATGTTATGGATGGCGGAAGCGTTTTGGCTTTAGTTGATCCTAATGCAATTACAGATACAACTAGTCCAGCAAATCCCATGCAAGGGCCAAAGGCATCAAGCTCTGACCTCAACCGTATCTCAAGACAATGGGGTGTAGAACTTATTGATAATCAATATGCTGGAGATAAATATCTCACTGGTAAAGGGCGATTTAGTGCCAATTCTGCTCCAGCTCGTATACTACCCTTACTCAACTGCAATCAAAAGTGTACATCAGTACATAAAGACGCCATATCCTCTCAGCTATCCAATCTTATGCTGATTTATCCTGGTGCTTTTAAAAAAGTAGACTTTATTAAAGATGTTAGCATTACTCCTATTTTAACTACTACAGATAAGGGGAACACATACACCGCCGAAGGTTATGAGTTTTCAAACCCTGCGGCCTTATGGGAAAAATTCTCTGAAGGGACGAAGCCTTTAGTGTTAGGTTATAAAATAATTGGTAAGTTTAAATCGGCCTACCCTACTGGAATTACAGTGGATGTAGATAACAAAGATAAGAAATCCAATGTTAAAACAAAAACTCTAACTGGCCTTACCGCCTCTACTAAAGAAGCTGCCATCATAATGTTCTCTGATGTTGATTTTATTCATGATCAATTTGCTTTTAAACAAAATATGTTTGGCACTTCAATTTCTAATAATAATTCAACTCTAGTTATGAATGCCTTAGAATCACTAGCTGGGTCCAAGAACCTTATGTCCGTACGCTCCAAAGGTAAGCTTAACAGATCTTTTGACGTCATCGATAAAATTGAATTTGAGGCAGACCAAAGAACTAAAAATAAAGTAACACTTATCTCTGGACGTATTCAAAAGTTTCAAAAAGAACTGAATATGTTGGGGCGAGCAGCAAATGAAAATAATATTGCTCTCATACAAAATGAGAGCATCCGTAAAAAGAAACAGCTCAACCGCGCTATTGCAAAGTTAAAATCAGAATTGAGAGAAGCTAAGCGTGAAGGTAGAGAAAGCATAGAAATTATTGGCAAACGCCTACAATACATAAACACCTTGCTGATCCCAATGATTTTGGTTTTTATTGGATTCGGTATTTATAGACGTCGTCAAAAATTAATCAACAAACAGTCTTAATCTGGAGATAAAGATGAATAAACAATTAAAACAACTATCCGTACTTACAATCTGTCTTTTCGCTGTTAGTTTTTTACTCTATTTAAACGAAAACAAAATTAATTCAGATCTTACAGCAGGAAGTGACTTCGTAAAGGGCTTTGATCCCTCAAAGGCAAATAAAATTATGATTAAACATGCTGACGGAAAGGCACTCACTCTAAGAAAAAATAATACAAATTTTGTACTGGCTGAGCATCATAATTACCCAGCAGAAAATGAAAAGATTAATAACTTGCTATTCAATATTGCTGGGATTCAAATCAAGGAAAAAGTCACCTCATCAAAAGGCAAACAAGAAGATTTTGAGCTTACAGAAGAAAAAGCAAAAACTGAAATTATTGTATTTAACTCCCAAGAAAAGGAAATACTAAATATACTTGTGGGTAAAGAGAAAAATAGCGAAGCTAATTATATTCGCTTTAAAAACAAAAATGACATCTACCTAACTACGGGCAAGATCAGCTTCCCCACGGACACCTCAAGCTATATCAACAAGACTATCAATATCTTTAAAACAGATGAGGTACAGAACATCTCTGCCAAATTTAAAGATCAGTCTATTGAAATTACAAAAGAAGGTGAAGATTTTCAATTAGCTAAGGCAAATAAAAAGAATAGCAAAAAAATAAAAAAAGAAGATCTAAAAAATTATGTAGGAAAATTAAATAACATTAGCTTTCAAAACTTTAAACCAATGAATAGCACCGAATCTGTTGTACTCAACTTTGACCAAAACTTATCACTTGTAGATAAAAATCAAATCACCACAAATATTAAATTTGCTAGCTCTAATAAAAAGTATTTTGTTCACCTATCCTCATCAACTAGAAATGCCCCCAAGGAAATCACTCTCAGTCAAAACGAAACGGATGAGAAGATGCAGTCCATCGATAAGATGATCAAAGCTCAGCAACGATCACAAAACTTTAATCTAAAGCACAGCGGTTGGGTTTACGAAGTATCGGAGAATACTTTTAATAATTTTACGGTGATTAAGTAGTATGTAAATTAGGTCTCATATTTTAGCGTGCTATCTAGAGTTGGTTACTCAATTTGACAAATTATTCGTTACCAATAATTACATTCAATTTAGATTCAAACGACCAGATATAATGGGCCATACTGTCATATCTGGATGGGGTCTAGTGGGACTCGTTTACTTTAATAGAGGTAAGTAAGATTCACTTTTGTGAGTATATGAATTTTCTAAGTTCATGTGATCAAATTTTTATTTTTAACCAGGAGTTATTTAGAATATTTTAATAGTCTTAAAATACTACCGTAACCATCTACTGCCCCAATAATATTCCAAGCAAGCTTGTCAAGCTTTCTGGATGGGCCTGCAAAAAGCTCATTATTAGTAAGTATTACTACATGTGTTTTATTTTTTAAGGAAAAAAAGTGCGTCGAGACAAACCCTGGAGTATGTCCATTATGACCTGCAACAGAGAATCCATTTTGGTTTTCAACCATAAATCCATAACCATAGTATTGATCATGTCGTTGAATTCTTTTTTGGAACAGTAACTTTGGGTCATTCAGCAGTTTTCCAGGTGTGGTAATTCCAATGGCCCACTTTTGGAAATCATCTAAAGTCATTGTGATTTCACCAGCTCCAACGTAAGTAGACATATCAAACTCAATATGTTCTCCTTTTGACGAATAGCCTTTAGCTTTTTTATAGTTTTTTAGAGGGACAAAAGTAACAGATGCGCCTCCCATACTTAAAGGTTTGAAAATTAATTTTTTCAGGACATCCGCGTATTTTTGATGGTTTAAGCGTTCAATTATACAAGCTAAAATGTTATAGCCAGCATTGGAGTAACCAAAGCCTTTCTCAGGCGACCTCAAAATCTCAATGCTTTCGAGCCAGCTAAGTATAGACTTTTCTGGCGCATCTTTGAATGAAGTTATTCTATAATTCTTATATGTAGCTTGGTTCTCAATGCCAGAGCTATGTTCTAAAAGATGCCGAACTTTAATTGATTTCCAAGCTTTTGGCGCTGGCAAATATTTAGATACTGGATCATTAATGTCAAGTTTTCCCATTTGATCAAGAATAAGAATAATTGTTGCAGTAAACTCTTTAGTAATCGAACCAATTCTAAAAACGGTTTTTTGGTCGATTTTATATCTCTGCTCTCTGTTGGCTAAACCGTAATAGTTTTCAAAAAGAATCTCATTAGGGTTGGCAACAGCTATTGCACCAGAAAATTTATTTTTTAAGGAAAAGTCTGCAATCATTGAAGTGGTATTTTTTGATAATTTTGATGTCATCGAAGCTGCATATATACATAGACTGCTCATCAGAATAGAAAAGGAAACAAGAAAACTCATTATGTAAGCATAGAGCGTAAAAAGTTGCTGGTCAAAATCCTATGCCTTATAGCTAAAAATTGCACGCAAAGTCAGAACATTTACAAGAAAAAACCAAAGAATTAGGCTCCCATTATATTTAAACAAGTCATTCATTGTTTCCGGTATTTTAATGCCTCGCTCAAAAATTCTAAATAATCAATTTGAGTGGACCAATTTTTCGTTACATCATTGAGTCTAGATGGGGTAGTTTTCTTTAATAGAAATCATAAAATCTAGTTTTTTATAAATGTAAGAACACAGAGCATTAGTAACAAAAATTTGATTTAAAATCAGAAATTTATTTATGGCCTGGAGAGTCGAAATCTAATTTTGCCATAGGAAGTTCTGCTTGAATTCTATTTTTTTCAGACTTCCCTATAGGGTTTCCAAAGAGGTAGATAGTTTTTACTGAAAATAAGTTTGAAAATAGACCGAAAGGGGCTCTTACAATTTTGTTTTGATCTAGCCTTAGTGACTTTAATGAAGGCAAATTATTAAATAACCCAATTGGCAAATTACTTAACTTATTTCTATGAATATCTAAGACCTCAAGGGAAATTAAATCGTTAAAATCATCGCGCTTTAAAGAGTCAATGTTTAAATGGTCAAGACGAAGAACTACAATTTTAGAAAGGTCATTCTTTTTAATTTTTTCACAACTTTTTTTAGTAATAGCCTCTAAACATTTAGTAACTATCTGGGTGCGACTACAGACATTAGCAAAAGATATAGTTGAATATGCTAAGCAAAAAAGAATACAAGTAAATTTCATTAGTAACCTCATATGTTTTTCAACTTTTAGTCTATTAAATACGCTAATCAAGTCAAGGCTTTTGCCGGAAAAAACCCCAGTCAAAAGGAGCCTGTTCAATACGATTGATGTCACCTCAGTATTCAATATTTTTAACCGCGACCGGAGACTCCCATAATTTAGGTAATTCTAATGGAGTCCAAGTAAGTCACAAAATGTGCCACAACAAACAATATAGGGCGTGATCTGTTTTATGGTATTAATTTTACTGAAAACAATTTTCGAGAGTCCCTTCGCTTGATGTTGCTCCAGAGTTACTTAACTCATCAATAAAAAAGTTTCCATCGTAACTATCTATGCTGAAATCGAAACCAAAATAGATTACACCATTGTTTGTCTTAGGGGTCATACATTGGGAATAAATCGAATAGCTTAATGACCCTAGAGTAAAGCTATTATCATCAGGATTACATATTTCAATTTGAACACCGCCCCTAATAAATGGATTATCAACTGTTCTGGAATAAATCAGTTTTGAATAAAAATTATGAGTGCCGTCGTCGTTTAAGGTTCTCCAGGAAAACTCTATTGATTGAATCGTTTTCATATCATGTTCAACTTCTGCCTGTTTAGCAAATGACCCTTTGGGGAAATCTTCACTAACTACATCACAAACTGAAGTCCCCGCATAAACAGGACCAACAACAAAAAAACACTAGAAAAACAATTACTTTCATCTCTTCCCCCTAAACTAACAAAAGTGAGTATTAATCATAAGTTGAGGACAAGAAAAGATGCAATCACATTAAAGCCGTACGTTTAATGTTGCCCACTTTGTCATATATTTTTTCAGGAAAAAATCCCGCCTAAATTGGTCCAGTTTGATATGACAGTAGTCTTACATTCATTAAGAGAGACATGTATTTAAAACTAACATTTTTAAATAATTTTATCTAAATATAGCATTCTATTATTAACATCCAATATACTCCCATAGAATACACTTTGAAGATACTTCAACTATTTTCACACTACAAATTTAAATATTAATTTCCCTAAGAAGACTATTTATAGCATCCAACTTTATGCAAATAAGTTAGTGGACTTGGTTGATATGCGGTATCATATAAGCTCCAAGCCTGTTTACCAGAGCTGTAAGATAATAAGTAAGATATTGTTTCCTTCTTATGTTCAATGGATCCCTTTATTTCGCTTTTATAACCCAATTGGTAACAAAATGCTGAACTAGTTAGATAAACATTGTAAATATTGCCACCCCAGGAACCCATTATATCTGTAAATTCTACCATATCATTGCCGTGATCTTTTAAAATTTTATATTTTAAAATTGGCTTGTGCCATCTATTTTGTGCACAAGAAACTTCATCTAAGTACCTATCATTTTGATCATGTTTTAATTTAAAATCATAATGATTAGCAAGGTGCTCCTCCCCATATATGCCAACGGCATCGTGCCAATTATCTATTTTATCTATATAGCTCTCACTAATAACATGTCCTCTATTAACAAGTTTACATAATAAATTAGAGTGCCAAGACAATTTATAGCTTCTTTCATGAACACGAAATTCTGGCTTTAAAATTGTTATAGATCCATCACTATTATTTCTTGTCTGGAAATGAATAAAATTTGATAGCAGAGGGTCATTATGGCAAACGAGTTCATTATTGTAAAACTCAGTAAAGATTGGTTTTGCAGGAGTGCCAGTGAGATCGATTTGAACAGCTAGGCTACTAGAAACAACCTGAGTAGAATGATATTGATCCAATGCTCTTGCATACCCAAAAAATCTGCATAAATAATCCTTCTCTCCGTAGAGGAGGTATTCAGAACCGTTAGCTTGAGCACGGGGCTCAACAATTCGATCAGCCCCTTCATTGGTTTTAATTTTTGATTTATATGAAGGGGTGTAGTTTGCACCAGCTGATGCATGTGAAAATAAGAATATTATTAAAATAAGATATATGCTCTTCATAGATTCCCCTCTGTTTCTGTTTCTGTTTCTGTTTCTGTTTCTGTTTCTGTTTCTGTTTCTGTTTCTGTTTCTGTTTCTGTTTCTGTTTCTGTTTCTGTTTCTGTTTCTGTTTCTGTTGATTTAACCATCATAATGCTAAGTTAATAAACAGATATTTATTAGTTGCGCTTTGCAATAAACAATTTGGAAACCACAGTTTAGATATTTATTAAATCCTACTAATTATTCAGAAAATAATATAAATAGCAGTATTGATTCGACCAATTAAAGTTTTAGTGGGCAGCCTAGATTTGTACAAAATTACCACTATCAAATATAAACTTTCTTCTGCATAATAAATTTTGCTTAGACTGAAGGAGCTTACCAAATGTTTTTAGAACTAAGTTTTTTTAATAAAAAACAACTAAAATATTTTCTTATATTATTATTTTTAATCACACAGGCCGGTTGTTTTAGTAAAAAAAAAGCAAATAAAAATAATAATATATTAGTGGTTAATGGCTTTGCAGAGCCCGAAAGCTTTGATTGGCATTTAGATGGTACTGGCTCTGAAGTTGTTGATGCCCTGGCAGAACAATTGATTCATATAGCTGTTACATCAGGAAAGTATAAACTTAAGCCTGGAATTGTAAATAAATGGAGTCGAAACAAAAAAGGTGATTCCTGGTTAATAAATATAAGAAGTGACATAAAGTGGTCCGACGGTAAGCCTCTGGAGACTCAGCATGTATTGGATAGTTTTATTCGTCTATTAAACCCCAAGGTTGGAGCCAAGGGCGTTCAACAATTATTTAATATAAAAAATGCGAAAAATTTCTTTGAGGGGAAAATTAATAATTTTAAAGAGGTTGGGATCAACCAGGTCGGTACGAACCAAATTAGGTTTACACTTGATAAACCCATGAGCCACTTTCCTTATATTTTAACTCAAGCTTCATTATCGCCAATTAGACTTGATATATTAAAAAAGTTTACAAGCCCTGATCTGTTTCAAAAAAATCTTGCAACCTTGTCACCTTTCACATTAATGGAGCATAAACCAGGCGAGTATAGCATTTTAAAACGTAATCCTTTGTATTATGGTAAACCTGCAGAAACAGAGAAAATCAAAGTTTTGCATCTTCAATCACAAATCACAGGGGTTCGGCTTTTTGAAACTGGAAAAATACACTTACAAATAGGTCTCCCAGCTGAAAACCTGAATTTCTATAAAAAACTACCCACTTATAGAAACGAAGAAACTCTAGCTCTTGGTTACATTGCTTTTAATCTAAGAAAAAAACCAATGCAAAATAAATGGTTAAGGCGAGCTATTGCCCAGGCCATTGACCCCAATGAAGTGGTAAAAGTGCTGGGAGGAAATAAAAAGGCCATTAGCCTATGGATGCCCCGCCCCTTAAGGTCTTGGGACTCACTAGAGTTAGAAAAAAATTACTTTAATCCTAAACTTGCTAAAAAATGGCTGAAAAAAAGTGGTTATGACGTTCATTCTAAACCTAATATAACTCTCCTACATCATATATACGAAAATCATCAACTCATGTGTGAAAATATTCAACAACAATTAAAAAAGAATCTAGGCCTTAATATTGAACTTAACAAAATGGAGTGGAAGTTTTTTTTAAATCAAGTTCGCAATGACCCACCACAAATTTACCGCCTAGGTCAATCACCTTCATTACCTCACGCTACTGCTGTGCTGAACATGCTTTCTACGGAACTGCATTCGGTAAATACAGGGTGGAACAACCCGACATTTGAATCTCTTTTACAAAAGGCTCTACTAGAAAAGGATAAATCAAAATTAGATAATTACATTCTAGAGGCAACTAAAATCATTGCTGAAGAGGCTCCGGTTGTCCCAATATACTCTGGTAATAATGATGCTTTGGTTTCTCAAAAAATTAAAAAAATTCCATCATTTAATATCACTAATCTATTAGCGTATTTAAGTTTTAATTAATACGGGCCACTCTGTGCCCCAGATCAGGGCCCTGGCATATTTAGTTATTAATGCAGATTGTTATATTTCTCTACATAAAATTAAAATATCTTTCAGATAGGTTTGTGTATTTAGAACCAACATCTTAAAACTAAAAGTCATTTGTTTTCTTTACAGCTAATTCAATTCTGTGTTCTATTTATTGTAACCTTAGAGGGAGATCCTATGATTTTTAAACCATTATTCTTCTCAATTTTAACCCTACTCATTTGTGTTACATCTTTAGCTAATAGCTATTCAGATCTTGTAAAACATGCAAGGGAAGTTCCCGTAACCAGAGTGGACAGTGAAGCCATTGAGTATATCAAAAATGAAACAAATGAATCTATAGATGGACTCACAAGCCATTATACTTTGGCTCTTTTTGAAAATAAAAATTCAGGAACAAGCTGGTATATCCTTGATGGATACTACAAACTTAAATCTGGAAAAATTTTATTTTTAGATTACATTTATAGACCTAGCGATAAAGCTTGGTGGCCTATTGAAAATTATAAATACTATATTCCAAAAAGTACTGAACGATTGATGCTAGAAGCTGAAGAACTTTGCAACCCATACAAACGACATTTTATAGGCATTATTAGTAGCTATTTTTCAAACATTAGCACCCTAAGCAAGCTGGCTCAGTTTTTCGAAAATAAAAATGCATCACAACCTATTTTTATTTTTAATGATGGAAATACCCTTATTGTAGACCCCACAAAATCCTCTCGACGCGTTAAGCAAGTCACATTTACTTTGGCTGAACATAACTTGATCGCTAGCCTTAAAAAAGAACTTGGAATCAATAGTGATGTGCTACTATCAGGTCGGTCCCCATCTGATGAAAACGTAAAGAAGACATATGTTGGAGCAGCAAATAGTTGTCAATAATAGGAGATCATGAACCATTTGGTTTTGTTCGAAAGATTTTTAACTCAGATAAATTTTGATTACTCAAATATACTAATATTAACTGAATTATTCATTTTCATAATATGGTTTGAACCCAATCAATGAATGTCCATCTTCAGTGTATGTTATTTCAATATTCATATTTTCACCTGATCGGTTAAATCGACTAATCACTGGCTCAATTATTTCATATTCTTCAGAATTTATAAATACAGTTAGCCCTTCTGAAACTAGTGGTGGTGAAATAATTATTTTACTTTGAGTTTTGACGGTATCAAAATATGAAGTGTCTTCAGGAGTTTTCCCTGGATAAGGATACATATTTCTATGGTATGTAGCTGGAGTCTCTCTTTGGTATGCTGGCCTGACCCCTGGAACAACTAATAAACTATTTATTTTTCTTTCTGAATTATTTAAATTTAACTTTATTGCATTTTCACCATCAAAATCCATAACTTGATAGTCCAGCTCAGGAGGAAGATCTAAAACCTCAACTGCAAGAGTATTTAATGATATTAATAATACAAAAAACGGCAAAAATATAATATTACTTTTCATTATTAATCCTTTGTGTAGTCCTGTATAGTTCTTTAGCATCTTTTCAGTGCTGCGTCCTAACAAAAATATTCATGTATATTTTTTACACTTATTTTACACAAATAATATCAGATTGAATTAAATAGAGAATCTATGTCATTGCGATACTTCCAACTAATTACTTAATATAATTGATAAACCTCTAATGCGTTTATGAAAAATAATATTTTTTTTGATCATGAATATAAACTGTAAAATATTATAGAACTTTACTTTTTCAAATTCATTTTTGTTTAACAAAAGACAAAAGTTTAATGCTGAATGAATCAAGACTCCCATTATTTTTTTTAGTTGAGGAACTATGCCAAACTGTAGAGCAGCCATTACCAATAAAAGACAAATTACTTTTTTATTGCTCCATTGCACATAACATACGAACTTCCCTGAGTACTCAGTCATATGCCATCATTGGAAATTGAAAATACTACACAACGACACTCTTTATATGGTGCCGCGTCACTTAGTATGTAACTGTCTCGTTAACTAAAGGATTTATAAAAAACGGTTGAGTTATATCCATTTAAATAATGTTTTAACAAAAGGGTGAAAAAATGAAGTCTGTATTAATTAGTTTAAGTTTTATCATGCCATTGTATATATTTGCCTCAGAGTATGGCGAAGTAACTTGCCTTGATCATAATGGAAATGAGATTTCAAGTGGAATGTATATGTTTGAAAAGGAAAATATCAAAACTAGCTATCAAGATAATTTAACTGGGTTTATTCTTGAGGGTACAAGAATAGTCGGAAAACCATTTCATTATACGGAAACTAATTGTAATGATAAATCAAAAGAATATAGACCCATGGAAAAAGAATTACTAATTTGTGCAAGTGGCAAGATAGTTTATGCCGATGGACCATACTGTCAAGGACCGGAAAAAACTCTGATTGGAAAGTAGGGTGACAATTTAGCTGAGTTTATCGCCGTATAAATCGCTTTAAAACAAGAGAATTATTTACAAGAAATTTCTTGAATTGAGCTGGGCTGGATATAAAGATTACCATTTTCAGATAAGGGGGCAATATTCATTTCATGACAAACTCCATCCGCTCCTTTTGCCACCAAATAGTAATAATATTTGCTTTGTTGTTCTAATTTTAATATTTCAGAATCTTTTGACCAACCTGACATTAATTTCCCTAGCTCCACAAACTCAGTTACAAGTAAATTACTTGCAAAAGCGGAAGAAGAAACAATTATTATCGAAGCAATTAAAATTTTCATATGGTCTCCTTTTTTAAATTCTCAATGCACACCTACCAGCAGTTGCTTAATGTTTACAATAAACCTCATGCTCTTCAAGTAATAGATCATAGCAAACACCGCTGTACTGTCCCGAGGGTTTACAGGAATGAAGCACTGGCAGGAATGTATTCATCACACAGTAGCCACAGTATGGAGACTGAGGGTTGTTAAAATATGGGTTAGGGCATTGGCTGGTACTTGCTGTTTTTATACAATTCATATAGGAACTATAAGCTATGTCTTCACACTCCTCTAGAGGTATGGCTAAAGCAACATTGGAAAACAAAGACAATAAAAAAATAACTAATATAGTTTTCAAAAACATCTCCCGTCTAAATCATTAGTTAAATGGTGATACAAAAATTTATTAATTACAAAAAAAATTATGCTTTTACGCAGAGCTTCGCATTCGCTCGGAGTTTTCCTGTGCAAATAACATGTGCCCCGGATAAAGAACCTGACTCTTTTAGTTAAACTTATTCACCATTTCTTTAAAGTAATTACCGCGTTCTGCATAAGAGTCAAAAACATCAAAGCTAGAACAACCTGGAGACATTAATATAAGGTCACCGATTCTTGATTTTTGATAAGCCATATGTACAGCTTCTTCAAATGTTCCAATCAAAAAAGTTTCGCTATAATCGCCAATATGACGGTTAATACGCTCTTTAGATTCACCAGTAAGAATAAGGTTCTTTACTTTTCTACGAATTCTATCCTTTAGAGGTTCATAATTAAGACTGGTATCTTTTCCACCCATAATTAGAATTACATTTTCGTCAAAGGCATCAAGAGCTCGCATTACAGCATGAACGTTAGTAGCTTTAGAGTCATTATAAAATTCTACTCCGCCCACTCGTCTTACATACTCTAATCTATGGTCTAATCCTGAGTACCCATCAATAACTTTTTGTACAGATTCATTAGTCGCTCCATTTTCTAATGCGGCTAAAGACGCAGCCATAAGGTTTTCATAAGCATGACTTCCCTTTAGCTTACAATTTTTTGTACTGAAATAATCAATTTCGGGTCCTCTTCTTAGCTTCAGTTGATCCTTAACATGAACAACCCCACCAATATTCATAATTTGTGGTTCAAGTGCGTCCTTTCTAGAGAAGTAGAATATGCGCCCACGCTGTACTGATGGGTCTCTGGCTAATTCCACAACAGCGTTATCATCGGCATTTAGTATACTTGTTGTTTTTTGGTTTGTGTTTAAGAAAACTTTTCTTTTGGCATTTACATACTCTTCCATAGTCTTATAACGATCTAAATGGTTCTCTGCTAAGTTTGTAAAAATGATGTTTTTTGGGTTAAAGTTAACAGCATGCTCTAATTGAAAACTAGAAACTTCAGCAATAACTATATCTGTTTTCTTTTCCAACATAAGGTACTCACTCAAAGGAGCACCATAGTTACCACCTAACCAATTAGATACACCAGCAACATTCAACATTTGGTGGATCATTTTACATACGGAACTTTTTCCATTAGTACCGGTAACAGCAATCACAGGTTCGTCAATATAGCCCGCTGCAAATTCAAATTCGCCGGTGACTTCAACACCACGGCTTCTTGCATAATCAAATATTTTTAAATAAGGCGATATACCTGGCGATAAAATCAATAAATCTTGTTGAAGAAATAATTTAGGAGTATGACCACCTAAATCAAAACTCACATCAATATCTTCCATCAGCTCCAAGTAGTTAACCAGTTCCGCCTTGGATTTATGATCACTCACTGTGACTAAAGCTTCTTGGGTAACTAAAAATTTAGCAACGGCTACACCTGTACGACCTAGCCCTACAACCATAACTTTTTTACCTTTAACTTCTTTACGACGAGACTTTACTTCCACAACTGGAGTAGCAACTTGAGCAGGGTTTGGCGCTGTATTAGCTGATGCGTCTTCAGAAACAGTGCTTTGAGAAGCTGCCTCTGAAGAAACTGGTTGAGCGGACACATCATTAGTGGGCTGATGCGTAGTTTCGGTAGACTGTGCAACAGCCTCAGGGGCCTCTTGTACAGGTGCCACTTCACTTACGGCTTCTGTGGCATTCATATTTTGAGACTCCACTTCTTGAACAGGAGCGGTCTGTTGTACGGGACTCTGTTCCTCTGTATTTTGAGCATTGAAGCTCTGTGAAGCTTCGGAAGCTGGAGACTCCTGGCTGGCTGCTTCTTGTGTTGATGGATTATCACTGGCCTCGGTAGTTACAGCGGATTCTGAATCATTTGGTTTATTATCGTAATCTGACATATTTGATCCTTTTATTTATGATTTATAGTTCTTAATCTTCAGTTCTTATTTTTAATTTTTATCGTAGCTTTAATGTTGCTAAGCTCAGAACTGCCAACAAAATGGCTACAATCCAAAACCGAACAATGATCTTAGGCTCATCTATTCCCTTTAATTCAAAATGGTGATGCAAAGGAGCCATCTTGAATATTCGTTTGCCTGTGAGCTTAAAAGAAGCCACCTGCGTGATCACAGAAAGGGCCTCCACAACAAATATTCCACCAAGAAGAGCTAATAAGATTTCGTTTTTTGTTAACACGGACATGATTCCCACAAATCCACCCAGAGATAAACTACCAACATCCCCCATGAATACCTGAGCTGGGTGAGAATTATACCATAGAAAACCTAGGCCTGCGGCGATCACTGCGGCAGCAAGTGGGGCTAGCTCCCCGGCCCCCTTAATTAATGGAATATTTAAGTAGGCCGCAAATTCTGAATGACCTGCAACATAAGCTAAAAGCAAAAGGGTAAATACACAAACAATAATAGGGACTATTGCTAAACCGTCTAAGCCATCAGTAAGGTTCACTGCATTAGCACAACCCACAATAACAAAGGATGAAAACAACACATAAAACCAACCTAAATCAAATGTAACGTTTTTCAAAAAAGGCACATGCAGAACTGTGGATAAATCTCCCTGATAAACTAAATACCACACCACAACCCCAGAGACTAAAAATTCGCCTAGTAAACGAATTCTTCCAGAAAGTCCTTTGGTATTTTTTTTAACAACTTTTAAATTATCATCCCAATAGCCTATGGCAGCAAAGCCAAGAGTGACAAAAGAGGCTCCAAGAACAAGAGGATTAAATAAATTCATCCATAGAACAGCTGGAAAAAATAAACTTAAAAGAATAAGCCCTCCACCCATAGTAGGAGTGCCTTGTTTTTTTAGATGACTCTCTGGACCATCGTCACGAACTAATTGGCCAACCTGTTTACGTACTAATCGACGTATAAAGTGAGGTCCCCATAACCAGCATACTAAAAATGCAGTTACAAAAGATGCGAAAGTTCTAAATGTGATATACCTAAAAACGTTAAATGCGGAAACAGAATCCGAAAGTTCTACAAGCCAGTGATAAACCATGATGTCCTTTGAATAATAAATTATACAGAAGAAACATATAACACAATTCTGATACAAAACCAAGCTTTTTGATATAACTATCTAATATTGTTAATGATTTTTGTTTTAAATCTTGCTTAAAGCCCCTTGAGCTTCCCAGTGTTTGAGGACCCGTTCCAACTTCATTCCACGAGAGCCCTTAATCACAACAACATCCCCAGGTTTAAGCTCTTGATCTAAAGCCTCTAGAGTTTTTGCATTGTACTCTGGGTAAAATTCCGCCGGGCCCTTATAAAAACCACAAGACTCCACACCTTTTTTAAATGCCCGAAAGGATTCGCCCATAAAGCTAGCCCACTGAAAGCCACAACTGCAAACTAACTTACCTAATTCTTCGTGTTTTGCTTCTGTTAGCTCTCCAAGCTCCAGCATTTCACCGAACAGCACTCTTTTTTCACCTACTACATCCATCTCGTAAACATTTTTCACTAAGGCTGTCATACTTTCTGGGTTTGCATTATAGGCATCAAAAATTATATGAGCACCACTTGCATGCTTATAAAGTTCGTTACGTCCCCAAACCCCTTTACAGTGTGGGATTTCATCCCAAATACTTTTAGCTGACATGCCTAGAGCCATTGCTATTGCAGAAGCTCCCATAATATTTTGCACGTTATGTCTGCCGAAAACAGGAACTTCACAGCGTCCCTCAACAGCTCCAATTTGTCCGCTCACTAATATAAAGTTAAACCCTGTTTTCTCCACTCGCATCTGAATATTTGCACCACTAGAAAAACTGGAAAAGGTAAAGTAATTCTGTCCACTCTCCTTGGCTCTTTCAAACATCTCCATGGTCCACTCATTTGAAATATTAAAAATAGAAGTGGCCTTTGGTGAACAATGATATAATTCTTCTTTGGCGGCAGCCACAGCCTTAAGCGAACCTAGTTCACCAATATGGGCTGACCCCACATTAGTCACCAACACAACATCAGGCTCTGCAATTTTACAAAGTTCAGTGAGCTCACCGTCACTGCTCATTCCCATTTCTAAAATCATCACCTCATGATCTGGAGTTAGCTGAAGTAAACTTATGGGTACACCCCAATGATTGTTAAAGCTGCCTGGACTATAATGTGTATTAAAATGATTTTTTAAAATTTGATAACAAAATTCTTTAGTTGTGGTTTTACCGGCTGAACCAGAAATACCAACCACTTTTGGATTTATTTTCCGCCGCCAATATTTAGCTAAGTCCTGTAATGCCTTTAGTGTATCGGCCACCTGAATTATAGTGACTTGCGACTTCAGGGTATCAAGCTCATCCACCGGTTTATCTATTATTAAAACTCCAGCATTTTGCGCAATGGCGTCAGCCAAAAAATCATGGGCATCAAAATTGTCGCCCCTCAGTGCAAAGAATATTTGCTGCTTTAAAGATTTTCTTGTATCTGTACCCACTCCATGGAATGAAGCTTCAACTGTTGAAAGAGCTTTCACATTTAAAGCCTCTTCAATTTCACTTAATTGCATCAACCAACTCAAACCAAAAGCTCCTTAATTATCTGAGCATCATTAAAATCCAAAACCTTGTTGCCAATAGTCTGCGTGGACTCATGCCCCTTACCTGCAATCAATAATATATCACCCTCTTTGATTAAATTCAAAGCTGTCCTTAGGGCTGATTTGCGATCGGCCTCCACAAAATATTTCTTCCCTTTTTCTGAGGCATCTGTTTGACTAAGAATTTCATCAATAATTCCATGAGGGTCTTCAGACCTAGGATTATCAGAAGTCACAATGACATAGTCTGAATACTTCATTGCTGCAGCCATCATCAGTGGACGCTTTCCCTTGTCTCTGTCACCCCCACAGCCAAAAATGGTAATCAATCGCCCTTTTCCCACCGCTTTTTTAATTTTTGACAAAGTTTTTAAAACAGAATTTAAGGCGTCATCTGTATGAGCGTAATCCACAAAAATATATGCGTTTTTATTATTTTCAACGGGCTGCACTCTTCCTGGGATGCCCTTAAATTGACTTAATGCCTCAATACAAAGGTCCATGGAGATCCCCGCAGCATATGCCACTGCCAATGCCGCAGTAGCATTATACACAGAAAATAATCCTGGAATAGGGATGTGGACCTTAAATTCACCTCGTTTAGTTCTTAATAAAAAAGTAGAACCATCAAAGCCTTGGTAGGTAACCTCAAACTGAAAATCACCTGGCCCCTGCCCATACGAGATGCGCTTTGACTGATTTGAAACTTCAATTTTTCTTCCGTACTCATCATCTATATTAATCACAGCAAATTTCGTGGATTTGTTAGACTCCTGTAACATTTCGGTAAAAAGTTTTTGTTTTGCCTGAAAATAACTTTCCATATTTTCATGATAGTCCAAATGATCACGGGATAAATTTGTAAATACCGCACAGTCTAAATCTAAACCCCTAGCTCTTTGCTGATCTATGGCATGACTAGAGACTTCAAAAACAAATGCTCTGGCTTTTAATGCATGCATTTCACTGAGACGTTTTTGTAAAACCTCAGGCGAAGGTGTGGTGAGTTGGGATTGCCACACATGTTCTTGGATGTGGTGATCAACTGTTCCTAAAATTCCTGTGCTCCAACCAAAGTGTTGGAGTATGCACTCCAACATATACGCAATACTTGTTTTTCCATTAGTCCCAGTGACCGCTACTGAAAATACATCCCTTGTGGGGTAACCATAAAATTTACCAAGAATCTTAACTAAATCATTTCTTGTGTTGAATGATTTCACTAAAACACCATTAAATTCTGGAATATGAGGTGTGTCTTTATGGACAACAAGAGCTACAGCTCCTTTTTTAATAACTTCACTTAAAGCATCATGGCCATCAAAGCTTTGCCCTTTAACTGCAACAAACACACTGCCTTCCTCCACTTGTCGCGTGTCACTAGTAACTCCAGTGACTTCAGCAAGTGCAGAATCGCCCCACTGAAGCTCTGAGTACATGGAAAAAAGTTGAGCTAATTTCATATCATAAAACTTTTACTATAAGTGCGGTTAGAAAACCAACTAATGTTGCAAAGCCAATAATTCGGCCTCCTTGTTCAAAAGCTTCTGGCAACATGGTTTCTGCTATCATTGTCAACATCGCTCCTGCGGCCAGGCCCTCAATTCCTAAAATGAAATAAAAAATATTCCCTTCTGGGTTGGCAGGGAATATTGTCGCCCCTAACCCTGCACCTATAGCTGTAAGTACTGTTAAAGAGCCCCACATCACTAAGATTTTTTTAACAGACATTCCACTTTTTTGCATACTCACTGAGCTAGACATGGCCTCAGGTAAATTCGCCAAAAATACACCTGCAATAAAAGCCATGGACATCCCACCAGGGCTGAGCGCCATCATACCTATGATGAGTGACTCTGGTATTCCATCAATAAATATTCCCATCCAAATTGCCATTGCTGCGGATCCTCCAGAGGCAGCCTCTCCTTCTTGATGAATCTCCTCTTCGGTAACACTAAATTCACTACTGCTTATTTCGTCTAAGACTTCTTTTTGCCAATGATCAGAATTTTTACTAGTTTTAACATTTAAATCATTTACTCTGTCATTAGCAAGTTGCTCTAAGTCTGCAGCAAGATTTTTATCTTTTTTTGCAATATCCATAAAGTTACTTTTTGATACTTTATACACTCGAGTGACGGTGAGCGCTTTGGCATCGGCAGTCCTGGGCTCATTCATTAAAATCCCAAGTTCACCAAAGGTTTCATTTTTACCTAAAGTAGCTATCTTTTTTTCTTGGTTTTCATCATTATGTACTATGATTTCCACTTCGCCAGAAATCACAAAATACATATCCTGAGCCGCGTCCCCCTGTTTAAAAACTACTTCTCCTGCCTCAAAACTTTCTTTTTTTACAGTATGGACAAGCTCAGCCATGTGTTTAGGGCTTAATCTCTGGAGCACTTGAACGCTTGAGAGCTCTTTCAGTAAATCTTTTGTTCTATTATACTTGAGAGCAGCTACATAATTTTTAGCTTGGGAAATTTTTCTTAAAAACGCCCCTTTGTCATTTAAGATGGTATTTAAGAAATCAAAAATGAGTCCACCAAGCAGTGCCCCACCAAGAGAAACATACAGGGCTGTATACCCATGACCTTCAACATGGTGCGGAACATGACCGAACAATTCTATAGTTAAGGCAAACAAAAGCGCTCCAGCGCCAAAAGCCATAAAAGCAGAATTTATTTTTTGTTTTGGTTTTAACCATATCCCAAGTAAAGCCCCTATTGGCAAAGAAACAGCACTAAGTGCTCCCCAAAATAAAGCACTGCTTATTGTACTTTCCATAATTTATTCCCCTTTTATTCTAAATATATCTTTACTCTTTTTTTTGACCGAGCTAAATCTAGATTGCTAGGTATAATTTTTTTCACTCTACCTTGGCCAATGACTTTATATTTTAAATCATATGCATCCAACTGACGTATAGCCGCTCTTAAACTTAAACCTTTAAGAGTAAGTAGGCTTTCGTCTTCCCCTAGAACCTCACCCTTTTTTAACTCCACATTTTTGCTTTTACCAAATGGGGATTCATTAAAAAATTTTGGCATTTTAGTAAAATGCTTTTCCGATAAAAGCATAGGTGCCAAGCCTTGTTTTCTTATGGCAAAACCAGCAACTTTAGAAAAAATTGGAGCTGCCACAGTGGATCCATAATAAGATTTTTGTGGATTATCTACTGTGACATAAACTACGTATTTCGGATCATGAGCTGGTATAAAACCTGCAAATCCAGCAATATATTTACCTCGCTCGTAACCACCTTTTATAAAATCGACTTTTTGTGCAGTTCCTGTTTTTCCTGCCACTTGGTAGCCGGCCACTCTTGCATTGTAACCTGTGCTACCCTTGGCTGTAGCAAAATTTAACATAATTCTCATGGTCTTTGAGACCGATTCTGAAATAATTCTTTTTCCTGCTGGCCTTTTTGAACCGACATAGTCTTTTTTAATTATAGTCGGTTGGTTGAGAATACCTCCGTTTGCAATAGCGGCATATGCATTGGCCATTTGCAACATTGTTGCACTCACCCCATGACCAAAGGAAATTGAAGCCAATTGGTGCTGGCTCCACTTTTTTTCTGATAACAAACCTTTGGATTCACCAACAAGATCTACACCTGTTTTTTTGCCAAAACCAAATCGCTTTAAAGAATTCAAAAGAGATTTCTGTCCCATTTTAAATGCAATTTTTGAAGTACCTACATTGGAAGATAAAGAAAGAACCTCATTAACAGTGAGCTGCTTAAAATTATGAGTATCATCAGCTTCTGATATGGTTCTACGCCCAACCTTAAGCTTCCCATTCTCACAATTTATCTTTGTATTTGGCTTAATAATTCCAGATTGCAGGGCAGAAGCAATAACCACAGATTTCATTGTACTGCCAGGTTCTAAAGCATCGGTGACTACTCGGTTCCTACGGTAAGATGGTAAATAATGATCTGGTTTATTATTATTGAAGCGCGGAACATTTGCCATAGCAATAATTTCGCTGGTCTGAGCATCAAGGACTATTCCCTGTGCCGAATCTGCTTCAAATTTTATTACAGATTTTTCTAATTCTTTTTCTAAGTAGAACTGAATTTCCGAATCCACAGTGAGTTCTAAGTCTTTCCCCGCTGGTCTTTTAGAGAAAACAGCGCCATCAAGCACTAAAGGCCTTCCCCTAGCGTCTTTTTGCAAAGCCACTTTTATGGGGTCACCGCTAAGGTGATTATTAAACTTAAGCTCAACACCTTCTAAACCTTTTCCAGATTTACCTACATAACCTATGACTTGAGACAACAAGTGGTCATTTGGGTACACTCTTAAAGGTTCCTCAATAAAACCTAAACCGCGTAATTTCAATTTATTGATTTTATGTTTTAAGTCTTCACTGATTCTTCTCTTGATCCAAACAAACCGCTTCAGTTTTCCTTTTGAATTTTTTGCCTTTAGTTTTTTTAGAATTTTTCTCTGAGAAACTCTAGTGATACGAGCCAACTTCCGCGCAATTCTTTTATAGTTATTTTTTTTATTATTTAAAATATAAGGGTCTACAAATAATGAATAGGCGGGAATAGTTGTGGCCAATTCTTTATGATTTCTATCGTAGATATCTCCTCTTCGAGGATTTACTGTGATCATTTTTTTATATTGATGTTTTTTAAGTTTGATAAATTTTTGATCTGGAAAAACTTGAAGTTGAGCACTTCTAAAAACAAGGCCTCCCCATAAAAAAACTATTGATACAAATATAAATACAATTCGACCTTTCATATTATCGAGTTGGCAATGCCACACCTTTTTCGGTCATTTGAATGATTTGTCCATAAGGAGCATACTGACTATCTAGTTGGGTAAGAACCACTCCCCTTACCTTTTCTGGTCTAATAATTTTGGCCAGTTTCATAGAAGCTAAACGATTTTTATCTGTTATTTTTTTTAAATTTTTTGAAAGCTTATAAACCATATAGCCTTGCTTCCTTACCTCCATTTTAATAAAAACAATGACAAAGAGACTAACAATCACCACTAGAATACTAATAAATGGTAAAGCTTTTTGTTTGTTTAAATTCATGTGTCCCCCTCCAGGTATTCTTTCACTGTTTTATTCTTTCAAACACTCTTAACTTAGCGCTCCTGGACCTAGGGTTAGTCTTTTTTTCGTCCCAAGTTGCTTGAATCACTTTTTTGGTAATGATATTTCCTAAGTCTTTTAATGCTTTAAATTTATACTTAACAATCCTGTCTTCTAAGGAATGAAATGTAATCACCAGCAATCGGCCCTTATGTGACAACCTATTAATAAACATCTCCAGGGCGTCCTCAACTTGCTGCAATTCCTGATTCACTATTAATCTCAAAGCTAAAAAGTATTGAGTTGCTGGGTGTTTTCCTTTTTGAGACCAACCTAGCACTCTCTCAATCATTCGCGAAAGGTCATCTGTTGTTTCAAAATCCTTGGTTTGCCTATCCATGACTATGGCCTTAACAATTCGGTTTGGATTCCTTACTTCTCCATATTTTTGAAAAACTGTATATAAATCCTCTTCACTCCACTCATTGACGATTTCAGCGGCAGTCAATTTTTCTCTTTGATCCATACGCATATCCAAAGGACCTTTGGAGTAAAAACTAAAACCTCTTTCGGCCTCATCTAATTGCGGAGAACTCACTCCCAAATCCACTAAAATAAAATCCACTTCTTCTGGGAAATCTGCGGGGTTGTTCTTTTGTGTTTCATCTATTTCAATATAGTTACTGTGAAACAGTTTTAATCTATTGTTTTCAATATCTTCTTTAAACTGTTCCTGGCCAAAGGAAATAGCATCAATGTCTCTGTCTAAGCCTATCATTTTGCAATCACCATATTCATCCATGATGGCTTTACAGTGGCCACCTCTGCCAAAAGTACCATCCACTCCAACTTCCATTTTTTGTGGCAACTGGTTTAATACATCTTTTAATAAAACAGGGATATGTAGCATTATTTGTTTCCTTCTTCCTTATTGGAGATAAATTCCACCACTTCTTCATAAGAGGCTTCAATTTTTGAAAATAATTTATCCCACTCCTTGGAATTCCAGATTTCTAACTTATGCCCCATACCTACAATCACCACTTCTGATTCCGCATCCAATTGAGAGTAATCTCTTAGCGATAATGGAACCAATAGCCGACCTTGGCTATCTGACTCCACAACTTGTCCACTAGAAACGTAAAAGCGCTGAAAGGCCTGAACATTTTTATTTAATGAGGGCATTTTTAGAATCTTCTTTTCTAGCTTTTCCCATTCTTTTAATGGGTATACATCTAAAAATTTTTGATTGGCGCTGCGTGCATTTGTGATAACAAGGGTCTGTTTAAGGTTTTTCTTAAATCCATAGGCGGAGGGAAGACTTAACCGTCCCTTTGCATCGAGCTTACAAAAAAAGCGCCCACGAAAATTCATGGTCCTCCTAACCTGTTGCAACTTTTTGGGTTGCTTGTTTATTTAATTAAAAATAAACGAAAAGCCCATCCATGGGCTCCCATGAATATTTTCCCACTTTTTTCCATTTATTTCCACTTTTATCCCTGCTGCTCAATTTTGACGCAACATGACTCAACGCCATGACGCATTATAGTTAACCTTAAACATAGAATCTTGGCTAATGGAGAAAGCATAAATGATGATCGACTGCCCGAGGTGTGGGTTTTCACAACCTAAAGACAGGTATTGTGCAAACTGCGGCCTTGATATAGATAGCTTTCAGCCTATACCTAAGCCTATTACAGAAAGGGTTTGGAAGGATTCCCGCCTACAGGTTTTTCTATTTTTTGTTTTATTAATCTCCACCATCTCAATTTTATATGTAAAAAATAAAGAGCTTATCCAATCACAAATTCTGGGTATTTCTGAAGCTCCCCCTAAGCCAGTAGAAAAGGTTAAAAAAGCCATTCAAGAGCCTAAGCCCATAAAAGTGATTTCCCATTCCAAAGTTGCAAAAAAAGAAACGCCTTCTAAGGCTTTATTAGAAAAAGAGGCTCCTGCACAAGTTCCTGCAACTAAAATAAAAATCCAATTTTATGAGATCTCCAACGATGAGGTTTCTGAAATTTTTGACCTTGGTGAGATTCAAGGCAATGAGCTCAGCGGTGTGCAAATAAAAGGCTTCGCTACTCAAATATCTAGTAAAATAGCGCAGGGAGGAATGATTTCTCTCTCGCCTGGCGCCACCACTGATGACTACCAAGTCAACGCACCTGTATTTCTAAATCATGGCTTTATTTCTGGAGAAAATGAGGAGTCAGGTATGAGTGTTGAAATTACACCCAACCTTATTGAAAGTGAAGGATCTGAATTTCAGATTAAAGCACAGCTACATATCCCACTAAATGCTCCTGAACCTCCAATCACCCTGGAGTTCACTGAAGAATTTCAGATCAACAGCGGGAACTCCCTGATTATAAAGGACCTCTTTGGCCAAATAGACATCTCCACTAATCAAATTTCAGAGGCCACTTTACAAAAAATAAGCCAAAGCCCCTTAAGTATATTAAAATCTGATGACTTTAATACTCAAGTCACAACCCTAATTATGGTTATTGATACCCTGCCTTAAATAGACACAAGCTTTATCCTCTATTGTAAATTTAAAATAAATTCACTATATTATTTGAACACAAACAGGAGGACCTTTTGGAAAATTTTGAAATTTCACCTTTAATCACTGAAACAGAAATTCAAAAAAAAGTAGCCGAGCTTGGTGCTACTTTAAGCGATAAATTTAAAAACCAAGATGATGTGGTCTTTATTTGCGTATTAAAAGGTTCTTTAATTTTTTATTCAGACCTCATTCGTGAAATTGAACTAGATGTAAAATGTGATTTTCTAGGTTTATCAAGTTACAAAAACACAGGAACATCTTCTGGTGAAGTGAAACTAACACTAGATCTTTCCACAAATGTAGAAGGCAAAGAAGTTGTGGTGGTGGAAGACATCGTTGATACAGGTTTAACAATGAATTATCTGCTCAGAATGTTAGAGGCTCGTCGCCCTAAAAACATCACCACAGTGACTCTGTTAAGAAAACCTGATGCCATCAAAGAGGAATGTCAAATTGACCATGTGGGCTTTGATATCCCAAACGACTTTGTGGTTGGATATGGATTAGACTATGGGGAGCAATACCGCAATTTGCCTTTTATTGGTCAAGTCGCTAGCTTAAATTAATAGTTTTTTACAGCTCATATAGTCACTATCTAAGACATATTTCTTGAGAAAATCTCAAAATAAACCATCACGAGTTAATAAAAATCTATTCTGCATATAAGACTTAAGTCCATAGTCTGGCATACCGATAATTCCTTTATATGTGGAACGTTAAAAATGTATTTAATATCAATGACATGAGCAAAGTATTCACCTTGCTCTTTATGTTATCTAATTTAGGGTGTACTGATCAAATCCCTGATATTACATCTTTATTTTCATCGCAGCCCCCTTCTCTTAGTCAAACACAAATGGAAATTGATAATACACTTTGGGGAAGTGATATTCTCATTTCTGGAACTTGTAATAAAAAAACTGATAGTATTAAAGTATCAGTGGCCAACTCCAGTCCAGTTGATCTTAAACAAATAGATAGTTCCGCTAATCTTAGTTGTGAAAGTGAAGGCTCTTTCTCTTTTAATTTTCGTTACACAAGCTCAAGTTATCCTGAGCTTGGGCTTCAGGATATCCACGGTAATAGTGTAGAAGTTAAAATATATTCTTATATAAAAAATGACCCTTCCTCTCCTGTTATTTTGAGTATCCAAAGAGTTCAGCCTGGTATTGATAACATGCCAGATGCCTTTAATTTTACAAATAACTCCATAGCCTCTACATCCACCCTTGTAGAATCTGACATTATACAAATCACGGGAATAGATATAGCTTCTGACATTAGCATTTCTGGTGATGGGGCCCCCGAATATCGAGTCTGCAACGATAGTTCTTGCTCTAATGTACTACACAATTGGACCTCCATGACAGGATCTGGGAATGTTATAAATAATAACTATGTGCAAATACAATTAACCAGTTCGGCTTCCAACGCCAGTCCCTTTAGCGCTACGTTAACCGTGGGTGCCACAGCAGGGGGATCATGGACGGTGACAACTTCAACAAATGCAGCTCCAACCATTACCTCTGCTGCTTGTTCAACTTCTGGAGTACAAAACACGGTCTACTCTTGTGTAAACACAGCTACTGATGCTGAAAGTGAAACTCTAAGTTGGAGTTTTGACAGTACTACCAATACTTGTAACTGGCTTTCCATTGATCCTAATACTGGAAACATTTCAGGAAGCCCTGGGGATGATGACGTGGGAGATTGCATCTTAGCTTTTTTGGTTACTGACACATTCCCTAATAACTCCATTATAAGTTCCACAACCCTTACAATTAATAATATTGCTCCAACCTTAACTATTACCGATGCTGCAGCGATATTACAAGGAGCCGCTGCTTCAATTATAAGAGTTGATGCTGATGTAGAAGCCGACGAAGAGGGCTTTGGGATTTATAGTTTTGATCATGCAACCACCACGGCACCTAAGTGTTCTGATAATACTTTGGATTTAACACTAGACAACACCACCGGGGCAGTTACTTATCAACCAGCTGCCAATTATACTGGAACCTGTAATATTAAAGTGGTATTTAATGATGGCAATGCTTCGTCAAATACAGTGGCTAGTGAGTTTGCCATTACTGTAAATGTTGCCACGAATATTGCTCCTGTTATTTCACAGACCTGCGCAATTTCTTTAAATCAAGATGCCGCTTATACATGCTCTCCGACCTTCACCGATGCTGATGGCCCAGGCCCTTATGTTTGGGGCCTGGATGTAACAAATAATACATGTGCCTGGGCTAATATAAATGCAACAAGTGGAGTTTTGAGTGGGGTGCCTAATGATGATGACGTGGGTTCATGTATTTTAGCTTATAAAGTGAATGACGGAACAAATGATTCTTTAGTGACATCATTAAATATAACCGTCAGCAATGTAACTCCTAGCTTAATTATTGCTGATGCTGCATCTATTCTGGAAGATGCCGCCTCTTCAATTATAAGAACCGATGCAATGGTACAGGCCAGCGAAGAAGGATTTGGAGTTTATAGTTTTGATCATGCTTCCACAACAGCGCCCAAATGCTCTGATCATACTTTGGGGCTAACTATAGACAGCTCTTCAGGAGCTGTGACTTTCCAACCAGCTACCAACTATTCCGGTACCTGTAATATCAAAGTGGTGTTTGATGATGGCAATGCAACATCAAACACAATCGCTAGTGAGTTTGCAATTACAGTAAATCCTGTTAACGATGCTCCAGTAATTCTCAGCCTTAATTGTGCCGCCTCACCAAACCATCAAGACGTTTCGTTTGTATGCTCTCCAATCCTTGTAGATCCTGATTCCGGTGATACCCACACATGGTCCATTGCTGCTGCAAATACTTGTGCATGGATTAATACAATAGACTCCGCCACTGGAGCATTTTTCGCAACTCCTAACGATGACAATGTTGGCGATTGTATATTAGCAATGGATGCTAGTGATGGAATTATCTCTACTAGTAGTACTCTAACCGTAACTATTGTTAACGTTGCTCCAGTACTTTCAAGTTCCCTTGTTAATATAGATATTTACCAAGACGCTAATTTTGCTATAATTAAAACTGACGCTGATGTCCAAACAGATGAAGAAGGTTTTGGTACTTATAGCTTCGGTGCAGCCTCTAGTTTAGACTGTTCAGCTCATGCAGAACCTGGTGGCTTTAGTATTAATGCAACTAATGGTGCCGTGTCATTCCAGCCCGCCGCAGGGTTTGCAGGGCTCTGTAATATTAATGTGAGATTTGATGATGGCAACAGCGGCATTATAGGCGATGAATTTGCCGTAAATGTATTGGATATCACTCCAGACAATATTGCCTTTCCTGCTCCACTCCACAGTGTGTACCGAAGAAACTCTGTTGTTACTTCCTACCCACTACAAATTACAGGAATAAATACTGCGGTGGAAATTAGCATCATCATTTCAGCGGGAACAGGCTCATCACCTGAGTATCGTATTTGTACAGATGGTACCAGTGAAAGTAGCTGCGAATCCTCTGTAAAGCATGGCTGGACAAATGCTTTAGCTATAGATGTTGTGGACAACAATGATTATGTGCAAATTCGCTTTACTACAGCAACTAGCTATTCTCAAAGCTCTGCCGTTATACTTGATGTAGGAAACACCTACTCCTCCTCATGGTCCATAACCACTATACATCCTCCTTCAGCACCCATCGGCTCAACTAAATCAATGGCCGTGGGAGATGAGCATATTTGTGCTTTAAATGCTGAAGGTAAAGTTCTTTGCTGGGGCAGTGGCCTCGGTGGTCGACTGGGGCAAGGAAATGTAGACGATCAGGGACTCACTTCCTATCCTGATGAAGGTGTCATTGTTAACTTAGGACCTTCTGGTTTTGCCACTGAGATTGTTGCTGGAAGAGATCACACCTGTGCCTTAATGGCTAGCGGTGATGTTTTTTGTTGGGGAGGAAATTCTGACGGAGAACTCGGACACGGGAACATATTACCCATAGGGGACAATGAGGACCCCCTTGGTGCAGGTATGATTAACCTAGGGCAAAAAGCCCTCTCCATTACTGCTGGGCAAAATCATACTTGTGCCATTTTAGTGGGAGGAGACTCTCGCTGTTGGGGTAACGGGAGCAATGGTCGTCTTGGTTATAACAACGTTACAAATCTTGGTGACGGTGCTGGCGAAACACCTAGCTTTAATGGCCCCATTCCCCTTGGAGCAGTTACAGGTGTTCCCATTCAAATTGAAGCAGGTGACTCACATACTTGCGTTCTGCTCTCCTCCGGAAAAGCAAAGTGTTGGGGCTACGGATTTTCTGGTCAATTAGGAAATGCACTCAACAACACCTACGGAGCCAGCGCAGGTATTCATAATACCGCGTCCGCTCCTCTGGTCACTCTAACTAACCCAATTAAGCAAATATCAGCAAACTTTAATCACACCTGTGCTCTTTTAACTGATGGGAATATCAGCTGTTGGGGTGTAGGCACCGCTGGTCGTCTTGGTTACGGAGATACTTCCGACGTTTTAGACCCAGAAACTAAAGGCTATGTGCTTTCTGGAGAACCCGCGGTACAGATTGCAACCGGTCGTTTTCATAGTTGTGCATTACTTGCCACTGGCAATGCAAGGTGTTGGGGGCTCAATAATGTGGGACAACTTGGTTTAGGACACACCACCACTGTAGGAGATACAGCATCACCAACAGCTGATGTAGATCTCGGAGGAGAGAGAGTACGAAGTATTTATGCTGGAGGCAACCAAAGCTGCGCCATTCTTGTTAATGGACATGTAAAGTGCTGGGGGGGAGACGGACTGTTTGGTGAAATGGGGTTAGGTCCCCACTTATCTATTGGAGATAATGAGTTTCCAAAAGACATGCCCTATATTAGTTTGGGTGGCTCTGTAAATGCAGTGATAAAATTGGTTGTTGGCGCTTACCATAGTTGTACATTACTTGCTAACGGCTCCATTAACTGCTGGGGGGACGCCGCCAATGGAAAAACTACTATTCCTACAGGTCTGAATCTTGCCGGCTCTACCGTTGACCTATATATTGGAGCCAATGCAACCTGTGCCATCAGAAGCTCCGGAATCCAGGAATGCTGGGGAGATCCTGTTAATAGTCAAACCACCCTTTCAGTTCCATATTCTGACGCCAATTACACAAAAACCGGAGACGGAGGTTTAAGTTTTATGTGTAGCCTAGGAGTTACAGGAGACATCGGTTGCCGAGGAAATAATGCTTTTACTCAACTTAGTGATTTAGCCACTGCTGGGGTATTAAATACTTATAACTTAACTTTAGCTGGCTCTACCCGTGAACTTTATGCAGGGTACTATCATGGAGCCGCGCTATCAGCCGACGGAAAAATTATAAACTGGGGGCCTGATGACAAGGGACAATTGTCCAATATTCCGGCCAATGTAGATGGGCCCGGAGAAGCTTTAACCGCAAGTGCCGGCTTTGACTTCACCTGCGCCATAGATTCCCTGACAAATAAAGTTCATTGCTGGGGGTTCGATTATGCTTTAGGTACTGGCAACCTAAACCCAACAAATATTAACTTAACAACTGCTCGCAAAGTTTCTGCAGAGCATGATAGCGCCTGTGGCGTCACCACAGATGGAAAAGCAAAATGCTGGGGTTATATTAATACTGATAACCCAATAGCGTCGATTACAGGTAAAGTAATTGATGTGGGTACAGGAGCATTTCATGCCTGTGCCCTTCTAAGTAGCGGCAAAGTTACATGTTGGGAAGAAAATTCCAACGACTCAGCAAACGGCCAATTAACAATCCCTGCGAGTATTGCTTCCCCATAAAGTACGCCGTACCTTTTGGTTTAGCTAAGCGTCATTTGAGCAACTCCATAGTTAAATTAATTTTATGCTCTAGAGAGGTGTTCACTATTTTCTTGGAATAAATATTTTTTGACCTATTCTTAGTCGACGTGGATTTAAGTTCGCATTAGCACTTCTAAGTCGGCGCAGTGAAACACCAAAATTATACGCTATAGAACTTAAAGTATCTCCATTAGATACTTTATAACTTTTGCCCTGGAATAAATTCATCTTCTTCAATTTTGAAAGATCCGCTAAAACTTGCTGGTGAATGTCTTCGGGAACTCTTAAAAAGTTTTTTTTCCCCAGGCGTACTTGATCTCGCCACACCACTCGTTTGATATGTGGATTAAAAGTTTTAGCCAGATCATGGTCATTATTAAACCATTTTAATATTTCTTTTTTTGAAATATTTTTAGTCAGCTTAATTTCTTTGCTGAGTTGGGGCTTTTTCCAATAAATTTTTTCATAAAAGTTTTTAGCGTTCTTTTCTACTGTAATTGCAGCCAAGAAACTGGCATAAAAATTTGCAGAAGCAAATCCGAAGCTACCACGCCTGGCATTTACCAGCTCAGCAATACTTCTGGTTTTGAATTTATTAACTAGTCGTCTTACTCCACTTGGCCCATGATTATAACCGGTCACTGCTAAAGGCCAAGAATCTAACCTTTTATAATTTGCCTTTAACATGCGTGCAGCGGCTTCTGTTGCTCTTATGGGGTCGTTACGTTCATCCACAGAAACATTCATTTTTAAAAAACGCTTTCCCGTATAACGCATAAACTGCCAGATACCACTAGCGCCTACTTTTGATCTCGCCTTATAATTAAAGGAGCTCTCAACAAATGGCAACCTGGTCAGCTCCACAGGAAGTCCTGAATCTTTAAATATTTTTTCCATCTTTTCCAAATATAATCCTGAAAGATAAATACCTTTATAAAAGCGATTACTCTGACCTAGCTGAAACCTCAGCCTAGATCTATGAGTGGCTTTTTTAAATCGGTTGTGTTCCTTGATATTTTTAAATAAGTACCAGTATCTTAGATCTTCATCATCCAACCCTGCCGGGCTAGAATATTTTTGTAAATTCGTAAGGCGCTGCTTTATTTTAT
This sequence comes from Pseudobdellovibrionaceae bacterium, assembly GCA_018663505.1. Taxonomy (GTDB): domain Bacteria; phylum Bdellovibrionota; class Bdellovibrionia; order Bdellovibrionales; family UBA1609; genus JABJQG01. The sequence goes on along the minus strand of JABJQG010000041.1, from coordinate 43,203 downwards.
TTTTAGCCTCTTTTACCATTTTTCGTCTTAGCTTTTGTTTCTCTCGTTTAGAGTAATTTTCATTAGTCATAATCGAAGTGAAGTCCACCACCTCATAAACTAAATTGACATAGCGACTATCATGCAACAGCCCTTGGTTAGTATTAAACTTTGTGTAGATATCGATCCAAAAAGAGACCCGTTCTTCCATTCCAGGAGGTACAGAGAAAGTACTAATGTCATAACCTAAAGCATCCTCTTGATTCTTAAAATTAGGTGGATGCCATTTTCTAGCTTTTTCTAAATCGATTTCCTCTAGAACGTCTGGAAAAGAAACCGTTGTTGAGCCTGCCTGTACAAGCTGCATTGATAAAAAGGAAACTAGAATTATGGTAAATGATTTAATAACGGTCATTATTAATGCCCCTGAACAAGAGTTTTAGATAATTCATCAAATAACTTCATGGCTTTTTGTTTCTTTCGCTCTGGCCCATTGAAAAAGTAAACAAATTGAAACATAGTGCCACCTGACTGACCAGCAAATCCAGCTAATGCAGTGACCCCCGTAAGCGTACCTGTCTTAGCTCTGACCCAACCTTTTATATTGAAGTTTTTCATTCTATTTTTCAATGATCCATCTATACCGGAAATCGGCAACGAGTTTAAATACTCGGGAAAAATTTGAAAGTTTTTTTGTACACTAGAATGAATCAAATCTATATCTTCTGGGCTAAATCGATTTTCTCTCGTAAGTCCTGATGGGTTTTTGAAAACAAAAGGACTATTTTCCAAACCAATTCTATTGCGTAAGTACAAACTCATTTTCGAAACACCTTGTTTTAAAGACACATTTGTTTTCTGTCCCAAGGCTGCTAGGTTTTTAGTTAACATTTCTGCTATATAGTTATTCGAATACTTCATCATATCACTAACAATTAAAGATATATTAGCACTTGGTAACTGAGCTAATAGAATAGTTGCCTTAGGAGCTTTTCCTTTTGTCACATGTCCACTTACTTTAATTCCTCTTTGTTTCAAAAAAGCTTTTAACTGATATCCACTCCAATAATCTGGATAGGAAATATTTTTATATTTCACAATTTCCGAATGGCCTAAAGCAATGGTTCCGGTAACTACAATTGTGTCTTTTTTAAACTTTGTATTATTCTTACGAGTGACTCTTAACCTTGTCTTTTTATGCGCTTTAACTGTTTTTGCTTGGTTGATAACTTTCACATATTCATTAATTGGATCAGCAGTAACAATGGCAGCTGTACCTACACCCTTACCTGGTCGAACAAACATATTCACACTATTCCAGTTAAATGAAAGAGCTCCAACGGGTGCATCGTATGCACGATCAATACGTGAAGCTTCTCTGCTGGGATCAAATCTTAGCTGATCAAACTTACTATCATCAACAATAATATCGCCAGTTATTTTTGTGATTCCAGTTCGAGAAAAACGATTTACAAGTTCCCACATAGATTCAGAGGTAAATTTTGGATCACCATCCCCTTTTATATATATAGAGCCATTAAGCGTCTTTGTGATTGAAACATCTTTATTAGCCAATATTTTTGTGACAAACTGATGTCCCCTGGGGAAGGCTTCTAAAGCTACCGTTGCAGGAATTATTTTACTCACAGAGGCTGGGATAAATTTTTTCTTTTCATTGAGCTGGTATAATACTTTTGAATCAGGACCAAGATCATACCGAATAAGAATTCCTAGATTTGAGCTTGAAATAGAACTTTTTAAAACTTTACTTTTTATTTGATGGCTTAGCGTATTTAACGAATCTTTAGCCTCCATAGCTAAACTCACGGTAACCGCTAAAACAAGTATAATATACTGAATCTTAAATCTCATCTTCTCTCCATGAAAACTTATTTAGGTTAGCACGATTAAAGTCTAAGACAAATATATTACCTAAAGGTCTGGTATGTTATTATCTAATACCCATCTAAAATCTCATTGATATAATAACAAGCTATGTTATTGAGAAAAAGAGAATGGTTATTTGTTATTGCAGCGGTATTTATTACCTGGGCACTTGATGCTTCCACTAAACAGTGGGCTCTTAATTTCATCCAAGGGGTTAAATTTTATGGCCCATTTGGATTGGTTCTACATAGAAATCCTGGCGCCATGCTTGGCATGTTCTCTGACCTCCCTCCAATATTAAGAATTGTTTCACTTTCCACTGGTGGCGCTTTTTTAGTTTTTGCATATACAACCATTCAGTACTTACTCCCTATGAAATCACTAATGTTAAGAGTAGGAATGTCCTTACTTCTTGGTGGAATATTAGGCAATGTAACTGACAGAATTCTCTGGGGTTCAGTTGTTGATTTCTTACTAATTGGTTCAAGAAAATTTTCAACTCCAGCATTTAATGTGGCCGATGCCATTCAATGGGTAGGTTACATCATGGTGGTGTACGCCTTAATTCGCGATGGCCAACAATTATGGCCCACAGAAAACACCAGAAAAAAAATATGGATTAATCCTAAGTTCCAATTAAAATACTGCTTCATTTTAATGGTTATCGGATTTGGCTTCTCTATTATTGCGGGCGTATTTTCATATACCTATTTACAAGTCATGATCGATGAGTTAGTTATCGGCTCCACAACACTAGTGGAACGAAAATTTTTAACTCCTTTTATTTTTACATTTTTTAGCCTTTGTGGTGGTTTTATCCTTTTTCTGTTCTTAATTGGACGAGTACTTTCACACCGTACTGCCGGCCCTCTTTATGCATTTGAGCTTTTCTTAGATTCATTATTAAGAGGAGAAGACAAGGTCCTAAGATTGAGAACTGGCGATGAATTCCATCATTTACAGGAGATTGCCGAAAGAATGAGAAATCACTTTATCGAGCAAGGAACAATTTCTCCAGAGATCGAGGGGGAGATTATGGTTACAGAGGACCAAGTCATCGAAAGCGATACTTTTGTTGGCCCTGTTGCACCAGGCTCAGACCCCTTATAATAGAATTAAAATTACTCTCAATGGAATAGCTCTCTCATCTGGCAAAGTATAATGCTCCAAATAACTTTACCGGCGAGACTCATCTACGACTTACAATAATGAAATATTAGTACGAAAACCTAAACGAGTAACTGTATCTTTAACATCTACCACTGCAGAACCTGTTGTTGAATCAGAGTAAGTGTCTTGTTGATGATAAACAAAATATTCAAAATCAGAATCACTCCATGGCTTATATTCAAAGCCCAAAGACATGCCAGATTTTGCATCATGAGCCGCGGCACCTGCACCGGAAGCATCATTTATGTAAACAGAGTCCGTGTCTGTGGCTGCTTGGCTAGTCTCAAATTTAAAAAATGGTGTAAATGCACCCGCAGTATATCTTAAATTTAAATTTATAGAGCTAGTTGTACTATCATCACCACCTGCCACAGTAAGATTAGCGTCCGTAAAGCTCACATATTCAAGTTCCCCTAAAATATTATTAGATTCCATACGTAAACCAAAGCCTATATTAGTGTCAGAACCTGATGCCTCATCAGCAATAACATCTCCAGCGGCATCTACTTGCTCGCTATGTGAAAATGTGGAGTAAGTCAAACGTGGTTGTAAAAGTCCGTCAAAATATTTCCCTTCATACCACAGACTAGTTGCCATTCCTGTTTCTTTTGTATCAAAGCTATTTGTGCGATTACCAATACCCAAGCCTAACTTAGCTGCACCAATTTTGTGAGAGTATGAAACGCCTACGTTGTACTTAAATCTGTCACCAGCTGCACAAGCTGCCGACATATGATACCTTCTATAGCTACCCCACTTTTGCTCATAAGCACAAACTTCATTCGCTTGCTTACCCAATCTAATCTTGCCACTGCCCACTGCATGCTCTATCCAAGCATAATCCACACTGCCATCTAATCCATCATCCTTAACAGCTAAACCATCTTTATTAAGTCTAAAACGCAGTCTATAAGCCAAGCTATTATTAAGATTTCCTTTAAAATTTAAGCGTGCGTAATGAACTTTAAAAATACTATCTTGCTCTTCCCCTGTTTGATCTTCAGGAGTTACATCTTCTCCATTAATATCATAAGAACTCACAAGTCCAAGTTTGGCCGAATGGCTGCTCTCTGCAACTGCTACTCCGGCAGTTCCCACTAAAAAAATTGCTGTTAATAAAATATTTAACTTCATATTCCCCCCATTGGTAGTTGATTTTCACAAATAGTTTCACATCCTAGTATTATTGTGAAGCCTTAATCTATTCCTCACACAAATCTAATAATCATTAACGTCGCTTTGAATCTATATCTATATTGTAAGAAATACCTTGTTTTTTGCCAATTCATAAGCAAAATGACTGAGTAATACAGGAGGGTCTCCAATTGTAAATTGTAATTAATTTAGAAATTATATATTTATAAACTACTCACAATAGAATTTAAAAAATCATGATATAGTGCTGAATATCACATATACCTTAACCAGGATGGAGTTTTAAAATATGGTATTAAAAAAAATATTTTTAATATTGATATTTTTGTATATATGCTCCTCATCTCTTATGAGCTATGCCGAGCAAGTGAGATGTCAATATAAGCACTTCCAGATCACTAATGTCTCTGAAAGAACTCAAAAAAACTCAGCCCATAAAAACAAGCTAAGTGATACAATTAAAAATGTAAAAAACAAAAGAATTGTAGATGTGCATTTTTTTAATATAGATCAGAAAATCAGTCTTAAACTAGATAGTGATAAAACCTCTGAGGAGGTTCTCAATTTTTTTTTGGACAGTAATAATCACCACAACTACTATCATATAAATATAACAAGTGATTACTACTGTAACAAAAATAATAAAACCCAAATATATTTATTTTCTGTTCCCGTTGTATACGTTAAAGATAGTGACAAGATGGAAGACCATGAGCTTCAAAAAAATATTTACATTTCACCTGGGCGGAAAAGAAATTTACAGGAATATGAACTTTTAGATTTTAAGGGTGTCTTTACTCACTACAACTTACCCAACTACATGGACACTAAATATTATGTGGAAAGAGTCTTATCCGAAAATAATTTGGATGTAGATTTATCTGAAGAATTCATGTCAGAATATATTGAGCTAGTTAAGTTGTTGTTTTATTATACTGATATTAATTCCCTGGCATTACCCATATATACTTTAGTAATATTCGAAAGAATAGGTGTTCAAACAATTAGCCGAGATTTGTTACTCGATATTTTTAATTTGGTGCAGTTGGAAGACGATATACCCAAGGTATTACTTTTAGATTTAATTTCAAATATTGAGGAAATCAGTTTAACAAATAAACCTGAAATCTCAGAACTGGAAGTTATATTCACAACTGTTGATGGCCAGGCTATTGAGCTTACATTAGAAGATATGATATCTTTACTTTCCTCAAAACCTACTTATTCTAAGTTATTAGACTCTGTGACCGAGGACCCAAAGACAGATTATTTTGAAAAAATTATTTTTTACAATAATACCAAGCTACTAATTAATTATAAAGGTTTCGATAAAGATAAGCTAATATTTCCTCCAGCAAAAGTTTCATTTTCAGGCGATGACACTAAGAGGTCTTTTATACGAGCTAATTTACCATATGTGCCATGGAGCATGGATTTCAAACCTCCCTCTGCACAGGTAGATTTATTTCATACTTCATTACCCTTAAAAATTAGGTTCAAATACGGTCCATTTTTTTGGACAGACAAATTAAAATTCCCCTAATTATATTCAGAATAAAGAGAAATATTGGAAACGCACTTGCAGTTTAGATCAAAGCTGCGTCTTTTACCCTATTTAAATAATATCGTTTTGTTTTTTCACTTTTTACGCCGTCATTTTTTTCAAAGGCCACTAGGAAATCCCCGTTGGGGTTCCTCACCAAACCAATAGGGCAAAGGACTCTCGGCTTTCCGGGCTTAGAGCCTCCAGAATAAATTAACTCTAAGTCCTTTCTTTCTTCTATAGCAGTAACAATATCTGCACCGTAGCTATGTTTTTTAATAAGGGTATCTATAGAGAAGTTGGACCATTGTATGTTTATTTTTTGATAATCTAAAAGTTGTTGAATATTCTTTTCTGGGTCAAAGCTTCTAAAACAATGGAGTAAAACCTCAAGGCAGGCTTTTGCATCATCCATCCCTCGATGAGCTTGTCCTCCATCTATTTTTAAAAACTGAATTAATGTTTGTAACTTATGGTTTTCCACACCCTTAATAGCTTTAATGGACATAACACTACTGCAAAATACTTTTTCTCTGGGAAACGGGAGCTTGTGACGCTCAAATTCTAAAGCTAAAAAACCCAAATCAAATGGCGAATGGTGAGCCACTAAATAGGCTCCCTGGATAAAACTATGAAAATCTTTAATTTTATCAGAAATACTAGGGGCGTTTGCTACCATTTCATTGGTAATATTATGTATGCCTATAATAAAGTCAGACATGATGACCGGTGGTTTGATTAAGGTCTGAAACTCATCAATAATTTTGCCATTTTGCCATTTTACTGCACCAATTTCACAAATATGATCGCCAATAGGATAGGCGCCTGAGGTTTCTAGATCAAAGGCTACAAAGGTGGTTTCTTTCCAATATTGAGTATTTTCCATATTTAACAATTTATAGGTATAAACCTCTAGCTTCAATTCAAAACATGACGAATCAATTACAATAGTTTAAGCTAATATAAAATGTTGGACCTGGGAAAGGATACTCATGAAAGCCATTATTAATTTTTTTGCACGCGAACATTTACTGGGTAATTTGTTAACCATTCTTTTACTTTTGTTTGGTACATTTTCTATTTACACCATTAACCGTGACCTTTACCCTGAAGTAAATTTCGAAATGACTTCTGTGGTCACTGCCTTACCTGGTGGGTCTCCTGCACAAATCGAAAAACTCATTGTAAACCCAGTGGAAGAGGCTCTTAGAGGTGTTGAGGGTATAAAAAAAATATTCTCCACGGCCACAGAAGGGGTTGGAGTTACTATCATCCAACTGGATATTGACGGCAGAGCCTCTGATAAAACCAATGATGATATTAAACAAGCTATTGAATCCATGAACACTCTTCCTGATGATGCTGAAGATCCTTTAGTTAAAGAAATCGAAGCTAGTCAAATGCCAATTATCACCCTTACTGTGGCTGGTGATGCTGATGAAGACCGACTCCGTGCTGCAGCAAAATATGTATATGACGAGCTTATAGATTTGAAAGAAGTCTCTAAAGTAAATAAAAATGGGTATAGAGATCAAGAAATCTGGATTGAAACTGATCCGCAAAAAATGTCAAATAGAAATGTTGGGCTCAACGATATTGTCAAAAGCATAAACCTGCAAAATGTATCCTTACCTTCGGGAACCACTTTAAATCAAGATCGACAAGAACTTCTCATTAAAACCGATTCTGAATACTACAACGATCCAAGTAATAGTGAGGTTTTATTAAAACAGATTAAAGATACCGTACTTAAGGCCAATGATGCTGGCTTTGCAACCACCATTAATGATGTGGCCACTGTAGCTTATAAACTGCAAAAACCTGTGCGGGCCTATAAAGCTGGAGGTAAGAATGCCATTCATTTGGTAATTTTTAAAAAAGAAAATTCCGATGTACTCACACTTGTGGAAAATGTTAGAGCGAAAGCAGAAGAACTTCAATCTAAACTGGGTACCACTTTTCAATTAGGTTTCGCTAAAGATCATTCAAAATTCGTAAAAAATAGAATTGGAGTTTTAACTTCCAATTTACTTTTAGGGCTTTTGCTTGTCCTTATTGTTCTCTCTATATTCTTGCCTTGGCAGGTCACAATTATTGTTGCGGTGGGTATTCCCATCGCCCTACTCTCAGCTATTGGCGCTATCTATATGGGCGGTTTCACCATAAACCTCATTAGCCTAATTGGATTAATCCTAGTTCTAGGAATGCTGGTAGATGACGCCATTGTTGTGTCTGAAAATATTTGGCGTCATATTGAAAGCGGCGACAATATGCATGAAGCTGTTGTTAATGGAACCTCTGAGGTATTTGGCCCCGTTATAGCTTCTGTTCTCACCACTGTCTCCGCCTTTGCTCCAATGTTGTTTATGTCGGGTATCTTTGGCTCATTCATTCATGAAATACCTTTAATCGTAATTCTTGCGTTATTCTTTTCACTGTTTGAAGCCTTCATCATTATGCCTTCACATTTTGTTTCTTGGGTAGGACCCTTTGCTCAAGATATTTTAAAAAAAATAAAAGCAAAAAAAGAAAAGAAAAAAGGATTTATAGACAAACTCATTCACACTTATCAAAAGTATGTTTTTTGGAGCATCAATAATCGTTATAAAATCTTAACTTTCATTGTTGCTCTAGCCATTGGAACTGGAGCATTATTAAAAGTAGGTGGAAGATTTGTTTTATTCCCACCAGATGGAATTGAATTTTTCTTTGTTCATATTGAAGCCCATAAAGAAACGTCTATTGAAGAAATGGCAAACCTCATTCAACCCATTGAAGACTCAATTGCTCAAATGGACCCTTTGGAGCTCGAGAGTCAAATTTCAACTATAGGTATTATTCAACAAGATCCCAATGATCCGCAGACTCGTAGAGGTTCTCACTACGCCAACATTCAGGTGACCCTAACACCAAACACTAAAAGGGCCCGTGGAGCTGATGAAATTGCAAAAGAGCTTAGAGATAAACTTACTGTTCCAAAGGGAATTATTAGTGTAAAAACTGAGCTAATTAAACCAGGCCCCCCCCAAGGAAGAACTATTTCCATTAACCTGATGGGTGATGATTTTAAGGTACTCAATAGTAAAAGCCATTTACTTGTGGATAAATTAAAAAGCATTGATGGTGTTATTGATATCAAGCATTCTTATGCTTTTGGCAAAGACGAGTGGTTGATTAAACCTGACTCAAAAGAAATGGCTATGTTGAATATCAATGCAGCCATGGTTTCATCTTCTGTGAGAGCTGCTTTTGAAGGTCTTATTGCCTCCAGCATTCGTGACTTAGATGACGAGATCAATATTCGTGTAAAAATGGTAGACCAACCTAGTAAAATATTAAACAAATTAAAAAATATAAAAATCGAAAATCCACTAGGCAACCTTATACCGTTAGATCAAATAGCCACTTTTAAAAAACAAAAAACAGTAAATGCCATCACTCATAAGAACTTTAAAAGGGTAATTAATGTTTCAGCGGATGTGGACCTCAATCTTATTACTGGTGCCGAAGTAAATGCCCTGGCTGAGCCTTTTGTTAAAGAGATGATTGATAAGATCAATATACAAGGACAAAAATCTTATAAATATGAAATGGGTGGGGAAAAAGAAGACACCGATGACTCAATGAAGTCCCTTGGTGTAGCCTTTTTATTTGCAGCCATATTTATCTTCTTTCTCTTAGTTGTCACATTTAGAAGTTTAGTACAACCCTTTGTCATTCTTGGCTCTATCCCAATGGGATTCATGGGCGTAGTCTATGCCATGATTTTGCATAACAGACCTTTTAGTTTTATGGCCATCCTTGGTGTCATTGCACTAGCTGGGATTATTGTAAATAACGCCATCGTTCTTACTGACTTTGTAAACGTACTAAGATCTAAGGGGAAAAAATTAAATGAGTCCATTGTAGAAGCCGCAGGTGTTCGCCTCAGACCCATTTTATTAACAACAACCACAACCATTTGTGGACTGCTCCCCACAGCATATGGAGAAACAGTACAAAAGCTCACTGGCTTAGGTGGCTCAGACCCTTTCATTATTCCTATTGCCTTAGCGCTAGGTTGGGGCATAGCCTTTGGCTCTATAATGACAGGTTTGTTTTTCCCAGCCCTCATCCGAATTTCAGATGACATTAGGCGCTTAAGAGATTAGGTGCCAGGCCCTGTTTCTTCTCTCACCGAATTACAGAGTCGAACAAAATTCTACACTAACAAATCCTAGGTAACTGTTCTCCGGAAGGCCAAGGGATGAGACGGCTACCCCCAAGAGCTGTGGTGGATCGCACTAAAGGCCGTGGGCCTTTGTGGACTTGCCCTATGATTTCAGATTCAGTTCCTAATTCATGAGAGCGCATTGCATCCAATATGGCATGTACACTTTTTTCTGGAGCAAAAATAATAACTTTGCCCTCATTTGCAAGAAGTAAGGGATCAAAACCCATGAGCTCACAGGCCGATCGCACTGACTTTTCCACGGGGATTTTTTGTTCAAAAAGCTCCATTTCTAATTCACATTGACTGGCTAATTCATTAGCTACAGCTGCTACGCCACCACGTGTGGGATCTCGCATACATCGAATTTCCGGGAAGCGTTTCCACAAGGGTAATATTAAATCCTGTAACGGGGCGCAGTCACTAACTACCTCTGATTGAAAATCTAAATTTTCTCGAGCGGCTAAAACAGAAATCCCATGATTTCCTATTGGACCATTAATAAGAATCATATCTCCGGGAGAAATATTTTTAGGCTGAGGATACAACTCCGGGTTTTCAATCACTCCCACTCCTGAAGTTGTCATAAATAGACCATCACCTTTTCCGCGCTCCACAACTTTAGTATCCCCTGCTACTATGGGAATTGAGCATTGTTTTGATAGTTTTGCCATATGACCAATATGCAGTTTTAATTCTTCTAGTGAAAAGCCCTCTTCAATAATTAAAGATAAACTTAAGTAAAGTGGCTTAGCACCCATTACTGCTAGGTCGTTGACGGTGCCACAAAAAGCTAGCTTACCTAAACTTCCACCTGGAAAAATTCTTGGACTTACTACATGAGCATCGGTGGTCATCACTAGTCGTCCTTCCACGGACTCCAATAATGCGCCATCAGTTAGCTGATTTAAATAAGGGTTATCAAATGCTGGTAGTATAATTTTTTTTAATAGTGCTTCGAAGGGGTGCCCACCAGAGCCATGATTCATATGAATGTGCTGACTCATAATATTTCCTTAGTTTTTAAATGTCGTCCTGCAAGATAATAAGCTGAACAAGCTCCTTCTGAGGACACCATACAGGGGCCAAAGGGACTTTCTGGGGTGCAAGCTTTAGCAAAAAGCTTACACTGCATGGGATTTTTTGCTCCCATTAATACTTTGGGACATAAACAGTGCGGATGATCCTGGGATTTTTTAACTTTCAAATCAAATTCAACTTCTGCATCCCACTGGTGAAATTCTGGTTTTAATTTAAATGCGCTTTCTGGCATTTCACCTAAGCCTCGCCATTCAAAACTTTTTCTGTTTTCTAAATACTTATTCATTAAATCTTGAGCTAGCAAACTGCCCTTGGCATTCACCACTCGACGATATTCCACTCCCACTTGATATTCATGAGTATTTATTTGTTCTACTAACATTACTAACGACTGAACTAGGTCATAGGCCGTAAAGCCAGCAATCACAATAGGCTTTTTATATTTTTCACTAAATGGCATAAAAAAATCTGAACCCGTAATGGCACTCACATGTCCTGGCCCAATCAAGCCATCTATTTGAACTCCCCCGCCTTTTTCATTTTTTAAAATTTGCGTCAAAGCCATAGTTGTGTTCAAGTGATTACAGTAAACTCTAAAATTAGTTAATTTTTCTTTAATAGCCTGTTCTAGAGCCATTAGAGTGGGAGGAATTGTTGTTTCAAAACCAATGGCTAAAAACACTATGATCTTATGTGGATTCTCTCTAGCTAAAGTTAAAGCCTCTATAGGGGAATATATGGATTTAATATTGAGTCCTCGTCCCTTGGCTTTAAGTAAACTTTCTTTATCCTTTGTGGGCACAGACATAAGGTCAGCGTAGGTTGCAAGGATGATATCTGGATTTTTTTCTAATAATTCTATAACATTTTCAATGGGATGTGAGGGCAGTACACACACTGGACAACCTGGTCCATGCACCAATTGAATTTGTGGAGGCAATAAATCAATTAAACCTGATTTAAAAAAAGTATGGGTGTGTCCTCCACAAAACTCCATAATCTTATAAGTTCTATTTTTATAAATTTTTGATTTTAATAATTCCAAAGCAGGCAAAACAGCAGCTGGACTTTGAAACTCTTCAATATATTTCATTCATTTTCTCCAAAGACTTCAAAGTTAGATTTGCTTCTTCTTCATCCATCACAGATAAGGCGTAACCCACGTGAACCACCACATAGTCACCAATCTTAACTTCTGGAACTAATGCTATAGAAATCTTTTTTTTCAACCCAGAAAGCTCAATGGTAGCCATCTCGCTTTCATGGAGTTCATAAATTTTTGCCGGAACAGCTAAACACATAATTCTCCCTTTAGGTAATCATACCACTCATCTAATCCTTCTCCTGTTTCACTGGAAAGAAAAATAATTTTTGCCTCCGAGTTCACCTGACGAATATAGTTCACACACTTATCTTTATCCCATTTTAGATAAGGCATTAAATCTGTTTTAGTTATCAGAATCAAAGAGGCTTTATTAAACAACACAGGGTACTTAATAGGTTTATCCTCTCCTTCTGTGGTGGAAAGCAATGCCACTTTTATTTGCTCACCCAAATCAAAGGCTGACGGACAAACTAAGTTCCCTACATTTTCAATAAACAAAAGGTCGACCTCAGGTTTTACAAATACTCCAAGCTCATCAGCTACCATTTGAGCATCCAAATGACAGGAACTATGGGTGCTAATTTGTTGGGCCATCCCTCCAGATTTTTTAAGCCTCTGAGCATCATTATCTGTTTGTTGGTCTCCCACCAAAGTACAAATATTAATTTGTTCAGATAAATCTGAAATTGTCTTTTCCAACAATGCGGTTTTACCAGCACCAGGTGAACTCATTATGTTTATGGCTTTAATATGGTGATCTTCAAACCAATGAGAATTCTTATGAGCAATATTTTTATTTTTTTGTAAAATATTTTCTGCTAAATGAATTTTTTTAGTCTCTGATTTTTTAAAATGACTGGCATTAGCCACTTCACATCCACAGTCTCCACACATTATTCTATCTCCATTGTTTTAATGAGTAATTCTTTACCCTGGGTTAATTTTACTTTTGCGGACTCACAAAGAGGGCATGTTAATTTAAATTCCTCTACCAGTGATTCCTTATTACAGCTCGCACACAACAAACCAACAGGAATTGTATCAATTGTTAATTCACAGCCCTCTAAAGCTGAGCCTTCACAAGCTTCTGGAAAAACAAACTCTAAACATTCTTTTACCACTCCACTCAAGGCTCCCACCTCAAGATGTACACTTAGAACTTTATGGCAAGCATGTGCTTGCATATGCTCTAAAGAAATATCAACAATATTTTCTGCAATGGAAAGCTCATGCATATGTCATCTCCGCTATGCTTTGTTTAAATCCCTTTTCCATAAGTAGCGAGGCATACATAGCTTGCCCTAAACATAAACCGCCGTCGCCAATTGGTAAATCAACAGGCTCAAAAACCTCAAATCCATTAACATGAAGTTTTTCAGTTATTAAATCACAAAAGAGGGAATTTAAGAACACCCCTCCAGATAAACAAATATGATTCTCATCATGTTGAAATTGTGCTTTTTGAGCCATCTCTAATCCTATTTGGGCCACAGCCAAATGAAAACCAAAAGCAATTTCACTAATAGCTACACCATGTTGTTGATCTTCATAAATCTGTGCAAAAAGGTGAGATGTGTTAACACGGGAACTTAGATTAAATTTTCTACCATCACTTACTGACTTATTTTTCTCTTCTAGCCATTGAATGGAGTATTCACGCCCCCTAGTGGCCGCTTTAGCTAAACTTTCCAAAGCAATGGCCGCTTGCCCCTCGTATGAAATTTTAGAATACTGAGGCAATAGTAAAGCACTTACAGCATCAAATAAGCGTCCCATAGAACTGGTGGTTGGAAACATTTTTTTATTCTCATAAAGCTGATGCCATTGCTTATAATCTTCATCACCTTCAAGGATCACCGTTCCTTTGATATTACTATTTTGCAACCGCTCATAACTCAAACGCTTTGGCTCTAAAACAGCCTTCTCTCCACCCAATAAATACATCAGCTCTAAAGATGCAACACGTGTCCATTGTGGTTTTGATAAATCAACATACAGGCACTCCCCGCCCCAAAGGCTATTGTCAGTGCCGTAACCTGTACCATCAAAAGTTAAGGCAATGGACTTTGACAAATTATTTTCACTCATCACACTCACCGCGTGGGCCAGATGATGTTGTACCTCGATCAAAGGTAAATTATTTTCCTGAGCAAAGCTTTTACCTTGCTGAGTAGAGGCATAGCCAGGATGCATATCCACAACAACAGCTTTTGGCTTTATCTGAGTAAAATCTAAAAAATCGCCGATGCTCTGAATAAAGTGCTTATAAGATTGAGCATTATATAAATCTCCCATATGTGGAGACACATGTAGTTTTTGATTCTGCGTAACACAGAAAGTGTTTTTTAAGTCGCCTCCAAATGCAATTATTGGAAAAAGCGTTTTTTTCATTTTTATTGTTGTAGGGGCAAACCCCCGTCCTCTTCTTAAAAATTTAAATTTTCTTAACGGATGCTGGTCGCCTATCTCATTATCTCCTTCTTTACTTTCGGGAGAAACTTTATTGGCAGCGCACAAAGCGAGTTCGGATCGCAGCCCAAAGGGCGAGAACCGCATGTTTGAGCCTTTGGGTGTTGCCAATAAAGTTTCTCCCGAAAGTAAAGAAGGAGATAATGAGATAGGCTTTACAAGAGAATCATCAACACTGCGCAAAATTGGTCTATTATGAGTTATGAAGAAATCGGCCACATCTTTAAGTTGAAATAAAGCTTGTTGTTCAGTTATGGCCATAGGGGCCCCATGAATATTCCCACTAGTGACCACGAGAAAGTTTAAAGGAGCCTCAACTTGTCTTGCACCAAATAAATAGAGATGCAACGGGCTTGTTGGCAAAAATATTCCTAAATCATTTGTGTCTGGAGCTAATTGTTCCAATGGTAAGCCATAACTGTTTTTTACAATGACTATAGGACCGGCTTTACTTTTTAAAAATTCTAAGACATTAATATTTTCATTGAGTAAACTTTCATCTCTCACCATCATTGCTAAGGCCTGGTGAGGCCTGCCTTTTCTTAAACGTAATTTTTGAATAGCTAGCTCAGAGGTGGCGTCACAGATTAACTGGTACCCACCTATACCCTTTAAAGCTAAAATATTACCTTGTTTTAATTTTTCATCGATAAAACTTAACTGTTGTTGTGGGGTAGTAAGCTCCATGCTCTTTCCCAGACTATCTGTAATTGTAAGTTTTGGTCCACAGTGTGCACAGGCAAAATTTTGTGCGTGAAAACGTTTATTACTAGGGGATGTGTACTCGAGATTACAAGACTTACAAAAAACAAAGTCCTTCATGCTCGTGTTTTCCCTGTCATAAGGCAAACTATTAACAATGGAGTATCTTGGCCCACAATGCGTACAGGCGATAAAGGGATATAAAAAGCGTCTATCTTTGGGGTCGTAAAACTCCTCTAAACAAGACTCACAGGTTACTAGATCTGCTGGTATGGAGATATTTTCAATACTTTCCAATTTGCTTTTTTCCACCAGAAGCTGAGTCAGCCCCTGGGGTTCCGCCCAATGCAGTTCCAACTCTTCCACTTCACTCTCTTGAGGCAAGTTCTCATAAAAACTCTGTTGAAACTCTTCTAATCGAGATTTAGGACCCTCCAGGCTAATGGAAACACAATGGCCCAAATTCTTTATTCTGCCCTTTAACTGTAATTGAGAGGCTAATTGATAAATAGCTGGGCGAAATCCAACGCCCTGAACAATGCCAGACACCTTTATATTTAATCTCTTGTAAGTGTCACTATTTTTCACTTTCAATTTTCCCCTCATTACTCCAGTATAAAAATATGAAAAGATTTATAGAATCTATTTGCAAAACATTTAATTGTGATAAAACTCGCCTTTTAGATATTTTTTGGGCCATTCAAGAAAAATACTCATATGTTCCTCAAAAAACATTAGACCTTTTATCACACAAACTTAAGCTTTCCATTCCAGAGTTAAAAGATACTCTCACTTTTTATCATTTTTTTCATCAAAAACCCTCTGGTAAAATTATAATATATGTGGATAGCTCAGCAATTTCTGAAATTTTTGGACTTAATAAAATAATTAGCAGTTTTGAACAGGAGCTTAACTGCAAAATGGGTGAAGTTGACCCCACAGGTCAATTTGGACTGTTTAAAACTCCCTGCATAGGCATGAGCGATCAGGCCCCCGCAGCATTAATTCATGGAATTCCTGTAGGAAAATTAACTACTGCTAAGATAAAAAAAATTGTAGCTGATTTAAGAAAAAATATCCTGCCAAAAGTACAAATTAAAAATAAAGTACAACTAAGGGGCCCCGTATTATTTGAAAAACATAATGTGGGGGAAAGCCTTGATCTGCTATATGCACTAACTCCAGATCAAATAATTCAAGAAGTGGAAGACTCTGGTATTCGAGGCCGTGGTGGCGCAGGGTTTTCAACAGGTAAAAAGTGGAGATTCTGCGCTGAGCAAAAAGAAAAACAACGTTATATTGTTTGTAATGCCGATGAGGGAGAGCCCGGGACCTTTAAGGACCGTTATTTACTTACGAAAAATCCCACCCTGGTTTTTGAAGGTATGATCCTAGCTGCACGTGCCATAGGTGCAAACCAAGGGCTTATCTATTTAAGAGCGGAGTACAAATACCTAAAAGGTCACTTGCAAAGTATTTTAGATCAAATGCAACTACAAAACCTTCTAGGCAATCAAATTTTAGATATTCCTAACTTTGATTTTCACATTAGAATACAACTAGGAGCAGGATCCTACGTTGTTGGAGAAGAAACAGCTCTCTTGGAATCTCTTGAGGGCCGACGAGGAGAACCTCGCATGCGCCCCCCATTCCCTGTGGAACAAGGTTATTTATCTAAACCTACTATTATTAATAATGTGGAAACCTTTGCCTCTGTAAGTAAAATTATAAAAAATGGTGCTCATTGGTATAAAAAATTTGGTACATCATCTTCTCCTGGCACTAAGTTACTCAGCGTTTCTGGTGATTGTGCACACCCTGGGATATACGAAGTTGAATGGGGTCTTTCTATCAGACAATTTCTAAAACTAGTGGGGGCAACGAATACACTGGCTGTTCAAGTGGGCGGACCTTCCGGTCAATGCATAAGTTTAAAAGAAAAAAATAGGAGGCTATCTTTTGATGACTTACCCACTGGTGGGTCTATGATGGTATTTAGCAAAAAAAGAAATTTATTAAATATAATTAAAAATTTTGTTCAATTTTTTCAAGATGAGTCCTGCGGTTGTTGCCTGCCCTGCCGCGCAGGAAATATTGTTTTAAATGAACAAATGCATGCCATTCTCTCAAGTGAAGCTGCAGAGGTGGATCTACAACGTATTCAAAATTGGTCAAAAATTATTTCAGCAAGCTCCCGTTGTGGGCTCGGACAAAGCTGCACAAACCCTATGATTTCAAGCATGCAGGCATTTCCTGAAATTTATAAAAAAAATGTAAAAGCTCATGAGTCTTTATATCGCCCTTTTGATGTGGAGAATAAAACCGTGGCATACGAACAGGTGGTTCAGTTACATGAAAAAGAAAGTTAATATCACCATAGATGGTAAATCTATTAGTGCTACCCCTGACGACAATATTGTAGAGGTGGCAAAAGCTAATGGCGTTTATATCCCCACCCTTTGTTTTTACCCTGATATGGGTAAATGCTTGGGGACTTGTCGAGTGTGTACCGTTAAATGGAAACGCCATCATGTGGCTGCCTGCACACTCAAGGTAGAAGAAGGCATGGAACTCACCGTCCAATCTGATGAGCTTAAGGATTTACGAAAAGCATTAGTGGAACTTCTTTTTGTGGAAGGCAATCACTTTTGCCCGGGTTGTGAAAAAAGTGGAGACTGTAAGCTGCAGGCTCTAGGGTATGAGCTACAAATGACCGTACCTCGATTTCATTATCGGTTTAATAATCGAATCATAGAATACAATTCTAAAAAAATATTATTTGAACATAACCGCTGTATTTTATGTAAACGCTGTACTCATAAGTTTAAAGACAGCAAAGGTCGTAGAGTTTTCTTTTTTAAGGGTAAAGGCTGTCATTTAGAAGTGGAGATGGTCACAGAACTTGTGGATCAATTGAACGAGGAACAAGTGGATCATTTAGTGGAGTTATGCCCCGTGGGAGCCTTGCTTAAAAAAGGCAAAGGTTTTGATCGCCCCTATGGAGAAAGAAAGTATGATAAAACTCCCGTGGGGCAAACCACAGAAACTCACCCAAAACCCAGCACTAAAAAACATAAGGGACTTTTATGACAAAAAATAAAAAAGTATCCCTCGCTACCATCTCCCTAGCTGGGTGTTTTGGCTGCCATATGTCCTTTTTAGATATGGATATGAAAGTGGTGGACCTCGTTGATTTGGTTGACCTTCATACGTCCCCTTTTAATGATTTAAAAGATTTTACCCAAAAAGTGGATGTGGGTCTCATTGAAGGTGGTGTTTGCAATGACGAAAATGTTGAAAGACTGCGTAGTTTTCGAAAAAACTGTAAAATACTTATTTCCTTGGGGGAATGTGCCATCATGGGTGGACTCCCCGCCTTAAGAAATAATATTCCGCTTAAAGACTGTTTAGAAGAAGCTTATGTCAATACCCCAACTACAGATACGCAAAAAGGTATTATCCCTCACCATGAAGATATTCCTAAAATTTTAGACAAAGTTTACCCCTGCCATGAAGTTGTAAAAATTGATTATTTTTTACCAGGCTGTCCTCCATCGGCTGATGCCATTTGGCAAATATTAACGGATCTTATTCATGGTAAAGAACCTCAACTGAATTATGGACAAATTAAATATGACTAAAAAAATCACCATAGAGCCCGTCACACGCATTGAGGGTCACGGAAAAGTAACTATCCACCTTGATGATAACAATCAGGTCACAGAGTCACGTTTTCACATTGTTGAATTTCGCGGTTTTGAAAAATTCATTCAAGGCCGGCCCTACTGGGAAGCCCCTGTTGTGGTACAACGGTTATGTGGTATTTGCCCTGTGAGTCATCATCTCGCTGCAGCAAAAGCCATTGATCAGGTTGTAGGAGTGGATGCCAATGGACTCACAGCTGTGGGTGAAAAAATGCGACGCTTAATGCACTATGGACAAATCTTTCAATCCCATGCTCTGCATTTTTTTTACTTAGCTGCCCCAGATTTATTATTTGGTATTGATGCTGACCCCAAAAAAAGAAATATTATAAGCGTCATCCAAGAACATAAGGAGCTTGCCAAAAAAGGCATCCAATTAAGAAAATTTGGTCAAGAAATTATCCGAGCTACTGCAGGTAAAAAAATTCATGGTATTTCCGCAGTTCCTGGTGGGATTCATAAAAATTTATCCAAAGCAGAAATTGAATACTTTTTAAATGACATAAATGTACCTTCGGTTTCCACATGTATTCAATGGATGGAAGAAATTCTAGATTTTATGAAAGATTATCATGTTAAAAATAAAAGCTGGATTCATGGTTTTTCTGATTTTCCTTCGAACCACCTCAGCCTTGTGGGCGAGGATAATTGCATGGACCTCTATCACGGAAAATTAAGAGCCGTAGATACACATGGTAAAGTTATATTAGATAATATAGATTATAATGATTACTTAAATTATTTTTCCGAAGATGTTAAGGCTTGGACTTATTTAAAATTTCCCTATCTAAAACAACTAGGTCCGCAAAAAGGCTGGAACCGTGTAGGCCCCTTATCTCGTTTAAATGTTTGTGAAGCTCTACCTACACCTAGAGCTCAAAAACGACTTGAGGAATACAGACGCTTTACAGGCCAACGTATAAACAATATGGGTCTCTATTATCATTGGGCACGCCTTATTGAAATGCTCCACTGTGCCGAGTATATGCAAGACTTATTAGAAGATGATGATTTACAAAATAAAGACTTAATTATTAAAGGAACACGACGTCCCGAAGGGGTGGGAGTCATCGAGGCCCCCCGCGGCACCCTACTCCACCACTATGAAGTCAGTGATATGGACGAAATAACCCGATGTAACCTTATTGTTTCCACTACTCATAATAACGAAGCCATGAACCGTGCGGTAAATATTGTGGCTAAAAGAACCTTAAATAATAACTCACAAGTCACCGAAGCTATGCTTAATGAAATCGAGGTGGCTATCAGAGCTTATGACCCCTGTTTGAGCTGTGCCACTCATGCTGTTGGCGACATGCCTCTTAAGGTTTCCCTGCTAGACCATAAAGGAAAAGTGCTACAGGAAATCACCAAAACATGAAAAAAGATTTATTAATCTACGGCATAGGTAACCCTGGCAGACAAGATGATGGTTTAGGTTATGAGTTTGTTTGCGCACTGGATGAGAGTGACAACTACCATAAACACCATAACTACCAATTAAATATCGAAGATGCCGAGCTGATTTCTAGATACAAAGAAGTGATCTTTGTGGATGCAGGTAAAAATATGACAGAGGTCTTTGAATTAAACCTAATAACCGCTAAGGCCAATGTAACATTCTCGACTCATGGTCTAAACGCTGAGACCTTAGTACATCTATGTAAAGAAATTTATAACAAAGAGCCCAAATGCCAATTACTTTCCATTAAGGCAGATCACTTTAGTATGAACTTAGGCCTTTCACCACAAGCTCAAAAACATCTACAATTTGCCTTAACTTCGTTTAATTCAAGTATATAAATATACCTTTTACTTGATTAATCTTCCAAAAAAAATAGCTGAATAAATTTTAATTCTTATACGGAACTCCATCAGTATCCGTGTCAGGTGTGACACCTTTTAAATTCCATTTATTAGCCAATTGCAGACACTTTTGCAAAACATGATTATTAAAACTATATCCGGCTTTTTCAGCTTTTTCTGTATTTCCGTAAACTAAGTTAATTGAGTCATCTAAACTTACACAAAAATAATAGGAGTTCCCAGATGAGGTACATGTAACGTTTTCTCCGTTGTCTGTGCACTTAGGAAGTTGGACAAAATCACTTGCAACCACGCCTTTCTTATATTCGAATAATACAAAATCACTAGAAAAGACTAACGTGGAAACAAATAGAAAAATACTTAAAACAAAAACCTTAATAACTAACTCCAATTATTTAGTTTAACAAAAATATAATATAAACACATGCCCAAAAACACCTACCAATAGCAATAATTCTAATTTACTTTTACTAAATTTTCACAATCTAATTCCCCAACTACTTCAACGCCAGGTCTTCCTTTCCATTTCTTTTTATTAAATGAAACAAGATTACCATTTGAATCTACATTTAGGTTAATTGCAGCAACTACATCACTTTTAGTGAAATCTTCAAAATCAACATTACAAACACCTACGGAATCGCAGATCTCTGAAGCATCATTTTTTAGCTTAACATAACGTAAGCCCTTTTCAGTGTTTATACCATAATATGGAAAAGTTTTGCCATTTCGAGGACTGGTCTGATAAACGGATTCATTCGCTGTACCCATAGACTCTAATGTAATAATACACTTCATATTGTTTTGTTTGTATGCGCCTTCATATTTTCCTTCTTTTGGTGTAACCTGCCCATCTGCAAAAACAGCTGCACTTGCTAACACTACTATTGATATAAATATTTTCTTCACTGAATACCTCGTTTGGTTAATTTTATAAATTTATCTTTATTACCTATAATAAGAATCTTTAAAATTAAAGGAAGATTCACTCTATTGAAATATTTCACCTAGTTTGAATTAATTATAATTCATTACGAAAAACAAAATGAAATTTTTTAATAGTTTTTTTGGGATAGTTCAAAGTTAATTAATGTAAAAATTGACACTTAAATCTCACTTGTTTATAGAAGAGAAGTCTCACGATCAAATATTATAAAAAACTGATTTCTAAATCTAAGTATACTCTAGTTTTTATTTACACTAATTAGCTTCATCCACACGAAAAAAGTTACCGCCCTCAATTTGCTCAAGATCCTCGGGTGTGGAAACAACATCTTCTATGGGAGTATAATCCATGTCTGCATTTACAGAGAGGAATTTAAACCCAACTTTTTTAAAAAGCTCTAAACTACTTAAATCTCCATCTCGTTTTAAAGGCATACAAATATGTGCGTCCCAAAGTATTTTAACTCCTTTCAAATAAGCTTATTTCAATAGCCCTTGTTATCCTTAATGTAACGTACAGACAGTTTCGTATCTACACAATGACAGACCTATTCGCCTCTTAATCATCAAAATTTAGGATCATAATATACTTTTACAACCTCACTTTTCAGCTAATCCTGCCCCTAAGTCCAGCAATTTAAGGCTGAGACGAAATCTGTCGATAATACAGTATGAACGCCGCAAAGAAAATTATTAAAAGAGCCCCCCGCTATACATTTAGTGATGGTGACGAGAAAACTTTATTTTTTGCTAGAGAAAAAGATAATGTAAACCTCACTCCTACCGAGCTTATTGATATCTCAGCTTCTGGAGCGGGCCTTATTGTGGCCTTAGATGAAGCACCACAATTTGGTGAAATGTTAAAGGTAGAATTCACTGTGCCAGGCATGCAGAAAATGGCCTGGTGGGCGCGAGTTGTACGCGTATCAGAGATTGAAAATAAAAAGTGGTGGATGAAAAAATCTGAAGATGATCAGTTTATTGCAAAATATGCTTTTGTGGCTTTAAATTTCAAAGACCTTCCTTCCGGCCATAAAAATTCCATTAGAACAGCTTTGCATGAAAAATTTTTAGAATTACAGAAACTTCGACGCCAAAGAAAGCTCAAGCAAATTTTAGAATTTATAAATGAAAATAAATGGAAGTTGTTAGCTTTTATGAGTTTATTAATGTTGTCTGTTGGAGTTTTATATTTTCTATCTCAGCCATCTGCTAATTATGATCCAAAAAGAGGGTCACCATGGGGTCAGCGCTTTGATATGTTCCGACTAAAAAAATAATTTCTTAGCTTGTTTTTTTTGTTCAGCTAACATTTCTAAATACTCACTTTTTTCCACATATTTCCCCCCAATACTCTCCACAAAAGGTGTTACCATTTGTATGTCCATCCAGGTTTGGCCATTCTTTTGCAACAACTCAATCATTGATAATAAAGCAACTTTTGATGCTCCGGTGGTTTTAAAAAACATACTTTCCCCACTAAAAACACCTGCAACGTACACACCATACATACCACCAACAAGTTCTTCATTTTGCCAACATTCTACAGAATGAGCGTAGCCCATTTTGTGGAATATTTTGTAGGTGGTCAAAATGTCATCAGTGATCCAAGTACCATCCTGTTCTTTTCTTTTTGCCACTGCACACTCATCTATAACTTGATTAAAACTCTCATTAAATGTGATTCGAAAAGTATTTTGCCTTAAAAGCTTCTTTAGAGTTTTTGAGAATTTCAACTCCTTAAAAAGCAATACCCCTCTTTCATCAGGACAGAACCACAAGTTTTCATAACCTTCGTGTGGCCATGGAAAAATACCAAAACTATAGGACTCAAAAAGCATTTCTGTATTAATTTCACGACTCACTGCTAATAACCCCTGGTCATAAGCTGCCTTGGGGTCAGGAAACATTTCACGTTGATTCTTAAATAATGGGGTTTCCCCTAACTGTTGCATATTTTCCGGCCTCCCCGAAGTGTAAGGCTATTATACTGATTTTCATACACTTTTAAATCCAATAATCACTTCAAAAAAATTGCACTTCAAAAAACTTCATGATAGATATTTGAGCTTCAATTGTATACATAAACTCTATTTATAGAATAAGGAAAGGTAACATAGACCATGGCTACTAAAGAGTGGAACTTAGAAAAAGTTAGAAATATTGGGATTTCAGCCCATATTGACTCAGGGAAAACCACATTAACAGAAAGAATGCTGTTTTACACAGGACGAATTCATGCCATTCATGATGTTCGCGGTAAAGATGGTGTGGGTGCCAAGATGGATTCCATGGAGCTAGAAAAAGAGCGTGGTATTACAATTCAATCAGCTGCCACAGCGGTTGAGTGGAGAGACTTAAACGTAAACATTATCGACACCCCGGGTCACGTTGATTTCACAATTGAGGTGGAAAGAGCTCTACGCGTACTTGATGGTGCTGTTTTAGTGCTTTGCGGTGTAGCTGGTGTTCAATCTCAGTCCATTACTGTTGATCGTCAAATGAGACGTTATGATGTTCCAAGAATTGCCTTTATTAACAAATTAGATAGACAGGGTGCTGATCCCATTCGTGTGTCTACTGCTTTACGTGAAAAATTAAGACACAACACTGTTATGATGCAGCTTCCAATTGGTCTGGAAGAACACCTTGAAGGTGTGGTTGACCTTGTGAGAATGAAAGCCCTTTACAACCGTGGCGATCAAGGTGAAGAAATTGAAGAACTAGATATTCCTGCTGAAATGATGGAAGATGCTAAAAAATACCGCCTAGAGCTCATTGGCAAAGCTGCTGATTATGATGATGATGTTGCTGAAAAGTTCCTAATGGAAGAAGAGCCCACTGAAGAAGAAATCAAAAGAGGAATCCGAAAGGGTTGCCTTTCTTTAGATCTAACTCCTGTATTTTGTGGATCTGCTTACAAAAACAAAGGTGTTCAGCCCCTTCTTGACGGCGTTAAGGACTACTTACCTACCCCCAATGAAGTAAGAAACTACGCTCTTGATTTAGATGATAACGAGAAAAAAATTGAAATGGTTGTAAGTAATGATAAGCCATTAGTTGCTCTTGCCTTTAAACTTGAAGATGGGCGTTTTGGACAGTTAACTTATATGAGAATTTATCAGGGCGTACTAAAAAAAGGTGATTTTATCATCAACTCTAGTAACGGGAGAAAAGTAAAAATACCTCGCCTAGTAAAAATGCATTCCAACGATATGGCGGATATTGATACGGCAGAAGCAGGTGATATCGTAGCTCTTTTTGGAGTGGATTGCGCCTCTGGTGATACATTTACATCTGGTGCTGTTAACTACTCTATGACTTCTATGTTTGTTCCAGACGCAGTAATCTCTCTTGCTGTGCGACCTAAGGATAAGGCTGGTTCCGCAAACTTTACAAAAGCTCTACAAAAATTTAGAAAAGAAGATCCTACTTTCCGCGTACATCGTGACGAAGAATCCAATGAAACTATTATCTCTGGAATGGGCGAACTGCATCTAGAAGTTTATATTGAGCGTATGAATCGTGAATTTCAGTGCGAAGTGGTTTCTGGTGCTCCACAAGTTGCCTATAGAGAAACTATTGGTGGCGACGCCGACTTTGATTACACTCACAAAAAACAAACAGGTGGTGCTGGTCAATTCGCTAAAGTTGTTGGGAAGATCACCGCTATTGAGGATTCTTCAGAAGAAAAATCTTACGAGTTTTCAGACAACGTTGTAGGTGGACGTATTCCTCGCGAATATATTCCTGCTTGTGATAAAGGTTTCAAAGAACAAATGGCCAAAGGAACTCTTATTGGCGCACAAGTGATTGGCGTAAAAGTAGAGCTTAATGATGGGTCTTATCATGATGTGGATTCCAGTGAGATGGCTTTCCGAATATGCGCTATGGCTGCTTTCAGACAAGCTTATGAAAAAGCGAAACCTACAGTTCTTGAGCCTCTTATGAAGTTACAAGTTTCTGCTCCTGAAGAGTTTCAAGGTAGCGTAATGGGTCAAATCAATCAACGTCGTGGTATCATCAGTGGAACCACAACTATTGAGGGCTTTGTAACTGTTGATGCGGATGTTCCTTTATCTGAAATGTTTGGCTACTCAACAGAACTACGTTCAGCCACTCAGGGGAAAGGTGAATTCACAATGGAATTTGCAAGATACTCGGCGGCTCCTAAAAATGTTCAAGAAAAATTAATGAAAGAATACCAAGAAAAAAGAGAAAAAGAGAACAAATAGTCTCTAAAATTAATTCACAAGAAAAGGGGTCCTTGGACCTCTTTTTTTTGGCTCAATGGCAACTACACAATGACTCTTATCTACTCCACAGCACCCAATATGGAAACCGCAGAAAGCATAGCTTCTCACCTGCTAGAAATTAAGCTCATTGCCTGTGCAAACATTTTCCCTGCGGGAACTTCTATCTACAAATGGGAAGGTAAAATTAAAAAAGAGAGTGAAATATATTTTATCTTAAAAACGAATAAAAAATTATTTAAGCAAGTTAAGGAAGAGATATTAAAGATTCACCCCTATGACTGCCCCGCAATCGTTGAAATCAATGTGGATAACACACACTTGCCTTTCACTCATTGGGTGAAAGAACAAACAAAGATTACTTAACTCAATTGAAAAGGAGTACCTATGAACCGTAAAGAACTCTGTAAAGCTGTTTATGACATCGCCCACCTTACCGGAGAGTTTAAACTAAGGTCCGGCCTTACCAGCAATGAATACTTTGATAAATACCGATTTGAAGCTCAACCTAAATTACTTCAAGAAATTGCCAAACAGTTAAAGCCACTTGTTCCGGCAGATGTGGAAGTTCTTGCTGGCCTTGAAATGGGAGGTATCCCCATTGCCACAGCCCTTTCATTTGAAACTGGTCTACCAGTGGCTTTTATCCGTAAAGAAGCAAAAAGCTATGGCACGTGTCAGTTTTCTGAAGGCACTGAGATAAAAGGTAAAAAAGTATTAGTTGTTGAAGATGTGATTACCACTGGTGGACAAGTTGTGGAAAGTACCAATGCTCTTCGTAACGAAGGGGCTCTTATTTCTCAGGTTCTTTGTGTAATTAACCGTGCCAATGGTCCCTCGTCAAAACTACAGGAAATTAATCTTGCTCAATTAGAATTGTTTACTATGAATGAGCTTAAGGACAGGTAGCCTTTCTCTTTTGAATTTGAGTTTTGACAAACAGACTTCATATTTGCTAGTGCAGTAGCAAAATAATTTAAAGAAAAAATCAAATTCAATCCCACAATAACACTTAGTTTTTATAGATCTAATGGCACGATGCCATTAGATTGCGGTGCTCGAGGCTGCAAGCCTCGATCTCTCAGGATGGAAACGCTTCAATTGAAAAGCCGCCCCTTTTATCTACGTATATAGTTAATAAAGGCTACTATTCCTAATACAAAGGCTGCTCCGTAACCAAAAGCTGCCATTACTGGAACTGTGAAATCAAAACCTGTGTGTTCAGTAAAAGTGAAGATGATAGTGGAACTGAGAATCATAATACTAATGATCATTCCTAAAAAAATGAGGTTGGCAGATTTTGATAATACTCTTTTAAATTCAGAAAGCTCATCAATTTTAATTTTTGCAATATAGTTGGGGGAGCTCCATCGTCTTAGAAGATGCTTTAAGTGTCTTGGTACGGCGGACACAAGCCCATGCACGTCTCTTGTTACCATGGTAAGATCTTTTAAAACTTTTTTCCCATCATATTTATTTTGTACAAGCTCAAGGGAGAATTCCATAGCATACTCTAAAACATCAAAGTCTTTTTTTACTCTTCTGCCCATCCCCTCAATCGTAATGATGGACTTAAAAAATAGTATAAGCTCTGATGGCAATTTTAGACCATTTTGTGCTGCTAAATTAGTTGTGTTCAGTAATAGCTTTCCGCTATTTACATTTTCTAGGGTCAATCCATGGTAGGGCGACAGAGTATCTCTAATTTGCCTGGAAAGTCGATCCACATCCACCTTATCTGAATAAGGGGCTAGATCTACATACTCGTAGGCAAAACGATCATAGTCTTCAGTTGCTAGTGCCATAAACATATTTGCAATTGCTGATTGAGTTTTAGAATTTAATCTGCCAACAACACCAAAATCAATTAAGCCTAGTTTGTTATCTGGGAGCACAAACATATTTCCTGGGTGCATGTCTCCATGAAAAAAACCATCTTTAAAAACCATTTGAAAGTAACAATCAATACCTGCGCGAATGAGCTTTGAAGGATCAATGTTTTCTTGATCTAAGGCATTCTCTTGACTCATTAAAATACCATTGAGCTTCTCCATGACTAAAACTTTTTTGCCTGAAAATTGTGTATATACTTTGGGAATGGCAATATTGTCTCTATCTGCAAAGTTTTTTTCAAATCGCCTTATGTTGTTGGCTTCCACAATAAAGTTAGTTTCAAGTTCTAGTGTTTTAAAAAACTCATCAACAATTCCACTTGGGTTAAAAACTCTAGCTTCTGGAATATATTTCTCAATAAGCTCGGCCAGGGCATATAACACATTTAAGTCATCATAAATAATATCAACGATTCCCGGACGTAAAACCTTAACTACAACGTCCTCACCAGTATGCAGCTTAGCTTGATATACTTGAGCTATACTTGCTGCCCCAATAGGTTCTTTATTAAAATCTAAAAAAATTTGATCAAAACTGGATCCAAAATGAGCTTCAATCACTGGAGCCACTTTATCAAAATCCACTGATTTTACTTGATCATGAAGTTTTTGAAATTCTTTGGCCACACTCAGTGGAACCAGATCCGGTCTTGTTGCTAACAGTTGTCCTAATTTAATAAATGTGGGACCAAGCTCTTCAAAGCTAATTCTTAAACGCTCTCCAACTGAAAGGTCTTGAACTCCGGAGCTTGTAAACTTATCTAGAACATAACGACCGAGCTTAGCCCTTTCCGCGAGATTTTCGAACCCGTTTTTTGCGAACACTCCCACTATCTTTTTTATTCGACTTGCGTTTTTTAGGGTCCCCCCCAGTGGCAGCACTCTTCCGCTTTGATGTTTCACTGTTTCGACCCCCTGGGGATTTGTTTAAGCTTTCCTCATCCAAAACAAAGTCTATTTGGCCTTGTTCTCTATCCACAGCCCCTATAACTATATTCAGTTCATCACCTATAGCAAATGTTTTTCCAGTCTTTTGCCCTCTTAAAATTAAATTTTCTGAATCAAACTCAAAAAGGTCATTTCCCAAAAATTCAATTTTAACTAAACCATCCACAGCGTACTTTCTTAATAAAACAAATACTCCAAACTTTGTTACTGAGCTAATCATACCTGAAAATTCTTGCCCCACAAACTGCTTCATAAAACGAGCTTTTTTTATGGAATTAATCTGTCGCTCAGATTTAACAGATCGCTGTTCATTGGCACTTAGCAAGGTACCATAATGTTGTAACTTATCATTAGGTACACCCATATAGCCTTTATGTGGCATTAATGCTGACTTTAATAATCGGTGTACAACAAGATCAGCATAACGGCGAATAGGTGAGGTAAAATGTGTGTAGTCTTTAAATGCTAAACCAAAATGCCCAATATTATTGGAGCTGTACTCTGCTTGGCTCATTGATCTTAATGTTAAAATACTTAAAATTGAGGACTGAGCCTCGCCTTTATATTTGTGTAATACTTTGGTTAATGTTTTCTGTAGTGGTTCATCTCCATTATTTAATGACTCGCCAAACTGATGCAAATAACCCTTCAATAAATCCAGTGCTTCTGTTCTTGGATTATCATGCACCCTAAAAATGGCATTGATTTCTCTTTTTGTGAAAAAACGAGCCACAGCTACATTAGCTAACAACATAAACTCTTCAATAAGCCGATGAGCAAAAATCCTAATAGAGTTTTGAATCTCTAATGGTTCACCCTGAGGGTCCACAGAAATAACAACTTCTGGGACATCCATATCTAATGAGCCATTTTCAAACCTATTTTGCATTAACTTTTCAGCTAATTCCTTTGCCTGAAATAACATGGGTTCAATAAATTTTAATTGTTTTAATTTACCACCATCAAATATTTCCTGAGCTTCACCATAAGTCACTCTGGCATGAGATTTAATCACAGCCTCATAAAATTGCGATTGTTGAATCTCACCATCTAAACCTAAAAATAATTCAGCAACAAATGCTAATCGATCTACATTTGGCTTTAAAGAACACAGTTCATTTGATATATTTTCTGGTAACATTGGAGCTACAAAATTGGGAAAGTATGTAGAGTTTCCTCTAAGTAAAGCTTCATTATCAAGCTCTGTTTGAGGTTTCACATAATGACTTACATCTGCAATGGCCACAAACAGCTTGTAACCATTATTTTGTTTTTCAACAAAAATGGCATCATCAAAATCTTTAGCTGTAGGACCATCAATGGTAATAAAGCTATACTCCCTCAGATCTTTTCTATCTTTAAAATCTTTTGGATCCACCACACTAGGAAATTTTTTAGATTCCTGAATACACTGCTTAGAAAACTCATGGGGTATCTGGTGCATGTTTAGCACTCGAATATTATCCATGTCGGCCTTGTTCATATCTCCTAAGATTTGAGTAATATTTCCTCGGAAGCCAGGTTTAGAATCCGGGTAAGACGTGATTTCTGCGATTAAATAATCGTCTTCATGAATTTCAGGGTATTCAGAAAAATTATCTAAAAAAAGATCTTCACCCCAGGTAAAGCTCTCATCTTTAAGTGCAACAGTATCTGGGTTAATAAAATGCACTTTTCCCGTAACTGATTTAAACTTTCTAGCTGTGATTTTTTTTACAAAACCTCTAAACCGGCTTCCACCACGTTCTTTTTTAATTTCCACGTCAACTCTGTCACCAGTCATTACTCCCGCCATAGATTCTCTAGGTACATAGGCGTCTACTTGTGATGAATCGTCAGGAATAAAAAATCCAAACCCATCGGGGTGTCTTTTAATTATTCCGGCTTGTACATTGGCTCGCTCAGAAGACCTTCTACCAGATCGCTTCTGTCTTCCATCTACTTTTTTTTTTTTCATATTAACATCTTTATTTTAGAAACTTAAAGTAACTTAACGGAACTACATCTAATTCCATTTCTTCTCCGCACTCTTTACATACAGGAATTTCACTTAAAGCAACTCCCATATTTGAGTCCATGGAGCCTGCTACAAAGTCTTCCCCTTCTAGGGCTAATTTATTATATTCCTTATCACAGTCATCACAGTAATAGGGAATATAAAAGGATTCTATTACAGAGTTTTTAGGAAGAAAGCCCTCTAATATATTCATTTGTTCTACAACAATTCTAGGACAGTTTTTAAATTTCTTAACCGTTTCACTGGGTATCTCTCGGATCCATAGTATCCAAGTTCTTAAACCACATGAGTTTAACAAAGAAATTCCTTCTAAATCAAAAACTACAGTATTAATTCCGGTAAAACTTAGTGGCTCCAGAGCCACGTCCTCACTAATTTCTCCAAAAAAGGATATTTCTAGCTTATCATCAATTTTTTCCACACTCATATTCATGATTTCATTCTACTCTCAATTGCACTGAACATAAACCTAACCAATTTGCGGGACAATATGCGTTAAATAACAAGCCCATAGAGACCGGCCTTCGACTTTTAAACAATTGATGTGTTCCAAACAATTCAATAACCAATACGTCCCTCAAAGGTCGTATTCCTCTCCTTCTTGAGCAAAATGCCAATCCACCTCAAACACTTCTTTATTTTGTTTGGCAGCAGATTTTAACTGAGCCTCATAGTAGCTTCTAGTCTGCTCTTCTACCTCTGCTATATGCTCATCAGAAGCAGCCGGGTCGTGGTGAACGAATAGAGTCTCTTTGACGCCTTCACGCATAGCAATATCCAAACCAATGGGAGCCGAAGAATGCCCCCAGTCAACACGTTCTGCAGCTTCTAAAAAAGAGTATTGGGCGTCAAAAACCATAAGGTCCACATTCTGATAGAGTGGAAGGTCCAAGCCTAAATCTTGACGACTTACTCGTGTCCCCTCCGAGTCAACACAATATGAAAACGTCTTGCCATTATGTTCAATTTTATATCCCCAACAAGGATCTGGATGGTCTAGCTCGTAAGGGGTCACTTTTAAATCTTCAAATTCAACCATCTTTCTAGGTTCAAGTTGATGATAAATAATATCAGCTCCTAAATACTCATAAGGCACCGGGAAGTTAGGTTTTTTAAATAAAGTTTTAAAAGACTCTTCAGCGTCATCTTGCACACTATAAATATGGATCTTATTTCCCGGGATAAAAATAGGTATAAAAAAAGGAAGTCCAATTAAATGATCCCAATGAAAATGAGTCATTAATATATGGACTTCACCCTGCCCTGCCCCGCATGGACCACAGGCCAATATTTCCCCAAGTCTTCGAATCCCCGACCCACCATCAATTATTAGATTTTGTTTTTCACTACTCACCTGTACACATGCAGTGTTTCCCCCAAATCCAGATACTTTGTATTTAGGAAGAGAATTTACAAACTCATCAACATCGGAGGATGAATTTTCTTTCTGAAAACCTACAAATTTGTGTAGCAAATTTTTTATTTTTTGTTCACTCTTTGCAGGTAAAATTGGTGTAGGCAAAGACCCACGAACACCCCATAATTTAATTTTCATACGCCGATATCCTGATCTTAAAAATAATAAGTATAACCTAAAACACCCATAATACCTGACATACTGGACGCTAAATCATGATCGCCTAACTCAATTTCACCTGATAGGTATTGTGACAGGCCCGATCCTGCATTAGATCCAGAGGCTGAATCCACCGTCATACGCTCAATGGGTAGGTATCTAAAGTTTCCTTCTACATTTATGCAGTGAACTGTTGCTATACAAAACTCAGCCCCAATTCCCCCAATAAAACCAGATGCATTTCCCGAAAACTCAACCTTTAAACCCGGCTCTTGAATGACACCATTTGCAAATCCCCAACCTATTCCTACTTGAGTAAAAAATTTAATATAATTATTTTCTAATAAAAATAACCGCATCATGGGAAAAAGGGTAAAACCAGTAATTCCATAATCATAAGACCCTGCTGTTCCTGTTCCATCAGTAGTTTGCGTAAAGTATGAGGGACGAAAATGTAAGCCCATTATATTAGAAAAACGATAACTCCAGTGGCCAGAAAATTCATAAGCACTAGTTAACTTGCCCGCAGAAATAGGACCATCACTTCCCGAATTCTGTGTATCTATCAAGCTATTCATATCTGTCTGAGTAGAGCCTGTTGTACCTATAAAGAAACCTATTGAGGAACCTCCACCACCTGCAGCCAGTGCACTTACACTGAAAAGCGAAAATAAGCTAATGACAAGTATTCTCTTTGTTCGGGCAATCATATTATTCTCCTAATTTAGTTCCATATATTCAACATATATAGAAATCATTATTTCCTATGTCTATATTTTTACTAAGAATTCCCTCACAAACAATAAATACTCTAGACAATGCCAATAATTATGATTAAACCAGTCCTTAATAGTGCTGAATATTTAACAAGAACAAGACCATTGTAAGGTAATATGTCCATCATTCAAGATACTTTAGAGTCAATTATAGACCTTAGTTTTTCGCTAATACCTCAAACTAAAAAATTTGATAATAATAGATTAATTCAACTTGTTGCCCACCGAGGGTATCATCAAAACAATATTAAAGAAAATACTAAAGAGGCTTTTGATATCTGCCTAAAAAACGGTATCTGGGGCATCGAACTAGATATTCAATGGACAAAAAACCTTGTACCGGTGATTCACCACGACCTAAACTGCGGGAGAGTCTTCAATCGACCTGAGGTTATCATTTCACAATTTAATTTTAATGAATTGCGAAAAGAAATTCCTGAAATATTAACTCTCGATGAACTCATAGAGCTTTACGGTAAAAAAATTCACCTAATGATTGAGGTGAAGGATGAACATTTTTTAAACCCTGGTTCAAATCGCTCTAATACAGAAAAAGCGAAAATCATTAGCCACTCTTTGTCTAGATTAGAAATCATAGAAGATTACCACCTTATTTCTTTAAACTCGGATATATTTCAATACTTTCAGAATTTAAACTCTAGCGGGTTCCTATCCATCTCTCTATTGAATGCAAAGGAGATTTTCCAAAAAACTATTAAGAGCTCTCTTGGTGGTTTTACAGGACATTATTTACTCATTAATAAAGATATGAGATCAAAGTTAAAAAGTAATAATAAAAAAGTCGGTGTAGGCTTCATCAAATCTAAGAATAGCCTCATTAGAGAAATTAATGAGGGCTGTGACTGGGTATTCACCAACCACCCTCTAAGGTTAAAAAAAATTATAGATCAGTTTTAATAACTACCAAGTTATGGAAAATAATCTAACTCTCTATTTTAATTCTATGGGTTTATGAGTAGGAACTTTTAGTGCGAAGTTGATAGCTTTCCATCCATGGGAGATCAGGGCTGCCGCCCTGAAACCCGCAATTCCCCCACGTCGTGTGGGGGAATCTATTGAAAGAAAAGAAATCAAGTCATCATGGATGTCAGTCTATTTATAGATCTAATGGCACGATGCCATTAGATTGCGGAGCTCGAGGCGGCAAGCCTCGATTGTCAGGATGCTCAAATTACAATCGAGCACCAATGCCCTGAGTCAAAACCACCAACAACCTTTACTAGCTTTGAAGCCGTTTTAAACTAGCTCTTAAGCTTTCAATTAATGATTTAAACTTTACCAGCTGCAGTTTTCCATCATCAACCACTTCTTCTGGGGCATTTTTCAGAAAATTTTCATTATTCATCCTTTTGCTTAAACTGAGTTCTTCTTTTTCTAATTTTTCGATATTTTTATTTATCCTGGTAATTTCGATTTCAAAATCCACAAGCCCCTCTAAGGGAATAACCACATCCACTTCCAAAGACTCAAACCTCACTGGAGTCACAGCACACTTGGACATATCTTCAACTTCACTAATAATACATTCGCTAAGCCCAGCAATTGTCATTATAGAAACCTTGTTAACACCTAATATTTTTTGTGCCTTGTCGTCACCTGGAGAAAGCATCACTTTAATTTTTTCAGAAGGCTTTATTCTGTTTTCACCACGAATATTCCTTATGGCAGAAATCACAGAAATAACTAAATCCATTTCTAAAGCAATCTCTTCCGACCCTACTTCCAACCATACTTTATCAGATTTAATATTTGGATACGAATCAACAACTATGGATTCATTTTTAATGGGTAACTTTTGATAAAGCTCCTCAGTAATAAAAGGGGCAAATGGATGCAATAGGCGAAGAGCTCTATTAAGAACTTGAGTTAATACCAGCTGTGTAGCTGTTCGCTCGGATGAAGGCTCGCCGTATAAAATAGGTTTAGATAGTTCTAAATACCAATCACAGAGTTCGTGCCAAACGAAAGCATAAATGGCACCAAACGCCTCAGAAAATTTATAATTACGTAAGTTTTCATCAACCTGTTTTTCGCAAACCTTTAATTTATGAATTATCCATTGATCTGCATCGGATAAGTCCGATTTTTGAGGTAGTGCTTGATCACCCTCAACAGGAGCATCAAAGTCAGTAAGTGCACCTAATGCAAATCGAGTGGCATTCCAAATTTTATTTAAAAAATTTCTATTTGTCTCTAATTTCTGCATAGAGAATTTCAAATCTCTCCCAGAAGAAACTTGCGACATTAAAGTCGCTCTCAAGGCATCTGCTCCATACTCCTTTACAATTTCTAGTGGATCAGGAGCATTTTTTAGGGATTTAGAAAGTTTTCTACCTTGATCATCTCGCAGCAAGCCATGCAGGTATACTTTTCTAAATGGAACATCTTCTTGAAACTCTAAGCCCATCATTATCATACGAGCAACCCAGAAAAATATTATATCATGACCAGTAATCAACACATTTGTCGGATAAAAAGTTTTTAAACTTTCAGTTTCTTCAGGCCAGCCCAACGTACTAAAAGGCCAGAGGGCTGAACTAAACCAAGTATCTAATACATCTTCTTCTTGATAAATATTTTCGCTTTTACAGCCCTCACATTTAGATGGACTCTCTTCTATCACCGTTACGTGGGAGCAGTCCTTGCAATACCATGCTGGGATCCTGTGCCCCCACCACAGTTGTCTAGATATGCACCAATCTTGAAGGTTATTCATCCAATGTAAGTAAGTTTTGGTCCAACTCTCCGGTTCAAAGGATATTGTTCCACTTTCCACAACTCTTTTTGCTGGCACAGAAATATTAGATACATCCACAAACCACTGGTCAGACAATAATGGTTCTACAACACAGCCTGATCGCTCACAATGCCCAACAGAATGGGCATGAGGCTCTACTTTTTCTAAAAGACCAAGCTCTTCCAGATCAGCTACAACTTTTTTTCGCGCGTCAATAGCCGAAAGATCTTTATAGTTTTCTCCAGCGTTTTCATTCAATGTACCATTTTTATTTAGTAAATTAATAAACTCTAACTCATGACGCTTTCCAATTTCATAATCGTTAAAGTCATGAGCCGGCGTAATTTTGACCACACCGGATCCAAAATCTTTGTCTACATATTCATCTGCAATTATTTTAATTTTACGATCAGTTAATGGTAAGGAAACTTCTTTTCCAATATAGGATTCATATCTTTCATCATTTGGATGTACACAAACAGCCGTATCTCCTAGCAGTGTTTCTGGTCTGGTGGTGGCCACAATTAAGAAGTCACTACCATCAGCTAATGGATATTTTATGTGCCAAAGGTTACCCTTGGTTTCAATATGATTAACTTCAAGATCAGAAAGAGCTGACTCTAATTTAGGGCTCCAGTTAATCAATCTGTTCCCTCTATAAATTGCGCCCTTCTTGTACAGTGAAGTAAACACTTTTCGAACAGCTTTAGAAACACCCTCATCCAAAGTAAAGGTTTGTCTATCCCAATCGCAGGAGAATCCCATGCATTTCATCTGCTCTAAAATTCTTTCTCCATGTGCGTGTTTCCAGTCCCATATTTTTTCTACAAATTTTTCCCGACCAAGTTCATGACGAGTTACGCCTTCCTTTCGTAGCTCTTTCTCCACAACACTTTGTGTGGCAATACCAGCATGATCCGCCCCTGGCATCCAAAGAGCATTAAAGCCTGACATTCTTTTCCAGCGAATAAGTACATCTTGCAAAGTAAAATCAAGTGCATGCCCCAAATGCAGTACACCCGTAACATTTGGCGGTGGTAAAATAATACAGTATGGTGGTTTTGTAGACTGATCTTCAGCCTTAAAGTAGCCACTTTCTTCCCAGTTTTTATAATGCTTTGTTTCAATGTCCTGGGGGGCATAACGGTCTGAAAATGTAGAATCTTGGCTCATACTTATCCTTTGTGAATAACTCATAACATACTATAATTACTTTGTTTTCAAGATATAGTTGCAGTGAAATTTTGAATACCAACAATACCCCGATTTGTAAATTCTGGAAAGTAAATTTGTAGATTCTACTCTGTTTTTGCCGAGTTAGGTATTTTGGAGTAGATTTTCATGGACAAAAAAAACACCAAACCCATAAATCCCGCGGCAATGAAAAAGGGCGACCTCAAGCTAACTTGATCATAAATAAACCCTCCAGTGGCAGGGCCAATTATTCTGGCTAATGCTGAAAGGCTCTGATTAACCCCCATAACTTCCCCTTGAAGATCAGATGAGCTCAATAAGCTGACTCCTCCATGCAAAGAGGGGTTTACCAAACCAATTCCTATAGCTAAGAATGTAACTGCCACCCCAAGGCTCAGTACATTTGGAGCCATAGCTATCATTAAAAATCCAATGCCAGCCATTAGGGCCCCCCACACTAACAAACTGCGTTCTCCAAATTTTGGTAGCCATTTTCTTATTAAATAACCTTGAGTAAATGCCATGACCACCCCCACATATGCAAAACCAAAACTGGCTTCTTTCATGCCAAGATGAAAGACATCACTCACATATAAAAAAAGTGTGGCCTCCATATGCGCCATGGCAAAGGTCGTCATAAATAGTAAAAACATAAGAGACCCCACCGTCTCTTTTTTAAGATGAAAAAACATAACTTTAATGCGTTTTGACAGTTTTATGGCTGTGACCTCAGCATTTACTTGTCTAGATTCCTTTAAATAGAAAAAAGCAAAAATAAAATTTAATAGACAAATTGAAGATG
Organism: Pseudobdellovibrionaceae bacterium; assembly: GCA_018663505.1. GTDB lineage: Bacteria > Bdellovibrionota > Bdellovibrionia > Bdellovibrionales > UBA1609 > JABJQG01. The sequence continues at coordinate 5,250 of JABJQG010000041.1, read as the reverse complement.
CTATTACCGCAGAAAAGCTCTTACCAAAGGGAGCCGCTGAGCCCAGTGACGACCCAACCTCACCAAATATTCCACCAATAAAGGGACCGAACACAAAACCTAATCCAAATGCAGCACCAATGAGCCCCATAGTTTTAGACCGATCCTTTTTGGAGCTAATGTCAGCCATATATGCCATGGCCGTAGAGATATTTGCCCCTCCAATTCCAGCAAAGGTTCTTGCTACAAATAACATCCAAAACTCAGTGCTAAAAGCAAAGGCAAGATGTGAAACTCCGGCAACAAACACACTCATCAAAATAATTGGTCTACGACCGAATCTATCACTGAGTTGGCCCCAAAAAGGTGAGAATACAAACTGCATCAATGAATATATGGCCATTAACAAACCTATTTGCAGTGCCGACGCCCCAAATTCACGAGAAAGGTAAGGAGAGAGGGGGATTATTATGCCAAATCCAACAAGGTCAATAAACACAGTGATAAAAATAATAAATAGCGCTTTTTTTCGCTGGCTACTTTCCACATGAGCTCCTAGGTAGGCTTAAATCCAAAAAAGTGGCTGTTTTAAGGATATCAGCAAAAATGACTTCAAAATTCAGTGAATATATATAATGATTTTATATATGAAACAACTTTCTCTTCTCATTATTCTTACTCTGTACTCTCTTACTAGCTATGCCCAATTCATTAAAATCAAGAAAGGACAGTGGTTTTTAAATAATGAACTCTCTTACTTTAAAACTCTTGGAAATTTTGAAGATGAATTTGGCAGTTTTGTTAAACTAAATAATAACAACTCATTTAAGTATTCAAAGTTCTCACTTAAGGGGCGTTACGATTACTCTAATAAACTCGCCTTAACAACAGAACTTCCCGTGGTTAACTCAGAAAGTAGTGATAGTAACTTTTCCAGAACAAACTCTGGTGTCCCAGAGGTAAGCTTTGGGGTAATTAGCAAAAAAAGTTTGTGGGGCTTCAAAATTTACCCTACTGCAAAACTAAATATCCCCCTCTATACTATTGATACAAATACTGATAAATCTTTATTATCTGATGGTGCATTTTTTGTGTCTGGTGGTTTTAAAGCAGTCTTATCATCAAGTCACTTTGTACCATACTTTGATACTGGCATAAAATACCGAGGAGAAGGGCTCTCTACTTTGATTTACTTTGATACTGGAGCAACAGCACACTTAGGGAACTTTTTTATAAATACAGCTCTTGAGACATACACCACAGTTATCGATGACGAGAACATAAATACACCTGAGAACAGAACTCAAGTTACTGATGGTGTAAACGGAACAAGCTTAGCCTTTTATTCAATTAACCCAAGTTTAATTGAAGTTGGATTAGGTCTAGGTTATAAATTCAACAAAAAACACCAACTCGGGTTCAAATACAAAACAAGCATTGATGGAAAAAACGCCCCATTTTCCGACACATATTTCCTGACGTATAGCTTTCGTGGCCAACGATTTTCTAAAAAGAAAATTAAAAAAATGAAGCGCAGTAAAATACTTAAAGAATTTCAAGAGGAACTTGATGACTTAGGTGATGATATTAAAAGTTCAGAGGATATATAAGCTGCAATAATGAAAAAAAGCCATACACATAATGCATGGCTTTTTCTATATGATAATTTATACTCTAAAGAGTTACATTTCCATGAGCTCTTTGAACAGCATCAGTTATTTCTTTTTTAAATGCATCGTCTGCATTAAAGCTATTATTTGATGTTTGCTGTCCGCCTCTTGATTGACTCAGAACTTCATCCGCCATTTGTTGAGGAATATTAGTCCTGGCATTTTCATCTAAAATAGATAAGTTATCAATTTGTGGGCTTGGCATTACTGTATGGCCTTGGTCAAGCATTGTCATATGTGAATTAATGAGAGCTTTTAAGTTATTCTCAAACTGCATACGAATTCTTTTTAGATCCGAAACTTCAGCATAAATCTTTTTTAATGATTCTTTTGCATCACAAACAATGACTTCTGCTTGGTGATTAGCATCACTGATGATTATTTTAGATTCACGCTCAGTGTCTTTGCGAATTTTTTCAGACATTTTTGTGGCTGTAGTGATGGTGTGTTTTAATAATTCATCACGCTCTCTATATTCATTAATACTCATCTCTTTATCACGTAACTGATCTTTAAGTTGGTTTCGCTCTTTAATAAGTGACTCCATTTCATCAGAAATCATTCTCAAGAAATCCATAACTTCTTCAGGGTCAAAACCCATCATTTTGCGTGAAAAACTTTTATGTGCAATATCAATAGGTGCAATTTTCATAACTATTCCCCTTTTTTGAAACCTACGAGACTATAGAACAGTACATCCGTCCGGCCTCTATTATCAGACATCTCAATACCAAATATAGGTTAAAGCCTAGGTGAATTCAAAGCAAGGTTTCCTTAAAAGTAGAATTAAATAAAAGAAACCCAGACCTTTGTCTATGGACACTAAACATTTTTGATTTAATTTTCGATAGTAATATTAGTAATTTAATTCACAACTCAGGGACTTATGATTAAGCTTTTAAACTTATTTAAATTTAAATCGCCTTCTGCCGCGCAAGAAGAAATTCGAGTTCAGAATTATATTCAAATTGCTAACAATAGTATACCAGAAACCGTTATGAGTTTTGTGTTGTTACTTATTGTCATCTGGGCAACACCTATTGAGAAAAGGCTCTATACGGCAAGTTACTCCTTCTTATTTTTCACATTGGCCCTTTCATGTTTTCGTTTATTACTCATTCACTTCCAAGACGAACTCATCAAAAACCGAAAAAAACTGTGGTCCTATCTTTTCATAGGTGGCACCGTTATCAGTGGAATAACATGGGGATTGTTCTCTTCATATGTACTTTTTAATTTTGAACTTAGCTGGACATCATTTTTTATAATATTAATCATTGTTGCATTAGCGGCTAGTCAAGTGGCCAACCTTGCCTCTCAATTTAAATTTTTTGTTATATATACTTTTGCCTTAATTTTACCTTCCATAATCGGTAATTTTATATTTATTGGCAAACTCCAGGGTGGAGCCATTGGTTTATTCTTCACATCTTACATGTTTATGCTCGTGTGGCTTGGTAAAACATTAAATGAACAATTTTGGAAGGCTAAACAGGGAAATTCACGAATAAGTGCTATGGTGGACGCCCTACCCGGGGCACTAGCTTGGATAAATAGTGAAGGACAAGTTCTGGGCTTAAATAAAAAACTTGGTGAACTAATACACCATGAACGAAGTGATATTAAAAATCACTCGTTATCAAAATTAGAAAATGCAGAATTTCTAAATAAACTATCTGTGGACCTTTTTTCTAACAAATCTAGTTATGATTCTCAAATAATTCCAATTGAAGGCCGAACATTCTTTTTCGTAGCACAAAAATACCACCATAATTCAGAGGCCGTGATCTTAGGAATAGATATAACTGAACAAAAGATATGGGAAAACGAAGTGGAAAAACTAAGGAACCAAGCCTTCAAGGCATCTAAATTCACCAATATTGGCGAAATGATGACCGGATTTATTGATGATATTCAGCAACCAATGTCACAAATAGTGGGGCTATTTCCTCAGTTAAAATCTGAACTAGAAAGTAACCTTAGTTCTCAAGCTACCCTCTCCATTATTGAAAATCAAACTTTAGAACTCAATGGGACTATCCAGGCCTTAAGCTGCTTCACACAGGACACCGGTAATCAGAATTACCAAGCTTATCAAGTACAGAATATAATTGTGCACTTAAGGGCTCTTTTGGAAGATCATTGCAAAAATCATCTCTTGTCCATATACATTAATGATGTGTCAGAGGATATTAAAATAAACTGTAAACCAAGTGAAATATTACAGGTATTTTTTAGCCTTTTTGAAAATGCTCTGGATGCAAATGAAAATGGAAAAGAAGATTGGGTGAAGATGGGAGTCTATACGAGCTCTGACAAAATCAAGTTTTGCATTACAGATAGTGGAAACGGTGTAGAAGAGTTTATGGAAGATATCATTTTTGAACCATCATATACTACAAAAGAGTCCATGGGTGGTACAGGAGTTGGCTTAAGCGTCTCAAAAGAACTCATTGAGTCTCATAAAGGAAAAATATTTTATAATACAAAGTCAAAATATTCTCAATTTGTTATTACCCTACCACGCCTACATTAGCCTTTAGAGTATTCTTGTTCCATCTAGATACAGTAATATGAATATTCCCTCATATTTTCTGTAATTATTGATAGACTTTCATCCGATGAGTATTCTAGTTACAGGAACAAAACTGGAGATGAACGTGAAAATAAATATCCTAATAGTTTTAAGTTTAGCATTAACTATAAACCTCGGTTGTGAAAATATGGATCTCGAATCAATGGCAGATCTTGAATCTGAAATTGATAATATAAAAGACGACGGTGACAATGGATTTCCTGGTGACAATGAAGAGGACCACTTAGATGAGATTCTCCCCATGGAAAATGCATTTAATAATGCCGTATTAAAAGTTTTACCCCTATCCAATGACCACTTATTGGTTGGAGGAATTTTCACAGGCCATTCAAAAAGTGATAAAGTTGAACATATTGCTGTTATAGGATCAGATGGGCGCATTAACAAAAACTTTTCTTTTAGAGTTAATGGCTCCGTAACAACACTACATAAACTTAAAGACAATAGTATTTTAGTGGGTGGTGATTTTAATAACTTCAACAACGAGAGCATTGGTAGTTTAATAAAACTTAATGCCGATGGCAGTGTAAATACGAAATTTTCAAAAAACATAGGATCAGGTTTTGATGGACCAGTACTTAGTATTTCAAGTTTTAAAAATCAACTATTAATCGCAGGTGATTTTACTAGATTAAACGGGAACGACTGTATTAGATTTATTAGACTTAGTCATGATGGGTTACCCATTGATCTAGAACAGGAATTTAAAAATGAAAACGAATCACAACCTGCACCTGAGGAGCCACAACCTATTCTTGCTGAAGAACAACCCGAAGTTGAGACGCAAGAACCTGTGATCGCTGAAGAAAAACCTGATGTTGAAGCGCAAGAACCTGTGATCGCTGAAGAAAAACCTGAAGTTGAGGAGCAAGAACCTGTGGTTGCTGATGAAAAACCTGAAGTTGAGGAGCAAGAACCTGTGGTTGCTGATGAAAAACCTGAAGTTGAGGAGCAAGAACCTGTGGTTGCTGATGAAAAACCTGAAGTTGAGGAGCAAGAACCTGT
>JABJQG010000038.1 GCA_018663505.1 Pseudobdellovibrionaceae bacterium | reverse complement strand
GGCAAGAATAGAAATGATTGCAGGGCCTAAAAAAGCTAAAAGAAAGTCATACAAGGACCGATACTGCCAATATCTAGACTGGGTGGATAAAAAGGCGAGCTAGTGTCATCGATGTTCCCGTATTACTCATAGAATAAAACTTTGATTTTCATATTTTAAACAGACTATTCTTAACTACTTTTTGTATTATAAAAAAAAGGGTAAAATGAAATATAATCCAAACTTGATTCGATTAATTAGTTAGCACCATTCAATTAAGCTCGCCAATCATAGATCCCACTCCATAGCTCCCCTGGAACTTCAATAACAAAAGCAATTGTTGATAAAAATCAACTAAAATAATCTCTTAGCTTTGTACACAACTGACCTCAAATAATATCACGTCATAAAAATAATTATTATTTTGCTTTGATCCTAAAATGGCACAATAATATTAGTAATAAAATCAATTCGAACGCAGGAGCTTTCAATGAGTAAAAATGATTCAATTTATGGATTTTTAAATCCGCAACCATATATGAAACAAGCTATTAAAGACATGGAAAAAAATATGACGGTGGAAGTTCTTACACCAGAAACTTGGGATGATAAAGAAATCGACAACATAGTTTCTGTTTGTAAGGATAAGGGCATTAAGTCCGTTGGAGGATTTGCACAAAAGGACGCTTTTCATCATATTCTTATCAACGAAAAGTTAGGCAATGTAGTACCTTCAAAATTAGCATTTTTTTACTGCATGAATAAATATCTTATGAGAACTTTAGAGAGCAATGCTTTCTATTTTGACGCCATAGACCCTCTTAATGAAACTGATGACCAAATTATTTCTAAAATAAAAGAATGGCCATTTATGCTTAAGAACACATCTCTTTCTCTTGGGCGTGGAATTTTTAAAATTAAGGATGAAGAAGATTTAAAAGCCACCCTGGCTGATTATCGTAAAGATACTGAGCTTCAAAGTTTAATTGCATCTCAATATAAAAGTTACCTTAAGGGTGTCCCAACAGATCAAGTACCTGAGGTTGCACCACCTTTTATTGCCGAACACTTAGTGAATATGAATGAGGCTATTGAGTATTGTTATGAAGGATATATTACTGCTGAAGGCGAGGTTGTACATTATGCCCTGACCGAGGAAGTTTACTTTTCCAATCATCAGGCACTAGGTTATGTTACTCCACCCATCTCAATTGACAGCAAGATGGCTGATAAAGTTGAAACTTGGGTTAATGATTATATGGGTAAATTTTCAGAATTAGGATATCGAGGACAATTTTTCAATTTAGAATTTTGGGTTCTACCTGATAATAGTATTGCTCTTACTGAAATCAATCCACGGGCTGCACATTCCTACCATTACAATTATGAGTATTCTTTTGGAAACTCGCTTTACGGGGATAATTTCAAGCTTGCTGCGGGACTGGAGCCTGAGGCAGACACACCTTGGAAAAAGTGGCAACGCAACGATGATTACAAGTATACACTCATAGTGCTAATCACAGGAAATGATACAGGTAAGGTTTCCGATATTCTGGATTATGATTATGTAGAGCACTTAGAAAAAACCGAAGGCATACTTATTCGCCATACAAAGCAGCGAGATGATGTGCTTACTGAAAAAGATATGACTGCTGCGGGTGTTATGCTTCAACAAATGTGGATCGTTGGTGATACTCGTGAAGATGTTATTCGTAAAGAACATGAAGTTCGTGCTAAGATCTACCGTAAACCACAAGAAAACAGTGAATACCCTAGTTATTGGGACATTTAAAAGTGATTAACAGCAGTGCTCCACTAGAGAGTTATTTTTCCTTCATGAGAGTACTGCTTTAATTTATAACCAGAATTAAAGATGTATCTATTTGTATCTAAACAACGGAGTAACACATGAAAACATTATGGGCTTTTATACTTTTATCATTTTTGGTTAGCTTAAACGCTATTGGCAAAGGACAAGGCCCTGGTGTACACAGAATGGGACTCGGTGTTGCTAGCCCCAACTACTTAGGAGCTTACAGCCCAACTGGTGTTCGATTTAACTCAGGAGGTGGCCTCACAGTTACCTATTATCCCGTTGGCAGCACTACAACCACGGGACTTCATGGCCACTATGGTAATGAAAATTTTGGCATCTTAGGCAGTTTTTATAGCATAGACCCTGAAGACACTACCGCTGACACAACTGACTTTTCTGTAGCAGGTGGAACCACAAATTTTACTCTAGGGGTCAATGATGATAGTGATTATGGATTCCTTTTTAGTTTTAGTGATAATTTCAGAATAGGCTTAACTGGCAACTCAGACTCGGACATCAGTACCATTGGCATGGCCTATGATATGTCTGCTGTGACTATTGATCTAGATTATGGTGTAGATAGCAGCATTTCCGATTATAGCAAAATGAGCCTTGGCCTCGGTTTTAATGGCGGCATTTTTTTTGCGGGTTTTGTTCATACCATTGTTAAATTGGGTACAGTGAGTGCCGATGCCACAATAGCTACACTTGGCTTTGGCGAACAGTCCTGGATTTTCTCTGTAGAATATAAACCGGTTGAAAATTCTGATGATTTAACTATGGCTAAATTTACAATGAACTTTTAAAGCAAACCGCACTAGCATAAAAATAGAATTTTCAAGGTCTATACATCTTGATTTCATTCTTGTTAAAAATTCAATAATTAACAGATCCTAACAAATAATGATTTCTAATTTTTACATTACACATTTTAAGAGAAACACAGAATTTTTTCCATTCAATTTCAAGTCTAGTTCAATTGCTTAATAATTTAAATACTTTTTTAATACAGCTGGGTCATCAGTTATAATTGCATCAACTCCCATTTTTATGAGCTTATCCCAGACCTGTTTATCATTTGCTGTCCATGGTGCTACTTGAATTCCATTATTTTGTAATCGCTGAACTTCATCTTTATTTATCCAGCTGTAGTGTGGAGAAACTATATCTGCATTAATTGCCTTTGCAGCCGCCACTAAATCTACCATTCCTCCATAGATAAGTTGAGAGGTTCTTACCTGTGGGTATAATTTTTTGATCCATTTTAAAGTACGATAGTCAAAGGACTGAACAATGGTTCTTTTTTCCATTTTAAATTTTTTAATTATTTTAATTATTTTAATTAACAATTGAGAAAATTTTTCTGGTGAAACAGTGAGTTCTGGCTGACCAGGAATAATTTTCGTCTCTATATTAAATTCAACTTTTTTGTTGTTTTTGGAAATGTATAAAAACAATTCATCTAGAGTTGGTATTTTTTCACCAGGACTCAGTATTTGCTTTGGAAATCTAGGATTTCTTATGGATCCACAGTCAAACATTTGAACTTGTTTTAACGTTAAGTCTCTTATAATAGTTTTAGCTTTTAATTCTTGTCCATTTTGATGCTGACAAATAGTTGGATTAATATATGGATCATGGGAAATAACCAAAACATTATCCTTGGTTACAGATAGATCGAACTCTAAAACGTCCACTCCTACCTCTAAAGCATACTTAAACGCAGCCATAGTATTTTCTGGCCTTGCTGCTCGTGCGCCACGGTGTCCATGTATAGAAATATTCTTAGCAATCAACATTTGCGGTATAACCATGACAATAAATATTATTTTTTTCATTCTGTCCCCTTATATTTTTACACTAATCTCAATTTATGTAAATTAAAATTCATTCACATTCTTGTATTCAGAAATAAGCTCCATACTTAAGCGGCTTTATCAGGTGATAACAAATATTGTTCTGAAATGGGAACTTCATAAAATTCAGTATCAAAAGCGATATTGATATTAATATCTTTCAATGTCTGGTAAACAACATTACCCGAGTTTTCAATTGAACAAACATATCCCTTTAAATCACTACTTTTTAGAATAATAAAAGAATCATTTGGATAGAGTTCAATGGTTACTTTTTCATCATTTAAAAATGGGCCTGACATAATTACTTTTCCACCTATTACTAAATATAGTTTATTTTTTTCAAAATTATCTCCAGATATCATTTGACCATGACTCTCAAATTTAATTGTGGATATATTTTCTAACTCACTGAGTTCTTTTTGTGATTTATTTTTTAATAGCTGTACATTCATTAACAAAAAATGAGTATTAATTTTTAGATAATCTTCACTGCCTTTCAGAAGCTCATTTTCTATAGAATTGGTCATTTCTTTTGCTTTTAAATATACAGATTCTCCAATTATAGATTCATTTAAATATTCCTTAAACAAAACTTAAAGAACTATGGCTTAAAACTTTAGCCATAAATGAATTTTGAATCCCCTTTGCCCAGTGCGGATAGTGCATAAAAAGATCATGGAGTTGTACCTTAGTTTGATCTGTCCATTTGTCTAATATAGCTTTCATCTCACTATCTTCGCCAATTTGCTTCACTGTTTTTTCTAAAACAAAAACATTAAATATTAATACTTCCAAATCTAAAACTAAACGATTAAACCGGTGTTTTCGATGGAGATTATTTGACAACAGGCCTAATAAAATCGAATAAGTATTTTCTTTTTGGAGAAAGGAAGGCATAAAATTATTTATTTCATTTTGAGGCTTATGCTTAACTTCACTTAACCTTCTACCTATATCATTAAGAATAGTTTTATAGGCTGTAACAGAAATTTCTCGATCTTCCAAAACGTGGTTATAAAAAGACTTTTCTAGCAACAATGTCTGTCGATATTCAAAAACTGAATCTTTATCTCTATCTTCACTTAGATTTGAACTATCCAATACAACTTTACAAGAGTTATCTACAACTAAGGGTGATAAAATCCCTTCTTCTGCTGACCTCTTAAAACTATTTATAAATCTTGAATATATTAAATTAACAGCTTGTTTAAAAATCTTATTATTATTTTCATCCAGAATATCTAACTTAAAAAACTTCATAAGCTTACTTATTGTCACAGCATTTATAAGCAATGTGGCTAAAACAATTATAGTGGTTAGGGCAACAAACTCTTTTTTATGTGGAAAGTCCGCTGGTAATAAAACAACTAAGGCCATGGCGAGACCTCCCCTTAGCCCCCCCCAACATAAAACGGATTGAAAGGGTAAGGATACTTTCTTATTTTTAAATAATATATTATTTGGTAAAAGAGCTATTGGAACCGCAATTAAGCGAGCAACATAGACTATACCTAATACATAGGGTGCATAGATTAACACATTCCAGACAGCACTATAATCTACAAAAAGCCCTACAAGTAAAAAGACCACAGAATTAGCTGCCAACGCTATAAAGGACCATATAGAATGCATACTGTGATAAGACTCCTTATTAAACTGCATTCGGGCAAAATGACCTAAATAGATACCTACAACTAAGGTGGCAAAAATTCCACTCACATGAAGAAAGTGATCGGCTACAATAAAAGCTAGGTAGGCCGTAGTAATAGAAATACCAATTTGTGCAGAGCTAGTTTCAGAAGTTAGTTTAATTAGTAACGATGCAGCAATGGAAGCTATTATTCCAACAAGAAGCCCCCCACCTACAACAAAAGTTATTTGAATTAACGTGTTAACATAAAATCCAGGACCAAAGGAAGTGGCTGCAACAGAAGCAATCAATATTTTGTAAAGCACTATTGCCGTACCATCGTTAAATAGGCTTTCTCCCTCCACAAGTTTTAAAAGTTTTTTTGGTGCACCAACTTCTTTAAAAAGAGCAACCACTGCCACAGGATCTGTAGCTGAAATAAGAACGCCAAAAACTAAGGACGGAACAAGGTCAAAACTAAAGATACTATGAAGCCCGAAACCTATAATAAGGGTTGAGATCACTACTCCGGGAAAAGCCAAACTTACAATAGAAAAAATGTATTTCTTAAGTTGTTTAAATTCAAAACAATAAGCTGATTCAAATATTAAAGGTGGAAGCAATACAAACAACATTATATCAGCAAACGATTTAGTAAATTCTTCTTGAATATAAAGCCCTGAATATTGAAGGATGCCCCCTAAACCAAGTCCGATGAGAACTAAAAAAACTGAGTGTGGTAGACGTAATATTTTTGCAACACGTGTTCCCACAAAGCCCAGTAATAAGCTAGACATAATAATTAATACTAGATTTGCCACAAGGTGAGTACTATCAAGAAGCATGTTTCTCCTTAACATCGTTGAAAGAATCAGCCGTACTTAAAGTTATTAGGGTGTCACCATTTTTAAATTTATAATCAGATTCTGGCACAAAAGTAAAAGACTCATCTTTATGACGAATCCCAATAACAATGACTTTACCTAGTTTAATGCCACAATCTCGAAGCGAACTATCATACAACTTGCTACTCAAAGTTACAGGAATTTCAGCAACTTGAACTCGATTACTTTCATTTAGGTTTAATCCATCAATATCTAAAAGATCATCCACTTCAGGAGTGATAATACTCTGAGCCGCCTTTAACCCAGAAACTAAAACTGGGAGAATCACTTTATCAGCACCTGCCCTAAGTATTTTCAACTTTGCATCTTCATCCGAAGCTCGCGAAACAATATACAGGTTGTCATTCAGTGATCTTCCAGCCAAGGAAATATAGAGACTATCAGAATCATTATCCACCATTGAGACCAAAGTTTTTGCACGATCGATGCCAGCTGTAATTAGAGTCTTATCATTAGTTGCATCACCTTCTAGCCAAAGATAATCTGAGTTTTCTAATTCCTTTACAGCATCAGGATTACTTTCAATAATGATAAAGTTTTCTTTAAATTGAGTAAGTTCGTTGCATATAACTCTACCCATGCGACCATATCCACATATAATAATATGATTTTTTTGTTCGTGAATTTGCTTAAGCATTTTAATCCTCCGCCTAGTAGTAAAATCCATAGAAAATAAATCTTTCATAAAAAAACTAGCTGAATAAGCAACTGTTCCAACTCCACACACCAAAAGAAGCATGGTAAACATACGTCCCTCTGGCGATAGTGGCTGTACTTCTTGATAACCCGTTGTCGTTATGGTGATCATAGTCATATATACAGAATCAATAAGGCTCCATCCTTCAATAACTGAATAGCCAACCACGCCAAAAACAAAAATGGCAGAGATCAAAGTTAACAATAGAAGTGAACTTTTACTAATTTTCATTACTCTTTTATCGGAATAACAAACTATAAATTATTGAATAAATTCAAGTATTTTATGAATCTAGATCTAAGTATAGGGACACTACCAAACTATTATTAACATTTACTTACCTTCAAATTTGCGCCGAGCTTTATAGTTTTTGTTAATAGTTTTCCATCTTTCTTTTGTATTTGACTTAGCATTGCTCGTTTTTTTTTCTGCAAAGGCAGCCTCTTTAAGTAGCTTTAAGTAATTACCATATTCCTTCTCACTTAAAGTACCATCTTCGAGAGCTGCATTGATAGCACAATGGGGTTCCTTTTCGTGCGCACAATCAGAAAACCGACATGTTTGGGCCAACTCAGATATGTTTTTAAAGGTAGAATCCACAGCTTCTTTACTAGCAATAACCTGTACCTCCCTCAACCCAGCTGTATCTATTATCATTCCACCATTTGGAACAAAAAATAATTCCCGTGAAGTTGTTGCATGACGCCCCTTGGAGTCATCTTCACGAATGTCTTTAGTCACCTGAATTTTCTCACCTAGAAGCTTGTTAACAATTGTTGACTTACCAACCCCAGAAGATCCTAGAAATACAGAAGTAACACCTTGATCTAATTTCTTTCTTATTAATGCCAGCCCTACATCAGTAATAGAGCTTACCGGAATCACTTCTAAATCGCCAATATGATCTCTTATTTCAGAAACAAATGGTTCTGCCCCATCAACTAGGTCAATTTTTGATAAGATAATTACAGGTGTCACATTTCCTTCTTTTGCTAGAAGAATATAGCGTTGCAATCGATTAATATTGAAATCCTGGTTTGCGGAAGTAACTATAAATGCAAACTCAACATTTGTAGCAAGAACTTGCTCAACTACTTCTCTCCCTGAGGCGATTCTAGAAACCTTAGTTTTTCTTGTTAAAATTTCTTCTAAAGCAGCTGCATGAGAGTTTTGTTCATCTATAAATATTGGGCTAATTCTAACAAAATCACCCACAGCAGGTTTATTAGCACTAGATTTAGGTTGGACCTGAAACTTACCTGTAAGATAAACATTTACATCTCCATCTTGAGTAATACCTCTACAAAACCCCCTATGTACACTAATTATTCGTGCCACAGTATCTACTTCAATTTTTTTCTCAGCCCCAGATGGGGACCAACCAATTTTTTTTAAATTCACAGTCAAATCTCCTAAAAAATACATATTAACAAACATACGATTGAAAATAGAATATGGCTTGAACTGTTGTAGAATTGAATAATTACAGACAAGGCCAAATTCGGGAAATTAAAAAATCCATAATGACCTCCTTATGGGCAAATAACTTTAGTACAGTATACCCTATAACCTTCCTAATAACAAATTATTGTCTTAACCAAGGTTACACTTTAACCAAAGTACTGAGCAGTCCAATATTTAAATTTAAATGCTACGAATTATGCAGAAGATAAGCTTCTTATTAGGAGACGAGGGTCTACCCACTTATCTTCAGGAGATTTTAATCAAAAACATTAATTCCCATGCTTCTAAATCATCCAATCCGTCAATTCATTAAACTCCAATTGATTCACAGTGAGAACAAAGACTAGTTTATTGATTCTTGCTAATTATCTATCAGTTTAAAACATAAATGTTAAAAATTTTCTAGCTTATCACCGACAAGGAGAGATAATTAATCTAACCGAAAAACGAATGGATACCTTTTGAGCAAACTAACTAAATATTACATCATTTTAGTAACACTTAATGTACTTATTCTATTCGGAACTTTTTACTTAAATAACCATCTGCACTCTATAAATGGTGCTCATTATAAAAACTCTCTTCAAACTTTAACAAGCACAACATTACGGTCCATTGAAAAATCTTATGAGTTCTACAAATCCCAAGCCAATTATTATGCTAACTCAAAGACTATTTCTACAATTATAAAAAGACTCAACTCAAATGAAAAAAACTTCAAAAAGCTGAAGCAAATCAATCAGGTAGTTTTCTCATATTTAGATCCAGTTAGATCTTCTCTTCAACTTGAAGGATACTTTATTATTTCTAAGTCTGGCATAAACTTAGCTTCTACTCGTAATGTAAATTTAGGAAAGAAAAGTGTTGTTCTGCAGGACGAGCAATCCTGGCAAAAAGCCCTTAATGGGAAATCAGTACTTACTCGCCTCATGCCTTCTGAAGTACCACTTTATGACCTGGAGAGTAAACTTACGCCAGGTCGTGCTACAGTATTTCTATTATCTCCTATAATCGACTCAAAAGAAAAGATAACTGCTATCTTAGCTTTCAGGATAAACCCTCATGCACTCATGTGGGAAATTTTAAAAATGGCACGAACAGGGACGTCTGGTGAAAGCTACGCCATTGACAGAAAAGGAAACCTTCTTAGTCATAGTCGGTTTCAAGACACTCTGTTATCAAAGCAATTAATCACTGGCAAAAATAAGGAAATACTAGCTATAAAGGTTAAGACTCCAGCTGGAGATTTAACTAAAATGGCTCAGTCTCTTCAAAATCAAGAGGAGGCTTATAATATTCTAGGTTATCAAGACTATCGAGGCACTAATGTCATCGGTTACTGGATTTGGAGTGAAAAATTAAATTTGGGTATAACATCTGAAATAGACTATGAAGAAGCCTATGAATTCCCAGAAAGGTTTGGTAAATACATTTGGGGAATTACTTTTCTACTTATCTTAATGATCACATCCTTATTTATATTGCTAAAAACTCGCCTCACCAAGTCTGAAGATCAAGTTGATCAACAGCAACGATTTTTAAAAGAGACCATGGACATAATGCCGGCTGTATTTTATGCAAAAAACACAGATGGATTATACATTACAGTAAATAAATTTTACAAAGATATTTTTCAATTAAATGAGAAAGAAATAGTAAATAAAACTGATTATGACCTTTTTCCTAAAAATATTGCTGATCAGTTTAGAAAAAATGATCAAGATGTTATTTCTAATGGGAAACTAATTGAAAGCGAAGAAGTGGCTTTGGATTCAAGTGGTCAGCAAAGAACTTACCATTCCTTTAAGTTTCCCTATCACGATAAAGATGGCGATGTGTGGGCCATAGGGGGATTCTCATTAGATATCACTGAGAAAAAAAGGTTAGAACAAGAAAGTAATGAAGACCAAATACGCGCCATACACACAGCTCGACTTGCTTCAATTGGTGAGTTATCAGGTCAAATTGCACATGAAATGAATACTCCACTAACTGCAATCACTCTAGCTGCAAGCTCTTTGCTAAAAAGAATAGAAAAAGAGGAGTTCTCTAAAGAATTATACAAAAATCAGCTCAACTTAGTTTTAAAAGTTTGCAAAAAACTTGCAAAAATTATTTCTTCTGTAAGAAAATTGTCTAGCGGGGCAAATGAAGAGGAGCTATCAAAAGTGAATCTGTCTTCTATAATCGAAGATACTATGTTGTTATGTGAAAATAGTTTTCATCGAAATAACATTGAATTTACTCTTAATCTTGAAACAGATGAGGAGCAAACAATCAATTGCTCCCCTTCAGAAATCAGCCAAGTTATAATGAACTTAATCAATAATGCTATAGATGCAGCAAAGGAAATCGATGATCCTCAAAAATGGGTTAAATTAAATATTTCAAAAATAGACAACTACATATGTTTTAAATTATCAGATTCTGGTAAAGGGATTTCAGAAAAAATTAGAAATAAGATTTTTGATCCTAGGTTCACCACAAAATCCTTAAGTGATGGAACTGGCTTAGGGCTAGCTCTTTCTTCCCAAATAATCAAAAGGCATGGCGGTGAAATATACCTAGTTAGCGACGTTAAAAATACCACTTTTATTTTTAACATACCAGATGTATAATCAAAATGCGTAGATGTTTTTATAAAGGGATTTTTAAATGAAAAAAGTTTTAATTGTTGAAGATGATGAGTTTTTAAGAACGGCCTTAAATAATGTCTTATCCGCAAGCGACTTTGACGTTTCTGAAGCTCCAAATGGAAAAGTCGCTAAAGATATTATAAAAGGTGGCTCATTTTCATTAATTCTATCTGATATTCAAATGCCTTACCTGAATGGTGTGGAATTACTCGAATGGGTTAGAGAACAGGAACGCTTTAGCTCTCTCCCCTTTGTTCTCATGACAGGTTTCGCACATATAGTTGAAACTAAAACTGCTTTTGAACTTGGAGCCAACGAGTTTCTAACAAAACCATTTGAAGATGATGAATTATTAGAAAAAATCAATAGTCTTCTTAAAAGTCCAAATGAAACAGAAGATCCGGCAAAAAAGAAAGAACTAGAAAAACCTGTCTATTGCAAAGTATCCATAGAGGATTTTGTTTCTGACAAAGATATTGACTTAGATATTTTC
Source organism: Pseudobdellovibrionaceae bacterium (assembly GCA_018663505.1). Lineage (GTDB taxonomy): Bacteria > Bdellovibrionota > Bdellovibrionia > Bdellovibrionales > UBA1609 > JABJQG01. Next base: position 28,489 of record JABJQG010000038.1, on the reverse strand, counting down.
ATCCGCCTTTCCAAAGAAAAATATATAAAAATTGCTCATAAAGGAGGGAAGCTCCCCGAGGACCAAATTAGAAAATACAAAGAGAAAGGAGTGACACAATTATATATTAAAAAAGAAGATTTTGCTAAAATTATAGATTTCAATGTTAAATTAAGTAAGTTAGTAGTCGCAAATACTAATGTTCCACGTGAGAAAAAGAATAGATTTCTTACCCACACCGGTGAAGTCATTCTGGAACAAACATTTTCAGCTGGTGTCAATAAAGAGTCCTTTGACAATGCCAAAGACTTTTTAATGGTTACTATGGATTTATTAACCGAAGAGGAGCAAACTCTCGAGCTTTTAGACGTACTTAATGGCCATTCTGATTTATTATATGCACATTGCTTAGGAGTCAGTATTTACTCAGGTATGATTGGAAGACAAATGGGCTGGACATCCGCAGCAAACTTATTCAAATTGTCTTTTGGAGGACTATTACATGACGTTGGAAAAAAAGAGATTGATCCAGAATTACTTGAAAAAGCTAGAGCCCAACTTAGTTATAAAGAAAGACAAATTATTGAATCCCATGCAATCCGTGGCAAAGCAATTCTTGAATCTTTAAAGTCAGCCCCTTCAGAAGTTGTGGCTATTGCCTATCAACATCATGAAAATATCATAGGACACGGTTACCCACAACAGTTGTCAAAACAAGATATTCACCCTATGGCAAAAATAGTGTCTGTGGCAAATGAGTTTTGTAACTATGCTTTAAATGGTCACCACAGCCCTCCAGTTCCTGGAGCTAAAGCGATTCAGTTAATGGAGGAGTTAAAATCAGATACCTTGGATCCAGTAGCGTTCAAAGCTCTCAGAGAACTATTTAGCGAGTAGTTTTTTTCCTGACCACTGAATTAATTCTAATAAAATTCTGAAGTTTCTTTTATATACATTAAATATGACCGTACTGTGTGCCTCAAGTGTTGTTCAACTTTTTCTGGAGATATATCCTTAGAGGCTTTACATCTCCTCTTCATTAAAGCCGTGTTTAATACTACGCCAAAATGTATTAACAAAGAAAAAATCATCTTCACTGCCCACAATTTAGATTCTTCACTATATTCCCCATCCAAATCGTTATTAATTTTTTCAATAAATTCCGAGGAACCCGGAGGGCCAATTTGATCCTCCTTTTCAAAGTTATACTCATTACCTTCATCTGGAACGTTATCAGAAAGAAACATTTTGAATGTATTCATCACAGCAGCTTCTTTTGATAAAAATAGCTGAAATACAGCAACTGTTAGCTCTTCGGTGGTATTAGTTTTTTTTCCACATTGATGAACAGCTTGCTTAATAAATTCATAATTGTATTCGAAAACCTCTTGATATAAATTCTCTTTATTTTTAAAATGATAATTTATGGATGCTAAGTTAACATTAGCTTTCCCGGCGATTTCTCTTACCGATGTTGCAGCAAAACCATGCTTTGCAAACAAGCCACTGGCTTCTTCTAGTATTTTTTCTTTTGTGTTTTTATTAGCTTCTTTTTTTGTCATAACTTCGCCCTCACCTGGCTAGTTTTTCCATTGCTAATTTTTTGCCACACTTTTTTTGTCCACAAATTATAGTCCTCTAATATAGCATATGCAGCAGGAACCCAAACAAGAGTAAGTATGGTCCCAGAAGTTAGCCCCCAGGCCATGGCTAATGTCATGGGCACTAACATAGCATCATTACCCCCTATTCCATAAGCTGTAGGTAACAGCCCACTAATTGTGGTTAAACTTGTCACAAATACGGCTCGCAAACGCATCCCAGAAGCTTTGATCAAGATTTGATCTAAAGCCATTTTCCCCTCGTCTCTCATTTCTTCAATAAAGCTAATTAAAACTATTCCTGAATTTACAATAATCCCACCTAAACCAATGATCCCAATCAAAGCTAAAAATGAAATGGGTCGATCATGTAAATAGAAAGCTACGGAAAACCCAAGTAAACCTAATGGAATTGTGGTCATTATAATCAGTGGCCTTAAGTAGGAATTGAATAAAAACACAAGAAGAGCAAAAATTCCAATAAGGCTGAGGTTTAAAGCTGAAGCTAATGAACTCATAGACTCGTTTGTGGATTCTTGGGCTCCACCAAATACTAAACTCACTCCCGATATTTTTTTCTTATTTTTCTCAAAGGCAGCCATAACCACAGAGTTAGCCTGTAGAGAAGTTATTTGCTCAATATCCACATCTCCTGTTAAAGTTTTAGAGCGTTTAAAATCAAAGCGTTTTATTTGTGGTGTCCCTCGCACTTTACGAAAGCTTGCTACACTTCCCAAAGAAACTAAATTTCCTCTTTGATCTCCAATGATTATACTCTTTAAGTCTTCAACATTTTTTCTATAACCACCCTTTAACCTTAGAACTAATTCTACTTTTTTATTTTCTAGAGTAACATTGGATATCCTTTTACCTGATACAGCTGTTCTTATCACTGAACCCACCTGGCTCACATCAATACCTAATCTAGCTAATTGCTTATAATCAATGTCTACAAAAACTTCATCATCGCCTAGGATATCATTTACTTTTAAATTTTCTATTCCAGATTTTTTAGCTAGCTCTAACTTAATCACCTCAATCATTTTGTTGATATCTGACTCAGAATTAGAACGAAAGGTGGCCTCTATTGCTGCTCCAACTGGTGGTCCATTAACCATTTCTTCAAAACTTAAACTTTTTACGTAATCTGGTTTTATAACCTTTAAGTCTCTTAGGACTTCAGTATATGGACGATTATATTTTGCGTTATCACTTACGTAAATAGTAAGCATACCAATATTATTACCCTCTTGGCCTTTTGGATCATTAGGGCCCATTTGAGAGACACCTGATCGAGCCACTATATGATTAACATCTGTTTTCAAGGCGGCTTTAACTTGATCTGAAATATCTTGTAACTTTTTATGGGTCACTTCTAACCTTGTTCCAATAGGCATTTCTAGTCGAGCCACATAAACTTCAGTTTGATCAGCTGGAAACAAAATAAATTTATTAGCTCCCACCATCATAAAAATTGAAAATGTTAAAAGCACAGTAAAAATTCCCATGACCACATATCTGTGACCTACTACTTTTGTCATAAAGTTCTCGAATTTTTTTTCAAACTTTGAAAACCAATCTGCATGTCCCGCTCCGCTGCTATTTTTTACATTTTTACCAGCCCATACTAAACGCATAGGTAAAAACAAAAAGGATTCAAAAAGGGACAATAATAGGGTCAATGTAACAACAATAGGAATCCACCTAATAAATTGCCCCATAATACCTTTGGTAACTAACATTGGCAAAAAGGCAGCTATCGTAGTAAAAGCCGTAGCCGTAATAGGCAGCCACAAACTCTTAATTGACTGTTGTGCGGCATCTAAGGGAAGCTCACCATTTAGCCGCAAACGAGTGAAGTTTTCACTAATCACAACAGAATTATCCACCATCATGCCAAGCGCTATTACCAATGCTAAAACAGTAACAGCATCAATATTCATTCCAAATATGGGCATAAACCCCATGGCTCCAAGCATAGCTAATGGCAATGACAAAGAAGCTGCAACACCAATTTTTCCAGGTAAAAATAAGAATAAGAATATTATTACTAACAGTAAACCAGACAAAGCATTGCTCACTAACACTTCCACTCTGTTTTTAACTTTTATACCCTCAGAATTGTATATATTAAAATCAAAGTCTTTATTACGTTCCTTGTAACCTTCAATGATCTCGTCTAACTGATTCACCATATTAATAGTATCAGCACCTGCCTTTTTGTTAACTATAAGTAAGGTACTATCTTGTGAGTTATAACGAGTTAACACTTTAATCTCTTCAGAGGAGTCCCTTACTTGGGCGATGTCTTTTAATAAAATAGTTTTACCACTAAAATTAGAACGAATGAGTACATCCTCTAACTCTTTTACACTGCGAACCTTACCCTCAACCCGAACAAGATTTTGGTCTATAGATGTTTTCAATGCCCCACCTGGAGTATTTGAATTTCTACTTTGAATTTTTGCCATGACTTCTAAAATAGACACATGACTATCTTTAATTTTATCTAAATCAATAAAAATATCAAAGGTCCGTTTTTTAAAACCCACAAGGCGCACTTCTTTTACCGAACGGTTATCTTCTAAGTCTTCTTTTAAATGGTCAGCTAACAGATCCCTTGAACGGTTTACATTTTTTCCTGTAATAGCAATCTCTATTACAGGAAACTCTTCACTTTTTAATTCTGTAAACTTGGGTGGATCCTTTAAGTCATTTGGAAGATCTGATACTCTATCCACTGCCTTTTGTACTTCATCAATGGTTTCGGCTACATTAATTTTTGGATCATCCATATCAACACGAACTGTAATACTCGACAACCCAGCTTGTGATGTGGATTTAACATCTTTTAAGCCATTCACTCCCCGAATCTCATCTTCAATTGGTTTGGTAATTTTAGTTTCAACGTCAGATGCTGTTGCCCCATCATAATTTGTAATAATTGTTGCTGTGGCAAAAGAAACAGCTGGAAAACTTTCTGCGTTCATATTTCTTAAAGCCTGAACACCAAAGAAGAATAATCCAAGTGATAAAACTATGGTCAGCTTAGAGTTCTCAATAAAAAAAGTAGTAATTTTTGTCATTTTTAAATCCTATTAAATTCACAGGGAATATCAGTATAAACACTGAAGTAATCCATAAGAGCGTTAATAATTGTTAAATTTGTTTCTATTTCACCTAAACGGGACCTCAGATGAAAATCTTGTTCACTAATTAATTCTTGTAAGCTAATGCGTGCTTGTTTATATTTTATTCGACTTATTTTTAAACTTTTATCCAATGATAAATTTGTGTCTCTCTGAGAGCGCAGTACCTCTTGCAATATTGTAATCATTTCTACAGTTTGTTCATGATAGGCTTTTACTTTTAAAAGTTGACTTACCTTTTGTGCTTTATAACGTTTTTTCACCATTAGTTTTTTTACATCTCTATTTTTACCAGTACGAGATCCTAAAGGAATTGATATTTGTAAACCCAAACTTTTTCGCGGTTGAGAGTCTGAACTAAAATTACTATTTGAAGCCTCATAACCATAATCACGCCCCACACTGGAGTACTCACCCACTAATTTAATTTTTGTATTACCATATGTATCTACAATTTTACTTTCTAGCTGCTCCTCTTTATTTAAAAAATTAATGATGTCATCATAGTTCGTAAACTCTAAAGGCGAGTCCTTATAGGAACTAATTTTTGCGGTACAAGCCAGTACTGTGGCTTTAGCTAATTTTATATCCAATTGTGCCAATTGAATTTCTTTATCACTCAGTCCAGGTAGCAGTTCTTTTATAGCTTTGAGCAATGTGCTTCTTTGGTATCCTATGGATAAAAGGTTGGCTTTTCTGGTTGTCCACTCCGAACGATAACGTGCCACCTCACCAATATCTGCCACCCCTTGCTTATTTCTCTTTAGCACCTCTTGATATTGCTTTTCAGCCATTTTAACCAGCGAGGACAACAGTACTTTTTGCTCATTGTTTGCCACTAATGCCCAGTACAGCTTTCTAACATTAGACTCGAACCCTTTTAGTTGAGTTTTTTTCTCCAATTCCGCACGCTTCAAGCTCAGTTCTGATTTTTTAAAATCATTGCTTGTACTTCTACCTAAAAAATTTTGATAAAGATCTACGGCTAAGCTAAAGGAAACTCCTGTTGTGGCAGCATCGTTAATAAAGGCGTTTGTAGACTTATTAGAAAATGCCTTTAACCCTATGTCTACACCGTACTGAGTTGGTTTTTGTAATCCCACTAAATAGGCACTAGAACTCTTAACCACTCCACCATCAAAATTACTCAGCAAGCGCTCATCAGAATTAAAACTTTTTCCCTCAATATTTAACTGATAACCAAAGCGATCATTCTTATTCTGTAATTCATTTTTAACAGCTAAAAAACTCCCTTGTATCTGTTGCACACCTGGAGGTTCATTTTCTATGGATTTTTTAATAAATTCCTCTGACAAAACTACTTTTTCCTTACCACTTATAATGCCAGAAAAGGCAAATACACTCATAATTACAATAATATAGAACTTCATAGATACACCTGTTTGGTTCATACGTCTGTTTAATTCAAACGTTTGTTTAACTTTCGGAGTAAATTAACCTTAGCTTAAATAAAAAAGTGAATATTTCGTCAAATCAAATCTAGAAGGAGCTGAGTATGTTTATTTGAGAAATATGAAGTGGTTAGCCACCCTAACTAACTGGGCCATTATTTGAGCCATAAGCTTTCCTTAGGACCATGTAAAAATTTTATTAATTTTAATTATGTACTAATTATTTAAATTTATTTTTGCTACAAAATATGTACTGGAAACTTGTAGGAGGGGGACCATAAAAAGAAGATGCTCACCAATATTTTAGGTGTTTGAATCTTTAAAATTTCACAACTAAGCTAATGTTTAAACAGTAATTTATTTGCTTCTCATTTCTAATTGCCCTATTGCTTCACCTTGATAACAGAGTAAATCGCTCTTAGATCACCTGTTTTAAATCCAAAAGCTTTATCATGAGGGTACTTTTTCTGAATAAAATGTGGACGAGACTCTTTATTTCCATGACAATTTAAGCACGAAGATTGAACGGAAATACGTCGATAATAATGTATCCTATCACTCTCTTGTTCGAAATATGAAACCAGTTTTTTATTCTGCTCAAACTTAACTATGGCCTTCGCCTCTAACTCATTAGGTGTGCTATTAGAATTACGGTTTTTATAACTCACCTGCCTAAAGATCCATCCATTTTTTTTTGCTATCATCTTAGCTCTCTTACCAACAGGCTTACACACCGCTTTAAAGGTCGTTGGGGTGACGTTACCCTTCACCCCAGACACAAGACTTTCCCGCATGTCATTCACCGATTCTACTGCTTGAACCATGTTTTGCATAGACGAGTCCGCATGAGCAAAGCTTGTTATCATAAAAACAAACTGAATGGCTAATAATCTAGATTTCATTGTTTTACCCTTTGGATAATGTTTGATAAATCCCATTTATTTTAAAATCTTATGGCAACTGTTTTCAATAGCATATAAAATCCAGAACAGTGTACTCAAATTTCCCATGTCATGTCCACAAAATTAGTGATAGTATAATCCAATGGTAGACTCCTTAATAAAACTAGGTAAAGATTTAGAGCCCAGCTGGGATCGTGAAAGCTTTCCTCAACAAGCGCTCAAGGCCCTCAACAACTTTAAAGTCACATGTTCATTAGAAACATTCGAAGAACAAGTGGCCCAATGGACACTTAATGTTCTAAAACTGCCAAAACAAATCAATTTGTACAATACCTTTGGTGAGCCACCTATAACATTTTTTCATAACGGAAAATTTGCCGTAGATGTTTACTTCTGGCGAAAAAATGACACCAACATACATTCCCATGCATTTAGAGGAGCATTTAAGGTCATTTATGGAAAGTCTCTACATGAAGTCTTCCATGTTGAAACATTAGAAAAATTTAAAAGTGATATGCTCAATTCAAAACTCACCTGCTTATCTACTCAAATTTTGACAGCCGGTGATAGCCAAAGAATACTTCCAGGCATGGAGCTCACACACAGAGTGGTTCACTTAGAAAACCCAACTCTCACACTTTGTATTAGAACTGTTGAAGATACCCAACTCAATCAATGGCACCATCTTTCTTCAGGTCTTAGCTATACTAAATATAATTTAAAAGAAGTTAATGTTAAACAAATTCTGTACTTCCAGTACATGTATCATTCAAATTCTCTAACAGCTCTGAAATATTTAAATGAACTTTTAACAAGAATGGAAGCTTCAGCTACCTTGAGTCTCTATGAAAGTGTTTTTGCCAATGAATTCGGACTTGACCCAGTTGTGTCTGATATCATTATTGAGCACATAAATAACCTATGTCATGAGGAATTGTGGTTTCAAAAGTTTATTAACCATTATGACGATCTTGCGTATCATCTCATGGAATTTAATGCCTCCTCGGGGGACCTTAAACTACTTGCCCATGGATTAAATTTTAATTTTTCTGCTGAAAGTATAAAAAATCTTCTCGGTTACACTGAAAATCAAGAGCTGCAACAACTTACTTCAAAACTTCTTGAGGAACAAACCATTTTCAACGATGAATATTATGGTGACCAAGTTCAGAAAATTAACGGTTTTATGTACAAACTAGGGGACAACTAGGTCCAATTTTCGGCTTCCCTTCATTTCAACACTCACTTTTAATTTCTTTTTATTTTCAGTTATTATTGTTACTTCGTAGCTTCCCGGATCTAAAATTCTAAAAAAATACCCAGCCTTATTCGTCTGAAAAGGCAGCTCCCCTTCTACATGTTTAATTGTACTAATAGACACTTTAGATTTAACTGGTATGCCTTCACTATTTAAAACACGTACCGTTAGAACATTTTTAGCTACCCTATTCATTAACCACTTCCAAGCTAATCTATGTTTTTTTACTGTTGGGTTTCTCAGAGAGTAGGGTGGCTGAAATTGATTATTTACCTCAAGAGTAAAAGCTAAGGCACCATAAGCCGCGTGAATATAGCTCATAGAATCCCCATCCACGGAATATAAAATTTCCCACGGTGTTCCAGGTTTATTATAACCACGACCTTTATCGGTGGGCAACTGCCTAGACATCTCTGAAGCAAGCTTCTTCATCATAATATTCTCACCGGAGTAAGCACCACGACAACTGTAAGGGTATAATATAAGCTCACTATAAGAATGGTAGGATACAGAAAGAGCAGGATGTACTCTATCTCCAAGGCCAATTAAGGCTTGAACCTCAGGTTCACTTGCCGCCTCAGGTCCACGGTAGGTTTGTGATTTCTCATAACCCGAAGATCCTCCACAGTCATTCCATCTATAAGAGTAATTTCTATTTGGATCAACACCAACGACTTTTCCTAGTTTTTTGTATGCATTTTTTCGCCACATACTATTTTTCTTCCAGACAATATTATTTCCATCTACATTTAGCATGGGTACAACCCAAAAATTCCATTTTTTTACCAGCCTTAGTGACTCACCATCAGCTATCTTTAATTTTTCAACCAAATGCTCGGCAACATCCAGTACTATTTCAGAAGTCATTATTTCTCGTGCATGGTGCATTCCATCGAATAACACTGTGGGTTTTGCTAAATATGCATCACTGGTAAGGTCTATAGAATCTGAAACTAAAAGTGCATATATTGCTCTACCTTCATGAGACCTACCTATAACTTCTAACTTAGTATATTCAGGGGCTAACAACGATAATTCTTTTAAACGCGCCTCTAATTTATCAGGATTTAGATACTGTGGGTCTAAGGATTTTATACCAGGTCCACTTTTGCTTATACTAACAATCCTTCCTTCATATCCATTTTTTTTTAGTTTTTCAATTTCCTTTTTATTTACAATTAGCTCAACCACAAATTTATGCCGATTTACACCCGCTACATCAAATCCATTTTTATTAAACCAACCTAAACTTTTTCTCACCTTGTCCCAAGACTTAGTTTTAAAGGAAATGTGATAGCTTTGTAAAGAGGTCTCTGTAAGAGAAGGATTTCCAGCCATTGCTTCGCTATTATAGCCAAACTGTAAAAAAGAAAAATAGCCTAAGGCCATAAAAATTACATAATATTTTTTTAAACTCATATTACCTCCAGCGATGTAACCTGCATCACATCGTAATATACGGAAATATGCAAAAGCAATCTAGTTTCACCAGCCCTAAGGCTACCTCTGCACTAATAAAACTACTTATAATATTCAATAGATCTAATTTTATTTTTATTCTTGTAAAAATAAATGAGGCCCAACAATATTCCAAAAATTAACCCGATGAAGTGGGTTCTATAACTGGTGGTTGGAGAAAAAGTTGTGGGAAACAAAATCACTAGGCCGATTCCAATCATCCTCAATGTGCGCTTAAAAATACTGTATTGCCTCTGTATCAAGAAAAAAAAACAGAACCAAGTTCCTGCTAATAAATACACTAATCCTGATGCCCCGATCAGTTTTATCCCTGGTCCATATGTATAAATAGACACGGCATTAACTATTGCCGCTAATAGGAAACTCATTATGGGATAGGTCATTACGTCAGAGTAGCCATAGATAAAATAACTGAAAATCACTAGCATATACATATTAGATAAAAAGTGTTCTAAATCAGCATGAATAAAAATAGCTGTAAATAAACGCCATAACTCGTAATTTTCAAAAACCGTTTCGTAACTTGCAAATAAGTACTGTGATAAACCAAAAAAATTCGTCCAATAAATTTGAGAAATCACTGACATTATAGAGAACGTTACCATTACCACTATAAAGCTGCCTGCTCTTGGCTTCTTTGACAGCCATGTTTTTATTAGACGAGGTTCTCTCTCAATTTCCTCTTCTTCCAAAAATTCATCCATATTACTAAACTAATTCAATTTTATTAATGTGTATATTATAATTATAATTATAATAAATAAGTTATTGATCATTATCCAGTTATCAGCATAAAATTTATATATAAATTGTTAATACTACTTACCAAGGATCATGTGGTGGTTTGTCCTAAATGTCATACCGAAATTAATAACAACAATATAGAGTGTCCCTCCTGCGGAGTCATCTTTTCAAAACTGCAAAATTCACAAGAGAGTAAAGGTGTTGAAGAGAGAGCATCGCTTGAATCAAATCAACCAAAATTAAATGCAATTCCCGTTAATAACATTCAAATCATATCAGAAAGTGAGTTTAATTTATTAGAATTTGTTAACAAAATTCCTCGTCCAATTATTTTTGTTGTATTTGCTTTAGTTGCCTACTTTGGCGTAAAGCACTACTTCAGCCTAGATTCTGTGAATGCACCTGAACTCTTAGCAGAAGGAAATGAACTTGAAGAATACTTAAATTTTAATTATCGATATGTCGAAAGAGTTTACGGCCCCTCACCTAATGATGCCCCACGACCACTCATCGTAGTACTTCATGGATCTGGCGCTAATGAAAATGACCTTCTAGATCTTTTTAAAAAAGTTGCTTTTGATTTACGAGTGATATCTTATCAAGCTCCTATAAAAAAAGGATTTGGTTATAGATGGTCTTACGCATACGGAAAAACAAATGAGGAAATACAAAAAAAGAACTTTATTATCCTAAAAAGTGTTGCCGAGGGACTGGCAAATAATATTGACCACTTAGGCGATAAATATCCTTTAAAAGGGAAGCCCATGGTTCTTGGCTTTTCTAGAGGAGCAGAACTTACTTATTATTTTGCAGCCTATCACCGAGACAAGTTCTCAGCCTTATTCCCACTGTCGGGAGTATTAAAGCCAAACTTAAGATTCAAGGAACCAGAGGGATACTCAACAGCCCCCGTATTTGCCTACCATGGAACTCAAGACTCAATCTTAAGTGTGGAAAGCGCCAGAGATGTAGTTTCTTGGCTTAAAAAGCATTCTGTAAATATTGATTTAAAAGTAGACGACTATAGTCACCAAATCCCTCGTTATGTCATCAACGATTTTATTCAGAAAATCCAAATTGAAATTCAAAAAATGTAGTTCTTCTAAGTATAACAATTAGTGATTTGTAGGCAAAAAAGAGGGCTCTCGTTAAGTAGAACCCTCTTCTAAACACTTTTAAAATTAAAAATCTATATTAGTGTTTTTTTATGTAGAGACGAATGAGGTCAGTTGTTGTAAAAATACCCCAAGTTTCTCCTTGGCCAGCACTTACTATAACGCTGTTAATTCTTTGATCCAGCATAGTTTCTAAAACCCCCTTAAGCTCATCTTCAGGGTTAACAATGACTAGATCATCATTCATAATATCTTCCACAATTGTATCTTCATGATTATCAAAATTATAAACATAATCTAAGTCTTTATCGCTGATCACTCCCACAAGCTTTCCTCCATCTAAAACGGGAAGGTGGTGGCAGTGATGCTCTAACATTTTCTCTTTTGCTTTATTTAAACTTACGCCGCTTCCAATGGTATGAGGCATATGTGTCATCAATTCTTTGATTTTTTCTTGCATAACTTCTCCCTATATCTATTGCTCTGTGGCAGACTCACCTTTTACAAAGTTTTCATATACATAAACAGTAGATTTCACTTCACCAAGATGCTTTTCAATTAAGGGTTTCACATCTTCCCAGTCTAACCCACCAACTCCTGTGGCCACTTTTGTAATGGCTACGGACTTAATATCTTCTTTCTCAAGTTCTTTAGCTAAATTCTTTAAACTTTGGTTCACATACTTCTCTGAGGCTTTCCCAGGATGAGATCCTTGGGTCTTTGGGTGTTGCTGGGTAAATAAGTTATAGATTAAAGGACCACCTGCCCCTTTCCAGCTCCACAGCCCACCTTCTTTAGGGTGCGTTGTTTTACAAAAATGACGAAAATCGTTATACAAAGAGGGCCATTGCTCTCTTAATGACAAAGCTAAACCTTGTTTAAAATCATCATTAGGTGCCACTCCGTGAGCCACAGCTTGTGACTGAGAAAGTAAAATATCACCCTTTACATACTTAATCATATAATCCTCCAATTCCTTTATTTAAAGTTTCTAATAAGCTTGGTTGCCACTCTAGCTTCCAATTCATCCAAAGACTACCTCTTTTTTGTCAAAATTGTGGTGATGAAGGAGCTACATTAGGATGAGATATGTCATCTTTTTTAAATTATTGCTATTACTGGTCAACCAGCGAAGAACAGAGTATTTTGAACATTATGAAAAGGTACTTTTATATCCTTCTATCCTTCCTCTTAGGTTTAGGATTTTATGGCCTAGACTCACATTTTTTATGGACCCACCAGGGGCAACAAAGCATTGTTCTCTCCATTTTGATTTGCGCCATGACACTTTGGATTACAGAAGTCATTCCCCTATTTGTCACTGCAATTATGTCCTCTTTTTTTCTCATTATTTTCACTAATTTTACACCTAGAGCGATTTTTGCTCCTTATTTCGATCCTGTTATCATCTTATTTCTTGGCGGATTTTTACTAGCAAGAGCCATTCAAAAACATCAAATGGATTTTATCAGTGCCCAATATATTCTAAGTAAAGTGAGCAACAAACCTTCCTATTTTCTTCTAGCCCTAATGTTTTTCACTGCCTTTTTATCACTTTGGGTTTCCAACACAGCTTCTGCAGCCATTATGATTCCCTTAGCTATTATAATATTAAAAGAAAACAACCTTATCCAAATACACGTTAAGAGTCGCTTTGCCACTACCATGATTCTTGGTGTCGCTTATGCTGCCACCATAGGAGGCGTAGGTTCCCTTGTGGGAAGCCCACCAAATGCTATTGCTGTGAGCTATCTAGAAAAACAAGGCATTGCACTGAGTTTTCTAGACTGGATGATAAAAACCATTCCTTTTCTCGTTTTAGCTTTAATTTTTATCTGGCAAACATTACTGTGGATCAACCCACCAGAGATCAAAAAAATTGCTTTTAGCAAAAAATATATCGCTATTAATAAAAATCACAAACTCACTTTGCTGATCTTTTTAATCACTGTTGTGGGCTGGCTAACCACCTCTCTTTCTGGATTATCCTCATCCACCGTTGCTTTGGTTCCCATAATTTTATTATTTATTTTTCAAGTATTAGATGAGGCTGACCTTTCTAAAATTTCTTGGTCCACCATATTACTCTTTGGCGGTGGCCTCAGCCTTGGCAATGCACTTACACAAGCGGGAATAGGTGAGTGGATTGTTATTTGGGTGCAACAGTACTTAGTGAACACCCCGCAGTTTATTACAATTTTTGGTTTTGTGATTTCCAGTATTTTATTAACAATGACTGTGAGTAACACTGCTGCTGCTGCTATACTCATTCCTCTTATTTTACCGCTAGCCAAGCCACTGGGTTTTAGCCCTACACTAGCCGCTACCCTTATTGCTGTGGGTGTTTCTTTGGATTTTATGATTCCCATAGGTACACCACCATCTGCCATTGCTCATTCTACTGGGCTTGTTAAGGTTTCTGAAATGGTTAAAAATGGAGTGCTTATAAATATTGGTACTGCTTTGATTTTATCTACATTGTTTTATTTTGTTTATGCTTTTTAAGGGCTGATATTTTGTTGTATTTTTCTCCCCTGTATTCTGAGCGTCCTGACAATCGAGGCTGGCCGCCTCGAGCTCCGCTATCTAATGGCATCGTGCCATTAGATCTATGAAAATTCTAATATTTGTGACGAACTGAGTTTCTTTTTTTAGAATCCCCCACACGACGTGGGGGATTTGGTGGGTTCGGGCTGCCTTAAGCCCGATCTCCCATGGATGGAAAAATCCTAATGGAAAATTAATTTTTACTTACTACCAACAATCGACTTTTAAACTCCTCGATAGATGCCTCATTCAACAATTGTGACTCTTCTACAATAGGCAAATTTGGAAATAACTCATGAACTGCTTGGGTAAATCCCCCACTAGAAAACTGATTAGGAATACTGTTCCCCGAAGCATCAAACACAGGAGTACTTTTAAATCCGCATGATGGCGACCGTGATTTTAAAATGAGACCACTGAGCTGGCCAAGAGTCTCAGCTTCTTGTTGTACATATCCTCTTAGGGCATTGGTATAATTTTTGTTTACGTCCTGAGTATTTACAGTTTGGACAATACCTTTCATTTCTCTCAAGTGAATAGTCTCCCTAGGCACGCCTAGGCCAATTCCTACCTCAGGACAAAACTTTACAAATTCATAGTTTCCTTGAAAGGCATTAATAATGAATATATTTTTTTTGTGGCCACCGTCATAGCGCACAAGATCTCCTAAAAGACAGGCGCTCATACCAATATAGATTTTGGGCTCACTCATACTTTTAGATTAGTTCATTCCATCCAAAAGAGCATCACCAATTGTTGAGCTATCACCACCAGCAGCTACAGCCGCTTGTACTTGCTGGCAAAAAGGATCGTCAGTATTATCTGCAATACAATAAGTTTCACTTAGTAATATAGCTGTATTACCAACCTCAGCTGGGTCACAGTTAGATGAGTCAGTTTGACAAGCTGTTAAGCCACCTCCCCCATCTGTGGCCAATTCATCTGCATCACAAATATTATCACCGGTTGTTGCACAGGTTGGTAATCCAGATGACATTGTAACCAAAGTGCCAATTTTACTTAAACTCGCCAGAAAAATTAAACCTTTCTGCCCCGAAGATTCACAAACACTGGCAGCTGCTTTCGCTTTTGCTACATTCTCAGCTCCTGTGTCATAGGTAATAAACGTCAACAACGAAATTAAATTGGACTGACTTGCGGCCCCCTGACTATCATTATTATCAAAAGCTCCTGTAATTCTTTCGGTAGTTACTCCACCACCTATAAATCGAGCTGAGCAACGAATAATGTCTGCCTGCGAAGAATTAACTCCATTTATTTTTGCCTCACAATTTTCAGAAGATGTGATGAGTCGCGCATTTGAAACCGACTCATCTAATGTGTCGATACAATGTTGAGCTTCAAAAATCTTTGTGGCGTCACTAGCCCCACATGAAGTCAGTGTTCCTATAGCAACCAAACTAATAATCAAAAATATAATTTTCATTTTTTCCCCTATTTACTTTTATCTCATAACCATACATTAAAATTCTAAACTCATTTCCATAACCAGACGTTCACTTTTTGATGGGAAATCGTCTGTACCTAGCTCTTCGGCATAATAAGCCAAATCTAAATTAAAAAAGGCAAACCGTGCGCCAAGACCCATTGTAGGGTAACCTTGGTTAATACCTAAATTCCAGTTTCCCTTCCACCAGCTAAACATTTCCCAATCCAGCTCTGCACCCATATGGATCCCTTTTTTTAAAGACCAATTTTCGTGTAAAAGATCCCTAACTTCAAAGGCAAAGTGAGGGTCAAAAACCCAAAAATTTGGCAGATCCCATTTAGAACCCATATCCACTCTACGCTGCAACTTTGATGGCTCTGGTGAATTCTCGCTAACCACATGTAAATTTGTAATGTATCCGTAATCCAAAGCGTTTCTCATAACCAAAGAAAATGTAGGTTTGGAAAATCGTAACCAACCTTTTTTTGTAATCTTAGGCGACCATAGTAATCCAAAGTCAGCATCAACTGTTAGGCCCTCTCCTGCTGAGTCATTATTAATTCCACTTCCACCATCAGCAGCAAGGTCAGCAAGAGATAGTGACTCGCTGGCTAAAATGCGGTGAATCAGTTTCCATGTCATTCCCCATGAAACATTTCCTCCAAGCTTACTTTGTGCTTTTTTCCACTTAGCTCCATAACCATATGCTAAAACTGTATCAACATATGCATTCATAGAAATAGATGGAGCTCCTGCTTTGTGAATACTTAGGTCTATAGAGGGATTTAAAGGAATAAAAGCCATGCCCCAGTTTGGCCTTACCCAATGTAGCCCTATCATTGGAACACTTAGATTATAAGACTCTCCATATTTACTTTCTAAAAAAGTAGCCATGGGGTTTGTTCCCTCAGCACTGTTAGAGTTTTCATCTAATCCCGACAAGAAAGAACTCCAGTTTTGGGAAGCACCACCCCTCAGGTAACCTCTAATAACACCACTTTTTCTTAAAGCTAATGCCGCAGGATTGTAAAACAATGCACTATGGTCATCCACAACAGCAGAAAAAGCATTACCCATACCAAGAGCCCTTACGCTCACGTAGTCTTGATGAATACTAGCATCTAAAGTTGTTTTTACTTCTGCTGATAATTGGGTAAATAGAAATACGGAAATCCCACCCGTAAACACCCTAAGAAACTTATTCATGCTTTCTCCAGTCCATATTTTAAAAATTCAAATTGTTTGTTAGATTATTTTATACTCAATATAGAATTATTGGGTATACTAATTCTATGAAACAGAAACTCTCCTTGTTTTTTTTGACCTTAGTCGCCCCGACGTTTATTCTGAATGCAGCCCCTCACGAATTTTCTGAAGACCACAAAAAGAAAAAAACCAACTCGTCAACATCTACTAGCTTAGAAAATAAAGACTTTGTTATTAGCACTTTGCCTAAACCTTCAAAGGAGGAGCTTCAAAAAGAAAATCAAGTGGAATTCTACCCTTATATACAATCCATGTCTCCAAGGATTAGTTTTAAAATCAACGCTCAGGACGTTAAAGATACTGAGGCTGTTTATGGACTACTTTATCTCATTCCACGCTTTAAGTCCCCTCAATGGGAAGCTGGAGCAGACTTAACCGGTAGTGGAAATGGCAGCATTCACCTATCAAAACGTTTTATAATTAATGAAAGAGATTATTTTCGACCCTATTACAAATATGGGCTAAATCTTAGTATTATGCCTCAAGAGAAACTCGCTACTTTTTTAAATGTAAAAAATTATGGTTTTAGAGCTGGCATTGGTCTAGAAGATCTTCTGAGGCACCCCATGAGCCTCAGGCTGGACTTAGAGACAGTGATTTCATTAAACTCCTCATATCTACTAATATCTTTTGGATACTCCTGGGGCTGGTAAGCTCTGTTCCATTACTGAGCATATATAGATCTTACTTTTTGCTCTAACTCCAATAACCCCTCGTTATTCATGATCACAAGGTTTGCTTTTTTCTCTTTCTCCTTCATAGGAAGCTGAAGTGCTATTCTGGATAAGGCTTGTCCTTTATTTAATTTTTCCCGAGCCATTAATCTTTTAACTTGAAGGTCTTCACTACAGCTAACTACAACTATCTGATCGAACTGAGTTTCCATTTTTTTTTCAAATAAAAGAGGGACGTCGTAAAACGCAATGTCCTCCCCTTTTGAAGTGAGATCTTCTCGCTTAGTTTTCATACATTTTCTGATTTTTGGATGAATTATTGATTCTAATAATTCTAACTTAGATTTGTCTTTGAAAACAATTTCACCTAATTTTTTTCGATCCACCTGCTGGCCAGGTCCCAGAATATCTAACCCAAATGCATCCAGGACCTCTGTATAGGCCTCACTCCCCTTTAGTAACAATCGATGTACCAACTCATCTGCATTTAAAACAGTAAACCCCATTTTTGCTAATGTTTTAGCAACAGTAGATTTGCCTGTGGCAATTCCCCCTGTAAGTCCTACCCAAATCATACCTAGACCTTTTTCTAAATCAATTTTCCAGATTAACTAATTTAGTATAAAGCACCGATATTTCTATAGGAAGGAAATAATTTAGTGTCAAAAGAACCCGAAAAACCAGAGTATTTTGGTAAATATATTTTGCATGAAAAATTTGCCGCCGGTGGAATGGCCGAGGTATTTCTTTGTCGCGCTCCGGGTGTAGGTGTGGCTGGAAAATTTAGTGCAATGAAACGTATTCTTCCTCAATTTTCAAATAACACAGAATTTATACGCATGTTCAAAGATGAGGCAAAAATTGCTTTAAACCTCACTCATAGCAATATTGTTTCTATTTTTGAATTTGGAATTGAGAATGATCAGCTGTTTCTTGTTATGGATCTAGTTGAAGGTAAAAACCTACGACAAGTCTTAAATAAACTTTCAAAAGAAAACCAGCATCTTAAAGTTGAGTATGTTTTACACATCATCAACCAACTTTCCATTGGGCTTGATCATGCACATAGGTGCCTAGATGGAAGCACCGGCAAACCATTGAATATCATCCATAGAGATATTAGCCCACAAAATATTATGATTAGCTATAATGGTGAAATTAAAATTATTGATTTTGGAATCGCCAAAGCTGAGAGCCAAATGGAGGCCACAAAAGCTGGTACACTTAAAGGCAAATTTGGTTATATGAGCCCTGAACAAGCAGAAGGCCAAATTGTAGATTTGAGGACAGATATTTTTTCTGTAGGAATTATGTTATGGGAAATGTTAGCAAATGAACGGTTATTTATAGCTAATAACGAAATCAATACCCTGAAAAAAATTAGAGCTTGCCAGGTCCCTAGTCTAAATAAATTTAACCCTAATATCCCCCCAGAACTCGAAAAAATTATTGCTAAAGTGCTACATAAGGACAGAAACCTTCGTTACCAAACTGCAGGTGCTTTTAGTAAAGACTTAACTCTGTTTATGAATAAGCATTACCCAGAGTTTATACCAAATAGTTTCTCTGAATATATGAGGTCTGTTTATGGTGATGAGATACAAGCTTTTAGAAATAAACTTATTGAGTTTTCTAAAATGCAAAGAGATGAACAAAAGACAGATGCTATCCCTCCTCCAAAGCCAAAAAAGACCATTGATCTAACTAGTGATGATTTTGGTTTTGATAATGATAACTCCTTTGTACCCAAAAGTGCGGTCAAGTCTAATGCAAATAAGAAAAAAAGAAAAAGAACTAACAAAAATATTCTTGATGAAAAAACCCAAATCACAGGTAGCCATAAAAATCCATTAACTAAGGAAGGGGAACATAAATCTTCTGCTGATGACCAATTACCATCATATATTAATGAATTTGATGAGCAAATGGATAATTCAACTCCACAAGTAAATAAAACAGAGAGCCTTGAAGACTCGGGTATGATCACTCAAAAAAACAATTCATTTTATGTTCAAGAAGAATTTGAAGATGAAACTCCTTCTCGTAACATACAGACTGATTCAATGGAACAAAGTCAGCAAAGTTACTCTACGTCTAGCTACAACGGCCCTCCTTTAGAAACATATAAGAAAAGTAATCTAAAAAGAAATTTTGTAAGATTTGCCATTTTTTTACTTATGGCATTCAGTACTTATTTATACTTCAGAGAAGATTTTTCTCAAGAGCTCATGCCCATTGAAGAGCTCGCCTCAAATATAATAAATCAAGTAAGCCCCATTGAAGGAGCAAAACAATCCACCTCTAAAGATCCCGAAATGAACGTGAGTAAAAAAAGTGAAGAACTTGATGAAATTTTTGAAAAAAATAAAGATAAGCCAAAGGACAGCGCTGATATCTTAAAGTCCATGCTAGATAAAAAATTAGCCAAAGAATTTGGAGGCGTGGTAATTCAGTCTTTCCCATCAGGTGCCGAAATTTATATAAATGGTCAAAACTCTGGTTATATTACTCCAGCCAAAATATTAGTTCCAGAAAGTGAATTTTTTAATGTTACATTAAAAAGAAATGGCTTTATAAGTTATGAGCGAAAAGGTGTTACTCGCAATGAACTGCTAAAAAATAAAATTAACGCGACTTTGTTTGAAGATCATGTGGCCTATTTGGGAATTGATGTTATACCCTCAAGAAATGCACGGGTTTATATCAACGGAAAGGCTCTCATAGAAGCTCGCCTACCGATCAGAAGTTACAAAGTTCCCGCTGGAACTAGAATTGTTATTAAAGCTGTGAATCCATATAATAACTCAGTGGATGTACGAACAGTGAAACTTAAAAAGAATGATCGCCAAAATGTTATTTTAAGACTCAAGTAATATAATTACAAATTTTAGGCCGTATTTTGATTTTTCAAAATATTGAACATCGCCCTCATATAAATGCCATTATACATTTTTTAATTTGAGGTCTTTAACACCAAAAGGCTCAGACATGCGGTTCTCGCCCTGCGGGCTGCGATCCGAACTCGCTTTTGGCGCTAAAGACCTCAAATTAAAAAATATATAATGGCATTTATATGATAACACTTGGGTAAACCTTTTAAATGTAAAAAGGCCAGCTACTGTGCTGACCTTTTTAAGTTTATGTAATTTTTTAATTAGAAATTAAACAATCAATGGTGCAATAACTAGCGCAACAATTGACATTAATTTAATTAAAATATTCATGGCAGGACCAGTTGTATCTTTAAACGGGTCACCCACTGTATCACCAATAACAGTGGCTTTATGAGCTTCAGAGCCTTTGGATTCCCCATCTATGTCCCCTTTTTCAATGAATTTTTTTGCATTATCCCAAGCACCACCGGCATTGGACATGAATAGTGCGAAAACAACACCTACTAAAAGAGAACCGGCAAGCATTCCACCCAGTGCTGCTGGGCCTAGGATAAAACCAACAAGAACAGGAGAAATTACAGCTACAACACCTGGTAAAACCATTTCTTTTAAAGCCGCATTTGTAGAAATCTCAACGCAGCTGGCAGTATCTGGTTTACCTGTACCCTGTAAAAGACCAGGAATTTCACGAAACTGACGGCGAATTTCATCAACCATTTCTGAAGCTGCTTTACCCACGGATGTCATTGTCATTGCCGCTGCGATTAAAACAACCATTCCACCTAAGAAAAGACCCATCACAACCCTAGGATCTGTGATGTCCATCTTAATGCTTTCTCCAACTTGCTGTTTGTACGAAACAAATAATGCTAAAGAAGTTAGGGCTGCAGAACCAATGGCAAAACCTTTACCAATTGCTGCTGTTGTATTACCAATGGCATCCAACCCATCTGTGATTTCACGAACCTCAGGGCCTAAATCAGCCATTTGAGAAATACCACCAGCATTATCAGCCACAGGACCGTAAGCATCAATAGTCATAGTCACACCAACAGTTGCAAGCATTCCCACAGCTGCCATGGCTATTCCATATAAACCGGCAAAATAATGAGATGAAAAGATGGCAACAACAATTAAAAATAATGGAATTGCGCAAGACTCTAAACCAACTGCAATACCAGCAATAATATTTGTTGCTGGACCAGTCTTTGAAGCCTCCACAATTTTTGCTACAGGACTGGCTGAAGTGTAAAACTCAGTAGCCTTACCAATCAGTAGACCTGCCATCGAACCTGCAAAAATCGCCCAAAAAATCCCAGTAGAGAAACCTTGAGTTTTAATAAACAAGAAAGCAGCAATCATAAATAATAGGGCAGCAGTGTATTCTGAACCATTTAAAGCTTTAGCTGGGTCCATTTTTTTAAATACATTCATTCCAAATATACCGATCAATGAAGCCACAAGACCAATCACAGAAAGTGTGAGAGGAAGACTCATCAAAGATAGGTTAGTAGCGGAAGATCCTAGGCTAGCAACAACTTCAGAAGACATTGTTGCAGCAATAGTAATAGAGGCAACCATTGCACCTACGTAAGATTCGAAAATATCCGCGCCCATACCGGCAACATCACCAACGTTGTCACCAACGTTATCAGCAATCACACCAGGGTTTCTTGGGTCATCTTCTGGAATTCCAGCTTCAATTTTTCCAACTAAATCTGACCCAACATCAGCAGCTTTAGTGAATATACCGCCACCAATTCTAGCAAAAAGAGCTATAGAAGAAGCTCCCATTGAAAAACCAGTAATCACAGCCACTTGCTCCTGATTACCAAAGAAATAGTAAAGTGTCCCTAAGCCAATCAACCCTAGACAAGCTACACTGAGTCCCATTACAGAACCAGAGTTGAAAGCAACCAGAAGAGCTGCGCCAACACCACTGTCTTTTGCAGCAGCAGCGGTTCTTACGTTACCTTTAGTTGCAGATTTCATCCCAATAAAACCAGCAAGGCCAGATACAAAAGCCCCTAAAACAAAAGCCATTGAGGTTTCTAAATTAAATTTCCACATTAAAAGAGCAGCAACAACAATTACAAAAATTACAAGTTTAGAATACTCTGCCTTAAGGAAGGTCATTGCTCCTAAATGAATTTCTTCGCCGATGCTCTTCATCTTGTCTGTTCCCTCTGATTGCTTAACCATTTGCATATATATAATGAGGGCAACAACTAATCCCACTAAACCAGCGGCCGGCGCTAATATTCCAATTTCTATCATCGACAATTCTCCTTTGATGAATTATAATAATTTATTATTAAAATGTTAAATAAGACTGCATACATATAAACCATTAAGGCTAGAGCTCACAAGAATCACACATCCCAAATGCACTGCATTAATAGACATTTTCCAAAAATAGCCTCCTCAGAAATCCCATTTGTAAGAAAAACACATTGTGTTAATGATACAAAGTTCTTTGTCTCCGTAAAAAAATTTCAAAACTGCCTTTAATATGAGCGACTCACACATGCGAGTAGCTATTTATGGTAGTTTCAAAAAAAATATTAATAAGGATTGTTTATGATAAAACTGTTTATAGGGTTACTTTTTTTCCTTCAATTACCCAACCTTTATTCTGCTAACGAAGTAATAAGCGCTGATAAAATTTCCTATGTTAAAGATATCCAACCCATTTTTAATAAGCGCTGTGTTCAGTGTCATGGCTGTTACAATGCCCCCTGCCAACTTAAGCTCACTTCATACAAAGGCTTTAACCGTGGCCTAAATTCCAAGCACATACTATATAATGCTTCTCGAGTATTTCAGGGGTTTTTCACTGATCCCGCCCTAACTCGTCCAGCCTATGAATATAAAAGTATAGGCTTTACTCCCGTATATGACAAACATGCACGTGGTAATGATGCCTTAATGGGATCATACATTTGGCAATTGTTAAACTTAAGACAGACCAATAATTCCTATGTATTTAAAGCTTCAGAAGAAGCTAAATCCTGTCCCTCTGATATTGAAGAATTACAGGCGCACATTAATAGTAATCAAAATATGGGAATGCCATTCGGACTTCCCGCCTTAGAAGAAGATAGTGAAGAATACAAAGTCTTAAAAAAATGGATCATGGCTGGGTCCAAGGGACCTACCGATGATGAGTACAAACAACTCAATTGGGTACCAGCCCCAGTTAAAGAAAAAATAAATCAATGGGAGTCCTTCTTAAATATTAGAACCTTAAAAAGACAACTCGTTTCAAGATACATCTTTGAGCATTTATTTTTAGCGCATACTTACTTTGAAAAACCTGAAAAAAACCAGACTCCAGGTTTTTACAGGCTTGTCCGTTCCACAACACAGTGTAAAAATGGAATCAATGAACTTATCACAAGACGACCTTGGGATAATAAGGAACAAAGAGTTAGAAAAGAAGAAGTTGTTGAAAATCAGTGGGGTGATGTAGCTAAAATACCTGTACACCATTATGGTGATACCTTTAAAGAGGATCAAATTTTTTACTGTTTCAAAAAATATACAGAATCAATTACACACAAAAATCATTTAACATATGACATGAGTGGGGAAAAACTCGATAGAATTCAAACACTCTTTGCTGACTCTAAAGTTGAAAACATTAAAAAACTGCCTAAAAGAACTGATAAAGTCGCCTCAAACCCTTTTATAGTTTTTAAAGCTATATCAGCCAAATCTAGGTACCAGTTCTTATTGGACAATGCTAACTACCATATACGTACATTTATTCGTGGACCCGTATGCAAAGGCTCTCAGGCACTTAATTCTATTGATGACCGTTTTTGGGCATTTTTTCTAAAACCCGATGCCGACCCAATGGTAACAGATCCAAAATTTTATGACTTAGCTAAAGATAACCTAATGTTACCGGCCTACAGTGGCAGTGGTTACATTTTATTTACATATTTTTTAAACGCCATGAAGCTCAATGATCGTAATACAGATTACAGAGAGCTTCGACGAAACATGGTAAAAAACTATTACAGCCCTAAAGATAAATCAGGTGCGCTTCTTAATATTGATCAACTGTGGACAGGAGAAGATAGTTTTTCCACAAATGGCGAACACTATATGAATAATAAAAACAATCAGGCTCGACAGACTATTTTTCGTCATGAAGACAGTGCCTCTGCCACAATTGGCCTCATAGGACCACCGTCAAAAACAATTTTTGTTATTGATTATTCAATTCTAGAAAGGCTTTATTATTCCCTTGTCGCTGGATATGACGTATTCGGCAGCGCAAAACACCAACTCCTTTCACGTGTTTATATGACTTATCTAAAAGAGGAGGCCGAAGATAATTTTCTCAGTTTTCTCCCCAGTGCTGAACAATATGAAATTTCAAAATACTGGTACCGTGATCCAAAAAAACATAGAAACGATTCTACAAAAGTGAAACAGCAAAAATTTGCTATAGCAAAACCATACCTTGAAAGAAAAAACCAATTGGCTATACAAATGCAAAAAAAGGTCTTAGATAACCTAAATTCAAACAAAAGTTTAGATACTGCTTACAATAGCCTTTCAGAAAGCGAATCCTTCTTAAATCAAAAATTTGAAGCTTGGGATAATAGAAAAATCAATAATCAAAAAGATTTCTATGAGGCATTAAAATCCATATCCTTAAGGAAAAAAATAAATACAGCTTATGTGGAATTCTTCCCTTCTGTCACATTAGTTTTGCTTAAAACAAAAAAACAAAATCACCTATATTCCATTATGAAAACTAATGCCCATTACAAAGTAGACAATCAATTTAGCTCTATTTTAAATGAAAAATACTATCGTGATTATGATAATGATCACCTTATTGTAAGTGATCAAGTGATTGGTTCCTACCCGAACTATATTATAGAGCTCGACATAAATCAGGCTAATGATTTCATCTCCGATCTTCACGAACACTCCACCGAAAAGAGAATAAAAGGAGAAACCGAAGAAAAAGCTATAGCTCGTAGAGCCACGGACCGTATGAAGTTTAAACGATTCTTTGGAAGATTCGGTGCACCTTACGAAAAACCGAATGACCTAGAGTTAACTGATGAAAAGCTTGCCGAGTCATATGACAAGTTTTGGTCAACTTACGACGCATTAGATGCTCAGTTCAAAGCTCAAGACCCTATAGAATATGGCATTTTAGACTTAATTCGTTATGAAGCTAATGATTAAGAAGAGCTAATGGAAAAGTTCTTCGTATGAGCTTTAGTAGAGCAAACCTGTGATCAAACAATATTGGGTTTAATCGTAAATCCTTGGGATATTTAGACCTGAAATATATATTGCTCTTGCAAGGCAACGTAATTCTATTTAGCTTATGTATTTCAATTCAGTTCTGCTGCCATTAAAAATTGCAGTTACATACCACTACCCATAAATAAACCCATACCTTTAGGCAGGAAAATTTATTAATAATAAACATGAAGACTGAGATTGTTTTCTAAGCACCAGCCATCCTCATGCCCACCTTAATAAGCCATAATTTAACTCAATTATAAAACCAATATACCGATTAGAATGTGTGAAATATATTATGATACTTATTTTTTTTACACCCAGTCTTTGGGCTGAACAGTTCAGGGTAAAGGAGCCTAATCGCCTTTTTCTTCAACGGCCGGATATGCACCCTGATAACTGGCAAGATTATGCCTGTTCAACATTAACCTTCAGTGAACTTTTTGAAATTATAAATGATGAGGAAGATAAAGCCTTTAAAATTAATAAAACCATGAGTAGAAACACAAAGGTTATTAGCAAAAAACCAAAAGTTGCTGGTAGGGAAAATAGACGAGAAGAATACTCCATCAAATTACTGGACACCTCTCTTGTTAAAAATATATATGAGGATGACAACGACGATGATCCGGCTTCCAAAGATTATGTTTTTGGTGAATTTGATCTTGCAGAAGCTCAAAAATTCGCAAACAAATCTGCATTAAGCTGTTACTTTGGCTTATTAGCAAATAACAAAACCTATACAAAAGGTGGCAGCAAGGTTGTTCTTGAGCTAAGTCCTTTACAAAAAAAGCTCTTAAAATCTTATAACCAAAAAAAGAAAGAAATGAGTAACGAAACCTATCAATGCCCAGGAACTCATAAGAACAAGAGTCTTTCCAATAAAAAAACGAAACTTTTTAAAAAAATTGCTAAAATAGATGATAAACAAATATATTTTGCTGATATTCAACACTATTTAAAGATTGGCGGCACTGGTAAACAAAAGTTTACTTTAAGAGCACACTGCTTAAATCATGGGTCTACACAAAGAGTTGGCTGTTTAAAGGCTACAGATATTTTTTTTGAAAACAAAATTAAGTGCTTAAACAATTCTACAGACTGGTCATTTCCTATTGAGGAGATCTGCAATTACCAAATTAACCCACATGAATTTTCAGCATTAACCAAGAGTAAATACTACGCATTAAATAAACAACAGAAAAAAGAATACAAAACCATTATTGAAAAGGAAAGAGAGAAATTAATAAGGTTCGTTAAAAATGCTCAAAAAAAATTTGGTCCAACAGTAAAAACACAATGTCAGACCATTATTCAACACTTTTCCAATGAGATGGAAAACCGCGCCTACTATAAGGTGGACGAAAAACTAAAGAAACAAATCCATCTGGATACTCGAAATACTGAAACTCACCCTGGCGCGAATTGATTTTTTTATCGCCCAATTTATCTTTTAATTAAGACTATGATTCCCATGATGAGAACAAACCAACCAAAAATAGGCTTAAGTTTTTTACTTGAAATATGTTTTGATAAATAGCCACCTATAAAAATTCCAATTATTGAAAATGAACAGAAAACGAGTAAGAAATTCCAGTCTATATTTGGGTTATGTTGCACATCTCCTAAGAAACCGATTAACGATTTAATCGAAATTATAACTAAGGATGTTCCTACGGCCACTTTCATTTCAAGACCCGCAAGTACTACAAGAGCAGGAATTATTAAAAACCCACCACCTGCACCCACAAACCCCGTGAGTCCACCTACAGCCAAGCCCTCAACTGAAATTAAAATAATTTTTTTTGTATCCCAGACAACACTTATAGCCTTCGATTCCTTGCGGCCCTTAATCATAGAAATGGAGGCGAGTATCATCATTGTAGCAAACACCACTAAGATCAGTGTGTCTTTTGTCAGTACAAAATCCGTTACAGTAAATACTTCTGGTGGTATATTTGGCACCACAACACTTCTGGCAATATACACTCCGATAAAAGCCGGAATAGTAAAAATAACACCAACTTTGTAGTCTATTTGTTTTTTCTTAGCATAGTGTACGGCACCAAAAGCCGCTGATAAGCCCACAATAAACAAAGAGTATCCGGTAGCTGTGGACGGGGTAATACCAAATATGTATACCAGTATTGGAATGGTTAAGATTGAACCTCCACCACCAAGTAAGCCCAAAACTCCACCCATTATAACCGCTGATGCATAACCTAAAATGAACATGAGTAGGCTCCTGTTGTACTATTATAACTAATAATATTGAAAAGTATATGTACACCACCACCTAATTGAGCACAAGCCTGAGCACCCATTTCCGAGATACAAGTCCCCTCGTTAAGATGGCCTCAGTTATTGTACCTGTGCATATTAGTCAGTTGACTGAACGCCGAACAAGTACCATAGCTCCAAAAATTATAAAACCCAGAGACAAAATGAACTTTGGGGTGAATAAATTGGCCAGTTAATAATTTCATTAAACTAAAATGCTGGTGTGATAACACAACATTCAGGAAGCTGAATATTGTTAGATGTGAATAATTTGTTCCACCTTAAACTCAACTCATTTTTCTAACACATCTAAAGTTGATAACTGGGTTCAGGTGCATATTTGTGGGAAAGCACCGAGTCGAAAAAATAAAAATGGCCCCAAGATCTGAAGTTCTTGGTTTGATTTGGTTACGACACTAAATCATCAAGGAGCCACAGCATGAGACCACAGATCTACATTCC
>JABJQG010000042.1 GCA_018663505.1 Pseudobdellovibrionaceae bacterium | reverse complement strand
GGTTTAATCCTCAGGATAATAGGCTCTGTAATATCTTGTTATGGGCAATGATTACCTAGGCTTTGTGATTGTAAAATGGTGGATTTAAGTATGAGTTATGATTCGAACTCCATGCCGACAGGCATTTAGTCCAATGGCCCAATTAATCTGATTATTTAAAATTCAATTTTAGCCCAGCAAACAATCAGTGATGCTGGCACATCTAGCAATACAGGCCTATTGGCGCACATACGAAAAAGTCGAGTAATTAATTTTTTGTAATATTCGAATTAAATGGAACAGTATTGAACCTTATATTTGGCATGAGATATGCAATTTATCTTTTTAAATCTATTTAGAACAAATATAGTGGGAGATGATACTATGAATTTGAAGTATATTTTAACACTGGTGACTATATTTGCTTACTACCTTCCAGCTTCCGCTAATGACCCTTTGGACTTAAAGAGGCTTAGCCCTTATGCAGAAGTTGCAATAGGAACTAGTGAATCAGGGGACAGCGTTTTTAAGATTGTGCTTATGATTACTCCTGAGTCTAAGCTCCAAAAAAATGTTAGCATTCAACTGCTAGGTAATTCAGAAGTCGTTTTATTTGAGAAGGATTGCTTTCAAGCTTTTCCACAAGATGAAGACCTTACGCATGCGAGATCTTGTGACTTTGAATATACCCTCCAGGATAGACTAAATTTAAACCAACTCAATAATTACAAAGTAAGAGTAATTGATAAGTCAAAATCTGTACACGAGTCTTTTGACTCACCATTACTTTTCCATTCTCATCTGAATTTCGAAGTGAAAAAATAAGTATAAAAGCCCCTCCCTTAATATAATTTGAATATAGCTAAACTGCAAAGTCAAAAACATTAGCTATAGTGACCAAATAACAGCTTGGCTGGCACTTCTTCTCAGAAGGTCTAGAGGTTATTATTTTAGTGCCTAGTGGCAGGAGTGGGAAGCTTTTTTAATATCTTTCAAAAAGAATTCATTAGCATAAATAATTTATTCAAGATAGCTAGGGTTATGTCAAAATTGTGTAATTAAAATACTATTTATAAAATAATCACTTAACTTAATCTTTTTTAATTGAAGGACTTTACCTCTATCTATATTGACAAGAATTATTATATCACCAATTAATTTATTTAGAAATCATAGCGATATTAATTTTTAAACTCACTTTAAGAAATAGATCCTTTTTTACAAATCACCCAAGTTAATTTTATATAGACTAGTCTTATTGTAATTTGGACTTGCCTGTATAAATAGAAATTTATTATCTGCTACAATAGATACTGAATAAGTGCGTGGGTCTCCATTATCAGATACTTTTAAATCTGACACGATCACAAGAGTGTTGTTTTCAAGTTTGGCTGTCAATATATAGTCTTGACCAACATAAAAATGATAGTCATCAAATCTTTTGTTTCTATGTACTAGAATATAATACAAGTTAGACTTATTGGAATATGTAATATCAAAAACTTCAGTTACACCTTTCTCCCCATCAGCTGGAATCTCATAGGCTTTTAAAGAATTATGTCCCATATCAAAAATATTTAATTCAAATCTATAATCAGGTGAACCATGATCCGAAGTTGCAAAAGCGCCGTATGAGAAAATCTTCTTATTAATTGACTTTAATAGTGACTACACATATCTTGTCTAAATTCTCTCTCTGCAATTATGCCGAGCTCTTCAGCAATATTTTTACCCAGTTCTCCATGATAGCTCAACGTTCTAGTTAACGACTTAAGTTCACGACTTTTAGTAAGGTAAAGTAAAATAATTTTTTTCAAAACTTCTTTTCGATTCTTTGGACAACTTAAGTGCAGGGTTTCAATAATGCTGAGATGCACATCGAAAGAACCCACATCAACTAAGTTTTTCATATTATCCATGTATATGCTGTTTTTCTTAGACCCAAGAAACCGAATGATATTAGCTAGGGGTGTATTATACTTGTAATCTTGTATATAATCTTCAAAAGTTTCAATGATTTGATTGTTCTTAGGAAGATAGTGAATCATATAACTTACAGATAGGGCTTGTACTTTTTCTTCTTTACTATTTTTTAATAAATAGATGAGATGTTCTAAAGCCAAATCAGAAATTTCTTTTTCCTTTGAGACTCTTAATAGTGAAGACCACAAGTGGACCTCTTCACGATCTGAGAATTGGTCTTTGTGGTAGAAATCTAATAAAATATTTTTTCGCTCTTCTGATTGCAAATTAGAAATAGCTTTAATGGCACGAATCCTGACACGTTCATTAGGATCAAGGAATAATTTTTCAAGACTATTTAATGCTTTTTCATCTTCATAATAACTGAGGCTTTCGGCCGCAGCCTCTTTTGTCCGACTATTGCCTTTTTCGGCTCTTAAAAGGGCTTCTTCATAGGCTTCAGGGTCTTGTTTTTTGGCTCTAGTTAACAGGTCTTTAAAATACTCGGGAGTACCAGACATACCCATAAACACTTCCGCTGGTGGTTTTGTCTTTGGCTGATTTAAATAGAAGTATAGGCCTGTGGATAATAGTATTATAATCACTACAATAAGCTTTAATCTACCGCCGGAAACATAAAACTTATTCACTACTTTCATTAAATATGATTCTCCCACGAACACATTTAAAAATATAGTACAGCCCTATGAGCCCAGTACTAAAGTCTAAGAACAGATGCTTGTTAAGCAATTTGTTTGGCTCATTATAATACGTCTTTGCTATGTGTTTTTAAGAAATAAGTGTTTCAATTTCAAACAAAACTAGCTTAAATGAAACAAGATGGGAATGAGTTCAAATCAATAAAACACTTAAAGAATAAGAGAAAATGTACCGAAAAGTCTAGTATGAAAAACCTGTGTACGTATTTCTTATTTTCATTTTCTGTCTTCTTTTTAGGTTGTGATATTGACAATGCTATTCAAGGTGAGATTTCTTCTAATAATGAAACTTCCTCTGATAATATTATTATTTCTAACTTATCTGTAAGCAACGTATTGCATGATAGTTTTGATGTAGCCGTTGATTTTTCTGGAGATGAAAACAGATCGGCCTTGGTGGAACTTTTTTATTGTAATGAAACTGATGATGCCGGATGCACACCATCAATAAGTTTAGGAACATTTTTACGAGGAGCTAACACTTACACAATAAGTGTTTCTGGCTTAAGTGCTCCTGATGACCCAACGGATCAACTCACAATTTCGGTGGGCACCATAGATACTGATGGAGTTGCGGGATCACCGTTAATTTCTTCTGTAACATTATCTACCATAGCAATTACTGTTTCTAACTTAGTTGCTAGTAATATAACTGAAACGGGTTTTGATGTGATCGTGGATTTTAGTGGTGATGTTAACTCTGATGGAACTTTAGAGTTGTTTTACTGTAATGACTCTGATGTAGGAAGCTGTGTACCATCTACATCTTTAGGAAGCCTTGCCCGTAATGCAGCCACTTATAGTTTATCAGTAACAGGCTTATCACCACCAGATAACCCCGGGGATGATTTGAACTTAAGAATTGTGGCTACCGATGGTGATGGCACTTCTGGATCTCCAATTAATCAAACTATTCGCTTAGCTATAAATGATATTACTGTTTCAAACTTAGTGATATCAAACTTAGTAGAAGATGGTTTTGATGTTTCCATAGATTACTCTGATGACAACGATGCTGATGGCTCAGCAAGTTTATATTATTGCAACGATACGGACTCATCAGGTTGCACACCATCTACCCTACTTGGAAGTTTAACTCGCGGCTCGGGTGTGTTTACAAGATCTCAATCAGGTCTTAATGCAGGTGATGATCCAGGTGATAGTTTATCCCTTCGTGTAACAACATCTGATGGCGATGGCGTAACAGGTTCCCCTCAAGACACCACGGTTGTGTTAGCAGTTCACTCCATTAGTATCTCTAATTTTGTGCTTTCAAATGTCACTGAAACCTCTTTTGATGTGAGTATCGATTTTACTAATGATGAGGATTCTGATGCCGGCTTAGAACTTTTTTATTGTAATGAGACGGATAATTCTGGCTGCTCAGCCACCACTAGTCTAGGAAGCCTCATTCGTGGAGCTGGAGTATTTACTCTTTCAACCACAGGTTTATCAGCACCGAATCATTCTGGCGACGAACTGACTTTATCCGTTACTGCTACAGATACTGATGGGGTTACCGGCTCACCTGCTGCATCTAGTGTAACCTTAACACCACCAGTGCCGGTGGAGATTTATCGATCAGTAGGGACAAACTCAGCTGAATCTGATGGTTCGGTGGCTTTTCAAACGGGCGGGAGTAGCACTAGTGTTCTCACAATAACCTCTGGTATTGCTAATTTCTCAACAGATATTGGCGATGCTGGTTTGCACTTGGGAGATGTGATTGTTTACGACAGTAATAATGATGGAACGAACAACGCTGTCATGTTTGTTCATGCCAACAACCCTTCCGATAAATTAGAATACACGGTGAGATTAGAAGATGGATCAGTACCCACTGATATGGCTACTGGTGATTTAGATTGGATGGTCTATAGAGCTTACACAAAATTAGCTAATGCAGAAAGTGGAACAGTTAATACACAAATTATTATTGATAACCCCGGAGTGACATTTGACTCTTGGAATAATGGAAAAGACTTAACAGCCTCCAATGAAGTTTGGAATATTGCTTGTTACAGTGATAGTGTAGATACCTCAAATGTGGTTATCAATGGATGGACCACATCTGCAACACAGTACCTTAGAATTTTTGCACCTTATTTGCCCACACATACTCACTTTACTCATCGACACGAAGGGGTGTGGGACAATACTCGATATCATATTGTGAGTAATATCCAATACAATCCTGTGATAGATATTTTGGATGAGTACGTTCGCATTGAAGGTTTGCAAATTGAAAATACGGGGTCTCTACAGTTTACATCTCGAGGGATTAGCACTCAAGCAAGTGGTGAAGTTCATATTATAAATAATATTGTTCGCTTTACTGGGAACCAAAGTGCACCTGCAGTTTATACTGGTGGTATATTTCTGGATGGTAATTTAGCAAACTTAACGGCCTATGTAATAAATAATATAGTTTACGGTTTTGCTACTGGGATTCTGTGGGATTATGGTAATCAAATTCATGGCGCGGTTTATAATAACACTACAGTAAACAACACAAACTACGGTATTTATTTAACTGGAGGAGCTGCTGAAAATAATCTTTATGTGGCAAATAATATAAGTGTTGGCAGTGGAACTCAGGATTTTTTTATACTTAATACTGAGGGCGGCGATTATAATTTATCTTCAGATACCACAGCAAATGACGATTCCAAGGTGAATGGTATTTTAAATGCATCTGTTGAGTTTATGAATACTTCTGATTTCGATTATAGATTAAGTGCTGCTGATACATCCGGAGCTGTGGCAGACGGAGATGACTTATCTGCAGATGCTACCTACGCTTTTAATACTGACATCAATTTACGAACTAGAGCCAGTTGGGATATAGGGGCATCTATTGCAATTAACAGAACAAACATCTACCGATCCATTGGCCCTGGTAACACTTCTTCCCTAGCAAATGGCAGTGCTAATAATATGACTATTTCTGGTTCCACTGCTACATTTCAATTTGGTCTTCCAAATAATATTGGTGTGGGGGATGCTATTCAATATGATAGTGCCGGAGCAGGAGCTGGCGCTGTAAATAATATTGTATTTATTCATGAGCGCCACTCTGACAATTTTTATACTGTAAAAAAAGCAGATGGGTCAGTGCCTGTGGTTACCACAAATGATGAAGATTGGGATATCTTTCGAGCATATTCTTCCTTAGCTGATTCCATTCGATTTGGAAATGAGAACATGGGAATCGCTGGAGCCCTTAGAGACTTTGATGTGGGTGGTAAAGACATTACTCATGTTACTGGTGATGATGAACTTTGGCATTTTGCAATTTATTCTGATGGTGTTGGAACAGCTAATTTTGATTTTAATCATTGGACTACATCTAAAACAAATTATGTCAGGTATTTTACTCCAACCAGTGCTTCAGAAGTTGGGATCTCGCAAAGGCACGAAGGTGTTTGGAGCGATTCAAAAGGTTATTTTACAGCCTCTACAGGAAGCGTGTTTGGGGTAACTACTGGGTATGTTCGATTTGAAGGTTTACAAATTTACAATTCTGGTTCCGTAGCCTCTGTTCAAGGCATTAGTCTAGATGGTGGTGGGGAAGTTCATGTTTCAAACAGTATTATTAAAGCCACTGATACTTCGGTCTCTGACATTGGTTCCAGTGGAATTAAAATGGATAAGTGGCTAGGATCCGGTTCCCATGTTAAAATTTATAACAATATAATTTATGGCTTTGGCTCTGGCATTTTACGTAACATCGGAGACACTATCATTGCTGGAGTTATTTATAATAATACTGTACATAGCAATAGAAAAGACGGAATTATTGTTTATGAAGGTGATTTTAACAATAATATAATATTAAAAAATAATATTTCTGTAAATAATAATTTAGAGGCCACAGGGGCTTTTGACTATGTTGTTTCAACACCAGAATCAGGGAGCTCTTATAACTTAGCCTCTGATACTTCAGCAACAAGTGGTGGAATGACAAATGCAATTAACTCAGCATCACCTAGTTTTATCAATTCTGGAGCTTCCGATTATCGCTTAAAATCTGATGATGCCTCTGGTGCTAAAGGTGGTGCTTTAGATTTATCTTCAGATAACCTGTGGGCTTTTTCTAAAGACATTATGGGTAATTTAAGAGCGGGCACATGGGATATGGGGGCCAACAATAATATGGCAGCACAGCCTATAGAAATTTATCGCTCAGTGGGATATAATAATACTACGGCTTTGGAGCCCGGCACAGGAATTACTTTTAGTATAGTGGGCTCAACAGCAACTTTTGATACTGACCTAGCAGACACTATTGGAGTGGGTGACGCCATTCAATATGATTCTGATGGGAATATTTCCATTGATGCCATTGCTTTTATTCATCAAAGAACTTCATCAAGAGAATATATTGTGAAATCAGCCAGTGGGGGTTTGCCAACTTCAAGAGCATCAGCCCTGAGCAACTTTAGTATTTTTAGAGCTTATACAAGCTTAAATAATGCCGCAGGAACAACTGTGGGTACAGAAAATACAGGTATAGCCGCAGCGGTTGTTAATTTTGACACCACTAGTTCTAGAGATATTGTAACTAACAACGAAAAGTGGTTTTTCGCTTTATATGCTGATGCTAATCATGCAGCTAGTTTCACACAAAACGAATGGATCACCAGTGCTACTAACAATAAAACTTTTTTCACCCCATATTTGTCTTCACATGTAGGTATTAGTCAAAGGCATGATGGGTCTTGGGATAGCAGCAAATTTCATATTACCCCAGGAGATTACGCAGGTAATATTTTTTATTTTGAAAATAACACCAATGTTATTGGTATTCAGATTCATATGACAGAAGAGAACAGTGGAAGAACAGCATTAATTAACGAATATACAGACAATGTTACAGTAAAAATATCACATAA
Organism: Pseudobdellovibrionaceae bacterium; assembly: GCA_018663505.1. Taxonomy (GTDB): domain Bacteria; phylum Bdellovibrionota; class Bdellovibrionia; order Bdellovibrionales; family UBA1609; genus JABJQG01. The sequence continues at coordinate 8,132 of JABJQG010000042.1, read as the reverse complement.
TATCATTAAAAAAACAGCTGGGGGTGGAAATAATATTGGTATTTATGTGTCCGCTTTAAATGCTAATATACCTAATGTATCCATATATAATAATATTATATATGGATTCGACGAAGCAGGTAGCGGAGGGATATACCTTGGCCCAGGCTATGGGTCAAAACTAGGTAATTTTTATGTTTATAATAACACAATTTATGGATGTAAAAATGGAATCTATGAAAGCAATGATGCCACCAATATACTAAAAAATAATATTTCTTATAACTCCACTATTGGTAGTTACGTAGATTATACAGGAACCTACGACGGAGCCTCAGCAAATAATTTATCAGCTGATGCCACATCACCTAACGTAGCTTTTCAATCCAAAACCCTAAGCTTCACTAATACCACCTTAGGCTCTGACGACTTACATCTTGTGGTGGGCGATACAGACGCAATTGATCAAGGCTTAGACCTATCATTAGATACTCTACTCAATTTTTCCGACGATATAGACAGTAGCAACCGAGCCCCATCATCCTGGGATCTGGGCGCCCACGAGTATTAAAATGGTGCCATAAAATGGTGCCAGGTCCTGTTTCTTCTCACGCCAAGTCATTTTTTTTGGTGATTTCTCATAGTGTTCTGAGAGAACTATTAACATCTAAACAGACATGAGCATCGCCCGAAACACTGACTCGTTTGCGGACAAAGTGTTTCACTATATCAACCACTGCAGTGCATCCGAAAAAGAGGACTGGCACTAAATCTTAGAAGCGTTTATTGTGCGGTTAGTAAGGTGGGGGCTTTGAGACACTTAATTAAAATATCATTTTTATTTCTTTATTCTACTTTTACGTTGGCTTCTGTTACACCAACTGTGAAAGAGATTATTACTCGGCCCAAAAAGAATAGCTTTCATGGCATTCTACAACTAGACACGGCCACACATATTAGCCCTTCGGAAAAATCGGCAAAATACTCCCAAAGGTTTAACTACATTCCAATTGTAAGACTGGGTAAGCAGGTCTATGGAGCGTCAATATTTTCAAGTAAGACTCAATTTGAAAACAAAAGTGTCTCCAATTTTTATGACTCCCTACTTTTTGTCTATCTAGACCCAGTTCAGATCAACCCCGAAACTAAGTGGGGACTACGAATAGATGCTTGGTTACCCACAAGTGATTTTAAAAGAGTCTTAGGATATTACGTACGACCAGGTCTTACAACTTACATTAAATGGAAAAAGGGACGTTATAAAGGCTTGTACGAGCCTGGAATTACTCAATTAATTTACAGGGAAAATAACCCTAACACTCAATATATTTTAGAACATAAAGTTGAGTTTAGTGTGGATCTAACTAAAAACTCATTTCTTAAAACACGCATGAAGTATTCACAAAGTTGGAATGCACAGAAACAACAAAAGGAGCATTACAGGTGGTCCCAGTCTTTTGGATATAAATTTCAAAGAAACTTCTTCTTTGAAGTGGGCCACTCTCTAAGAAATAGATTAGGCTCATATTCTAAAGAAGAAAACACGTTTAAACTCTACGACAAATCCAAATCCAAATATTTCGCCTCAGTGTTCTACATTCACTAGAAAAGGTGCCAGCTCACCTTTGGGACTCTCTGTGTTATTTTGTGGCTTAAATTTTGCTGACATATTAGCATGGCAAGAAAAAAACTTATTTATACTCATCTGTTTCCTTATCACGTAATGGCTCGATCAAATAACAAAGAATACTTTGGTATTCCTTGTGCGCTTGCTTGGGAAGTCTTTGTTATGGAATTAAATCAAGTGGTTACCAAGCATAAGGCTTTGTTACATTCATTTGTATTAATGGATAATCATTACCATATGATGATATCTACGCATGAAAACTACAACTTAGGTTTAGTGATGTGTGAGTTCCAAAGATCCGTAAGTCGCAGAATAAATCAGTTATCCGGACGCATAAACCATGTTTTCGGAGGACGATACAGAGCTTCTATTATTTTGGAACCAGAAAACTACTTTAATGTTTACAAATATATTTACAGAAATCCTGTTGAAGCAGATTTGTGTAAAAAAGTTGAAGATTACAAATACTCAAGCCTATTAGCTGAGGGTCTTCCACTTTCCTGCCCAACAACTGGCATTAGTTGTTTAGTGCCCGCTGATTCAAAAATCGCTTGGCTCAATCAATGTGAAGAAAGTAAAATATTTGAATCAATAAGGCTTGGGTTAAAGAAAACTCAGTTTAAACCAGTGATGAATCGTAAATATTGACATGATGAGTCCCATAAGTGAGCTGGCACCTTTTGCTGGGACCAAAAAAAAGGGAACCCTGGGGCTCCCTTTTTTTATGTGCTTATGACTGAAATTACTTAGTAAACATCGTGTTGAGTATTGTACACGTTAAATTTACCAGTTGGAGTTACTAATCTTTTGTCCTTAATAACATGTTTTAATTTACGTGTTTTATCGTCAAGAACTACAATTGCAGATTCTTGAGTTTTACCGTTCCATACGGAAATCCAAAGCTCGTCACCGGCTTTATTGTATTCTGGTTGAACAACACGCTTTGGCCCTTTACCTAAGTTTGCCATTTCAGCAATCTTGATCACTTCAAATCCCTTATCAAGATTTCTAATGTCAAACACAGCTAAAGATTGGCTAATTCCTGCATCAGGATTAAGTGGAGAGTCGACCCAAAGATTTTTTGATTTTGGATGTGTTTTAATAAACAAAGATCCACCACCTTGGCCATCAATAGTCTTAACTACTTTCCATGCATTTTTTTTGTGTCTTCTTGGATCCGTACCAATGATTGAAATAGACGCATCACCCAGGTGACTTGTTGCCCAAACTGGCCCTTTACCTTTTAACACAAAGTTTGCTCCACGACCTGGATGAGGAATTTGTCCCACATCAACAAGCTTTTCTAGAGTTCCTTTTTTAGAATCAATAACTGCAATTTTATTAGATTTATTGGCTGCAGTTAAGAAGTAACGTTGAGTACTGTCCCACCCACCATCATGTAAGAAACGGGCTGTATCAATGGAAGTGATTTTCATATTCTTTAAATCAGAATAATCAACCATTAACACTTTGCCTGTTTCTTTTACATTGACGATAAACTCAGGTTTTTGATGAGAGGCCACAATAGCAGCTACTCTAGGCTCGGGATGATATTCTTGAGTACCTACGGTTAAACCACGTGTGGAAACAATTTTTCTAGGTTTAAGAGTGTCTCCATCCATAATCACAAATTGTGGTGGCCAGTATGATCCAGCAACAGCAAACTTGTCTTCATAACCTTTGTACTTTGATGTTTCTACAGATCTTGCTTCCAAACCAATTTTTATTTCAGCAACAGTTTCTGGAGTTTTCATCCATAAATCAATAAGGTTTAAACGAGCATCTCTACCAATGACATAAAGGTAGCGACCAGAATGTGAAAGTCTAGAAATATGAACAGCATAACCAGTTTTTATTACGTTGATAATTTTCTTAGTTCCACCGTCGATAAGTGCAATTTGACCGGCATCACGAAGAGTTACAGAGAAAATATTTTGAATATTATATTTATTCATTTTTCTTTTTGGACGTTTATTAACCGGAATCACAACTTTCCAGCTAGCATTCATTTCTTTGAGACCAAATTCTGGTGGTACAGGTGGTTCATGTTGAAGATACTTAACCATAATGTCGATTTCTTTTTCAGTTAGATCTCCAGAAGTTCCCCAATTAGGCATACCAGCTGGCGACCCATAGGTAATAAAAGTTTTTATAAAAGCGGATCCACGAGTTTTCATAATGTCTGGAGTTAGAGGTTTACCTGTAGCTCCTTTTCTTAAAACACCGTGACAACCAGCGCATCTTTGAAAATAAATATTTTGTGCTTGTTTAAACTCTCCCGTGCTTAGTTTTGGAGCTGAAGGCGTAATTACGGCTTTCACATCCGAACCTTTTACCGTGGATGCGGCACCTTCATAGTTTGATTCTGTTTTTGATTGATCTTTTCCACTTTTTTTCATGGAACTTGCTGCGCAAGCTCCTAGAACTAAGCATAAAGCAATAGCTCCTACTGTTTGCGTTTGTTTTTTTAAACTTCTCATTGGCACTCCTTGTGTCTGTTTGAAAACTTTATGTTTATTATATTTATTTAAAACTTAAATACTTATTATTAAAAAATTATTGCAAAACCTGATGAATACCTAATCTACATTTTTTGCTTTTACACTCTGAAATTAATTTTTTTAATTTCCCTCTTGCTGCCACCGTTTCTCCATGCATAACTAGCATAGAAGACAAATGAATTTGTTTTTTTAATTGATCGTCTTCGCTCAAACAAGACTGTTTGTTTAACTGAGCAATTTTTTTGGAAAAAATTTGACGAGCTTCTATTTGAGAGAAAGAGGGGAAGCTAAATAGTATTAAAAATGTAAATGGAATGGCAGATAAGAAAATTTGCTTAAAATAGAAATATTTTTTTTCACCACGAAAAAAATGATTCATTGTCTTAGAAGATTTTTTTGGAAACCCCATCTTTGTTCCAATTCCTTCGCCAAGCGTAAATATAATAATTCTTATTGGAAGAATAGATTATACCCACATAATTTGTTGTTCAAGTAATCTTAATAGAGGAATGTTCCGAACGTCCTGCTAAGAGGTCTTTATTATTTTTTTGTTAATAGATTGAATATTAGGCATATTTAAAACTATTGAGTGTTAAGAAGAGCTATACGTCTTTTTAAAAAATCAAGAAAACGTAATGTAAGTTGATATTCTAATTTTTTACATAATTCGTTGTTATTAAACTATGAAATTCTTTATTTACTGGTGACTCACTGAGAAATAACTGAGTTCCATGGAGGCATGAGTACTCAAGAGGCATGGTGTGCTAATAACTTCGCCGACTCTTGTACTCTAAGGGTGGTTCAATTACCATAAATAGATAAACTAGTCTTAAATTATTGGCCATGATCCAAAATTAAGGCTGTTAAAGAAGACTTGATATACATATTAACCACATTTAAAGGATGCCTTATTATGAAATTTCTAGCTGCAATAACTGTTTTTACTTTTTTCCTTAATTTCAATGCTTTTGCTAGTACTCCCGAAAAGCTTGCCAGCTTTAACAAAGTTAAAAATGTTTATGTTGGACATTTACAGCAAAAAATTATTGTGATGAGTGAAATGACAAAGTGTATGTCAGAGGGAATGGATTTTAAAGATTTAAAGAAATGCTCCAAGTCTGGAAAAGCAAAAATAGCCTTACTTGATAAAAAAGCCCATGATGCTCACTTAAAAGCAAAAAAGAAAAAAAATAAATAGAATGTTGCCTGCTCAGTCTCATTAAAGCCGGCCTATAATCTCACATTGAGAATTTTTTTAAAAAAAAATGTGCTATTTCAATGTATATTAGTTTTATATAATGTTATAAATTGTGAATATTGCTGATTAAACTCATGTTTTAACGACTTTTTCCGATAAGCTTGTATGGTAAAAATCTGTACGTATTTTATTATTGCTATGAGTTTGCTTCTTGCTGGCTGTAATGTTGATAATACCATTCAAGGCGATAGTGGCTTCGCCTCAACTGAAAATATTTTAGATAAGTTTTCCTTAAATGTAGAATCTGTTAATTCTACGGGCTTCAGCTTAAAAGTGAACTCCACTAGCGCTGATATCTCAAAAAACAAAATATTAAAATTATATTACTGTAACCAGGTGGTGGAGCTTCTCCATTCGGAGAAGATGGAACAACAGGAACTGATGGTGGTGCCGGTGGGTATGCAGAAAAAACAATTGCAACCACTCCGGGCACACAGTTTAATGCTTATATTGGTGGCGGCGGTGGCGGCGGCGCATGTTTGGGGGATATTACTCAAACCGGCACAGGACGCACTGAATACGATTCCGTTGGATCTGCTGGATCCGGGCGCGGAGGCTTAGCACCAGGAAATCAGAATGCTTGTAATGCCGCAGCCAACGGAGCTGGTGGTAAAGTACTTTTTGAGTACTAAGCTGTATTATTAGATTAACGTTTAGAGTTCTGAATCGATATTAGGATTTGTAAGATGTTAACCGCTGAGTATCAATAATGTACATAATCAATCTACCTCGCCCATTTATTTTGGGAGAGGAGTTATAAGGTCTACAATGACCAGCTTCACGCAAAAAGCGAGTGAACATAAGATTTATAAATAAATAATGATATTTTAATTTGTATGCAACTGAGAATCTCTTCTTATTATCTTGTTTTATTTTGATATATTATTAGGTTTTTGGAATATTGAAATTAAAAAAATATCATGATTATGCTCATGTTTAGCAGGTAAAAGCCGATATGTATGTATGGTTAGAATCTGTACGTATCTTATGATCTTTATGGCTATGCTCGTTACTGGGTGTAATATAGATAATTCTATTCAGGGTGATAGCGCCAAGGGCTCTGCTGAAAACATTTTAGATAAATTCTCTTTAGATATAGATTCAATTAGCTCTTCGGGCTTTAACTTAAAAGTAAATTCCACAAGCTCAGATGTTTCAAAAAATAAAGTATTAAAAATTTATTATTGTAACCAAACAGATAACCCAGGTTGTACACCAGATTCCTTTTTGGGGACCATGGTTAGCGTAACCTCAAATTTTATTTTAAATGTTATTGGCTTAGGTTCACTTGATCACTCTGGTGACCAATTGAAAGTTAAAGTTTTTGTTGAATCGGATCAGTTTCAATCAGCAGTAAGTGCCAATCATTTAGAAACTGTGATCACATTACCCACTGTGGAAGCAGATATTGTTCCAAATATTTTTACTTTTGTTGATCAAACAAATGTCAGTGTATCCACATTATTACTATCTAATATCGTGCAAATTCAAGGAATTGATACCAGTGTGGATGTATCCATATTAGGTGATGGTGGTGCAGAATACCGTGTATGTTCGGATGCTGCATGTAGCACAGAAGTTCAGACTTGGGGAACCACAGCCGGAACGGGCTTAGTGAATAACAACGATTATGTGCAAGTAAGACTCACCTCTGCTGCCAGTGCATCTACACTTTATCAAGCCTCTCTATCTGTAGGTGGAGGTAATAATATTTGGGATGTAACAACACCAGATGATACTATACCTAATAGCTTTTCTTTTACAGATCAGAGCAATGTAGCTTTATCCAGTTTGTTAAACTCTAATATATTGCAAATTTCAGGGATAAGTACTGCTGTTGATATTTCTGTAAGTGGTGATGGCAGTCCTGAATACCGTGTGTGTTTGGATGCTGTATGCGCAAGTGAAGTTCAAACTTGGGGGGCATCAGCTGGTACAGCAGTTGTACTTAGTAACAATTATGTGCAGTTACGACTGACAAGTTCGGCGTCAAATGGTGCAACCTCAAATGCCACCTTAACTATAGGTGGGACTAATGACATTTGGGCAGTAACCACAACAACGCCAAATGATATTGTACCTGATGCATTTAATTTTACAGATCAAACTAGTGTACCACTTTCAAATTTAAGAAACTCTGACATAGTACAAATCACTGGTGTGGATGTGGCTGTTGATGTTTCAGTGAGTGGAGGAGGGTCACCACAATATCGTGTGTGTTCCGACGCTTCCTGCACTACTGAAGTACAAACTTGGGGATCAACTGCAGGCACCGGAGTTGTGAATAATAATAATTATGTGCAAATCAGGTTAACTAGTTCAGCATCAAATTCAGCATTACTACAGGCTACTTTAAATGTGGGTACAGGGTCGGACTCTTGGGATGTAACAACTTTGGGTGATATAATCCCAACGGCATTTGCCTTTGCAAATCAAACAGGCGTGACACTTTCGACTTTAACACTATCTGATATTGTTCAAATCAGTGGAATAGATACTGCATCAGATATTTCAGTAACTGGTGGAGATTATAGATTATGTTCGGATGCTTCATGTACTACAGAGGTGCAAACTTGGGGATCTGTAGCAGGTACTGGAATTGTAAATAACAATCACTATGTACAAGTGCGTTTAACATCAAGTGGATCAAATTCAACCTTGGCGCAAGCATCACTTACTGTTGGTGGAACTACCTCCTCTAATTGGGATGTTACAACTTTGGGTGATATAACACCAGCAGCATTTGCGTTTACAAATCAAACAGGAG
>JABJQG010000068.1 GCA_018663505.1 Pseudobdellovibrionaceae bacterium | reverse complement strand
TGTTGCCCTCGACCAATTGCGTAGCAATTGGTGAGTAAATAAGGCTGAAAAATTTTGTGAATAAAGTGAATGTTTCAGCAGCCGCATTCGCCTTTACTGAATTTATATAAAATTGACCCACAATTTTGCACCAGAGCCCAGTTTTAATCACGGCAAGGTATTGTCTCTATATGAGAAAATTAGACCATCCATATTATGCGGGCAAATTGAGACAGACATAGAGTCGCCTGACGTTCCTGCTTATCTCAATTTTGTTTAATAAACAGTTTTACTTCCATACTTGAATTTTTTCATGGTAACTTAATTTTGCAAACTCTATATTTTATTTTTTTAATGAATCTTAAGGGAGTTTAACCTTGTTAGAAAACAGCGATGATTTGATAAAATTAGCCACAGAAAAAATGCCTTTTGGTAGATATGCTGGCACGATACTTGTGGATCTTCCTGAACCCTATGTGGTTTGGTTCAACAATAATGATCTGCCACCTGGTGAGCTTGGACGTCTTCTTGCTCTACTATATGAAATAAAGCTCAATGGTCTTGAGTACTTATTCAAGCCCCTTAAAGCTAGTTATAGCAAGCATCCTTGATAAACACACACTGACTACTTACATAAATAGAGCACCTCCCCAACCTTGACATACAACGCAGCGTTCACATATTGATAGCAAGTAACAGCTAGAATAGGCTGATGTACAAATTAATAGCCCAAAATGAGGGCGCTGATCAAAAAGGAGTCCTTAAAATGGCTACAGTTAAAATTACAGATGGAACTTTTGAATCCGAGGTTATTAACTCTTCTACTCCCGTACTTGTGGACTTTTGGGCTGAGTGGTGTGGACCATGTCGTGCACTGGGACCAAAGTTGGAAGAAATCGCAACAGAAATGGGTGGCGAAAAGTTAAAAGTAGTTAAATTAAATATTGACGAGAACCCACAATCACCAGCAAAATTTGGTGTACGCGGAATTCCAACTCTAATTATCTTTAAAGATGGTAAAGAAGTGGACCAAATCGTAGGCAACCATCCAAAAGAAAATATTGTTGCTACAATTGAAAAACACATTTAGTTATTAATAGAAATTAAAATAAAAAAAGCTCCGTTTTGGAGCTTTTTTTATTTGTAGCCATTTAATTGAAGATATTTTAAAATTAAAGATTTAACCTTAAACTATGTCTTAGTTATAAACTCGGATTAAAATAAATCTACCCATGCTTTCAATTTTGTAGAAATACTTGAACTCAACCTATGTAGATTAGTGTTCAGGCTACCGTTGACTAATTGTGAATTACTCTCCAGTGAATCACAGGCATCAGTAATGTCTCCCACTGCTAAACTAACTTCATTCAGTTTATCTTGAAATATTTCAGCATCTACTTTTTCATTATCTGTAATAACTGTTGTATCTACCGCATCAATTTTTAACATAAATTTACTGTACATCCTACACGCTTCAATGTTTTCACCATAAAATACTCCTCCACCAATAACACCTTCAATTGAAATAGTTAGTAATTGTGCTCTAACTTTTTCATAGCTGTTAAATTCGGCAAACAAACTGAATGGCAAAGAAAATAGTAGTCCTATTATAATTCTATTTTTCATATGAGAATCTCCATAACGAGTTAGCTAATTATCTTCATTCTTATTTGTATCTTTGTAATTTGAATGAATGAGGTTGAATTTAGCACAGTCCTTCAATAAAGGTTCTTAAATATTATTTTTAGTAAAAATGAAATTCTATGCATATAAGAACTACAATTTTTTGTTTTTTTCATGATTATTTATAAATTACGATTCAAATCTCTGAAATTCATATCAATTATTTTTCAGTATAATTTTAAATTAACTGGATTCACCATAATTAAATAGTTATTTTTTCTTACCCCAATTCCAGCTCGGGGTTTCTCCTTTTTTATAACAGATGAATACAAACAGTATGGTCAGAAGTATAGTGAATGAAAGAAAAACTTCCATATTCGCCTCTATCTCTTTAGAAAACAACGATAAGGGAATTAGTACTAAAAAAAAGTAAACAACGGTCACACTCCAACCTTGCCATGTGGATGGTGTCCAACCATATCCGTATGTCTTTGCTTTAAACCATAAATTGTTTTTCAAAACATCACCCCATGTTGATTTTAACAAACTAAATCAGAGTCTTTAAAGCCTGTAACTTTTTTAGAAATAATTTCTCCAGCTTCTAGGGAGGTATCTTTTGCTAATTCCACCGTCCAATAGTCTTCGGATAAACCTAAGCTTACTTTTGGGTTTTTAGAATTTATAATCATTAAACTTTTTGTAGTGCCAATCTGTTTTTGTTGTAGCTGAGTAAATCTTTCCATACTTAAAGCTCTTAACACTTTTGATCGTTGCATAATTAAGGATCGGTCCCACTTATTTGCAAGACGTGTGGCGTAAGTGCCTGGGCGCTCACTGTAAGGGAATACATGTATTTTTGACCAAGGTGTGTTTTTTAATCGGTCATAGATCAACTGAAACTGTTCTTCCGTTTCCCCTGGAAAGCCAACGATAACGTCCATACCCACAAAAGCGTTTGGTAGTTTTTTATGAATTTTATTTAAAATGGTCGTAACGTCATTTGCATTATAATTGCGCTTCATATTTTTTAAAACACTGTCTTCTAGGGATTGTATACTCATATGAAAATGGGGACACATTCTTGAATTACTATATAAATCCAATAATCTATCGGATAACTCTAAGGGCTCTAATGAGGATATGCGTATACGTGGCATTTGGGTTTTTAGCAGCACTGACTCTATTAGATCTTCTAATCTACGTGGCTGAGTCAGCTCAATGTCCTCATAATCTGCAATATGAATCCCCGTGATCACCACTTCTCTGATTCCAGAGTCGTAAAGATCATTTATTTTTTTGACTATATTTTTAATTGGGATAGATCGGCTTTTACCTCTGGCAAAAGGGATTACGCAATAGGTGCAAAAACTATTACAGCCATCTTGTATTTTTAAAAAGCTACGGGTATGGGAGGATTCGGTACCACCATCTTCTTCCAAGTCTTCAATTTTAAATATATTAGATTTAAAAATTTTTTGTTGATTCTGGTTGGTGCTCAACTCACCAAATATCTTTGTGATCTGAGACTTGTGGGAGTTAGCAACTATGACATCCACATCAGTATTATCTAAAAAGGCATCCGTATCCACTTGAGCAGAACAACCTGTGACCATGACTTTCGCCTTAGGGAATTTTCGTTTAGCTTTTCTAATTTCTCTTATGGCTTCTTTTGTGGCCTCTGCAGTGACGGCACATGTATTAAAAACTAAAACTTCAGGATTTTCAGAGCTCTCTGTTAGGCCATCCGATTGAAATCTTTTTTGGATTAATCCAGCGTCATAGGAGTTTACTTTGCAACCAAAGTTTTTAACACTAAATGTGGGAGAGGGTTTTAAAGTATCCATCCGCCGCCCAAAAGCTGCTGGTCTCTATAAAATACGGCCGCCTGCCCAGGTGTAATGGATCTTTGTGGCTGGGAGAATTTCACAACAAAACCATCCTCACATTTTTCAAAACGAGCATCAGCCCCTTTATGGGCAAAACGGATTTTTGTATTTAAAACTTCGCCATCTACAATTTCATCCAGTAAGTTTACATTATTAATTTTAAGTTCAGAACTATACAGATCATTTTCTTCGCATAACCATACTGTGTCTGTTTCACCATCTACTTTCATTACATATAAAGGCTCATTGTAAGAAACACCTAAGCCCTTACGTTGACCGTAAGTAAAGTTGTGAATGCCATGGTGCTCGGCCATAACCTCCCCTGAAGGATAAAGTTTAATTTGCCCTGGTCGTATTTTATCTTTACCCACCTGTGACTCCACAAATGCAGCATAGCCTGATGGACCCACGAAACAAATTCCTGTGGAGTCTTTTTTATTAAATACAGGCAATCCTTTTTCTTCGGCATAAGCTCGTAGCTCTGGCTTCTTCCAGGTGCCAACAGGAAATAGTAGACTTGAGATAATTTCTTTTTGAATTCCAAATAAAAAATAGGTTTGGTCTTTCCAGTCATCTGCACTGGTCACAATAGAGGCCTGGCCTGTGCGTGAAGTAGTGATTGTGGCATAATGGCCAGTGGCTAAGTAATCACAATTTAACTCTTTCATTTTTTGAATTAAAAAATCAAATTTTAAAAAGCTATTACAGTTCACACAAGGAATGGGAGTTTTTCCTTCAAGGTATGAGTTTACAAAATCATCAATAACGTTAACCTTAAATTCTTCTTCGCAGTTAATCACATAAAAAGGTATATCCAGATGGTCAGCCACAGCACGAGCATCATCCACATCAATACTGGAACAACATGTGCCATTGCCTTCATTAATATCACATTGATCTTCCGAATAATCCCAAACCTGCATGGTCACACCCACTACGTCGTAGCCTTGCTCTTTTAACAAAGCTGCCGCCACAGAGGAGTCCACCCCGCCACTCATAGCCACGAGTACACGTTTTTTAGCATTGTTTTGAATATTTTCTGCTTCTTGTTCCATCACTCAAGGAAACTACAAACCTAATGCCTAATTCTCAAGTGATTTTATAGTTTTTACAAAGATTTCACGTGAAAGGTCCCTAGTCCCGACTCTTCGCACACCAGGTCATTTCTACGTGATAGGTGCCAGGTCCTGATACTTGCATAAGTTTTGTTAAAATTACTTACATTGTATAATGTTAACTAAATCATCCTTAGAAGTGCTAGAACCAATTTAGAACAAGGAGATTATATGAAAAAATATTTATTAATAACTTTATTGCTAATATTGAGTTCTCACCTTTCTTATGCTGTTGATGCAGTTGAGGCAAAAAAGTGTCTTGACCAAAATACACAGCTGGCTCAAGGAATGTTAAATGCGGCTGCACAAAACATAGGTTTTGAAGCCAGTGACGTAACTCCCTCGTCTGTTAAGTACGAATCTATGGAGCGCTATGAATTTAGTGGTTTTATCTATAGAGCCACTTACAAAATCATAGTTAAAACCGACAAAGATTGCTTTCCAAAGGATGTAGTGCTTGTGGATATGGCAACTCGATAAACACTTATTTTCAAACTTAAGAATATTAGAATAAGGCGAAAGAGCCAACTCCTGGCTCCTACAACTAGTTATTCTGGTTCAGAGTAAAATACTGCTATCCCAGCTAAACTACAGTAATTTTCGCACTCTGGTAACCACTGATTTTAAGATGGTCACAAAATCATCTAGCTCTTGTTTACTAGTGTCCCAGCCTAGACTCATTCTTAAGGAGCGTTGTGCCTCTGCCACTGAAAATCCCATGGCTAATAGCACTGGGGACGGCTCCCTCGAGCCTGAACTACATGCGGCTCCTGTGCTAACGCTCACACCCTCTAAATCTAGGTTCATGAGTAGGGTTTCCCCATCTATCCCAGACACTAAGGCGTTCACTGTATTGGGTAATCGCTTGCCCTTTGCCCCTAGGATTTCAATATCAGAAATCTGTTCAAGTAGTAAACTCTCTAAATAAATCCTGAGCTCTTTCATAGTTGCCGCCCTAGTATCAATTTCTTCATACTTTTTAGCCATTTCTCCAAAAGCTGCAACGGACAGTACGTTTTCAGTTCCCGCTCTGCGGCCACGTTCTTGACCACCACCATGTATTAGAGGTTCAAAAATCACACCTTTTTTTTGATAAAGCACACCTGTGCCTTTTAAGGCATAAAATTTATGAGCCGAGAAACTTGCAAAATCCACATCCCATTTTTTTACATCCACAGGGCACTTACCCAAAGCTTGAACTGCATCACAGTGAAAATAAGCTCCATGCTCATGGGCAATTTTAACCATTTTTTGTATGGGGAACATATGACCGGTTTCGTTATTGGCAAACATCATAGATACTAATGCTGTTTTTGAGGAAAGCATTTGAGCAAAGACTTCTAGGTCGATGGATCCATCCCTATTCACAGGAATTTTTTTAACCACCACACCTATCTGAGCTAAATGCGCGGAGGCCTTCATCACACTAGGATGTTCTACAGAGGAAACAACAAGCTCATTACGTTCTTGTTGTTGAAATTTTTTATTTTTTCCACTGTTAATAGCTGAAAACACACCCATCAAAACTTCGTTATTAGCTTCTGATCCCCCACTGGTAAAAACCACTTCTAAAACCTGGGCACCAATAAGTTGTGCCACGGACTTTCGAGCATTACGCAAAATGGTCTTTGCTCCACGACCGGATTGATGAATAGAGCTAGGATTCCCCCACTGCTCTGCCCACGACGAAACCCCTTGAAGTACTTCAGGGGAAGTTGGTGTGGTGGCATTGTAATCTAAATAAATTCTGCTTTTAATATTCTGCTCGCAATCTCAAATTTAATCCAATTTGTTTCCATAAGAGTTCTATCCCCAAACCCTTACGCATGCAAATTAAACACAAAAGGTGCCAGGTCCTGTTTCTTCTCACACCAAGTCATTCAGCTTTAGAACTCTATAGACGCTAATCCAAAATGCCAATGAGTTGGTGTGAGAGCGAATAGATCTTGTGCACCTTATTTGGAGCCTGACTCATTATATAAGTCATTCTGATTTAGAGCTCAATATGATCTAAAGATTAAATACCAAAATTCTAATGACTTGGTGTGAGAAGAAATAGGACCTGGCACCTTTTTATAATTTTTACATAGTAAGTCAAAATAAAATCTTATTACTCATTATAGATAAAGTATGCCAGCTTATGGGTTCAAAAAAGGGAGGATTATGAAAAAATTAACATTAGCATTGGTTTTATGTACTGTAATTATTGGATGTAACAGATATGAGGTGGGTTCAAGCTCAAATAATGATGGGTTTTGGAAACGCACAGCCAACAAAAACAATAAACCTATGAATGTAGGTCAAGCCAATGAGTTTCTTGCTCACAAAAGCGTAATTGAAAGCGCTTGGACTTCAGTGAATCAAAATCTTGGACTGGTAACCTCACTTAAAGCATCTAGCGTTGCTCGAGCAAACCTTTCTAACTGTCGAATTTATGACAAAACCGAAACCGCTAGAAACACATCTTCAGCCAGTGTTACAAAACGCTGGTCAGAAGATAAGTACGAAGACATCTGTCCCGTTAGCTTTAACGCGACTATTACGCGCCAAAACAGCCGAGTTCCAACTCAAAATGAGATTAAGCAAACAAATATAAAGGTAATTGCTAATTTTGAAGTAAATAACATTAAAGAAGCTTACGGTGAAAATAGCCCTCTGGAAAAACAGTTTTTTGTTAAATCAATAGAAATGACTTCCAGAAACCATTCATTGGAACAAGATTTTAATGATCATACAAAAGTTGATGGGAAATCGGAATCCACCACTACTGTCACTGGCACCTATACGCTCATTAACAGTAGTGGGATGGAAGTGCAGGGCATATATAATATTGAGTCCAGAAGCAAACTCACCACGGTTAAACATTCAAACTCTAAATATCAAAATACGAGTATTGTAAGAAGTATTATCACTTACAATATGCCTTTTGGTGAAGTGGAGATCATTGAAGATATTAGTGTAGACAAAGATGGCAACAGAGAAACTAAGTCTTCTTATAATGGTAAATCTGAGTGGCCAGAAACAAAATAAAAATTCTAGAACTGAGTTAGTATCTCAATCAATGGGCTCAGTTTTCACATACATACAGTTCACACACATTATACATATTATTACACAGGAGAAAAATGTGAAAAAAATCTTATTACTAATTATCACCCTAACATCAACTAGCTTATTAGCTTCAAAGGCCCGTCTTACTGCTTTAGGTGAAGACACTAATGGCTCATTTTTTATTGAAGACTCTCGAAATATTTTTTTAAACCCAGCATTTATGAACAATTTTAGCTCTCAACTTTCTTTTGAATACGGTAATGCAACTACAGAAACTGCTTCACCAGCTGCTGAGGGGGGATTAATATTAGATAAGGGCAATAAAAAAATAGGCTTATACCTTGGCCGTATAAGCCCTGAAACAAGTGAGATTATAGCTGAAAGTGCAGATATCCCTGGAATGAATTTTTATAACCCGCAAAATGCCATTGATTTATTCTATGCAAGAAGTGGGACTATGGATTGGGGAGTAGGTCTACACTATGCTAACTCCTCAAGTGTGCAAGCTGCCGCCGTAGAATTCCCTGACAGTGAGGCCACAGTTATGGTTTTATCAGGAGGAGTTTCTACAAATAAATTCTCTGGTTATTTACACCTTGGACTGACGCAAAAATCTAACAGAGACAATGCAGTAGCTAATTCTGATGAATTTACAGGGAGTAATCGTTTGTCTCTTGGAGGACATTATAAACTTAATGATCATGCAAAACTTGGACTAAAGGTTTTAGCAAATAAAATTGAAGTTTCAGAAGTTACTCCTCAATATGAAAAATCTGTTTCTAATTTTTCAGTGGTTTATTTTTCAAAAATAAAAACTAAAAACGAGGTCATGAATTTATTTTATACAGCAGGGCTTGCCTCAAACAGCGCCGTGCTTAACCCCAATGGCAGTAGTGTGAACTCGGAAGAGAGCTCATTACTATTACCCATAAGTTTTGGTGTTGAAGCCAGCATAAAAGAATGGATGATTCTAAGAGCGTCTATAAAACAAAATACTTTGATTAACGAAGATCGTGTAAAAACAACCACCTCTGATGTTACTACTAAAAATGAACAAAACACGGTTGTATCATTAGGTGCTGGTTTTAAATTTGGCGATTTTGATTTTGATGCCATTTCTGCTGTTACAGGCACTGGTGATTTTAATACAATGAGCCTGCTCACTAATATTTCTGCAGCCTATAAGTTTTAACCATAAGGTGCCAGGACCTGGCACCTTAAGGCGTCCAAGTGACTAAATTATTTGGATCAACCTCGAAAACAGTTCCATAACCTAAATTACTCCCTCCAGCTAAACTGTCAATGGTCAAAGCTACAGAAGCTGCAGCACAAGAGGGGTTCATGTAAATGTTATACCCTGCAGGAGCTGTGGTTTTAACAACCTGAGCAAAGTCTAAACCCAACCAACTAGTGTCAGTGAAAGTCCCGTTATTGCAATTGTGAATATCTATGTAATGCCCCTGCAAATCACTATCAAATGCAGTGGAAAATATCGTATTGTCCAATGATTTGATTTCGTAATCATCTAAGAATTGTAGGTGATTTGTACTGGCGTAAATAGCACCATCAAAAACAAGTCCATCTATGTCCACTGAGGATGCATCCACACCTGTTCCTTCAACCACCATGCCGTCAAAATAATAGTAAAAGGAGGACACCATTGGCCAAAAGGAGGAATCTGCACTGGCTGGGTTAGTCAAAAAATGTCCTGGTGTCACGCCATCTCCAACATAAACTTTTCCGCCCGTATTTACCCTAAGTTGTATTCCTCTATTTAAAATGAGTGTGGCATTATCAGAAATGGTAAAATTAGTAGAGCGAACTTCGCAGTCAGTACAATTATCCACACTGCCTTTAAAAATTACTTCAGATTTTATATTACCTGTGTTGAGCCATAAATGTGCCCCCGACTCTATCTCTATAGCTGCTGTGACTCCAGGAGTCCCTGTATAATATAATGAGTTTATAGCTCGTTGCTGATAGTCACTATCGCCTGAGACTCTTAAAACATTTGCAGCAGTTGTTGATATGGCAATGCTATCATACTGATCAGGGTAATCATTTCTCACAGTTGAGCCCTTCATGCAATTGCTCCAGTTAGCAGGGTTCGTCCAAACGTTACTCACTACCCCATTCCATAAACAATTGTATGCAGTTTCATTAGCTGGCCAATTTACTAAATTATTTGGATCATTTTCGTAAATACTGCCAAAGCCTTGTCCCTTAGGGTTTGTGAAGCTTATGGTTCCAGCAAGTCCCGTGCAATCCGAGGCCTGAACATTCCGTCCTCTATCCCCAGTTGACTGATCGTAGTACCTCACAAAATTTATATTATCCCAAGTAAAATCATTTATTGTGGCACTGGGACAGTTTTGAAATTCAAAACTGTCATTTCTATTTTCATTAAGTACACTCATCAACTGAACGTTATCCATATTCTGAATTGTATAATTATTTATAAAGTGAAAATGAGATGTGTTGGCATTATTACCACCGGAGGCATGAATAACTAAACCATTTATATCCACCGAGCTGGGGTTACCAACTGAACCTTCCAACAAAACACCACCCAAGCCCCAATTTTGGCCTCCACCAACATGTTTTATCTCTGGCCACTCCCCGTTATTACTGCCCCCGTTGGTTTTAAGGTGTCCCGAAGAGGTGCCATTGCCCAAAAGAATATCTGGATGAGAACCTGACTGCACCAGAAGTTGAACTCCTTTTAAAAGTGTCAGTGTAGCGTCGTTCATAATTTTCGGATTTGCAGAACTTAAATACAGTTCGCAGTCAATGCAAGTTGTAGAGCCTCCCACTACTTGCACGTCAGAGAACACAGTGTCTGCATCCGATGTCACCTCAAGCCGAACACCTGCGTTTATGGTAATTACACCTCCACCAACTCCTTGACCAAAAGAATCGATGGTAGCGTTTACGCTCACAATGGGTGTGCCTAAAGGTGAAATGACAACTTTGTCTGCTACTTGTGGTACAGTTGAGTTACAGTTTATCCAATTGCCAGCAGTGGCCCAGTCATTATCTATACTTCCTGTCCATAAACATGGTCCTGATAAACTTACCTGTCCAGGGGAATGGGATTCAATTGTTTCATTGCCATTATTAATGCTGGCGCAAATATAATATGCACCCTCTTCCACCAAATTAGTATTCCAATTATAGCTCCCATTTGTTCCATCAGCGTCTTCACTGAGTCCAGCAACAATCAAAGTACCTAGGCTACAGCTCCCGGTATTAGTGGATTTCAAATACAGGTTTATTTGTGCATCAACCCCAACTTCTACGGCAAGGTCTGTCCAAGTTATATTGTAGAATTCACTCACCACCACAGCATCTGCTGTGCCATCAGGTTCACTCAAAGAGATTAATGGTGTGGAAGGTAAAGCTGGCTCAGCATCAGGACTATTGGAGTCCGTATCATTAGCCATTACACCTCTAATACTATTATCGTCTAAGCGACATCCGCTTAAACCAATCAAAAGAAAAAGAAGAATCACAATACTTTGAAGCAAAAAAAACGTTCCTGGTTTAGATTTTATCAAATTTCAACACTCTACTTATCGGTTAATGGCCTCTGTAACTTGACTTATGACTATAGTGAAAGTGATCTTAATTCGAGATTTTAAAGACAACAGGTCTCTAGTTCCCCATACAATAGATCACTATATCATTTCGAGACTTTAACTCAGGTTATACTGAGCTTTGAAGCCAAACTGACTTGTTGTGAGAAGAGTTAGGAGCCTGGCACCTTGTTTGTAAAACTCAATGACCTGCTGTGAGAAGAAATAGGACCTGGCACCTTTGGGAGTCCTCAGGCTGACTCGTTTAAAATGTCTTTTATTACCCTAACAAAATCAGACTTTAAATGACTGCCCAATTTACTATTTTGCCAAAATGGGTTCATAAATACACAACGAATCAGGGTCATTTGTTCGTCATCTTTAATTCCTTCATATTTATCAAGATGTCTCTGTATGGAGAGACTATAGTTTGAAGTATGCAATACTGTTTTTGATACAGAGAATTGGGTGCTACTAACTAGTTGATTAAATAGAGCCTCAGTGAGCTCATTGGACTGAGAAAGTTTTAATGACTCTCCCTTTGCGTTGAAACATAAAATATTTGTACTTCCTGGTTCTAAATAAACAAGCTCAGGAAGTTGCTCATCAATAAGTATTTTAAAATCTCTACAGGTTTTAAAGGTATCACTTAACAGTTTGGCAAAAGACTCACTGGTAAATCCAAAAGTCTTTGCTGTTAGCCAAGTCGCGGCAGCCCCAGATGCCGATCGAGAACCCTCTATGGTTGATGACCATGGACTCTTAATATTAGGACGATCTAAATAGGGTGCTAAAAAATCTGGAACCGAGTAGCTCATTTTATCTTTTGATAAAAATGCACCACAAGAATAAGGAATATAGCCTAACTTATGGGGGTCCAAAGTGATTGAGTGGGCTCTATTAATGGCAGCAAAACTTTTTTTCTGCAGCTCAGTAAGCACTTGATCACCTATTTCTGGTTGTCGAATCAAGGAACACATAAATCCACCATAAGCCGCATCAATATGGTGCCATATATGTAAGCCTCTATCACTTTTCAACTTATCCAATAGATCCTGAACCTCATGCACTGGATCTATTTCTCCAGTTTCTGTGGTTCCTGTTACACTGACAACCATAAGAATGGGACGATTTTCCATTTGAGCTTTATTGATTAAATCTTCAAGCGCTTGAACATCCATACGACCATTAACGTCTAGAGGAACTCCCCAGAGGGAACTCTCACCAAAACCAAAAATATTACAGCCCTTGATCCAAGAAAAATGTTTATTCCCAGGTACCAACATCACTGGCCCTTTATAGCTTGTTCCTGTTTGCTTATAATAGAGTTCCGCCATTTTATAGGGGTTGTTAGCAGCAAAACTATAATTTTTAATTTCATCCGGAACTATAGAATATGTTTTTATATAATGATCAAACTGATCCCAACCCATTGTGCAATCGGAAAAAACATCCAACTCTTTGTGACCTTTAGAGTGTAAGTATAAAGCTAAACTTAGAAAATGATCTAAACGAAAACGAGCTCTCCAAATAGCCTCAAAATTAGCCACGGTACCACCAGAGGTAAAGTGACCTTGCACTTCATTTTTATCATAGCCTACAAGATCCGTAAGAAACCCAATTGCTTGATTTTCTATTAGCAACCCAGCTTTTGAGGAATCATATGAAGTATTGTTGGGATTATGTAAAAGTACAGAAATATGACCTAAAAAAGCTGGAAGACTCACTTCAGAAATCATATGGCCAATATATCTAGGTGTGTATTTTGGTGTTTCTGATTTTAGCAATGTGCTCAGTTCTTCAAGCCCAGTAGAAATTTGCTGCTGCTTCTCTAAATACTTGGGATCTTCTATAAGTTTGGTCGATATAGCCGCGGGATCATCTGTAAACAAAGATTTTCGCCACTGAAACCAATGATCTAATATATTCTGAATTTCTTTACGAACCCAATACTCATTTTCAGATTTTGGCCCTAAAAAATAAGGCTCAACACAATGGTTCTTACTCATATCTACCTCCGCTAACCGAATGACAATCTGCAGTGTAAGGGTCCACCAAAGGAATACAAGTGAATACTAAATTTATGATATTTATCAGCTGAATGTCTTCTTTAAGTGCCAGGTCCTGTTTCTTCTCACACTAAGTCATTTTTTTAGTATTCTTAAAATATAAAAAGCCTGAGAGTATAAATGACTTGCTGTGAGAAGAAACAGGACCTGGCACCTAAAATTGTTCTGCCCAATTTTGAAATTCTGCAAGATTACCTATTCCATAACTTGCTAAAACTTCTTTAGCTTTTTCTAAAGCTCCGTCTTGTTGAATACATAGACTATAAGAGGATTCAGCCAGTTCGCACAAACCCGCCTCAGTTAATATTGGTCTGAGATAATTTCTTTCTTCAATAGAATAATTATCTGTAAGACGCTGATTGAGCTCCCACTCGTCCATAGTGTTAATTAAAAACTCATAAGAGCCCTCATAATCAATCACTGCATAAATAAATTCAGAATTATCTTCATCTTCAGAAACAACATTATCCAGCAAGGTTAAGTTTTTTGAATAATTAATAAAATAAGCATCTTGATCAAACATTGTTCTAAACATCAAAATCAAAGCACTATTACCTATTAAACTAAGTCCTTCTTTATAAACACCCACTGGCCAGCCAATTTCCACAGTACCTACGTCATCACACACAGCACTTTCGGGGCCCTCATTGCTAACTATTCCGTAACGTCTATGCGTACTGTACTCTTTGATAATAATGACACAGTAACCGCCAAGGCTTGAATTCATTTCACCGTAATGAATACTAACAACTTCACCTTCGATTTTTTCTGGTATATAGCTCGCAAATACCAATATTGAAAATGAAAAGATTGTGCTTAGTATTATATATTTTATTAAGTTGTTCATAATTCTCCCTGCTTAATAATTATTAAAGTAAATAATTTAACTATAGAATTTTAAAGTCTCCATAACCCAGCGGCTTGTTTTCAACAATAAGTGTCAAATTTTATTACTATTCAAAGTTAATACATTGATAAAAGGCTGATTATAGTTTGAGATAATCATAAAAAGCATAAATGACTTGCTGTGAGAAGAAACAGGACCTGGCACCTAAAGCTACTTGACCTTATCTGTGTTGCAAATAAGAGGAATAGTTCCACCATCATGATCAGATACCGAGGTCAGCATCATATAGGACATAAATGTTTTGGTGCTTGATCCTGATTTTAAATTGGAGACCCAGTCTGGAAAATAAAATTTTATAGACGAAGCGTAAGCATAATTATTGGATCCACTACCCAAACGCCTACCTAAATTAAGAAGTATATGATTTTTATATTGATGAGTGTCGTGTTTCCCATAATTTTTATCGTTGGAAATGTTGTTAACATTGCCTTTATCAAAAGCCCAGCATTCATTCAAATCTTCAACCCCAGGTTCACAATCAATAGAATAATCTACAGCCCCAGTATAACTATAAGAAGCCTCACTTTTTATGAGTGTTCCCTTGAGATTTGCATAGCGTGTAAAATATTGGTCTTCAGATAATAAGGGTTTCCATGTGTTACATGTGAAACTCACTTCACTATTTGATCTTGATTTTGCAGCCCAGATGTTGCTACTTAGCAGCATAGAAAATATGGCCAATGTATAAGCGAATGCTTTCATAATCCCCTCCTTTAAAATATCTAAACTTTTTGGCAAATCTTCATTTTGAAAATAGGTTTTTAGATATTAGTTTTATCCCTTCCCCCAACTAGATCAATTATGTAAGAATTTCAAGGCAGACTGTATGCAAAAGGTTCGTTTTAGAAAATTTTACAAATTACTCTGTGATTTCTCTCTCCTTTTTATCATAGACCAGATGTTTGAGGTAAATAATGATAAAATGGCAGTACAGATAAATTGGGCTTTTTGCTATATGTTTTTCCAAGCAGGACTTGTTTTGAATATAATATTATTAATTAAACTAAAATTGATCCTACTCTTTACTGTTGGGTTATGTTCAATGATCTCAGCCCAAAACCTCCGACATAAAATAATTCTTCCAATGGCCTCAGAAAAAAAATGTTTGGATTACTTTTCTCAAACAAGTCACTCAAAATCAGATTTCATTAATCATCCACTTAGAGCTTTATTAGGCACATACACCGACCAATTAGAAGCACAACGGCCAGAACATCGAATGATGACTGCAAATATCAAGCAATTTAAAAATGTGTCTGATTATAAAATTTCGAGAAACCAGTTCTTAAATAAAGTTTTTAAAAATCAGCAAGAAGAAAGAAATTTAGATCAAATAAATCTTAATAAAATCAGATTGCGCGAGCTCTTGTTATCCCCAAAAAGAACTGCATATTTTAGTTTTAACATAGGGGCACATTTTATCGGTGCTCGCGTATTTGACGGATCCACATCAGCTTTTAGTTATTCAAAAAAAGGCCCTCAAAGTTCTTACAAACAATTACCCATGCAGATTATATATCCAAAATTAGACCCCGAAACAATTAATCAACATAAACATCGCCTAGAGGTAGGCTTGTTAAATGTTCCTCATGATATTGAATATGGTGTGGAAGCTATATTTCGATCAATCTCCATATATTTAGATGCTATGTACAATAACAGTTTATACTACCAATTTCGTGAGTTACGTTTCATCAACAAATACAATCCACAGATATTCATAACAGCTACAAAATCTGCAGCAAGACTCTATGAGAGAAAAGCTTATTTTGAATATGTATTCAAAAATGATCAACCTGTACAAGTAGAAAATGACATCTATTTAATGACCACATCTTTAGCTGACTTTTTAAGAAAAAATACACTAGGTCACCCTTACCCAAAATTAAAATCATCAACATTGGAAGATCCGTATCTTGAAAATTATTTTCATACAGAGCTGGACCAACTAAAACTGCGTATTGAAACGCGTGATACAGTTCGTGGAGTGAGTGAAGAGGAAATGCAGTTAATATTTCAATCTGTAGAGCAAGAAAGACAACTAAATAGTAAAAAGCGGGGCCTGGAACAACAACTTAAACAAGCTCAAATAGATCATTACTTGGACAGCAGAGCTTATTATTCAGCTAGAATACGTGTAGGTGCCGGTCCCTTCAAATGGAATATCAAGCTTGAGGGAAGCCTATCCAACCGAGAACAGCAAAACATGGACGGAATTATTTCTTCAAAAGTTCATATCAGTGAGTTCCCCACATATTACCTTGAAGAACCTGCTATAGAGCAAACCAATCGTGAACTTCAAAAGCTTTACAGATCTCAACCGAGCTACAATCCTAAACAACTTAACGATTGGCAAAAAGGATCCGAAGACTAGACACATTATAATCTTGTACTAATTCCAGTATATATAAACTAACTCAACAGAAGTTCTCTACTTAGTACTCAAATGTAACCTTACCACCAGTGCCGTTGGCTGCTCCGTTACAAGAGTTTTGATCTCCTGGAGCAAGTCCTCCACGCCCGGACCCGCCCGATCCAACAGTATCGTACTCTGTGCGCCCAGTTCCAGTTTGAGTGACATCACCTAAACATGCGCCACCGCCGCCGCCACCTGCTCCATTATTTGCACCACCGCTACCTGATCCACCGCAACCGGTACCACCATCGCCACCACCGGGGTTAGTTTCACCTTCTCCACCGCCAGCGCCACCGCCGCCACCAATAATTAGGTCAGTACTACTTCCAAATTCTCGTACAACTGAGGCTCCACCACCACCGGCTGCTGCATTAATACCACCACCGCCGCCACCGCCGCCGTATTTCCCAGCTGTGGAGTTACCAGCATCTCCGTCTGAAGCTCCAGTAATATTTTTACTATAAACTGTCTCTTCCTTATTTTTAAATTAGTTTGTCTCCTTAGTTGGTCTAGGTACACTCTCTTTTCTTAAGGGAGGATATCATGTCATCAGCTGGAGTATTTATGAGTCAATCAGAGAGTTATAAG
>JABJQG010000072.1 GCA_018663505.1 Pseudobdellovibrionaceae bacterium | reverse complement strand
TTATAACTCTCTGATTGACTCATAAATACTCCAGCTGATGACATGATATCCTCCCTTAAGAAAAGAGAGTGTACCTAGACCAACTAAGGAGACAAACTAATTTAAAAATAAGGAAGAGACAGTTTATAGTAAAAATATTAGGTATAAGAATATTTCAATACCTTCCTCTGGTCACATTGGTTTACTGTATCAACCAGAGGTCTTTGAAAAAGTGAAACAGGTCATCCTAGACTTGGCTTAAGGTTAAACCATTGCTGTTACTGCGCTTTGCCTTTATTTATTGTTGAATAGACTATATGATCAATTCATACAGAGAAGGTGATAAACTTAATGTGAATCTGATTTGTAATTAGAATTAACCACAAAATAAATATGCAAACACGATAAGGGAGAGAAGATGGCTGAGGTTTTTGCCGGTGCAATAGATAAGGGTTTAGAAGGAGTTGTTGCTTGTACAACAGGAATATCATCCATAGTTGATGCACAGTTATTTTATAGTGGTTACTTAATTGAAGATCTTGCAGAGAATTCTACTTTTGAAGAGGTTGTTTATTTATTGTGGAATGGTCGTCTGCCAAAGGCGAATGAGTTAGAAAAGTTTAATAATGAACTTAATGCCAACATGAGTCTGTCAGCTGAAAAGGTGGAGTTATTACAAAAATTGCCAACAAAGAATGTTCACCCCATGGCATGGTTAAGATCCGCAGTTTCTATGATGGCTCTATGGGACGATAAGTCACAATCTGACGAGGATGCTGATCGCCACGAAGTTGCCCTAAGGTTAACCGCAAAAGTAGGAAGTCTAGTGGCTTTATTTGAAAGAACTCGCCAGGCTAAAGAGTATGTGAGCCCGCAGGCTGGAAAATCCTTTGCTTGGAACTTTCTACATATGCTGAATGGTGTGGAGCCAGATGCTGATTCGGTTAAGGTTTTTGATACTTGTTTAATTCTACATGCGGATCATGAATTAAATTGCTCAGCATTTTCAGCTCGTGTAACAGCTTCTTCTTTAAGTGATCTATACTCAGCAGTGACTAGTGCTATTGGAACATTAAAGGGGCCTCTTCACGGTGGAGCTAATGAGGCTGTAATGAGAATGTTACTTGAGATCAAAACAGTTGATAATGCTAAAGCCTGGATCAAAAGTGCCCTAGAAAACAAAGAAAAAGTTATGGGGTTTGGCCATCGTGTTTATAAGAACGGGGATCCAAGAGCTAAGGTCCTAAGAGGTATGAGCAAAATACTATGTGAAAATGCGGGTACAGAATACTATGAAATGTCTAAAGCCATTGATGATACTGTTCAATCAGAAAAAGGTTTACTACCTAATGTGGATTTTTATTCAGCTTCAGTTTATTACTCTATGGGAATTCCATTAGATTTATATACTCCTATTTTTGCCACATCTCGTGTGAGTGGGTGGATAGCACATATATTTGAACAGTACTCAAAAAATAGAATCTATCGACCACGCGGGGAGTGGACAGGGGAAAGTAGTTTAAAGTACGTTCCTGTTGCTGATAGATAGTTCTGATTTGTTTTAGACTGTCCCTGATAGACAGCTTAAGGGATCATATATAAGATAGTTTATTTCATTTAATGGCTCAGGTTTGAGTCATTAAATGTTTGTAGAGGTCTTGAGTATTTAGAAAACGAAATCCCACGCAATATTTTTGTTGAATGCTGTCGTGCTCTTTCCATACAACCTGAGCGTTCATTTTGTGAGTATTTTTAACATTGTCTAAACTCAGGTTTAAGCGAGTGAGATCCCCCTTATTGAGCTGAACTGGTCCATCAAATTCACAATAGGCCCCACCCATGGATAGATTTTTCATGAGTGAGTCGAAGTTTTCACCGGTTAGGATATTTTCAACATCTAAAGTTTGATTGGTATCGAAACGAGTAAAAGCCTGATGTTTAATATTTGGATTGGTGACCAGTTTATGAGTCAGCTTAATTAATTTATTGGGCACAGTGGGTAGTTTCACATGGTGAGCTCTATCTATGTGCTTAAGTTCTTTAACAATGTTGCTATCGATTTCGTTAGCAAGTATGAGAATGGGAGCTTGAAAGCCAGTGTTTCGTAGATTTTTTAAGAAGGGAATTACTTTTCGGTTTAAGGAATGCATATCCCAAACAAATAAACTAGGTTTTTCGTAGCGAATGAGAGCTTCAGTTGACCGTTTATTATAGGAAAACTGTGTTTCGTATAGATGCTTATTGAAGAGCCTTTCAAGACCGTGTAAGTCACGAGATTGTGCACTTTGGATGAGAATGTTAGCCATATGTTTCTCCTTGGTGTTGTAATAAAATAAACAAGGTATTTTATTTACACTTTAATTATTTCGGGATAAATCAATAGGAACATTAAGGGAATATGGGTAAGCTAATGAAAAAGTTGATTATTTATTAAATGTTATTTTTTTTGTCTAACATGTATATATTTATTATGAAGTTTTAGTCTCAATATGAGATTGAACAAATAATTTCTTCTAGGAGATGTGTATGAGAAATTTTGCGGTTATTCTTTCGGGTTGTGGGTTTAAAGATGGAACTGAAATCACAGAAGCAGTGAGCACTTTAATTGCATTAAAAAAAATGGGTGCTAATTATGAAGTTTTTTCTTTGGATAAGATTGTGGCTTCTACGAACCATCTTTCTGATGAAACCCTTGGAGAACAGAATCTACTAGAGGCATCGGCTCGGATAACACGAGGTAAGATTAAAAGATTAGAAGAGCTAAATTCTGAACCCTTTGATGCGATTATTTTTCCTGGTGGCTTCGGGGCAGCATTACATTTGTGTGATTTTGCAAAGAAGGGGGCAGCTTGCAGCGTTGACCCAGTGGTGGAAAAAATAGTGAATCTATTTTATGAGGAATCAAAACCAATAGGAGCATTTTGTATTGCCCCGGCATTAATTGCAAAAATTTTAGGAAAACATAATCCTGTACTGACTATTGGTAATGATGAAGCCACAGCAAAAGAAATTGAGAAAACAGGCGCATCACATGTGGTTTGTGAGGTTACTGACTACACAACTGATAGAGAATCAAAACTAGTGACAACCCCGGCATATATGTATGATGAGGCTGATGCTTTTGAGGTCTATACTGGGATTGAGCGTGCGGTTAAAGAATTAGTTGAAATGGCTTAGTTTTTTTAATTTTTTGGTTGTGGTTTAAGGGTATTACTTTTATTCATACATTTTACGTCCTGATAACTAGGCTGGCTGCCTCGGGCTCCGCAAACTAATGGCAACGTGCCATTAGTTCTACCAATAAACCGTTATCAGTAAAAATTTGAATAATAGCCTTTCAATAGATTCCCCCACACGAAGTGGGGGAATTGCGGGTTTCGGGGCGGCAGCCCTGATCTCCCACGGATGGAAAGGCTTCATCTAGAAAAAGAGCCTCCAAGTTATACATATAAGTGCACCCAAACTCTAAAACTTAAAATCTCTAAGCACACGGCAGTTACTCACATACACCTTAGTGTCAGAATCAGCTAGTGTAACCCATTGATGGATACACTCATTTAAAATTCCGTCATAATAAAATAAGGCATATTTATTTGGCCCATCAAGAGGGGGGTTCATAGAGAGAAATGGAACCTGAGGGCTAAGCATCATTATATGATGAGTGACTCCCGCAGTATCTTTATTCAGCCGATCATAAGTAATTTGCTTGATATCAATAAGGCAATCTTTGATGCCTCCACAATTATCAGAGTCTTTTACTTTTTGAGGAGGATCGCCCTTAAAATGGATAACTCGTAAGTTATGATAGCTGTAGGTATTTGCAAATGCTGATACATCGTTTTTTGCATATAAATGGCTATGCAAAGATTTTGGCTGTACAGCCTTTGTTGTAGTGGCAGCTAGTGGCTTTGGAATATAAAACATGTAAGGTTTTTCTTGATCCACATCGCTATCATCGGCAGTGGCAATAAAGTTGCTGACTTTATAAATGATATAGTTTTCCTCTTCCGGAGTGGACGGGGCGCAGTTGCTGTCCATGCCATTTACATCGGGATCATGTTTGCAAATTATACTAGTGACTATGTCATGAGATTTATAAATGGACCCTGTGAAAACTCGTTGGTTAAGTTCGTAGTGGACACCTTCACCAACCTTTTTTTGAGTTAAATCTTGTGTGGTGGTAATTTCAGTAATCTCTTTGAAAATACTTTCTATGGGCACTTCATTTGAAGAGTTGAATAGCTCTCTTGCGCTTTCCTCCTCCTCTGAATACAAGCAACTAGTAAGCTGCAGAGCGAGTAGTAGGCAAAGTATTTTTTTAACATTAAGTATCATACGGAATCCCATCCCCAAAACCACATGGGTAAGGGTAGCACTTTTTGAATTATTTTTTTTGTCTCAGGGTCAAATTTATTGAGAAGACTGTCGCTATGTGGCCCAAATATGAGTTGGATAACATCTTGCTCTGAATTGGTTTTAAATAAATTACTTTTAACCCCTAAGATATATTCATTGTCCTGTTCTAAGAAAATAAATTTATTTTCTCCTAAGGATCGGGCGTGACGAACTATTTTTGAAAACAAATTTTTTGTGTTTAAAATCTTAATCATCCCAAGATAACCAGTATTAACTGTAAGGTGATGATCTTTTAAGGTACGTATTAAATTTGAACAATTGTCTGGGCTAATGATGGTAATTGGTTTTTTTTGCGATTTATAAATATAGTCAAATAATTCCACAAGGTGACTGACTCCACCACCCCATTCATGAATATATCCGTTGAGATCTGCACCCTTACCTTCTACAGCGTATGCTAGTAATTGATTGTTGTCCCATGCGGTATACAGTTTGGTATTTGGAATTTTTAAATATCGATTAAGCTCCTGTACCGTTCTTATTGAGCCAACAGTATGTTTTGAATATAAGTTTAATATAGACTCTGGTGCTATTTTTAAGGTGTCCATAAACTTTAATTTTGAGGGTGTTGTTAGTAAATTCTTGTCTACAATTATGCTCATCTCTGTGCCAGCTAATTCAAATCCAAGCTTGCGATAAAAATTAAACAGATCTGTCCATAAAATAGCAAAATCAGCTTGTTGCTCTTTTGCACTGGCAATGCATTTTTCTAGAAGAGATTGACTCAGTCCTTTGTTACGGTGATTTGGGTCGGTGACAACGGAGCCAATTGCTGCGGTTTTGAATAACCCAAAAGGTGTTTTTATTAAAAAAAACTTAATAGCAGCATGTGAGAGTATATTTTCATTATCAGTGACTACTTGGATATTATGTGTATTTTTACTATTAAATACTTCGGGATACTCTTGATCAATTGTCCAGGACTGATCTGGTCTTAAGTTTTCATTTAAAAAACTAATGACTTGATCAAGTTCATTCATTTGAATTGCTCTAGGTCCGTCCATGGTAGCCTCCTCTGGTTACTTTATTATACTTGATTTTAGTTAAAAATTGTCCTTAGATGTCAAAACCTCAACAAAGAACGAGGAATCAGTGCAGGACTAACGTCTGAAATTCAATATGGTGGTATATACTGGGCTTAATGGATTAAATTTATTGGAATGGGAGTAGGAGAGTGGCACGAGAATCTAAAAAGAATTTTCAAGCAAGAGTGCAAAAAATAGTTAAAATTTTAGATAAAACTTACCCGAATCCATTGTGTGCTCTAAACTATTCAACCCCTGAGGAATTACTTATTGCCACAATATTATCTGCACAATGTACAGATGAGAGAGTAAATATTGTGACGGCAAAGCTTTTTAAAAAATACCCCAGCGTAAAATCCTTTTCTTCAGCTAAGATAACAGAGCTGGAAAAGGCGGTGTATTCAACTGGATTTTATAAAAATAAGGCTAAAAATATAAAAGCATGTTGTGAGCAACTTATGAAAAAATATGAAGGCAAGGTCCCTCAGGATTTGGATCTACTTGTAGAGCTGCCAGGTGTTGGACGTAAAACAGCAAATGTAGTGCTTGGTAATGCCTTTAATATTGCGTCTGGAGTAGTGGTAGATACCCATGTAACTCGCCTTTCTAATCGCTTAGGTCTATTATCTGGTAAAAATGCTATAATTTTAGAACGGCAGCTTAATGAATTAATAGATCAAAAGCATTGGATAGCCTTTTCTCACTGGTTAATTTTACATGGTCGGGCCATTTGTAGTGCGCGTAAGCCCATATGTGAAATTTGTCCATTAATTAAGTGTTGTTCTAAAAAAGGGCTAGTCAAAAAGAGCTAAAATATTATAGGTTGTTTGTATGATAGTTTCATTTTTTGAGAGTTTTAAATATATTGGCCATTTACTCCCAGTTGCTTTTTTAAGAATTTTTATTGGTTATTATTTTGTAAACTCAGCATCTAAAAGATCTGAAAGTCGTTTTTTGGAACAGCCTCAGTTGGCCGAACTAATTAATGAGTGGGTGCCAATGAGTATTGCTCCAGAGCTTATTAAAGATTTTTTACAAGATTTTGTTGTGGCATATTGGCAGATATTTGCACATATAATAACTTACTCTGAATACATTGTTGGTATTGGTTTTATTATTGGTTTTTTAGTACGTCCTCTTTCAGTATTAGGGGTATCAATTGTTGTATTTTTTATGTTTATCTCTAATCCTGCAGATATTTTGGTGTACAAGCTGTTTATAGCTGTTTTCTTTACTCTGTCTTGGCTGGGTGCTGGTAGGTGTATGGGTGTAGACTACTTCTTCTTTAAAAGGCACCGTGGGATTTGGTGGTGAGAGTCCGCTTTATTTTGCAGGTTGTAGGCATGCTCATGATATGCCTCACTATTGTTTCTTGTAACAATAATAAAAAAACGAAGAATGAGTTAATTATTTTTACTTACTCTTCATTTCAAAGCTCTTGGGGGCCAGCCCCACTACTTAAAAAAGAATTCGAAAAGCAATGTGAATGTAGCGTTATATTTAAAAATGCGGGAGATGCAGAATTAATTTTAAAACGTGTTCGATTAAATAAAGATGAGCCTGTTGATATTGTTATGGGGATTGATCAATTTTCCTTGTCAGAAGCTGAAGTGAATCTCTCTTGGGAGGAAATAAAACAAAAGAAGTACCCTTGGCACAATCAATTTCCAAGCACCTATTTAGTATCTAAGCACTTGTACCCTTTTGATTGGTCTCCACTGGCGATAAATACTTATGACCCATCCATACAGCTAAGCGACTTTAAAGATTTAGCAGCTACAAAATTAAAAATATCACTTCAAGACCCAAGAATGAGTGCCCCTGGTTTGCAGTTTTATTTTTGGCTCATTGATGAAATGGGACTAACTAAGGCTCTTAGTTTTTATGGAAGCTTGGTTAAAAATAAAGCCAGGGTCCTACCATCTTGGTCCTCAGCCTATGGAGTTTTCAAAAAGAAACAAGTTCAGTTAACTTTTTCATACTTAACATCTCCTCTTTACCATCAGATTGAGGAAAATAATAATAATTATCGAAGTGTTATTTTTAAGGATAAAAGTATTAAATACCCGGTACATGTGGAATATATGGGGATCCTAAAGCGATCAACAAATATTAAATTGGCTATGCAATTTGTAGATTTTGTTTTGTCTTCATCTGGACAAAAAATTATTGCTGAAAAAAATTATATGCTACCTGTAAGACAAAATATAAAGATTCACAAAGCGTATGCAAGCATTATCCCTAAAGATGTGAAGTTTGTAAGGTATGCACCCATAAATCAGGAGACGAAAACCTTATACCTAAAAAAGTGGAAAGATGAAGTCTCTAAAATTACAAATTAAAGCAGTCGCTGCTACACTTTTACTCCTACTGTTCTGTTTACCTTTTATTATACTTCTAATTAAGTTGCCTATTTCTTTGAATTTTCATTTTTCATTTAATGAATTTTACCAGGCGTTATCCAATGCCATGGAACAGTCTATTATAAGTGTGATTATAACTTTGCTTCTTGGTTACATGGGAGCTTTGGGATTGGTTAGCATCACTAAATCTACTATTCTTAGAAAAATCGAGATGGTTATGGTTTTACCTATTTTTTTGCCTCAGTTATTTGTGGTGATTTCTGTTTCCAATAGTATGTTTTTTTTATTTGGAGAATATAAAGGACTTAAAAGTATTTTATTTATAAATACATTAATGAACATTGGCTTGGTCAGTGTCATTTTATCTCATAGCATTCGTCATATTGCTGGTGGACCTTTAAAATTAGCATACATTGAGGGAGCTTCTTTTTTACAAAAAATGCAACAGATTTTTATTCTCATAAAAAGAGATTTCTTATTTCTCGGCTTGTTTTTATTCTCTATATTCTTTACAAGCTTCAGTGTACCAGCCTTAGTGGGAGGGATGAGCAACCAGAATATTGAAGTTCTTATTTATGAGCAAATTCGTGTTCATTCAAATTATAGTTTTGCAATGTTATTATCACTATTTCAGATCATCATACTTTTTGCTGCGATTAAATTTATTTCCCCACATAAGCTATCTCAAGAAGCAAACTCTTTTTTGAAAGACTATGTGGGGTTAAAGTATTTTACTATTTTGCCCTTATTGATTCCCCTTTTTTTTGTTTATTCAAATATTGCTGATATTCAGGTTGGCTATTTTCAGTTTAAAGAATTAATGTTGAATAGTCACTTTGTAGAGGCCATCTTAGGAAGCTTCACTGTGGGTATAGTTACAGGACTGGCAATTTTAAGCTTATTTTTGTTTTTAGCATATATTTACCCTAGTAAGTTAATTGAGACATTTTTTAATGGATATATGGCTCCTAGCACAGCCATTACCGGTTTTGCTTTGATGCTCCTGCCACCATATGATGGTGTCGCCTTAAATATAAAAATTTGTATTGGTTTAGTGTTGGTGATATTTCCAGCTTTGTACAAAATGAGAATGGTCAGAATATTGGAGGTACTATATTCTCAAATTAAATGCGCTCAACTTATGGGAGCTAGTCACTTTTTGATTTACAAAAAAATTGTGTTTCCGCAGGTAGTGAAGCCATTTTCAAGGGTAGCTGCTATAGGTAGTTTTTGGGCGTCTGGAGACTTTGGGATTACGGTTTTTCTATCAACAAGTGAAAATACCTTAGCCATGATAATTAAAAATTTATTATATTCTTATAAACTAGAGTTAGGTATTTTTATAAGCTGGATTATGATTGCAGTGGGGTTTCTTTGTTATGTTTTCATTTTAGGAGTGGGTTATGTCTTACATAAAAAATTTAGAGTTTAATTATGAAAGCTTTCAGCTTAGAATTCCTGATCTTGAGATCAAGGATCTTGGTATTACAATTGTTCACGGTGTATCAGGCTCGGGTAAATCCACCTTGTTTAATATTTTACTAGGATTGTTAGATACTTCAACTATGCATTGGGAATTTAAAGGGAATGACCTGGCTAAATTAAAGCCGTCTGGCCGAAATATTGCTGTGGTCTTTCAGGAATTGGGTTTATTTCCTCATATGACAGGAGTTCAAAACATTCAGTTTGCCGCTGACGCTAGAGGAATGAGCAAAGAAAAATATAAAAAAAGATTGCGCGAACTCAGTGAAAAACTAAATATTTCTGATTTTAAGGATCAAAATGTAAAAGAAATGTCGGGTGGACAAAGACAAAGAATAGCCCTTGCAAGAGCACTTATTTGGCAGCCAGAGTTTCTATTTCTGGATGAACCATATTCGGCATTGGATGAAGATAATAAAACCACTATTCGGCAAGCCATTGAGGAGCTATCCATAGAGATACCCGTCTTAA
Source organism: Pseudobdellovibrionaceae bacterium (assembly GCA_018663505.1). Classification (GTDB taxonomy): domain Bacteria; phylum Bdellovibrionota; class Bdellovibrionia; order Bdellovibrionales; family UBA1609; genus JABJQG01. The sequence goes on along the minus strand of JABJQG010000072.1, from coordinate 103,553 downwards.
TGATATCTCACGATCAGAGAGATATTGAGAATCCCAGTTATGAAAAAATTCACCTCCATAGAGGGGAGGTGCTCCTTACTCGTAAACCATATTAACTGCCGAGCCACCTTATAATCTAGTTCAAGATCCAGGCTCATCACTAAGTCCACTTAGCTTAGAGATGAGAGTGTATTTTATGGCGTATGTGTTCAAACATCCATGATATTCTCAGAGTAACAGCTGTTCTCAAATTTTATTGATTTACTGAAATACTATCTAAAAAGGCTTAATTATGAAAACTTTAAAATTCCTGTTAATGATAACTATATTAAGCACTTTCTGCAATATGACCCATGCGAATTCTCTGTTACAGTCTGGAATTCGAAATAAGAATAAATGCATAAATGCATAAATATATTTTATCACCTCAGCAAAGAGCCACTAAACTTGGAAAAATCAGCTGTATTGGATGTGAAGACGGAGCAAAGAAATCAGAGCAGTTTTACGCAAATCAAGCCCATATGCAATTTTTAGATCTATTGAACGCACAATATTTTACTAAGCTAGCTCCGCCACTCGTTAACCTTAATGAACTCCAATTTAAAAATTACACTTTTCGAGAATATTTTAATGACATTATTCTTAATAGTGAAGCAAAAAGTCATTTTGTACGTTTGCTTGAGATGAGCGAAAGGCAAATGAAGAATAATAAGAAGACTACAGCAGTTGAAAATATAAAAAATAGTATTACAGATTTACTTTCAACGGATCCTGGCCAAAATCATCATGCGAAAAATTTTGCTCAACTGATTGTTAAAATTATAAATTCAAGTTCAAATCATGCATTATTTCAATCTAAGAGTTGGAGTTATGAGATCCGCTTTAAGGATTCTTCTTTATCGAAACAAGACGCCATAACTGGAAAGAGCTTTATGAAAGCCCTTCTCGACATTTCTAATAGAAAATATGATGAATACAATCGTTCAAGCTTCAAGCCTCCTCTTGAAAAAGATTTTATGACGAATTTTGAGGCGGTCCTATCTGTTCTTAGAGGTGACTCTATGGATATTAACACATTACAAAGCCTTGATTTTTTACATTTAGAACCAGTTGTGAAAAGGGATAAAAACATAAGTCCCATTGCAAATTTTGATAGTCATAAGTTGATGGTTTTAAAAGTACTTAACTCAATGGTTTCCGAATCCATTGGCACTTGGGTTGTAAAACCAAGTACCACTATTAATGAGACAATTCAGGCTGTTGAGTTTATTGAAAGATTGTCTTTCACCAATGGAGAACGTGGTTTTTATTCGCAAAAGGTTACTTCCAAAGACCCTGTTTTATTAAGTTTAGGAAAAGATCTTCTTGAGTTTAAATTGGCCCAGAAAAATATTAATTTATCCTCCTCTGATATTTTTAATTTTTATGAATTTTCATTAACTGCATTTATGAGAATTAAGCGGGATTATGCGCCAAATTTTGTGTCTAAACTTAAAAATCCAAAAAGATATGAACTTGATTCTGAGATAATTGATATGTATCCAAAGCAGGGGCTCTTACATCATCATGAATATGACGGTGGACATGTGGTATCTAAACTTTTTCAAAAAGCTTTTGGCAAAGAGTTTGATCAATTAGATTTTAAAGAATTAAATCATTTAATTTATATGTCTGAACTGATATCTAATTCAACCAGTCTTAGACATAGGTTTGTAGCTAGATATATGAAACTACATATATTATACAGTTTAGAGTTTAAATATGGAATTACCTATGAAGTGAATCGCGGACATGATGCAATTAAAAATTCAGGCGAGATTATTAAGTTTTTAGCAAAAAACTATGATTCATTTATTGTGGAATCTAGTATTCCATATAACGATGTCACAAGCTTGATGTCTGGGTTTTACCGGAATATACATAAGCAACCAGAAATTTTAGATTCATCAGAATTAGGTGGCTTGATTGATAGAGTTCCAGAGGTGGAAGCAGTTTTTGCACCATATTATGAAATAGAATACTGATAGTTTGATATTTAGTCTTAAATCAATTTCATTAATACAAAGTGAAAGTGTGTGTAATTGCGCCAGGATATGCCCTAAACATTAGGATCATCGAATGTCATTGATGTGAATTTTTGAATATTTGACTTTGAAGGATAATGCTGCAAGCCTAATGTTGGTTAAAACAAAAAAATAAGGAGAAGAAATGAAATCAACACTTGGATGTATGCTTTTTATTTTATTTATGAGGAATGTTTTTGCAGCGCCTTCTATGACAGGAGAACAGATATTTAAACGTCAGTGTGCTAGTTGCCATAGTCAAAACGCTAATGACACCAATATACCTATACTTTTTGGACAGGAGCAACGCTATATAGTAAAAGCTTTAAATAAGTTTAAAGCAGATGAAAGAACAGATCATATTCTAGGTTCTATGAAAAGTATGGCTATGCACCTTTCTGATGATGATATAAATGCAATCGCTAAATATGTAAGTACGAAAGATATTTGTTCTGTAAAGCAAAATATTGATACTAAAAAAGAAGGCTTTATTGAGGCTTTTCGTGCCGGGAGAGCTATTGAAAAGAAAATAAATTGCCAACATTGTCACGGTAGCTTCCATAGAGGAGCACCACGATTTTATGGGCAAAGAAAAAGGTTCCTAAAACTTACGTTGCATGCTTTTCAAGGAGGGCGCAGAGATTTCCCAATCATGAAAAGAGTAACAAGTCAGTTGTCAAATGAAGACATAGAAAACCTCTCTACATATATCAATGCAATGGTATTAATGCGAGACTGCAAGTAAACAAATACAATTGAGTTTATAATTAGAGTTCTAGGAGAGGACTCTTTAGTCATGAAAATGAGGTAACGTGGGGAACCCTTCAGGTATTATAAATTCAAATCAAAGACCTGTATCACCATTCAAGTTATTCGAAGGCTTTTTACATTACTTCTTTAATTAAATACTCCCCTTTATTGCCCCATTCTGAGATTTTTTCTATGAATTTCGCAATTTAATAAAGCATAACTTGCCTTCGCCCGATAATTATTTAGAAGGAAGAAAATAGATTTATGGCGAAAAAGAAAGACAGTGAAAAATCTGATGATACTAATTTAGATAGGTTTACCAATACGGCAAAACTATCTAAAAAGGATCGTATGGCACTTGAAAACGATATGCGTTTGGCCAGCTCTATGTCTGCTGTACTAATTATTGTTCGGGGCTACCCACAAGGTCAGAAAATTAACCTAGATAACAATAAGTATGTTATTGGCCGTGATCCCAATGTGGACATTTGTTTTGATGATAAAATTGTAAGTTCCAAGCATGCTGAGATTACAAAAATTGATAATGAATTTTATATAAGAGACTGCGGATCAACAAATGGTATTTTTATTAATAATGAAAAGATTAAAGGCAAGGTTAAGTTAAAAAAAGAGGATATGATTAAAGTTGGAACCAATGTTTTGAAGTTTATTCCAGAAGGTGAGCTAGAGACAATGTATCTTGGATCTCTTGCCGATGCTGCTAACCTTGATAGCTTAACAGGAGTTTTTAATCGTCACTATATGGAACAGGCTTTAAATGCAGAATTTAAAAGAGCGAAGGCTTTAAAGAGAAAATTGTCTTTCATGGTTTTTGATATTGATACTTTTAAAGTGGTAAACGATAGCCATGGACATGATATGGGTGATTTTGTTTTAAAAGAAATTTCTAATCTAGTGAGTTCATCTTTAAGAGAGAATGAAATTTTTGGTAGATATGGTGGAGATGAGTTTGTTGTTCTACTATATGACACCTCTGAAAATGGAGCTGTTAAAGTTGCCGAGCAAGTTCGTAGCACAGTAGATAATCATAGTTTTGAATATAATGGCAAAAAGTTGAAAATCACAGTGAGTGTTGGTGTTGCAGAATTAGACTCATCTTATAAAGAAGCTGTGGATTTATATCGCTCAGCTGATGAGGCCTTGTATCAATCAAAGGGCTTTGGAAGAAATCGAGTTTCTGTATATATTCCTGGACTCAAAGATAAAAAGAAAGCTAGTTAATAGCTACAAATTTATTTGAGAATATCTCTTGGCCAAACTTTTTGTTTTTTATCATGAGCAATAAATGAGGCGTGCGCAGCGAAATCATTACATTTTGAAAAATCAGACTCCGTAAAATCAAAAAGGTCTTTTATGAGTTTATATTCGCCATCTAGGGTGAGGTTAAATATCCCAGGGTCGTCAGTATTTATTGTCGTTCGAATGCCAAAGTCATAAAGTTTTTTAAAGGGATGGTCCTCAATATTTTTGACAGCATTTGTCAATAGGTTGGAGGTGGGGCAAAGCTCTAGTGTAATATTATTATCCTTTATATAAGTCATCATTTCTTCAGATTTATAAACCTGAAGCCCATGCCCGATTCTTGTGGCCCCTAAAAATTCAATGGCATCTTTGACATATTCTGGAGCTTTTGGAACATCAGCCTCACCTGAATGCACAGAGATACCTAGGCCCGCTTTTTTTGCTCTTTGGAAAAAAGAAGCAAAAGGTTTTGAGTCAAACCCCACTTCGTTATCAGCTAGATCTAGACCAATAAAAGTGTCCTTATGGTTAATGGCAAAGTCGGTAACACTTTCTGCATCAGCCACAGGAAGAATACGTTGAATTATGGCCATTAGGCCCACAGCCATTGGAAAGTCTTTTTCAGCTTTTTCCACCCCTTTTACAAAGGCGGCATGAATAGAATCAAATGTTAGATTATCATGTTCTCTGATGACAAATGTAGGGGCATATCTTAATTCTAAGATGCGAATTCCTTCATTATAAGCATCTTCACAGGCCTCATAAGCCACACGCTCTAGAATTTCCTCGGTACTTAGGAGGAGTTGCGTGTCTAAAAATTTATTTAATACACTACCAAGATCTGCCATTGGCTCTGTAATCAAGAAACGGTCAGAAAAAGCCTTTTCGTTTGGTAGCTCAATGCCATGTAGGGGAGCCAATTCTTTAATAGTAGACTGCCTGATTGAGAGTTCTAGGTGACGATGTAGTTCTGTTTTTGCAATATTTTTAAAATCCATAGTGAATAAGACTATTCTTTTTTTATCTAGGTGACAAGTTGGCTTTGCACGAATAATTTAACTGGGAAACTTACATAATTTGATGCATTTAATTGAAGTATCGCGTCATAGACTGGCAGTTTTCATTTGTGACATACAAATAGTATTTATTTATCCAAATTTTTTAATACTCATTAAGAAAGGCCCTCTAAAATGAAAGAATTTCTTTTGTCCCCAGTACCAGTTAAATCCAAACTTTCAGGCAATCCAAACTCGGCACCTATCTATGCTGTGGAGATAAGTACAAAAAATGGTGAGGCCATTCCATTAGCTAACCCCAACCATACTCGAGCAATGGTGGCAATGATGGATATGCAGGCGGTGATGGGAGGAGCAGCAAGTCACTGGGGTGGCCCAGCTGCTTTTGCAGAAATTTTTTCCACAGTGAGCGGCTATTGTATTTTTAAGTCTAAACAGCTTAATCGAGAGTGGTTTGATATGTTTAATATTGTTAATGATGCCGGACATTGTGAAAATGGTGTTTACGCAACTAAGGCAAGTTACGCCATGGCAGGTATCGAACTGCAAACTTTAAAAGGGTTTCGTTCTGTTTCCAGTTGTCTAACAGGTCACGGTGAATCTCATATTTTTCCTGAAGGTGTATTACTTAGTAATGGTCCATTAGGCTCAAGCTTAGCACAGGCACAAGGTCTAGCTTTTTCAGATAAGTTGGCAGGAAAAGATAGAACCACAGTGGTTACAATTTCTGATGGAGCTTGTATGGAGGGTGAGGCTAAAGAAGCTTTAGCGGCCATCCCTGGTTTGGCTCTAAAAAATAAGCTCAATCCTTTTGTAATGATAGTGAGTGATAATAATACCAAGTTATCTGGTCGTATTGATGAACAATCTTTCTCAATGTCTCCAAGTTTTGAATCTTTAAGTAACTTAGGTTGGCAGGTCATTTCTCTGGAAAATGGTAACAATTTAGAGGCATGTTTGAAAAGCTTTGAGCAAGCCTTAGAAATGGCAGAAAAGGATCCTTCAAAGCCTGTGGCTATACATGCTAAGACAATTAAAGGTTACGGTGTTGCTAAAACCATGGAGGCTGCCTCGGGTGGACATGGCTTCCCACTTAAAACACCTAAAGATTTGACTGCGTTTGTTGAAGAAATTTTTTCTAAAGATGCAGCTGATGTGCCTGAAGAGTTTCATTCTTGGATTAAAGAAATGGTGGTTCAAGAAGAGGAAACCACAAAAACATCAAGAGCTACAGCTAATAAAATTAAAAGCGAAAAAGCACAGGTGGGAGTGAGTTCTGCATTAATTCGTAAAGCAAAAGAGGGTTTACCTGTTTACTCCATTTCCTCTGATTTGGCCGGTTCTACTGGTGTGGCTGCATTCCAAAAAGCTTTTCCACAGCAATATACAGATGTGGGAATTGCAGAATCTAATATGGTGAGTATGGCCTCTGGACTTTCCAAGTTAGGATATATTCCAGTGGTGGATACTTTTGCTCAGTTTGGTGTAACTAAGGGTGCATTACCTTTAACAATGGCAGCACTTTCTGAAGCTCCAATGATTGCTATATTTTCTCATGTTGGTTTTCAAGACGCTGCTGATGGAGCTTCTCATCAAGCTTTAACTTATTATTCCATGGTAAATTCTATCCCTAATACAGAGGTGTACCATTTAACTTGTAGTTCTGAGGCTGACGCACTTGTTGGTCAGGCTATTGAGCAGTTTAACATGGCTCTAAAAGAAGGTCGAGTGCCAAAATCCTATGTATTCTTTTTGGGGAGAGAAAACTTTCCAAGCCATTTTGAGGATGTGGATGATAAATATGAAATGGGTAAGGCTAAAGTTGTTTTTGACAGTACGGGTGAATTAAAAAACCCTGTAACAATAGTGGCCTCGGGGGCTTGTTTACAGCAGGCAATTAAAGCGGCAAGAGTTATGCAAGAAAAAGGTAAGGCTGCTATAGTTGTCAATCCATTAACTATTAATAAACCAGATGTAGAAACTATTGCTGACTGTTTAAATAAAACCAATGGAAATCTTGTAACTGTGGAAGAGCATCAAATAATTGGTGGAATGGGAAGTGTTCTTTGTCACCAGCTATTACAAAAAGACGTCAGTTTTAAAGTGAAATCATTAGGGGTTAAAGGTGTTTTTGGCCAGTCTGCTTACACGGCAAACGATCTTTATGAAAAGCACGGTTTAGATGCAAACACTATTGAAAAAGTTGCTTTTGATTTGCTGTAAGTGTTTATGAGTCTCGACAAATTATGAGTGGGTGGCTTTGAGCTTTGGGCATCCCATTGGCGCTTTTCCATCCATGGGAGATCGGGCCTATGACGGCCCGAGCCCGTCAATTCCCCCACGTCGTGTGGGGGAATCTAATAAAAAAACAAACTCATGGTGATCTGATTTTTTTTAATTACCTATAGATTCTTCAACACGATGTTGAAGAATTGCGGGTTTCAGGGGCGGCTAGCCCCTGATCTCCCATGGATGGAAAGCTATCAACTTTGCACTAGAGCTACTTTTTGAAATTACTCAATGTTTTATGATTTTAGTATAATAAAAATAAAAAAGTGTTTAATGACTTTCCTTTTCAGTAACGTTCTCTTTTTTCTTATTTGTTTTTTCGTCTTCAGAAGAGTCTAGCTGTTCTGTTTTTACAGAATCAGTGACGTCAATATCATCCTCGTTAATTCCTTTTTTGAAACCTCGGATAGCCTCACCTAATGATTTGCCTAAGCCTGGGATACGTTTAGGTCCAAATAAAAGTAAAATAATAACAAGTACAATAAGAATTTGCCAAATTGAGGGGCTCATCACGTCTCCAAGAGGTTAATGTTTCAATTATAGTCTACCACAAGCCTATGGATAGAAGAAAGGTGTCAGCTTATATATGAGACAAGCAGCGTTATGGTTAATAACTGGTGGCAGGATGACCAGTTATTAAAAATTCATAAGCTATTGTTCATCAGCGTTTATAGCGTTTTCGTTTGCGTTTATGTTTTTTCTCTACTTTTTTTGCATCAAGCTCGATAACTTCTCTAATATGTTTTTGGTATTTCTCGCACCAAAAGTCCTGGGCCTCTAAGGAGATCCTGAGACTTTCCACTCCTAGCAGAAAAGACAAGTAGAAGGTTTCGTACTTAAGTACATCTACAATTTTCTTATCTTCTTTGTTCTTAATTTTATCTAAATCGTTGAGCTTTTTAATATTTAGAAAAGCTTTGTAGGCAATATCCAGTTCTAATTTAAAAACACCAATTTCAAATCTAAAAATTTGAATTAAGGTATCGTCATTACTGAGCCCGTCTAGAGTGAGGTTATTTATTTCTTCTGTAGTATAAATTGTTTCTAAAAAGTGAAATACAAACAAACACATAAGGTGAAGGGGCTTTGATAAATCTAAAGCCGTATCATTAAAGTAGCGAAGTCGGCATAGAAACTCTTGTTTGAGCCTTTTATTATCAAATAGTTTATGAAGAGTGGGAGACAGGTACTTTAAGGTGTTGGTGTCTAAACAGGTTAAAAATGCTAAGGATGGGTCTTCTAGTTTTAGAAATTTTAAGATTTCTTCTCTTTTTCTAGGGAGAGGGGCGTCGCTTAGGGAAACGGCAGTGACTTCAATAGCCTTCATGAGAGGTTGATCCATAGTAAAATGAATTTTATGTGCTAGTCGTATTGCTCTAAGTATCCTAATGGAGTCCTCTAGAAAGCGAGTCTCTGGATCACCGATCATTTTTATTTCACAAGCCTCAAGGTCTTTCATTCCGTCCACGTAATCTACAATTTTATGTTCAAATGGGTCGTAGAAGAGTCCATTGACGGTAAAATCTCTTCTGAAAGCGTCTTCTTCAGGGCTGCCAAAAACATTATCATCAGTGACAACATCAAGTTCCACATCTTGGATCAATTCACCTCTGCTAGCTTCAGAATTTTCTTTTAATTGTTGATCTTCAGAAGATTCCCCCTCAATGTCCTCTAATAGGCGAGAGTTTACTGCAGGTGGCACTGTTTTTCGAAAAGTCGCAACTTCAAAAAGGTGCTCACCCCTCCGTACTAAAACAAGCCGAAATCGTTTTCCAATTATGTAGGAGAACGGTACGTTTCTTTTTATTTCCTGAGGTGTGGCCGAGGTTCCAATGTCAAAATCCTTAGGATTTATGCCAATAAGTAGGTCGCGGACGCATCCTCCCACTAAATAACAGGTATGCTTTTTGTTCTTCAAGCGAGAAACTACATCCAGGGCGTCTTTTTGAATCCAGCTTTCGTGCAGATATGGAGTTGAGTATTTTCTCATAATTTTTTATCATAAGCGATAATTAGTCCTGAGTCATTTTTAGCTGGAGATTTTGATGAGTTATTTGAAAAATTTTTATTATCAACTTTATGGGGATCCAAAAAAGCCAAAGTTAGTATTTTTACATGGTTTGATGGGTATGGGATCAAATTGGCGAAAAATTTTAGGAGAACTTGAAAAGGATTATGAAATTTTGACTTATGATCAACGAGGTCATGGTAGGTCTTTTCACCCTGAATCAGGCTATGGTCCCTATGATTATGCTCAAGACTTATTAAAAATTATTGATGAATTAGGATGGTCAAAAATTAACCTTGTTGGTCACTCAATGGGGGGCAGAGCTGCTTTGGCTTTTGCTATTGAGTATGAACATCGTTTGGAAAAGTTGGTCATTGAAGATATTTCTCCAAAAAGCGATTGGCGCAGTGCAGAAAAATTGATAGATTTAGTGGAGTCTGTTCCTGTACCTTTTGAAAGTCGCAAAGAAGCAAGGGAGTATTTCAGGCATGATTTCTTAGAAGGTGCTGAAGATCAAGGCAGTAGAAAAAGATTGGGTGATTTTTTTTATTTGAATATAGGGGAAAATAAGAGCACTGGTCGCGCAAGTTGGCGATTTTATAAGAAGGCTATCATCGAATCTCTTAAGGAAAGTCGTTTGGTGAGCTTGTGGGAGGGATTTGGAGCTGTTACCTGCCCTTTGCTCATAGTGAGAGGGGAGCTTTCAACGGATCTACCACAGGAGAACTATGATAAAATGTTGAGTGGAAACTCTCATGCCCAAGGAGTGGTGATAGAGGGCGCAGGGCACTGGGTTCATGCAGAGAAACCACGGCTATTTGTAAATTCTCTAAAAGACTTTCTTTGACATTTTTTAAGTATTCAATATAAATAGGGTTTTAATAGTTTGATTGAGTTTAAAGCACTTGATCAATCATCTTATCATCAAGGACAAAATAGAGTGAATTTTAACCACTTCGAGTTTCACGAGAGTATTCAGCAAAACATAGACAAGCTAGGGTTTACAGAGTGCACCCCCATTCAAGAAATAGCTATTCCTAAGGTTTTAGAAAACAAAGATATTTCGGGCCTAGCCCAAACAGGCACAGGAAAAACAGGGGCATTTTTACTGCCACTTATAGAAAGAGTTTTAAGATCCAAAATTGATAAGTTAAAATTTGACGAGTCTAAAACTCAGGATGCAGAAAATTTTAAATCAGAACATCATAAATACGCATTTCCAGAATGGAATGAAAAAAGTTTTATTTTAGTTTTAGTACCAACTAGGGAACTTGCAGATCAAATCTACCAAAATTTTTTAACTTTTGCTGAAGGTACAGAGCTGAAGGCATGTAGTATTTACGGAGGAGTACCTCACGATAAGCAAATCGCAGCTTTGAAGTCTGGAGTGCAATTTATTATTGCCACCCCTGGACGTCTTATTGATTTGTTTAAAGTGCATCACATTGATTTATCTCAAATTGTAGCTATGGTTTTTGATGAAGCTGATCGAATGTTTGATATGGGCTTTAAAGATGACGTATCGTATATCCTAAGAAGAGTTCCTAAAACTCGTCAGTATTTGCTTTTTAGTGCCACAGATAACTTTGATGTTATGAATATGGCTTATGAATTTGGGGCTCAACCCGAAGAAATAAATATCAGTAAAGATGAGACTAAAGCGGTTAATGTTGCTGATGAGATTTTACAAGTGGGAGACCAGGAGAAGGCTCAGTTTTTAATATCTATTTTAAAATTAAAAAACCCAAAACAGGCCATTGTATTTAGTAATTTTAAACGAAACGTAGAGCGCTTAGGGCCATTTTTAACTTCAAATGGTTTTAAGGCTGAGGGAATATCGAGCCTACTGTCCCAGAGCCAACGTTCTCGAATTATGGAAAGATTTAAGGATGAAGGTAATGAAACGACGATTTTAGTGGCTACAGATGTGGCTGCTCGTGGACTAGATATTAAAAATGTAGATTTAGTAATAAACTATGAGCTCCCAGATGATGCCTCCAGTTACGTGCACCGTATTGGCCGAACCGGAAGAGCTGGAGAAAAAGGCGAAGCTATTTCTTTAGTGAGTGATAAAGATGTGGAATCTTTAGCGCGTATTCATGAGTTCTTGGGCTATAAACTTGATATTGGTTGGGTAGAAGATAAGGATTTAATTACCGACTTTAAGCCTTTGCCTAGATATTCTAATTCGGATCGATTTAATAAAACTCATTCGCAACGAGGTAAATCGGGCAATCCACATTCTAACCCATATCCCAAACGAAATTCGGACAAAGACCGTCGCCCTAAGAAAAAATATGGTGAAAAAGATTCTGATGGAAATTCTAAGCCAGATTATAAAGCTAAGGGTAGTGAAAAGAAATATGATAAAAAATATGATAAAAAGCCAAGGCACAAAAGAGAAGATGCTAGTAAACAGGATGGTAACAAACCAGACTATAAGAAAACGGCTAAGCCTCAGCATCAGGTGAAAAAGAAGGTGACTAAAAAAAGAAATACCCGAACACGTTCATCACGCTCGGGTAGTGTGGGTACCACAGCGAAACCACCAGCTTCTTTAGCCCAAAAATTCACAAGTTTACTTAAAGGCTTGCTTGGTGGCTAAGGTATTTTTCCAAATAATTTACCTTGGTTGCCTTATGTTTGTAGTGGCATCTTGCACAACTGCAGTAAAAAAATCAGGCAAAAAAGTATTATCCATTCCAAAAGATATTAAATTAAGTCCACCCGTGGAGTTTTTTAAAAGCTCCTATTCCTTGTCTCAGGTAGGTTCTAATGAAGAAAAGGATTTGGCTTATATTTTTTTAAATAAAAATAAAAAAAAACACGAGCATTCTCAAGTTAAAATGGCTGAGTTAGGTTATAATAAGATAGGTGTTCCCATTTCTATGCGTAACCATGGAGTAACTGTAAATAGAGCTGAAAATTATGACCCAGTAGGGTTTAACAAGAATGAAGTTATATTTTTGAGCACCACTGACGAGGACAAGGAGTATCCTAAGGAGCTCAATAGAAAAATTGAGCAAAAGTTCAGTTGGCCCTTTGATAATATTTACCCTATGGTTTTAGGTGAGATTTATTATAGACAAGTGTCTTCGTTTAAACAAAAGAGGTTAACTTTTCGTAGAGGTTATGATTACCACCCGGCAGTTGTAGATCAGCCGAAAGGTATTTTCTTTGTATCAAGGCTTGTGTCAGCATCAAACTCCATAAGGTACCAAATACATTTTAAGAGTTTACATTCAAAGTTAAAAAAAATGGTTTATGAATCTACTAATTTGATAATGTTCCCTCATGTTTCAAATGATGGTCAGCTTCTATGGGTGGAGTACAATAAAGAGACGAACTCCTCTTCTTTGGTTCGTTTCAAACAAAAGGTGAATACTTTAGTTTCGTCAAAGAAAAAACATAAAATCAAGGGTGCCACGGAAGTAATTTTAGGTATTATAGGGTTAATACATGCCCCGAAGTGGTCTGGTTCTGCTCAGGAAATTATTCTCTCTTCAAATTATGATGATATTAATAATTTTGAAATTTATGAGTACACCATCTATAATCAATGTTTAAAGAGGCTCACCTATGATCATAATCTTAATTTATGGCCAATTTATGGTGAGGCAAGGCCGGGAGAGCTTGTTAGGTATATATATACCGCTCAGGGGAAGGATAAGAGGTTTAATACTTATCACAATAGAATTAATCCCACACTTCCTTGTCATACCATAAACTAGATGACTATAATGCTAATTATGAGAACGTACTTTTTTAGTTTTATTTTGTTAATTAATATTTTTGCTGCTGCATCGCCAATCCCAGCCACTTCCTCTTCGCAGTTTATTTCTTCGCATTTGGGCACCTTTTACTCGCCTCTAGGTTTTAAAATAAGTGCAGCAGGGACAACTTGGCTGCATACTCAGCCAAAATCTAATCCTTATGTCATTACAGAGTATCGTGCGCCAGATTTACAAAATGGAGTCCAGCCAGCCCTTACTTTAAGAGTGAATCATTTGCCAAAAAAAACCACATTAAAAAAATATATAAAATCATGGGTTAAAGATTATTCTAAATTTGGTTTAAAAATACTAACCTCAAAACCAATCACTGTTAATAAACGACTGGCCTATTTAGTAGACTCAGTGAATAGCAACAGCCAGAGACAAATGCGTCAGCTTATTTTTTTAAAAGATAAAGTGGCTGTAGTAATGACCTGTCGGTCTCATGTGAACAGTTTTAAATCCAATATTGAAAGCTGTCACAAAATTTTTCGTAACTTCCGCTGGACCCTGTAAAGGTACGGACACACTTCTGTGTCTAAGCCGCGTTACAAGTTAGTAATGGCAAAAAAACCTCGGATATTATGAAACTGAATTTATGGGTTTTTGATTCGGCTGAAGAAAACCTTATTCTTGATCATATCTAATACCAGCCTCTTCTTCTCACTAATTACTGCGTAATTAGTCGAGACTAATAAACCGAACCTATTAATATAATCTATATTTTTAATTGATCTCGAAAAATTGCAACGCAATTTTTGAGAAGAAGAGGCTGAAATAGGTGTTGGTTAAGCTACAGTATTTCCTTCAGCCGAATCAAAATCCCATAAATTCAGTTTCATAATATTTGAAGATTTTATGACGCTATATAAGGTTTTTATGGGACGCTCATTTTTCAGGTTGAAATTTGAACAGGCTCTTGGCGCAAACTATCAAATGGTAGAAAAAATTATAGTGAGCGGTGTTGGAATGATGCGGCTTAGAAACAGAAGTGTGTCCGTACCTTTTCTCGTACCTTTTCTACAAGAGAGGTGGGGTTCCACTTTTTGATTTCGTTGATATGCACCCATGTAATTTTGCTATTTAAACTGGGTGGTAATTGTTTTTTAAATTTGGGTATTGTGTAGATTTGGTGATGTGTAATTGTATGCTTAAAATCAAATGTTTTCGGTTTAGATGATTTTTTACTAATTGTTCCAGGGAAGAGCCATTGCTTCTTAAGAAATGGTGCGTAGTCATTTTTAATTAGAGCTACATGAACTTTTTTATTTATTTCTTTAGTATAGACCTCTGGGTTCCATTGGTAAATTTCAAAAGACTTTTTTGGTTTTTTCATGGGGAGTTCATTATTGGTATTAGCTTTTAGACTTTTGCAATTCTTTACCCAAGGGCAAGACAGGCAATATGGACTTTTGGGAGTACAAATTGTGGCACCTAATTCCATAAGTGCCTGATTCATTGTTGCACTGTTTTTATATTGAGCCATTTCATCAGAAATACTTTGCAGCTGTTTTCTTTCTTGTGTTTTCCACCATTGGGACTTGATATTATTTAATCTTGATAAAACACGAATGACGTTACCGTCGAGAACACCCACTTTTTCATTGAAAGCGATACTGCTTACAGCCCGTGAAGTGTAAGGTCCAAATCCCGGAAGGGCAATGAGCTCCTCAGCGGAGGTGGGAAAAGATTTTAGGTCATGTAATTGTTTTGCGGCTTTGTGTAGGTTCCGGGCTCTGGAGTAGTAGCCTAAACCTGACCAGGCAACCAGTACATCTGCCTCCTTAGCATTAGCAAGGGATTCCAAAGTTGGGAATGTCTTTATAAATCTATGGAAATAGGGGATAACTGCCGTTGTGGTAGTTTGTTGGAGCATGGTTTCTGAGATCCAAATAAAATATGGATTTTTGTTCTTACGCCAAGGCAGGTCTCTTTTATTATTCTCATACCAAATAAACAATTTTTGTTCTTGTGTGTTGGACATTTTATGAGCCTCTTATATGAGTTTAAACTCTTTCGTAGGTTAAAAATGAAAATGGTACAGGATCGGTATGATCAGTACGCTCAGTCACCTTAAACTCATCATTGTTTAATACTGGATATTTTGTGTCGCCTTCAAAGTCTTTGTGGATTTGAGTGAGATAAATCTTATTTGCAAGTTTAAGAGTTTGATTATAGATTTCACCTCCACCGATAATAAAAACTTCATTTGAATACTCTTGAGTTTTAGATTCTGCATACCTCAGTGCTCCATCGATAGAATTTACGACTACAGTGTTTTCTGGTTTATAATTCTGTTGGCGAGTAATGACAATGTTAAGCCTATTGGGCAATGCTTTTTGACCAGGAAAAGATTCGAATGTTTTCCTGCCCATTATAATTATGTGCTTCTTAGTTTTGTTTTTAAAAAACTTCATATCCTCAGGGATATCCCAGGGGAGATCTCCGTTAACTCCTATAACTCGATTCTCTGAAGTGGCAAGAATATGAGAAATAATCATACCGCAACAACCCCTTTAATATGAGGATGGGACTCATAGCCAGTGAGTTCAAAATCCTCAAAATTAAATTCAAAAATATCCTTTACCTCTGGGTTAATTTTCATTTTAGGTAAAGGGTGTGGGGTTCGGGTAAGTTGTAAATTTGTTTGATCAAGGTGATTAGAGTAAAGGTGAGCGTCACCAAGAGTGTGAATAAATTCGCCAGGTTCTAAGTCACACACTTGTGCCACCATTAAAGTGAGCAGAGCGTAGCTTGCAATATTAAAAGGAACCCCAAGAAAGACATCAGCAGAACGTTGGTACATTTGACAAGAGAGTTTACCTTTAGCCACATAAAATTGAAAAAATGCATGACAAGGTGGCAAGGCCATACCTTGAATTTCCCCAGGGTTAAAACTTACAACTATGTGGCGTCTAGAATCTGGATTAGATTTAATTTGATCCACTACATTTTTAATTTGATCAAAGCTCTCGCCTTTGGAGTTTTTCCAGTCTCTCCATTGTGCTCCGTAGACACGTCCTAGGTTGCCTTTTTCATCGGCCCAGTCATTCCAGATACGTACATTGTTTTCCTGAAGATAGGAGATGTTGGTGTCACCTTTTAAAAACCACAGTAACTCGTGGACAATAGATTTTAAGTGCAGCTTTTTTGTTGTGACTAAAGGAAAACCTTGTTGTAGGTCGAACCTCATTTGATGGCCAAATACACTCAAAGTGCCAGTACCGGTGCGGTCTTCCTTGTCGGCTCCTTGGTCTAATATTGTTTGCATTAAATTTAAATATTGGCGCATAAACTCCCTTTCTTTACATCGCATAGAAGTTTAACTCTGGGCCTATGAAAAGGTCAAGTTCCCTTTTTGCACTGCATGGAGTTAAAGGCAGCAGTTACCTTTTTTAAATATTTAGCATATGGTGTGAGCATGGAAATTAGAGATCCCGTACATGGCTCTATTGAGCTTTCAAAAGAAGAAACTCGAGTCATTGATAATGAGTTTTTTCAAAGACTTAGGTCAATTAAGCAGCTTGGTTTTTCTGAATTTAGCTTCCCAGGGGCAACTCATAACAGATACATTCACTCAATTGGTGTGTGCCACCTTTCGGGCATTGCTTTTGACTCCATATTTAAAAGTTATAAATTTTCTTCTCAAGCTAAGAAAAAGAGTTTTCGTGACTGTTTAAGGCTAGGGGCATTACTGCATGATGTGGGGCACGGCCCATTGAGCCATGCTGCTGAAAAAGTAATGCCGCTTGTATCTGAATTAGAGATTGATGTTTATAATAACAAGGAACGTGCCATTAAAAGTGATGAGCGTGCGACTCATGAAGACTATTCCATTAAAATTATTATGGATTCCTCTTTGTCTGAAGAGTTAAAGTTAGGCTTCCCTCATTTAGATCCAGTTTATGTAGCATGCCTTATTGATAGGACACTACCATGTCCAGATGATTTTTTTGTGGATCAAGGCGTGGATTTTAGAAATATACTCAGCCAAGTTGTGAGTTCTGAAATGGATGTTGATCGTATGGATTACCTTGGTCGCGATTCTTATTTTTGTGGAACAAATTATGGCAAGGTGGAGTTAACTTGGTTATTGCAAAATATTACATACTACAATGTTAATGATGAATTGTTCCTCGCTTTGAACCGCAGAGCACTATACACATTTGATGATTTTCTGCTGTCTAGGCATCACATGCATCTTATGGTTTACTTTCATCATAAAAGTATTGTGTATGAAGAAATGCTTTTGAATTATTTGGAATCTCCAGATTGTAATTTTAAATTTCCAGCAGATATAAATGAATATTTAGCTTATACAGATTACTCATTATTTGTGAATTTAAATCAGGTAAAAAATACCTGGGCTCAGAGAATTGCAAAAAAAGATCCTTATAGAATGTTGTTTGAGCATCATTCCACCCATGATAATGACCGTTGTGAAAAAATGCGTGACGAACTTCAGCAGAATAATGTGGATGCAATTTTATCTAATTCAACGGCTCGCTTAAGTAAATATCATTCTGCCTCTGAGGTAGAGAAAAGTATGAAGATCTATGTGGTTGACCAGTACGACCCCAATGCTAAACCTTATGCCATCGAAGAAAGTACGGAGATATTTCAAAAGTATGAAGAAATACGACGTATTGAGCGCTTGTATGTAAGCCCCCAAGATGTGGAAAAAGCAAAAAAAGTTCTTTCACTCAATGTTTAAATGTTACTCGCCAAGGTGAGTGCGCCGGCAAGTTAGGTCTGCTTGGTATAGAATTTGTTCTTCTGAGGTTTCTTGTTCGTTGACAGTATAGGAAGTATTAATAAGAAAACCATAAAAATTATTGGTAGATAGCTGTTGAGTGGATATTATAATCCGATAACGGTTGGCTGCCTGATCTTGAAAAAAATAGGCACCCTCTACGGGACCAATTTGTGAGGTAATTTTGTTTACCACCTTATCTGAAGTTTTATTTATAGGTCGACCAAAAAGTGGTGGTGGAAAAGCGCTGTTAGAAAATCGCAGCAGGCTAAAGTAGCTAAACTGGGAGACGCTCAGGCTTTCACCGGTGGGAATATCTAGTTCGTCAACAAACTGACATTGGTATTGGGTGGAGTAGGGTAGGGAATTATTGTAATTAGTGATATTGGCAAGAGCAGCTTGGTAAATGGATATTAAAAAAAACACATAAACCAATTTACTCAATGTACTATATCCCGTCTTTTGCTATGTTATTTCAGAATATAGAAGACAACATCTAAGATTATAAATCAATGAATATTTGTTTCTATAATGGGTATAGATTCTAAATACTTACTGCTTTGCGGCAGAAAAATGTAGCTATTTAAGATAATAAGGGGCTAATTGATGAACGTTTTGGTTTTTGGACAAGGTGGTCGGGAGGCTGCAATAATAAGAGCGCTTAATGTTTCTCCTAGTGTCACAGAGGTGCATGTGGTTCAAGGCTGTGCCGCATTAGAAAAACAAGCGTTATGCCACTCTGTGGACTATAAGGATACGGAAAAAGTATATGAGCTCATTGAGAGGCATAATATCACTTTTGCGGTGATTGGCCCGGAGCAACCTTTGGCAGATGGTTTATCTGACCAATTAAGAAAAAAAATCCCTGTATTTGGACCTTCTCAGTTTGCAGCTCAATTAGAGTCTAGTAAGTGTTTCTCAAAAGAGTTTATGAACAAGTTCAATGTATCAACAGCTAAGTACTATGTTGTTACTACTGTTGAAGAAACACTAGCCGCTGCTGAAAATTTTCAGCCCCCATATGTTTTAAAAGCTGATGGCTTAGCTGCCGGTAAGGGTGTATTTATTTGCAGAGATTTGGATGAATTACAAACTTCAGCAGAAAAACTATTTGTTCATAAAGTTTTTGGCACAGCTGGAAGCAAAGCTTTGCTTGAGGAGTATCAACAGGGATGGGAGTTGAGTTATATAATTTTAACTAATGGAAAAGATTATAGAGCACTTCCCTTAACTCAAGATCACAAGAGATTAAAAGATAAGGATGAGGGACCAAACACTGGTGGTATGGGTGTTGTGGGACCATTGAGTATTGATGAGCATTTGAATGAGCAGATTATTAAGGATGTAATTGAACCCACATTAAACGGTTTGGTGCAGGATAAATTTGATTATAGAGGGGCTTTGTACATAGGATTAATGATGACTGAGAATGGGCCAAGTGTGATTGAGTACAATGTTAGGTTTGGTGACCCAGAAGCACAGGTAATAATCCCTTTGGTGGATAATGACTGGGGTGCAATAATGTATGAAATTGCATTGGGAGAATTGCCGGACATTAAACAAAAAAAACTTCATGTAGCCTGTGTAGTTCTTGCTTCAGAAGGTTATCCCCACTCGCCAGTAAAAGGAGTTCCCATATTAGGAGATACATTTAATGAAACTTCTTCTGGATATTTTTTACACGCAGGAACAGATAATAAAGAAGGTGAATGGGTTACTAATGGAGGTCGAGTGATTAATGCTCTTGGTATTGGTTCTAGTTTACCAGAAGCAGTACGTAATGCCTATGCACAAGCTGATAAACTTAGTTGGCATGGGCTTCAAAAGAGATCTGACATAGGAAAGAATTTACTCTAAATGACGGACCAAGAAAAAGCTATAAAACAGATATACTCAGGAGGGCTATTAGCTTACCCAACAGAAACTTTGTGGGGGCTAGGTTGTGATGCTCTCAATGAACAATCTGTTAATCGATTACGAGGACTGAAAAATAAAAAAAACCTGAGTCCTCTTTCGATTTTGGTAAAAGATATTCATATGGCCACTGAATATGCAGAAGTCCCCTCTGGAATAAAAACTTTGTTAAGTTTAGTGTGGCCGGGCCCAGTTACTGTTATTTTAAAAGCAACAGCTTTAGTTCCAGAATGGATTCACACAGAAACTGGATATGTAGGGATGAGATGCTCCTCCCATGATTTTGTTCAGTCAGTTATGAGAAAAATTGAGGTTCCATTGGTGACCACAAGTGCGAATTACTCTGGAGATGGAAATTGTAAGTCCTACGAAGATTTGGATTGGCTACCAGAATCTGTTCTTAAGTTATCAAATGATTTAATGGATCCAAATTTATATGAAAGCCCAAAAGGAAGTTTGATATTAAAAATTTCTGGTAAAAATATCCAGATACTGCGTGAAGGGGTTTTGTCTGCAGATCAGGTAAAGCCCATGTGCACTGACTTAGGGTTTTCTATTAGTTAAAATAACATCTCCCACTCATAAACTCATAGATAGATAGAGAGTTGTGATTTTACAAAAGAATTCCTTACCAGTTATAATTTAGCCCTAATATCTGTTTTGTTTCATCAGTATCCTGGTTAACTCTAATTACAATTTTTGTGGATTCACTTAATTTTTTTGAAATATTCATGTCTACGTTGTGATTATCTATTTTGTAACTGAGGACAGCATTAACTATTCCGGCGTACTTTAATGAGGCTTTTGTCTCTAGGGCTCGCATTTGAAATCCAATATTGTGTGAGGTTTCATTTTTTTTACTTGGATCAATTGTGATACTAGAACTAAGGCCAGCATTAATTCTTTTAATTGATTTGGCCATGGATGCAGATTTATTTATAGCTTTTTTCAAGTTGTGATTAATGATTTTTTTTGCTGTAGAGTCGGGGTCATCTTCTTTTTTTAAGTTATTTGGGATATAGCTAGTTTCATAGTCGGAGGCGTTAAAAGTACTTTGTAGAGTATTATAATCCTCAAGAGATGTTGCTTCCACTTGGTAGTCACCAGCATAGGTTAAGCAGCTAACAGAAAACACTGTTACCAGAGTAAAAAGTGATTTAAATAAAATTGCTACTTTGTTTTTCATTTTTCCCTTTTTGAGACAATAGTTAAATAGCTTTCTTACTATTATAAGTAGCAAGTGGTATGCCTAAGGAAGTCCAAATTATTGCGATTAGAGAAAAAATGCTGACTAGAAAGTGAACAGCTGTATGGAATTTGTATAAAATAACCAAAAAATACTTTGTTAAGTATTTAATTTATATAACTTTTTTTTGGTTATTGTTTCAGGTTGAGACGGTTTTAATTGTTAATGTTTGAAAATTTTGATCAAAAAAAAGCCATACGTAAGTATGGCTTTTAATATTTGAAGAGTATCTAAATGTGTGGACCTTGGTCCATAGTTATTTTTTTAAGTGCCTCTCAATGATTTTTTCAAAGTGATCAAAAGGATAGGCACCTTTAACAGTAACGCCATTAACTAGAAAACCAGGTGTTCCATTAAAATTAAATTTTTGTGCTTCTGCAATGTCGCCTTCAACTCTGGCTTTTACATCTGGGGAGTTTATTGCTTTTAATACTTTTGTTAGGTTAGCGCCCACTTTTTTAGCTGATTTTTTTAAGAAAGCTTCTCCGCCTGTTCTTAAATCGGCCTGACTTGAAAAAAGTAAATCATGAAATTTTTCAGCTTTTTTCCCATCTTGCTTACCAATTGCTTCAAAATATAGAGCGGCTTTTTTAGAATGAGGAAATTTGCCCATTGGAAAATGCTTATATAAAATACGAACTTTGTCTCCATACTTTTCTTTAATTTGTTGTACGGTAGTATGAGCTTTACTGCAGTAATAACACTGAAAATCCGAGTACTCTACAATGGTCACTGGTGAGCTTGAAGTTCCACTAAAGAAGATTCTGTTATTTTCCACAACAGGCTTTTTTGGGTTGGAAAATTCTTTCTCAAAATCCTCTTGTTCTTTTTTAGCAGCATTTTTTCTTTCGGCTTCTTGTGCTACTTTAGCTGCTTTATTTAGCGTTTTAAGAAACGCTTCGGGGTGTTTTTCTATCATATTAAAGACAATATCTGGATTCTCTTCCAATGTTTTTTTGAGTTGTGCAGGCGAGTTACATCCTACGAACGCAAGTGGCAATAAAAGTAACATAATTCTTTTTAGGTTTGTGATCATTCTGAGCTCCTTATAATTAAACTTTAGTAATCTAGTCTGGCATAAATATATAGTTATTTATACAACAAAGTTGATTATTTTTTTGAAAGCAAGACATAATAAATATATGAAAAATAGAAAAAGTTATAAAATAATATTCACAGTTTTATTTCTAATATTTGCTTGGGACCAAAGTCTTGCTAATGACCTGTACTATACACAGTTACAAAACAAAGATTTGGAGCAAATGAGGGGGCTTTTAAAGCCTCATTTAAAGACATCTCTTGTTGCGCTAAAAAATGCTGATAATATGGCATCTCAAGCTGAGAGAGAAAAACTCGAAGCTCAGGCTATACTTTCCTTAAGAACAGCACTAAAAATTATCCTGTCTCGACCAAACAAGGATAATATGACAAATAAGCTGCTTGATGAAGTTCAATCAAGGCTTACTGTTCTAAACATGTATATGACCTCACTGGATCACTTAGCAATATCAGCTATAACTGTGTTGAAAAATAAGAACTTACCTAGGGAATATCTAGCTACCAATGTTTTTATTTTGGAAAATCTAATGAGTCAAATTCGACCAAAACTCTCCAATAGTAAATATATGGGCATAATGCAGAGAATTAAAAATGCAGAAATTGATGTTCCTGAAAAAGCAATTCGCTTAAGGAGGATGCGGGGGATGCACAAAACTATTTCCCCTTCGGAAATAGCCAGGCAAATCTTAAAAAAAGATGGTCACTCTAAAAAATAAAATCTGAAATCTTTGAATCTATGCAGCCGATTTTTTGCTGTGAGTATATAGGGGGAGCTTTATGATAAACTGTGTATTTTCACAGGAGTTATTTATATATAGATCTCCGGCATGGGCTTTTACGATTGAGTGACATAGGCTTAATCCAAGCCCTGTACCACTGTTAACATTTTTAGTGGTAAAAAAGGGTTGAAAAATTTTATCTTGAACATGCTTAGGTATGCCATGCCCAGAGTCCGTGATTTTAAGGTATGTATAATCACTATCAGTTTCTGAGGAAACAGAAATCCAGGGCTTTTCTGAGTCAACAATCTCATCAATTGAGTTATTGATTAAATTTAATAGTACTTGCGAAAGTTCTACTGACTTTCCATTAATAAAGACGTCATCAATGTGGTTGATGATCAGTTTAATACTAAGATTGGACACTCTTGATGAGGAAAACTCTAGGGTATCGTTAATGACTTCGATTAATGAAATTTTGTGTGCCCCCTCATTTTCTCCGTTTTGTGATAGAGTTTTTAGTGTGTTGATAATTTTTGAAATTCTGTAGGCTGTTTTTGTTAAGGATGAAGCTGAAGTTTCGATTACTGTTTTTGTTTTATCTGGGTCTCTATGTATTTCCTTAATAGCAAGCTCTATTTGTCGGGTTCTACCTATAATGATTGTTAAAGGGTTATTAATTTCATGAGCGATACTGGCTGCCATAATGCCTAGCTCACTATATTTAGATGAATTAATCATTTTCATTTGTTGTTCCTGAATTAATTTCTGGTTTTCAATATCTTCACTAATATCTTCTGCATAAATATTAATATGTTGAAACTCCTGATTAGGTGCTAAATTAACTTTAAAGGTTTTATTATTAAAATTTATTTGAGTTTGAAAAGATTTGTTATTCTTAATGAGATATTGAACTCTATTGAGCCAAGTATCATTAAGTAGCACTGATTTCTCAGGTAGCCAATAATTGATGATCTCTTTAGAGGCGCTATTAGAGTGTAATATTTCACCTTGATAACTAAATCTTATTACAGGATTTTTGTCTAACAAAAAGAAGCTGCTCATTTCATAAACTGACTTGAGCAAGGACTCTTTAGAGTAAAATGAAATAAAATTAACTGCAGTGATAGTAAGGGCAGATATTATAAGTAGTGATCTAAGTTGAGTATCGGTATTAAAAAAGGCAAAGATAGCAAGAAGATTACTATAAGCTAAGAAAATAATCAGTATTTTTCTTGTTGGAAATAAAGAAGAGACTACAAAAAAAGCAATAAGAGCTCCAAGTATATAGCCCAACTCATAGTTGTTTAGGTGCACAAGATAACTTGTGTGCGAAAATATGAGGTAACCAGAAAAAACAAATGAGTAAAATTGATATCTATTTTTATCTATTACCCATGTTAGGTTACTGGCTAACAAGATCAATGTTGCTACAAAATACCAACTTGAAATAATACTTTGAGAATTAGGGAAGGTCATTTGAAAAATATGACCCCAAATTGGATAGGCTATGACCCCAAACAGAGAGATAATATAAAAATACCTTGGATGATTCCATAGTTTATCGTGCATAAATTATTATCGGCATTAACCCCTTGATATTAATGTAAATACTAAGAGTTTATGTAATTGAAAGCATGACATTATGATATGCATATATTGCTTGTTCAGAGCTAATCTAGGTAGGGTAGGTTGTTACGTATTGAGCCATCTTTAATAGTTATGTTAGGGTGTATCGAAATGATAAAGAGAAACTGTGAAAATTGTAAATTTAATTCCTATGGTGAAACTTGGATTAAGTGTTGTGACTACTTTCCTTTTATTCCAAATTTTCTTGTGGGCTATGGCTTAACTAAAAATTATTCCTTTTGGAGGTGGCTATTAGCGCAGCAAGATATTTTAAAACAGCCTTTAGGATTAGTGGCATCGGCTAAATTACGAAAAGATCTTAAAAGCCCCCCTCATATTGATAAAATAAATAAGTGCTACTGTTATAACAGTAGTAGCGGTAAATGTCAGATTTGGGAATATAGGCCAAAATATTGTGAGTCTTATTTTTGCAATATAACCGATGTAGAGAGCTCACAACTGCTTGGTTCTGGTGATTTAAAAGTTGATAAAGAAATGGAGCATGCGCAATTTGTACTTTTAGACAAAGGATTGATTAACCAGGAGATACAACTTTGTCTTGGAGACTACAACTCTGGTTTACAGTCAGAGACTGTAAACCAGATGTTTTCTTCCTTAGCGAATGCACCAGAAGAATTTTATTTAGACTGTCATTTGAGGAGGAGGAGTTAGCCCCTTCTTTTTAATTTTTTCAACTAAAGTTGTTCTATTTAACTTTAGTAAAATGGCTGCTTGATTTCGATTCCAACCAGTTTTTTCCAAGGCCTTGAGAATTAAAGCGTTTTCATAAGTATCAATTGCAGAATTAAAATCCATTCCGGTTTCTGGTATTTCTAATTGATCGGGGTTAGCATCTTTAATACTACGACTTCGATATTTATCAGGTAAATCATCAACATCAATACAGCCCTGCCCCTTTAGGATAACTAATCGCTCTACTAAATTTTCTAGTTCTCTAATATTACCAGGCCATGAATAGTGAAATAATAAATCAAGTGCATTACTTGAAATGCCCTCAACTTTTCGATTTCTTAAGGTGTTAAATTTATCCATAAAGTGATCTAGTAATATGGGGATATCAGATTTCCTATCTCTTAGAGGGGGAATAGTTATTGGAATTACATTAAGCCGATAATAAAGGTCCTCTCGGAATCGCCCTTCTTGAATGGCCTTTTCAATATTAATATTTGTGGCGGCAATTATACGAACATTACTTTCCACTGTTTTGGTGCTGCCAATGGGTTCGAATTTTCTCTCTTGCAGCACCCTTAGTAATTTCACTTGAAGATGCGCACTCATATCCCCGATCTCATCCAGAAATAATGAGCCTTCATCAGCCATTTCAAAACGACCCATTCTATTGTTTATTGCGCCAGTAAATGCACCTTTGATATGACCGAAAAGTTCACTTTCTAACAGTTCGGATGGTATAGCTCCACAATTTATTGGAACAAATGGTTTGTTTGCTCTAGAGGAATTGTAGTGTAAAGCTTTTGCAATTAACTCTTTTCCTGTACCGCTTTCTCCTGTAACTAATATAGTAGTATCGGTGTCCGCAACCTTTTCAACTAAATTGAGAACGTCCTGTATTTTGTCACTATTACCAATAATTTTGTCAAAATGATATTTCGTATTTAGAGCTGACTTTAAGGTGTGATTTTCATTTATTAGATTAAGGTGACTAATGGCTTTGTGTGCAAGGCCAACAACTTCTTTTAAGTTAAATGGCTTAGTTATAAAATGAAAAGCACCTTTTTGTGTAGCCAGAACTGCATCTTCTATGGACCCAAATCCTGTCAAAATTATGCACTGAATACTTGGGTTCTTGATCTTTAATTTTGAAATTAGGTCGATCCCACTGCCATCATTAAGACGAAGGTCAATGAGCGCTAAATCTGGATTAAAGTGACTAGCAACGGCAATGGCCTCAGCACAACCCATGACACTTCTCGCTTCAAATCCTTGACGATCTAGGGCCCGATTTAGGCTTAAACGAAGGCTTTCATCGTCATCAATAATTAAAACTTTTGGTTTTGTCATAAGTTATCCTTCCTGGATATTTTAAACAAAGTGTTTGAACACTTGCCTTAAGTCCGTCATGGACTAAAAGACCTGAAAACGGCTTCAGGACCTAATTCTATGCTATCATAGAATTGACTAGTGTCAAATTTTTGATGCAAAAACTAGCCTGTGAAGTCGCGTAATGGAATTGTTAGATTTCAGCTAGTTAAGTTATTTTTGAATTTTTTTCTATAAGTTTATGGGTGAGGAGTTGGAGTTTTTAGGGCAAAGTTGAGAGTTTTCCATCCATGGGAGATCGGGCCTAAAGGCGGCCCGAGCCCACCAATTCCCCCACGTCGTGTGGGGGAATCTAAAAAAAACTCATAGTGACGAGAAGGGGTTTAATTACTTATAGATTCTTCAACACGATGTTGAAGAATTGCGGGTTTCAGGGGCGGCCAGCCCCTGATCTCCCATGGATGGAAAGCTCTCAACTTTGCCCTAAAAACCCCAACCTCCATCCATAAACCCATAAGTTCGAATTGATTTATTTTTTAAAAAACACCTAATTTGTAGAAGGCAATCGAAGTTGAATTTTAGCAGAAGTTCCGGCTTGTAATTGTGAGAAAATTTCAAGGTGACCATTATGTTGTGCTAGAATTTGAAAGGAGACGGTGAGGCCAAGGCCGGAGCTGTTTTGTTTTGTTGAAAACAGTGGATCAAAAATTTTCTTTTGATGTTGAGGTGGGATGCCCAAACCATTATCCGTTATAGTAATCTGTAGTCCTGGTGATTTTAAGTGTGTTTCAATACGAATGAGACTGTCGTCACCTGGTGTGTCAGCCATTTTATCTGAGATGGCGTCAATGGAGTTTTGAATGATGTTAACTAATGCTTGAGTAAATTGATTTTTGTTTCCATCAATTTTAATACCTTTATCCTCAAAGTGAGTCTCCATTATTATACCTTTGGAGCGTGTTTGTAATTCTAAAATTTTTAATGCATTTTCTACACAGCCTGAGATAGAAAACTGTTCCGTAGGTGAACCAGATTGAAAGCGTGAAAAACCAAGTAGGTTTAAAACAATATCTTTTGACCTTAAGGCTGCATTTTCCATTTCGTTTATATCATCAAAAAACTGATGGTCCTTAGGCATATCCATTTTAATAAGCTGAAGAAAAGACAGGATTCCCCCCAGTGGGTTATTTAGCTCATGAGCTATGCTGCTTCCAATAGTTCCAAGTTCGGCCATTTTGGAAGATTGAATGAGGTAGCTCTCCATTTTATTTTCTTCAGTTACATCGCGAAACATGACTAAGATTAAATTTTCTTCGTGATTATCAGCTTGCACAGGCTGAGATAGAATGTCGAAGTTTTTGCTGTCATTTTGGGAAAGGCTTTGTTGATATTTATAGTTGGATGGTTTTGTGGGTGAAAAATGACTTGCGAGATCTTTGTTGAAATAGGAAATAAAACAGCTTTGTCCAATGATTTGCTTATGAGTTTTTTTGGAATCTTTTAAATACTGGTTATTTGCTTGGATAATATTAAATCCATTATCCACCAGGGCTAAGGCTTGGGTAATAGAGTTGAAAGTTGATTTCCATTGGTTTTTTAATGACTCCAGTTGATTCAGCTTAGTAATTTTATCTAAAGAGAGGCCGAGAGCATTTGCGATTTTATCAAAAAAGTCGATATGGTCTGTAAAGGGGTTCCCATCAATAGAGTATAAACACCATCCAACCACCTCTTGGTTAGAGTATAATGGCTGTTTGTATATTGTGAGACTTGCTTGGGCCTGGGTAAATTGGTCAATATAGTTTTCTTGAGCAAGGTAGAATATTCTGAGCTAATTTAAGTTTAAGTTTTTAGATAAAACTTGGTAGAGATTTTGCTCCATGTGGGCAATGGATTGGGACTTATGAATAGCAATAAGTGCACTCATAAGTAGTTTATAAATTTTACTTGTGTGTTCTAAGTTGTATTTTGATTTTTCTAAATAAGACTGTCTTTTTTTTACGGCTTTTTCTAATTTCTTTGACATTAAATTTAGCTGATAGTTTTGCTCGTCAATTAAGGTCATCAAGACATTGTTCTGTTGATTTTTATCGTATTTATCAATGGCAAACAAAATTTCTTGAGTGATGGAGTCTAAATTAAATAATTTTAGAACCTTAAATATATTCTTTTTTTGCAACACACGCATCAACATGGGTTGATCCAACTGATTAAGAACTACAATAAACTGTGTACTTGGTGCTCGTTTAAGAACGTCATCCATATAGCTAAAAAATTGATCAAGATTATCAGGGGAAACATTTATAACAATACAAGAGTAGTTATTTTTATTTTCACATGCTTTTTGCAGATTTGGCACAACATCGGCTCCAAAATCCACCTTCTTAGGGTCTATTGGGTGCACAATTAAAATCCTAGATTTTGGTACTTGATGCTGTTCCATTTGTTTAAAAATCTTTTTGTAAAATTTTAATGAGGCCATCTTTAAAATTCGGCCACACTTTATCTAAGTCTATATGCTCTTGTTCTTCAATACAAATCACAGGTATCTTTAGGTCGTGCCAAGCGTATTGGCTCAGCCCACCTGGAGTATCATAGCCAATGGTAGGGATAATTTTATATCCAGAGCTTTCACTTAGCGGAGTTGCAAACTTGAGCCCTGGTTCTCCTGTAACCACAATGCATGGCTCCCAAGAGTGAAAATGAATAATTATGAGTGGTTGGATGTCTTGAATGAGTTTTACAAGTGATTTAATTTCGGGTTCACTACCAGGGTGAGGGCCGGGGTTATAACGTTTTTTAGTACCAGCTTTAATAGGTTTCCAGTTTTTTGAAGGGTAATTACGGTTAAGGTCTACCTCATTGCCATTCACCCTTTGGTTTTTTTTATAACCATCAGGATTAATACAGGGAATAAGTGCCCAATCTTTAAGCTCATAAGGGTTGGCTGAAACATTGATCCAATTGATCAGTTTTTCAGCAAGTTCAACTCCCTCGGGTTCGTCTCCATGCACTCCTCCAATGAAAAGGAGCGGGCTTTTTAGAGATTGTTGAGATTG
Organism: Pseudobdellovibrionaceae bacterium; assembly: GCA_018663505.1. Classification (GTDB taxonomy): domain Bacteria; phylum Bdellovibrionota; class Bdellovibrionia; order Bdellovibrionales; family UBA1609; genus JABJQG01. The sequence goes on along the minus strand of JABJQG010000072.1, from coordinate 74,014 downwards.
AAAAAGTGATATAGACTCACCAGACGAACTTATGGCCCAGTTGGGATTGTGTATTAAAGGCATAAGTTAACGATATTAACGAGATTCAGATTTGTCGAGGCTTATTCTATGGAACAACAAAAATTTTCAGTGATTATTTTAGCAGCAGGTAAGGGAACTCGAATGAAATCTTCGTTGCCTAAGATTTTACATCCTGTGGCTGGGAAGCCCATGATTACACGAGTGATTGAGAGTGTAAAACAGGCGGGCGCAGAAGAAATTCGTGTGGTGCTGGGCTATGGAGAACCATTGGTGCGAAAAGTGATTGAGCCTTTGGGTGTCACTTGTCTAAAACAAACATCACAATTAGGAACTGCTGACGCAGTTAAAGCAGCTAATGTGGAAACTTTATCTGGCAATGTGTTAATATTAAATGGAGATCATCCATTAATTTTAAAACAGGATATAAAATTAATGCTAGATAATTTTGCTGACTCTGAGTCTGACTTGCAGGTGACCACGGTAAATATGAAAAACCCAAAACAGTTTGGCCGAATAGTACGTCATAAAGGGGATATACGCGCAATTGTAGAAGCTAAAGACGCCTCAAGCGAGACTTTAAAAATTCACGAAGTAAATACCGGGATTTATTTAGTTAAGTCTGATGTACTCAAAGAGCTTTTACCTAAGATCAAAAATCATAATACACAAAAGGAATACTACTTAACTGACCTTGTTTCTCTAAGTTTAGAAAATCATTTAAAAGTATGCACTAGTGCTTGTAAAATGTCAGTGGCTTACGGGGTGAACTCGCAAGTGGAACTGGCTAAGACATCTCAATATGTTTTTAAACGTAATGCCAAAACGCATATGGAAAATGGAGCCACAATTATAGACCCTAGTAATACTTATATTGAAGATGATGTTAAGATAGGTGAGTCTTCTGTTATTTTTCCGGGTGTATTTTTAAGGGGAAGTACGCTGATTGGGAAATATTGTGTGGTAGAGCAAAATAGTTTTTTAAACAATATGATTGTGTATGATGGTGTAATTATAAAAACCATGTCGCATTTAGAATCTTCCATTATCAAGTCTAAAGCAGTTATTGGCCCTTTTGCGCGTATTCGTCCAGAAACTATTATCGGAGAAGACGCTCGTATTGGTAATTTTGTTGAACTCAAAAAGGTTAATTTTGGTAGTAAGTCTAAGGCTGGGCATTTAACTTATTTGGGAGATGCTGAAATTGGAGAAGAAGTTAATATTGGTTGTGGAACCATTACTTGTAACTATGATGTGGATAAGAAAAAGTATAAAACAGTGATTGGTGACCGTACGTTTGTGGGTAGTGATACTCAGTTTGTTGCCCCAGTGACCGTTGGTGAAGATGCCTTGATCGCTTCTGGAAGTACGATTACTAAAGAAGTTCCTGATGGTGGGTTTGCTATTGCTCGTAGTCGGCAAATTACTAAACAGGGTTATGTGCCAACTAAGTTACGTGAGCAGACCTCTGCTTTACAAAATGTAGAGACTGATGTTGTTGGGGATAAGGTTTAATTTTAGATTGAAAAAATTGTTTCCGTTAGGAACTTGGGTGGAATTAAAACTATGAATACGATTCTTACTTTAAAATTATAAATGAATGCTTTGGCCTTTGTAGGCACGAGCACGAGCGGGTGCGAAGCGTCTTCGGATGGCGTCATCTAAAAAGATGCCGCAACCCGGATACGCATCGCTCGACGTAAGTACCTACAAAGGCCAAAGCATTCATTTATAATTTTAAAGTAAGAATCGTATTCATAGTTTTAATGCGGACATTTATTTTTTTATTAATTATTTTTAAAGGATGAATTTTATGTGTGGAATTGTTGGTTATATGGGTCCTAAGGATCCTAAAGATGTGATTATTCATGGGTTGGAGACTTTAGAGTATCGTGGTTATGACAGTGCTGGAATTTCTGTGTTAAATCAGGGCAAATATGAGCGTATTCGGGCTCAGGGAAAATTAGTTAATTTAAAAGAAAAATTAGAGGGTAAGTCTTTTCCTGGTGGTGTTGGGATCGGTCATACACGTTGGGCTACCCATGGGGCTCCTGTGGAAAAAAATGCACATCCTCATAAGGTTTATCAGGTAAATATTGTTCATAATGGAATTATTGAGAATAATGAAGAGCTTCGAGTGGAGCTTAAGAAACAGGGTTCGGTTTTTGAATCGGATACTGATTCAGAATTAGTGGCTCACTTAGTTCATTATGCTAATGATGGTGCTAATAATCTTTATGAAGCAGTAATAAAAATTATTTCTAAACTTGAAGGGGCTTATTCTATTTTGGTGGTTTCGGAAGAATATCCAGATCAAATAGTTGCTTTTAAAAATGGACCGCCACTTGTAATTGGAGTTTGTGATGATGCTCGTGAAGTAGTTATTGCTAGCGATATTCAGGCCATTATGCCATATACAAAAGATGTGGTTTATTTAGAAGACAACGAGGTTGCTTTTTTAACTGGTGAGTCTGTGAGTTATTTTGATATTGAGGGCAAGAGCTTGGATAAAAAAGTGACCACAATTAAATGGGATGCTGAGCAGGCCGAGAAACAGGGTTATGAGCATTTTATGCTGAAGGAAATTTACGAGCAACCAAGAGCTGTTTCGGCAGCTATTGAGCCTCATGTTGATGCTCTAAAAAATACTGTAAGTTTAAAAAATGTTGGTTTTGGTTTAGATTACGATAAGCTTATTGAAGGTGATTTAACTGCAGATGAAGTGGCAGCAGATATTAAATCTACATTAGACACTTTTAAAAACCTAGAACGTGTTTTTATTGTTGGGTGTGGAACCAGTTTCTATGCTGGTATGGTCGGTGAATATTATATTGAAAATTTAGCAAAGGTTCCTGTGGAGATAGAACTTGCTAGTGAGTTTAGGTATAGAAATCCCATTATTCCCAAAGACTCATTAGTCATTTTTATTACTCAGTCCGGTGAAACGGCAGATACTTTGGCTGCTTTAAGGCAGGTAAAATCAGAGGGTGTTAAAACTTTGAGTATTTGTAATGTTAGACGTTCCTCTATCGACCGAGAATCAGATGGTCATCTTTATATGAATGCTGGTGTTGAAGTGGGCGTGGCAAGTACTAAGGCTTTTGTCACCTCTTTAGCAGTGCTGAATCTTATTTCAATTTCTATAGCAAAAGCAAAAGGTGAAATTTCTGAAGAAAAAGAATCTAGATTATTAATGGGGCTTTTGGAGGCTCCAAAACATATGGATTCGGTTTTAGCTTATAGTCATTTCTTTTCTTATGCTGCAGACACTTTAAAAAAGTTTAAAGGTTTTTTATATATGGGACGTGGGGTAAATTACCCCATTGCTCTAGAGGGTGCTTTAAAAATGAAGGAGCTTGCTTATAAGCATGCTGAAGGTTATGCAGCTGGCGAGATGAAGCATGGTCCCTTAGCTTTAATTGATGAAAAGATGGCTATTGTTATGGTGGCACCTAAAGACGCACTTTACGATAAGACATTAAGTAATTTAGAGGAATCCAAGGCTCGTGGTGGAGCTATTATTAGTATAGGCACTGGAGAGGACGAACAGCTTAAGAAGCTTTCTGAGCACTACCTGTCTTTGCCTGAAGCTCATTGGACAGTGAATCCGTTGATAGAGGTAATACCATTACAGCTCCTCTCATACTATGTTGCAGACTCTTTGGGGAATGATGTTGATCGTCCACGTAATTTGGCTAAGTCTGTGACCGTTGAGTAGTAATAAAAGAGCCATAATAAGGTTATTTACAGTTCATTCAAAACTAAAAAATACAGTCAGGCTTTGACTATATTTTTTGATGGTTTTGAGTATACACCGCGTGTATCCACAATTAATTTTGCATTATTTTTGATTAAATCATAATCAAAAATATCGTGGTTTGTAGCAAGTAAAATACAATCAAATTTAGATACGGATTGTGGAGTTAGCTCGATACTATTAAGGTTAAAGCTATGCTTACGTATGTTTGGAAAGCTTGGCACATAGGGGTCAGAGTAGGCAATTTCAGCACCTTTTTCTTCAAGAATATTCATCAGCTCTACAGATGGGGACTCTCTCATGTCATCCACATTTTTTTTATATGCAATTCCTAAGATTAAAATTTTTGATCCTTTGATTGATTTGCCCATATTATTCAGGCTATTAGTTAGTTTGCTGATTACCCAATGTGGCATGTTTGTATTTACTTCACCAGCGAGTTCAATAAAGCGAGTACTTATTCCGAACTCTCTGGCTTTCCAAGTTAAATAAAAAGGATCTATAGGGATACAGTGGCCACCTAGTCCGGGCCCAGGATAATATGGAGTAAAACCAAAGGGTTTTGTGGATGCAGCTCGAATCACTTCATGAATATCGATGTCCATTTTATCAGCAACAATTTTCATTTCATTTACTAAGCCAATGTTTACAGCACGATGGATGTTTTCAAGTAGTTTTGTCATTTCTGCAGTTTTTGTAGAGCTTACTGGAACGACTTCATCAATTATTTGCTCATATAGGGCAATGCCTACGTTTTTACAGTTTTCAGTAGATCCACCTACAATTTTTGGAATGGTTTTTGTAGTAAATTTTGGGTTAGCAGGATCCTCACGCTCAGGGCTATAAACTAAAAAAAAGTTTTCCCCAATTCTAAATCCTTGTTTTTCTATGCGAACTTTTAATTCCTCTTCAGTGGTTCCGGGGTAAGTGGTGCTTTCTAGAGAAAGGACTTGTCCTTCTTTTAGAAAGGGGAGTAATTTTTCAGTAGAATCAGTTATATAGCTAATGTCGGGTTCACGATATTTATTTAATGGCGTAGGCACACAAAGAATAATGGCGTCACAATCAGCCATTTTTGAAGGGTCAGAAGTTGCCATAAACCCGCACTCTTTAGCTTTTGAAATTTTAGACTCTGGAATGTGAGCAATATAAGATTTTCCTTGATTTAAAAGTTCAACTTTTTTTGAATCTACATCAAGCCCAATGCAGCGAATACCTACATCTATGTATCTTAACATAACTGGAAGTCCAACATATCCCATACCAACGATGCCAACGATGGCGTTTTTGTCTTTAAATTTTTTAATTATCAGGTCTGTAAAACTCATGATGTGCTCCTTGATTGAATTAATGTTTTGTCTAATTTTTAAGCCTACTTTGTTAGCTTAAAAATTATATTAAACTCTCCTCTGTTTTATAGAGTTTAGATGTTGATACCATACATAGGTATTGTAAGGCAAACTCATCGTATACTTGCATGATTGTAAAAAAATATAAAAGTTATAATGGGAGGTGGTACTGCGAATAAATAAGAACTTTTCTTGAATTGAGTAGAGTAGAGGGTTGTGAGCAATAGGTTGTTTTCTAATTACTATTTTAAGAGGTATATTATAAAAAAGTATTGTAACAGGGGTATTTTTGATTAAGATTAATAGCAGGCTCTCAAGATCTAGTATATCTATACAAATGAAGTAGCATAGGCACGCTTCTTGTGAATATTACATAGAGAGGAGTGCTATTTGAGATTGCCCTAATTAAGAATGGTCAGAGGAGCTTGTGTCTGCCAATGTTTATGGCTTCTTATGTGAGTGGAGTGATTTCTGATGTAAGATGTAACGTCAGCAAGTGTCTCCAGGTTTGTTCTACAATGAGGAACATAACCTTATGTGTGAGGTTTTATTTTATTTGTGAGGAGATGAAATGATTAATTTTAGCAATAAGTCCATCAAGAGCAGGAAAATTAAATTTGCGATAGTTGGTTGTGGTCGAATTTCTGAACGCCATATTGATGCCCTGAAAAAACATATTAAACATGCTGAGATTGTTGCTGTTTGTGATACTGACCCTCAAAAGCTATCTATAGCTATGGAGTCTACGAGCGCTAAAGGCTACAATTCTTTAACAGAATTATTAGATGAGGTTGATGTTGATGCAGTAAGTATTTGCAGTCCAAGTGGTGTTCATGCTCAACAGGCTATTCAAATAGCGAAGAGCGGGAAGCACATTATTACAGAAAAACCAATGGCTACAAGGTGGTCTGATGCCCAACAGATGGTAACGGCTTGTGATCGGGCAGGTGTTAGATTGTTTGTTGTAAAACAAAATCGTCATAATTCCACATTGCAAATATTGAAAGAGGCTGTTCAGAAAAAAAGGTTCGGTAGAATTAATATGGTGAATATTAATGTTTTTTGGACTAGGCCTCAGGATTACTATGACCAATCAAAATGGCGTGGTACTTGGGAGTTTGATGGAGGGGCTTTGATGAACCAGGCAAGTCATTATATTGATTTATTGAGTTGGCTAGTTGGTCCAGTGTCTTGTGTGCAGGCATTTACAGCAACTTTGGGGCGAGATATTGAGGTCGAAGATACCGCTGTAATGAATATTAGATGGAGATCAGGAACTCTTGGTTCTGTAAATGTTACCATGCTCACCTATAGACAAAATTATGAAGGCTCTATTACAATTTTAGGTGAAAAAGGAACAGTTAAAATTGGAGGGGTGGCTGTTAATGAAATTCAGACTTGGGACTTTCAAGATAGTAGCCCAGGTGACGAAAAAATCAAAGCTGCTAATTATGAAACGGCCAGTGTTTATGGCTTTGGGCATCCTTTTTATTATGACAATGTCATTAAAACACTAAGGGGTGAGGCTGAGCCATGCACTGACGGGCGTGAAGGGCTAGAGTCTTTAGAGGTTTTAATTGCAGCTTATTTATCTGCACGTGATGGGCGAGAGGTATCTTTGCCTCTTGAATATTAATTATGAATGAAAGAGGTTTTATGGACTTCAAAGCGCATGAGACGGCAATTGTAGAAAGCGGTGCTACAATAGGAATGGGAACTTTGATTTGGCACTGGGTTCATATTTGTGCTGGGGCCAAAATTGGAGAGAACTGTTCATTTGGACAGAATGTGTTTGTAGGTAACGATGTAATTATTGGAAATAGAGTGAAAGTTCAAAACAATGTAAGCGTTTACGATAGTGTTGTGATTGAAGATGATGTATTTTGTGGTCCAAGTATGGTATTTACTAATGTAATTAACCCAAGAAGTCATGTAGTAAGAAAAGATGAGTATCTTAAGACATATGTAAAAAAAGGGGCTACGTTAGGTGCAAACTGTACTATTGTGTGTGGTAATAATATTGGAAAATATGCTTTAATTGGTGCAGGGTCTGTAGTGACTAAGTCTGTACCTGATTTTGCATTAATGGTAGGGGTTCCAGCAAAACAAATTGCTTGGGTTTGCCAGTGTGGCGAACGAATTACAAAGAAAGTTATTGAAAGAGGGAATTGTGTTTGCGCATCATGTAATTCTGAATATCAGATTGAGGGTGAAGTCTGTCATTTATTATGATTTCTTTATGCCATGGAAAACAAATTTAAAACTGAGTCTTTTTAGAAATAAATAGTTTAGTAATACTCTATCCATTCTAGTGGCTATATAGTGCCATGGTTTTTTTAAAAAGTTAGGTAAGGCCCCTCCTAGCAGGCTTAGCAAATCAAAATAGACAATATTAGATTTTTCAAAAGAGTAGCTTAAGTTATTGATGTCAGTGATCTTTAATAGATGTTTTAAAGTGCGTTCATCTCTATGATTTTGTGAGCTGTTTTTAAGCTTCCTTATAGAGTTCATTAAAAAGTTACTTCCGTTCGTTTCAACGCAGATAAAATGTCCGCCAGGTTTTAACTTGTTAAGAATCAGAGGGATAATTTTGTTAGGATCAAAATAGTAGAGGCTTCCAGACATTATTATTATATCGAACTTACTTTCCTGCGTTAATACTTCTAAAATATCATTTACTGTAAATTGGGTAGAGTCTTCCACGCGATTGATTTTTGCCAACCACTTGGCGGCATCAATAGATTTAGGTGATATGTCCACACCTGTAACATTACATCCGAATTTAGAAGGGGCAATAGAGTGTATTCCAGCCCCACAGCATAAGTCTATTAATTGACTGTCTTGTGTAGAAACTGATCTAATTACACTTTCAAAGTAAGCGTATGGAGCAGAAACATTGAGAGGAAGGGCTTTCCAGCTGTAATTAGAATTTTTTTTATCTAGAGCCAGCTCACCTCTTAGGTTGTAAAAAGATGCCGTTTTCATTTTTGACCTCCATGGAAAAGAATGTCTGTAGTACCTGATGAGCTGGTTATAGTGCCTATTAACTCTAGTTTATAACATTTGTGCAAGTAAGCGGTTTGAGTAAATATAAATAAGTTCAAAATTAACAAACATTGTCCACAGCTATTAGCTATTAGTTACTAGTTACTATAGATATGTCCGTAGGCTTATCTTGTTCAAGTTTAGGAGCTATATAATTAGAGTTTACTACTTCATTAAGAGTAAAGACCGCATCTTTTGTACTATTATTTGCCTGTTCGATAATATTCTCAATTTGGTTCATGAGTATTTTTCTCTTAGTGCTACTGAGGAATACGTCGGAGTCTCCATTTGGAATAGTTAAGATGTCTGGATGTTCAGTTTTTAATTCGTCGCCTCGTATATAAAGCTCTTCAAAAATTTTTTCTCCGGGGCGTAGACCTGTAAATATTATAGAGATCTCTTCTTCGGTTTTTCCCATTAGAGCGATTAGACTTTGTGCTATGCTTAAAATTTTAATTGGGTCGCCCATTTTTAATACATTAATATCGCCAGGTCGGGCAATAGTGGCAGCTTTTAAAACTAAGGAGACAGCTTCAGGAATAAGCATGAAATACCTGGTCATGTCTTGATGTGTAATGGTGACTGGACCTCCCGCTTTAACTTGTTGTTGTAAGAGAGGAATAAGGCTTCCACTGCTGCCAAGAACGTTGCCAAATCGAACGGAAACGTAATTTTGTCCAGTTTTTTTTGCAAAATCTGTTGTTAGCAGTTCGCAAACACGTTTTGTAGCGCCCATTACTCCGGCAGGGTTAACGGCCTTGTCGGAAGATATTAATACGAAAGTGTTTACATTTACGTCTTGCGAGGCATTTAGTAGATTCTTGGTGCCTTCCACATTATTTAGTATGGAGGGGTATGGGTTGGCTTCTACAAGATGGACATGTTTGTAGGCAGCAGCATGGAAAACAATTTCAGGGCTAAATTCATTAAATGCTGAAGATAGGGTTTTCTCATTTTTAAGATCTATTAATAATGGGACAACAGTGCTTGTATCATGTGTGGCAAGCCTCAGTTCTTTGTCAATTTTATAGAGGTTGTACTCAGAGTGGTCTAAAAGAAGGAGACGGCTAGGTTCACTGTTAAAGATTTGTCTAGCTAGCTCGCTACCAATGCTACCGCCAGCGCCTGTTACAAGAATTCTTTTCCCCTTTATAAGCTGTTTGATCGAACTTAAGTTAATTTCTCTTTGGGGACGACTTAAGAGGTCTCGAAGTTCAATTTTTCTATGAATATCCACACTCATGTCAGCTTTTTCACGGTGCGTTAGCTTGGTCGTAATATGTGGTTTGATGTTAAATGGACGGGTAATTTTAATAATCTCTCTGATTTTAATACCAGGGAGATGAGGCAGAGAAATAATAAGCTGTTTGACATTGTGAGTTTGAATAAGTTTTGGAAGATCTTCTTTGCACCCTAATACATTGATTCCAGAGATAACACGGCCAATTTTTTTTGGATCATCATCAATAAATCCGATAACGTCAAGGGTTGTGGAGCTGTCATTCTGGAAGCGCTGCAGCAGTGTTCTGCCGTTTTTTCCAGCACCATATATTAGGGTTATTGACCCTGTTCCATGAGGGGTGGTCCCCTTACCTTCGTTATAGATTCTCCAAAAAAGTCGAATACCAGTTAGAAAAAGAGTGACTAGAATAGAGTCTATAATGAAAAATGACCGAGGAAGTCTCCCTAGCTCAGGTAAGAAATAAGCTATGCTCATAATTAGCGCAGATGATAGTAATACTGGTTTAAGTAATTTAACAACGTCAGATGATGTTATATAGCGCCAGATAACATGATAACAGCCAAAATTGAATAAAAATCCAATTCTGATTATTACAAATATAGGTAACCAATTGTTCATTACAGGGAGGTGTTCATGGATTTCTACAGAGCCAAGCCTTAAATACAAGCTGGCATAAAGTGAAAAAATTATTAGAAGAGTGTCAGAGAGCACACGAACAGAGATAATTTGTTTGAGCCATAGTATAGTTTTGTTCATAAGTAGCTTCAATTTCTATCTTTACTAGGTGAGGAGGTCAATGAGTATTCTTTATTGTAATGTCAGGTGTATTTTTTGGAGTTAAAGTATTGTTAGTTTTTTTATAATGCTTGTGTATTGCCTTTTGTATTTCTATGCACAAAGCAGCAGAAATAAACGTTATAATAATTGAATTATAGTTGAGAATACAGGTAATGTGACTAAATAATGCAGAAGTGAAAAAAACAGAAAGAAAAACTAGGTGAAATCCATTGTAAATATTTTGACGTACTTTGAAAAGAGCTAGTCTCAAAGCTCCCCCTAATGTCAAGAAAATCAGGTTAGTTCCTAAAATTCCAAAATCCTGTAGTAGCTGCCTAAAGGAAGTGTAGATATTGGTAGGGTGGCCATAGGAGACAAAGGCCGAGTGAATGTATATTCCTTGAGCTCTTTCAGCGATTCCAAGTTTGTCATATATACCAGAAAAAGAATATTGTCCAAGAGAGAGAGTGTGGGTTTCCTGGAGTAAAAAGCCATTCAGCCAAATGGAAAAAGGACCCAGGAAGGAAAAGAAATCTAATCGAAATTTTTCAAAAGCAAGGGTAACGTTCGAAAATGGAATGCTGTACCGAATTTGCAGAGTGATTATAAAAAGAGAAGAGAGCAATATGAGTAAGACGGCGCTTCCCAGTAATAATTTAAAAGAAACTTTAAAATTATTTAAAGCTAATCTTGTGGCTAAATACCCCCCCACCCAAAGAAACAGGGTGAATAAAGTTGAGGCCCTTGTGGTGAGGGTTAGTGTAATTAAAATGCCCACTGCGATTGGGGTGAGGAACTTTAGGTTACTGTGCCACTTGGTACGAGAAATTTTTGCAAAAAGAAGACCACCTAAAAATGCAGAATTATAGTGACCTAGCGTGAGAATTCTTGAAATGATTGGTTCTGCATGACCTCTGTACCTGCGAGAAGTCAACTCTGTTGTCATTTCTAGGTACGCATTAATACTGGACAGAGAGGATAAGCCTTGTTTAGAGCTAGCGATAAGATAAATAACCGCAGATAGGCCTGAAATTACACCAACCCAAAATGATATGATCAAAAAGGAGTCTTTGTCGTTTATTTTCACTGGTGAAGTTGAGATTGTTTTAGTAGAGAGGCTATAGCCTAAGCAAAAGAACAATAAAAAAAGAAAAATGATGATGACGGAATTTTTTGATACATCAACGTCAAAGCCTAGAGAAGCATGTATGACAATTAGCGCTGTCCAGAAAGCAGTGATAAAAACTGGAGGTTCTAAAAAAGAACTCCATTTGCGTTGTTGGTGCAAGAATAGCCAAAAAAATAAAGGTAATAGAGTTATGAGATTCAATCCTGGTCTCTATTTCTAAAGTAGAAAAGGGCTATTGCAGTTAGCAAACCAAGACTAATAAAAACTTCACTAATTATTCTTAAAGAGAACGTTTTGACTTCTCTTATGTTGTTTGATGGCTCAAGTTCTTCAAAGAATGATTTTGGTGAATTTAGTGAAGACTTAAATTCAGAGATTTTTTTAATTTTATCTCCAATACTAATGGCAAGAGCTTTTTTGATAAGGAGTTGGGGGTCATTGTTAAATCGTTTTTTCAAGTGGGCAACTTGTTTTTCATAGACGCCAATATTCTCCACAGCAGTTCTTGAAGACCTGTCGTATTTTTTCTGGGCTAGAAAATTCAAGTAATTTAGAATTTCACCTGTGGTTTTTTTTGCCTTTTCAGGGGTCTTCCCGCGAGAGCTTAGTTCTAAAAGAGCAGTTCTATTCATATAGGTAATTTTATTCAAGCTTCCATTTTTAAAAGATTTTGCTTTATACTCAGATCTTAAAATATTCTGAGCTTCCTCATGAGTCAGTAGTGGTCTGATAATATTTGCATCTTCAATAAAATTATAGTAGTAGCCTATGCGAATCAGGGTTGAGTGAACGTAATAAGTTTTCTGTTTAGCGTACAGAACCCAGCCTATTGCTAGGCTAATTAGAGGTAATACTATCAATATAACTTTTTTTTTCACTTATTTCCCCTTTATGGACAGTTATTTTATTGGTGACTTGGTGTTTCTAAATTTTAAATAGATTTTGAAAACTAAAAGCGTGGTTACTCCAAGTAGAACTCCATTGGAAACAAGCATGGCGGGTATTGAGCTTGCCGGCAAGCTTCTTGCGCAAATAAATAAAGTTAGAAACAGTACGGTAGAGGAATAGACAGATTTTACAGAAACAATAGCAATGAAAATTCTGAAAAAAAACACTAAAGTTGAGGCGAAGAAAACTCCCCAAAGACCCCATCGAGCATATGTATCAGCGTCAAAAGAAGCATAAGCTCGAATGCTCCTATAATACTGTTCGGGAAATCGATCGTAGAAGGCCCAAATTCCCACAGTTGTTGCTGGGTGCTGAAAGTTTTTGGAGTACCTGGTTTCCGGAGTTAAGCCATAAAAACCAATAAAGGCGTTTTCATTTCTTGAATAATAATCATACCAACGGTGTGAAACCTCTGATGGTACTAGAATAGCACGATAGTAGAGGTAGCTTAATTTTTTATTAATCCAAGAAGAGTTATTGTACATGTCTCTCCTTGATAGCATCCTGTAATAATCTCCCATAGAGATTGAGAGCTTCCGCTCGACCTTGGCATCCTTGAGTACCTGAAACCGTGTGAGTTCGGTAGGGTTTGTATTTAGGTAAGGGCTTACGTCAGGGTTAAAAAAAATAGTATAAATTGAAAACAGTGAAGCAATAAGTAAAAAAGTGAAGCTTATGGCTTTTGGTATTTTTAATGGGAAGGTTTGAAAAAAAATAAAGGCAAATATTATTATTAGGCTAACCAAGGGACCTGTTGCTGTTGTTGAGTGCGAATAAAAAAGAATAAAACCACTGAGGAGTGCGGCCACCCAGTATTTTTTATTTTTTATTAAAACTAGAACTGCTAATGGTGCTATAAGTAAGGTTGTCCATTGTGTAACATAAATAAACCAGTCGGGAACTTGTAGGAGTTTGGAGGCTTCCTCTCGTAGAATGAGCGACTGTTTATTATTGTAAAAATACTTTTCTATAAATGGAATTTTAGGCATTAGAAAAAGATGTAGACTAGTGATAGCTACTATTGCCGTTGAAAGTGCATAAATAAATTTATTTGATTTTATCTCAAATGTTATAGGAGCTTTATTTTTCTCAATAAAAGAGGCTAATATATCACCAGCAACAATTGCAATTAATGACATGGTTAGTGCGTATTGTTGAGTTTCTACTGCGGCCCCAATAAACCTGTTCTTTTGAATAATAAATGGGACGACCATTAAGGAGAGCCAGCCTAGGCTCATCATATACTGCCACCATTGAACATTGGTTCGATTACGGTACATAGTAAAAAATAAGAATAATGAGGCTATTAAAGTAATAAAAATAATCAATATAATCTCCGTGATAGCATAAGTTAAACATGAAATTGAAAAAAAATAAAGTGTGGATATTTCTGATCAGGGGAAGGACTTTATATTAAAGGCTTTGGTGAGGCGGTGTATTTTTTTTTAATTCAATTAGACATCTATTTATGGCATCCTTCCATTCAGGGAGAGACACTTGGAATGTTTGCTTAAATTTATTGGTACTCATTCTTGAATTTTTAGGTCTTTTGGCTTTTGTGGGGTATTCAGAGCTTGAGACAGGGGTGATCTGGAGTATTTTAGATGATATATTTGTGTGCACGGCCTGTTTGGCGATAAAGTTTGCATACTCATACCATGAGCAGAACCCGCTGTTACATAAGTTGTAAGTTTGTCCTAAAAAATCATGGTTTAAAAGGGCTTTTTCGAGTGCTACTATGCTGTATTTAGCTAAGTCTGTAGCATAAGTTGGGGCACCCAGTTGGTCGTCTACAATACTAACAAAGTCTTTATTTTCGATAAATTTAATTATAGTTGTAAGGAAATTTTTGTGGAAGTGATCAAACACCCATGATGTTCTAAAAATAAGATATCTAGAGGTGTTTTTTTTGATTGCACATTCACCATTATACTTTTCAATTCCATAACTATTAATTGGGCCTACTGAATCGTCTTCACTTAGAACATTACTGGATTCTCCTGAGTAAACATAGTCTGTAGAATAATGGATTAAATAACAGTCTTTGTTTTTTTCAACATATTCAGATAATAGCTGGGGGAATTCCGCATTAATTTTTTTATTGGTTAGTGTCTCGGTTTCCGCAAGGTCGACATTGGTAAAAGCGGCAGCATTAAATATAATGTTTGGAGCAACTTTATTTAAATAGGTGTTCACCTTATCAGAATCACTTACGTCAAGCGTTTCGCGGTCAGCAGATATTACATTAAAAGTTGTGAGAGCTTTTTTGAGAGCTGTTCCAAGTTGCCCTTTATCTCCAAAAATTAAAATTTTCTTACTCGTAAGGGGTGTGTGTTTTAGAGTCACTAAACCTGTCATAATCAGTACCTTCTGAAATAGACAAAATACAGGAATTGGGTCATCGCGTCTATTCAGTTCTTTTATCTTATATTATGTGACTAGCTATGTTAAACAGGTGGCTAATAATGTAGAGAGGAGCTTCTTAGTGAAAGGTATTGTGCTCGCTGGAGGAAGTGGGACTAGATTATATCCAGCAACAAAGGTAATTTCAAAGCAGCTACTACCCATTTATAATAAGCCGATGGTTTATTACCCCATATCAGTACTAATGTTGGCAGGGATTCAGGATATATTATTAATATCTACTCCGCATGATATAGGCTTGTTTGAAAGGTTACTGGGCAATGGGCATCAATTTGGCATAAATATTAGTTATGCTATTCAAGAGCGGCCAGAGGGATTGGCGCAAGCTTTTTTGATTGCTGAGAAATTTATTGACGGAGGACCATCCACTTTAGTTCTTGGGGACAATATTTTTTATGGGCATAATCTATCTGCAATGTTACAAAAATCAGCTCGGTTAGAAAAAGGAGCTTGTATTTATGGCTATTATGTTGACGATCCGGAGCGCTATGGAGTAGCGGAGCTGGATGATGAGTCAAATGTTCTAAGCATTGAAGAGAAGCCTACAAATCCAAAATCAAATTATGCTGTAACTGGGTTGTATTTTTATGACAATACGGTTGTTGAGCGTGTAAAAACATTAAAGCCTTCTTCGAGAGGGGAGCTTGAAATATCATCTCTTAATAATTTATACTTAGCTGATAATGAATTAAAAATTAATATTTTGGGAAGGGGAATGGCTTGGTTGGATACAGGGACTCATGCTTCATTAATTGAGGCGTCAAATTATATACAAATTTTAGAAAAAACACAGGGCTTGCAGGTAGCTTGCCTTGAGGAAGTTGGATTTAAGATGGGTTATTTGAGCAAAGAAGATGTTTTAATAACAGCGAATCAGTTAAAAAACAGTACCTATGGGGATTATTTACTTAAAACTATACATGAGGATTCATGTTAAAAGTTGAGACATTTGCTATTGATGGTTTGAAGTTAATTTCTCCCATGGCTTTTGAAGATGAAAGGGGCTATTTTTTTGAGTCCTATAATGCTCAAGCATACTCAGAATTAGGAATAGCAGATACTTTTGTGCAGGATAATCAATCCTACTCCCCTTATGGAACCTTAAGAGGACTGCATATGCAAACAGGGGATTTTTCACAATCTAAATTAGTTAGGGTGAGTCTTGGTGAGGTGCTAGATGTAGCAGTAGATCTTCGTAAAGGATCTAGAACATATGGACAATATGCTACGGTTATTCTTTCTGCACAAAACAAACAGTGTTTTTATATTCCGAGAGGGTTTGCACATGGTTTTTTGGTTTTAAGTAAAGAGGCTATTTTTCAATATAAATGTGATAATTATTATGATAAAAATTCTGAAGCAGGAATAAAATATGATGATCCTGATCTTAATATTGATTGGGGACTTTCAGATAGAAAGTTCACCCTTTCAGAAAAAGATTTAAGTTTGAGTTCATTAAGGGAATTTGGTGGTTGAAAACAATATGAAAAAAACTAATAGAGTGCTAATTACTGGTGGGGCAGGTTTTATTGGTTCAAACTTTATCCCATATTTTTTACAAAGTAATCCTGAATCACAAGTTATTAATTTAGATAAATTAACTTATGCTGGAAATCTTAGTTATTTAGAAGAAGTGGCAATGAACCCAAATTATAAGTTCGTTAAGGGTGATATTGTAGATTCCGAAGGTCTTGAGGCCATTTTTATGGAATATGAGATAAATCAAGTCATTCATTTTGCTGCTGAATCACATGTAGACAATTCAATTTCTGGTCCTCAAGAATTCATTAATACTAATATTGTTGGGACTTTTTTATTGCTTGATACTGCTAGGAAATTTTGGATGACAAAGCCAGGGCAATATAAAAGTGATTATGAAGGTTCGAGATTTCTTCATATTTCAACTGATGAAGTGTTTGGTAGTTTGAGTCTAGCGGATACAGAGCTTTTTAAGGAAACCACGCCATATGCACCGAATTCACCTTATAGTGCCTCAAAAGCGAGTGGTGATTTTTTAGTTAGAAGCTATTTTCATACGTTTGGTATGGATGTTGTGACGACGAACTGTTCTAATAACTATGGTCCAAAGCAGCACGGAGAAAAATTAATACCTACAATTATTAGAAAAGCTCTAAATAAAGAGCCTATTCCAATTTATGGTGATGGTAGAAACATTAGGGATTGGCTCTACGTTTTAGATCATTGCAGAGGGATTGAGCTTGCTTTTAATAATGGTAGATCAGGGGAGACCTATAATATTGGGGGTGGCAATGAGCAAACAAATATTGAAATTGCAAACTCCTTGTGTGAAATTTTAGACAGAAAAAGACCCTTAGAAAAGGGCTCGTATAAACAGTTTATAGAGTTTGTAAAAGATCGCCCTGGGCATGATAGAAGGTATGCTATAGATGCATCTAAAATTACTACGGAGTTAAATTGGCTAGCTGATGAATATTTGGCGTCCGGTTTAGAGAAGACTGTAGACTGGTATCTGGAGTATAGCCTATAAGGCTAATGAGGTTTTTCAAAATAATAAAGTCGCCCTAAATTAATTTATAGGTATCTGTAAAAAAAGGAGTCTCTCTTGAAAATTTGGATATTAGAGATTGGGGAGCCATTACCGATTGAAAAAAATGTAAGATTGCACCGCTATGGACAATTTTCACAATACTTAGCGAAGCTGGGGCATGAAGTAACTTGGTGGGCATCGAGTTTTAGTCATGCGCCTAAAAAACATTTTTCAGAAAAACATGAAAAAAAATATTTAGATGGTTTGTGTTTGTATTTGATTAAGGGGCCTGGTTATAAAAAAAATGTTTCATATGCTCGGATTAAGCATACAAAACATTTTTCTGATACTTTTTTAAAATTATCAAAAAAAGAGGATTTGCCAGACATAATTATTGCACCAATCCCTACTGTTGATAGTGCTAATGCTGCATTCATATATGCTCAAGAAAATAATATTAAATATGTTGTTGATATTAGGGACCTTTGGCCCGATGAGTTAGTGAATTTAGCTCCAGTACCACTACGGCCATTTGCTAAATTTTTATTTAAAAACTCATATAGAAAAATGAGGGAAATATGCTCAAAGGCTAGCGGAATTATGGGGGTATCAAATTCATATATTAGTTATGGTCTGGGCTTTGCCGGTAGAGAGCGGCGTTCTGAGGATATTTTTTTTCCATTAGGGTATACCACTGTTAAAAATAGTGTTGAGAGTATTAGTTCTATTAAACAAGGCTTTGTTAATAAATATGTAAGTGACAAGAGGAGCTTGAAACTTTGCTTTTTTGGAACATTAGGTAATTATTTTGATTTATTTACTGTTTTTAAGGCTATTCACCAGCTAAAAGATGAATTTCCAATTCAATTGTTTATTGGAGGAACTGGCAGTAGCTTAAAGAGGTTTGAAGCACAAGTGGGTAAGTTAGGTATTGAGGATTCAGTTGTCTTTTTAGGATGGATTAACTCACTTCAGATTCAAGCGCTTATGGAGTTAAGTGATGTAGGTTTAGCCCCATATAAAGTTGATGCCCAGATGTCTCTTCCAAATAAGCCATTTGAATATATGGCTGGGGGCCTTCCAATTTTATCTAGTATTCAGGGAGAACTTAAAGCCATTCTTGATGACCAGAAATGTGGGCATACATATGTAGCAAACAGTGTTGAAGATCTAGTTGAAAGCTTACGCTGGTTTCAAAAGTGTCCAGATGAGGCTATTGAAATGGGACGAAGAGGAAGAGATCTTTTGGAAAATAGTTTTAGTAATGAAAAAGTTTTTGAAAATGTTGAAAAACAGCTATCAAACATTATTGACCCTTCGCCAAGCGAGTATGCTTAGTTTTTTTGACCTAATAGGCGGGAAGATATCATATTAAAAAAAGTTTTACTATCTTTCCAAAAAGAAAGAATTAGTGTTACTGAAAAAATGGTTACAGACAAAGATATGCGGATATCACCAGCTAAGTTTCCATAGCGTATAGCAGCACCAGTTGTTAAGAAAAGTATACACATGCTAAATAATTTTACAAAGTTTTTTAGGCTAAAGGGAGTGACTCTTATAAAATAATAAACTTGTATTACTCGAATAATGTTGAGAAGGATCATTGCCAAACTTAGTGCCATTGCAGCTCCTGTAATACCAAAGTATGGAATAAGTACTAAACCTAGTAGAATATTGATAATTACTGCTGTAGCCATATTAATAATATTTATTTTATTATAACCACTCATTATTAAAGCATGTTTTCCAATGCCTAGTGATCCTTCAAAAATAAAACCTGGAAGTAGAAAGAGTAAAGTAAAAGAATCTAGTGAATAGTCTTTGCCAAAAATTTTTAATATGTAATCGGATGTACTGATTAGTAAGAAGCCTAACAGAATGGCCCATTTTGAGCTCCAGCTTACTGTTAGTTTATAAAGCTTATCAAAATTATCGGTTTTTTTCTCATGATACATGGATGCCATATACGAGCTAACAATAGGGCCCAGAGCTACAAATAAAAGTTGAGTTAAAATAGATAATCTAGAAAAAACAGTAAATTTTGCTACATCCACATTAAGTAAAAAGTAGCCACAAAGGGCTACACTTGACCACATAAGAGCAGGTTCGATAGAACTCATTAGGCTTAATGGGAAGGAGAACTTAAACCATTTTTTTTGGTTATTTAGAGTGCTAACTTGAGGTTGAATGGGTTTATTATCAAAAAACACATGTCTTTTCTTGAAAACAACATAGGCCACGAAAATGAAACTTAAAAAGGAAGCTAAAAAATACCCAAGAGCATAACCAACTGAGCCAAAGTTATAAAATCGAATAAAAACAATAAATAGTAGTAGTTGGGCCACTGGGAAGACAAACTGTTCTCTTAGGATTGAGGGACCAAAATTTTTATTTCCCCTCAGAAGGGCTGAAAATATTCCTCCTAAACTCCAAAAATAACATTGAAAAATTACTAATACAGTTACTAACAAAGTGTTTTTGTTTGATGTTCCGTCGAGTACAAAATAAGCAATTATACAAGACGCTAAGATAAAGAGAAGTCCTACACCCCCTGTGAGGAAAATAGAAAGCTTAAAAATATCTTTTTTTAAATGGAACTTTTTTTGTGAATTAAATTGTGCGATATAGTAGACTAAACTATTGTCAAATCCAAAGGTTAGAAAATAATTGAGAAACGTAGTGTAAATAACAATTAGGTTTACAAGACCAAAATCAGAGGTACCCAGCCCCCTTGTTGCTACAAGCAAACTTAGGAAATTGACTATGATTCTTATGCCATTACCTAATAGATTTAGGATCGAGTCTCTTGCAATAATATTCTTTGATTCTATTTCAGATCCCCCTTCTTGAAAAAATTAAGAAAAGGAAAGAAAGCTTTATTATTCATTTTATATGAGTTTAATATAAAATTATGAATTTTTTTACTTGGTATGCGGCCAGTGGTGGCATGTTCTCGATGGTGTATTTGTAGTATAGGAACATAGTAGATTGATAGATTTATTTTTTTTATATTTTCGGCTAAAAAAAACTCTTCTCCGTATAAAAAAGAGTGATAGTTTAAATTTCCACCTTTAAGAAAGTAGTTTTTATGTATTATAAGAAAGGAGCCATGTGCTGCATATATTTGTTTAATATCAGGACTGTTATCATTTAATTTAAAAACTTTTATAAGCTCTAAGATTGTTTTTTTGAGAATTCTTTTGAAATCATACAAGGCGTGATATAGAGAAAATATGATATAATTAGTAAATAGCATTTTTAATAAAATCATTTTTATATGCGAGGGCCTCTTCAATAGGTGAGGATTTTGATCTGATTTAGTAATGCCAGATATAATTGAGGGAGCGATGACTCCTAGCTTATTTAGGTCACAATATTTATTTAGATCATTAAAAAAGTTTGAATTTTTGAACTCTAAATCTGTATTTGAAACAATAACCCATTGTGGAACATAGTCGTTATTACTTTTAAATTTATTGAAACCACAATTAGCCCCACCAAAATAGCCTAAATTTTCATCAGCAGATACAAGAGTCGTATTGGTAAAAATCTTTTTTAAATGTAGCTCATCTAGTTTTTTTTCTTCGCTATTATCTACAACATAAACCTCAATATTATTATTTAATGTACATTTTGCAAGAGAATTTAAGTAATTAAAAAGATCTTTTTCATTGCAGTAATTTATGCAAATGATTAAAATTTTTGTTCTATATTTATTTAACAAGTTAATGACCTTTCTTTTTATCATACTCGATTAATCATATGAAAATTTACATCTTAAAGAGCAAAAAAACTACAAATAATTAACGATTGGTATAAATAATACATTTGAATCAAAACACTTTCAATATATAAGAGTCACTTATAGAGTTGCTAGTTTATAATAGGTAGATTTAAGTGAGAGAGATTTAATGTTTTTGGCTAATAGCTACCCTCTGAGTTCCTCTGCAAAAACATAATTATTGGTAGAGAATTATGTTATGTTCAGTAAGATTAAGCTGAAATTTATTTGTGTTAACTAAAGCTTTCATGTTCATGAAAAGGTCCAATCTTTATATAACAGAATAAAAACTTCTTAAGTTGTGTTATTTTTTTTTCTTCTTGTGTTAAAAGCAAGTACCAGAGCCATTAGAAATATAAATAACAACTTAATCTCGGCATCTTTAAATGTGGCCTCTGTTAAGCCGCCAATAGTCATTGATATATGTGCGCCTAGGGCCCCTAGGGTAAAAATTGACAAGAGTGATGCTGAGTTCTTATTTAAGAGAACTAATCTAATGTTTATTATAAATAATTTTGTAAAAAACGCTAAAAAAGCAATCAAACCAATGAAGCCCACACCTGCAAGGAGTTGAATAACTGTATTGTGGGCATGGGAGAGTTGAAAGTACTTAGTTCCACCAGCTAGCTTGGTCATATAGGGCTCAACTTCAATATAATTTCTATTGAGACCAATTCCAAAACTAGGGTTGTCTCTAAATAGTTGTAAGTGTGATTTCCAGATAATTAAGCGAGAAAGATTGCTCGAGTAGTTCATGTTTCCTATGGTCCGAATTCGTAATCCATAGCTAGTATTGGTTTTAGAGAGGGCAATGAGAGTTACAAGTCCTATTGTTAGTAGTATAAAAGCTAGCTTGAATTTTCTAAAAGCTAATACAATAAATACTGAGAAGAATGCAGATAACCAGGCTCCCCTGGTCATTGAAAAGAAAACACCCAGTCCTGCGAGTATGAATCCAGAAAGGTAAAGTATTTTTTCTGTTTTGGAACCCTTGTAAAAGAAGGCGAAGGGAAATAAGAAGCTAAAGATCATAGACATATGATGAGAGAAGGTCATGGGGTTATTAAAAAACCCAGAAGAGCGAAAAGTTTGTATTTCAACACTGTAAATGGGAAGAGGCTTGTTGCGGAAGAAGTCGGTTCCGGTGAAATGTTGGTAAATAGCATAAGTTCCTGCCATTATGGCTATGAGGGATAATAACTTTACAATAATATGAAGTTGTTTTTGAGATAAATATACATAAGCGAAGTGGTAAGTGACATAAAAGAATAAGATCCAACGAAGAGACAAAAAAATATGTACGCGTTCGGTATCTAAACCTCCTTTAAACAAACTGATGAATGTTACAAGAATAATAGCTATGAAGATTTTTTCATATCCAATTTTTATAAATTGGATGGAAAGTAGATTTTTGTTAAATGCTTTTTGCGAGACAAAGGAGACTAGAACTCCGAGAATTAATAAATTACTAAATAATTCGGTACCTGCAATTGAACTCATAAGAGTTATAGTTAGTAAATAAAAAATTACTTTTATATAAAGATGGCCTTTGTTGGTTGTCATGCTCAAATTAACCTCTAGATAACACAACTTCACCACTGCCCATTGGTGGAGTAGGCACAAGTTCATTTTTCCTACTAGAAACTTTGATAATTTCTTCGTTGGCATTTAATTTAATAAGAGTTTTAACTACGCTCTTAAGAGCAGCTTCGCGATTAAATATAGTGGTAACTGTTAAAAGAATAATTCGTATTCTTAAAACTATAGAGTCATTCTTAATACAAAACAAAGCTAATCTGTTTTTCCAAGGTCGAATTAGCTGGTTGTAAGCAAGGTCGGGGTTATCTTTATTTTCTAAAATATCTCCTTCATCAGAAAATACTATGGATGCAAAGTCAGTAATACCAGGTTTTACGTTTAAAATTTTTTTTTCTTCAGTGGTGTAAAGGTCAGTTTCTCTTTTTACATTAGGACGGGGGCCGACAAGGCTCATGTCATTAATGAGTACATTCCAAAGTTGCATGATTTCGTCTAATTTAAATTTTCGGACAATTTTTCCAACCTTGGTGATTCTCATATCATTGTTTCCGGTGGAGTCTACTCCTGATTTATCAGCGTTAACTACCATAGATCGTAACTTTACCATTTTAAAAATAGAATCCCCTTTAGAGACTCTTGGTGCAATATAAAATGGAGATTCAAAGTCCTGTAGCCATATAAGGGGAATGATTATAGCTAAAAAAGGAGAAAATAAAACTAGTCCAATCAGGGCCCCTATGATATCTAAAATCCTGTTCATTGATTATTCCTAACTATTTCTAGTGCTTTATTAACAATATCTTGTTCATTAAAATAAAATTCATCTTCTAGGCTTCCGCTGGTAGGCGCGGGGGAATTTACTGTGGTTAGGCGTTTTGGTGTTTCTTTCCACTTTGTAGCGGGAAGTTTTTCAGAGACAGCAGCAATAATTTCACCAGCTAAGCCACAATTAGCCCAGCCACTATCCACAGCAAGTAGGCGTCCTGTTTTCTCCACCGAATTCAAAACTTCAGTAATATCCAGAGGATTGATAACTCTTAAATCAACAACTTCAGCAGATACACCCTTTCCACCTAAGATCTTTGCCGCTTTTGTGTTTTGATATGTGGTGTATCCAGATCCAACTAAAGTGATGTGCTCACCTTGTTTTAATACGTTAGGGCCCTGTTTGCTTAAGTCCACTTCTTTGATGGGTAGCATTTCATCTTCCCAATCGTAAAGCCAACGGTCTTCTACAAACATTACTGGGGTCCCAGAAAGTACAGATGATATGAGTAACTCTCTTGCGTCATTAGGGGTTGCTGGCATAACAACTTTTAACCCCGGAATGTTGGCGTACCAACCATGTAAAGCTTGAGAATGTTGCGCACCTTGTTGGCCTCCTCGGTTAATTATCCCTCGGACTGTAACAGAAGGGGAGTCTTGACCTCCAAGCATATGTGACCATTTTGCAGCTTGGTTAACTATTTGATTTGTAGCTAAAATCATGAAATCCATACGGGGGTGAATCACTAGTGTTTTATATCCACTAAGTGCTGCTCCAATGGCTACCCCTGTGCAGCAGTCCTCTGAAACAGGAGTGTCGATAACACGTTCTGTTCCAAAATCTTTATCTAGGTCGGTCATAGAGCTACCCACATACCAAGGGCTCCACAAGCCTTGACCAATGACAAATACTTCAGGGTAGTTTTCTAGTAAATATCGATGGGCATCTCTTATTGCTTTGCCGAAAGTCATTTTATTAGACATTTTTACCTCCTGGAGAGGGTTGAGAGTAAACAGCGCTAAGTAGTGTGGATTTTTCGGGATAAGGAGCTTGTAGTGCGCTTTCCCAGTCTTGCTGAATACTTTGATCCACTTCCTTTTGGATAGCAGAGAGCTGACCCTCTGTAGATAAATTAGATTTAATCAAACCCTCTGATAGTCTTCGAATAGGGTCTCTTTTTTTCCAGTGGTTGAGGGCCTCGCCTCTCTTTATGCCAACATCCATATCATCTTGAGGTCCTACATGCCCTTTCCATCTGTAAGTAACTACCTCTAAAAAGCCAGGGCCACCGCCGTTTCTTGAGTTATCTATAAGTGCTTGAGCAGCTTGTGATACAGCAACAAGGTCATTGCCATCTACAGTATAAGATAGAATGTCATGAGCATCGGCGTATCTCCCAACAACACTTTTTGGCTGCCTTTGACTAATATGTAAGTGACTAGAAAAAAGATTGTTTTCGCACACGAATAAAACTGGAATGTTAAATATTGAGGCGAAATTTAGAGATTCGTGAAGAGTACCTTCTTCCGCAGCTCCATCACCAAAATAGCAAACACCCATGTCACTATTTTCCTTTTTGTCCATCTGTGCAGCTAATCCCGCTCCTACGGCTAAAGAGATGGTGGCTCCAACAATAGGGACTGACCCATAGAATCCGAATTCTTTGCCGTAAAGGTGCATGGATCCACCAAAACCCTTAGAGCAGCCAGATGCTTTCCCAAGGACCTCCGCAAATAGAGATTCTGCAGTTCCACCTATTGCTATAAAGTGGCCATGTGATCTATGGGTACCAAAAACACGATCTGATTTTCGTAGAAATCTAGATATTCCCACAGGAATAGCTTCTTGCCCAATGGCTAAGTGACAAGGACACTTAATCTCACCAGCCACAAGTTGTTCAGAAATTTTCTCTTCTGTTTTACGAATAAGTAACATTTGTTTGTAGTCGAACAGTAATTGTTCTTTGTTTTCGCCATCCAAATTTATAGAAGATTTGAATTTCTCATTGAGTGGATCTTCTAAGGAACCAAGGCTGTAGTCTTTAAAATCTTTACTTTTAGTTATTGTGCTCATTTATAAAATTCCCTTATTTTTTCAGAAACATAATTGACTTCTTCGTTGCTAAGAGCAGTGTGCATAGGGAGCATTAAAAACCGAGAAGTCATTTTTTCAGTTATTGGCAGGCTATCAGTAAACCCTAATTTTTTAAACTGATGAACAGCAGTACCTGCCCATTGAATTATTGTACCCACACCATTATCGGCTAAGAATTTTTTCAGTTCATCACGTCTATCAGCCTCTAGTTCATAGTTTTGATAGACATCAAAGTGATCATCGTTATCTGTTGGACTAGGTGGGAGAGTTAACTCAGCAATAGTGGAGAGCGCTTCGTTGTAGAAACTAGCAATTTCTCTTCTTCTTATAATGTCATTTTTATAGTTTTTTAATTTATGATTCAAGATTCCAGCATGTAGGTTATCTAGTCGCGAGTTTAGGCCCCATGCAACTACTTCGCCTGTTTCGTCTCGACCATGATCTCTTAACAAGCTCACTTGTTTAGCTACTTTGTCATCATTAGTTACGAGAGCTCCGCCATCTCCAAAACATCCAAGAACCTTTGCTGGATAGAAGCTGAAAGTACCGGCAGCGCCAAATGTTCCGGCACATTGGCCTTTCCATTTTGACCCTAGTGCTTGAGCGGCATCCTCTACAATTTGTAGGTTGTTATCAGTAGCAATTTTCATAATTTGATCCATATCACAGGTTCGGCCATTTACCTGTACGGGCATTATAAATTTTGTGTTAGGTGTAATTTTTTCTTCAATGCGACTTGGATCAAGCATATGGTCAGGACCGCATTCTGTGAGTACAGGAATTCCACCAGTGAAGTGTACGGAGGCTGGGCTGGCAATATATGTATGTGAAGGTAAGATGACCTCATCACCAGCTTGAATTCCAGCCGCTCTAAGAGCAATGATTAAAGCGTCTGTACCATTTGCTAACCCAAAAACGTGTTTTACATTAATAAACTCAGCAATACTTTTTTCTAGGTCTTCATTTTCCTGTTGAAGGATATACGCACCACGGCTGCAAATGTCTTGAAAAATTCGTGTGTAGTTCTCTGCGTCTGATTGGTATAGGGCTTGATAGTTAAAAAATGGAACTTTCATAGGGACCTCCTTTGTGAAATTCTTAAAAGAAAGAGTTTGTCCTACGCTTATACAAAATAATTCAAATATAGTAAACTTATTGATTTCACAGAAAAATTATATGCTTTGCATTAGGTACATTACAAATATATTGGTTCAAACCTTAATTTAAGGTGTAAGGAAGCGCTTTAAACCTTAAAAAAAGATTAATTTAGTGGGGAAATGTTACAGCAAGTAAGACTCTCTAGCTTTCTGTATTTGTAGATCTCTCTTTTTAGCTTTATTTCTCCGTCCTCTCAGTTTTTCATCAGGCAGAGGAAAAAGGCTAAAGTTGATATTTGTGGGCTGAAAAGTCTCTTTTTCTTCTCGAAGTGCATTGTAAAGAGATCCAAAGGCTGTTTGCCTGGGTGGGGGAGTGAAGGTTTTGCCCTCTATTTGATCAGCTACAAAGTGAGCTACTAATAAGCCCATACATGTGGACTCAAAATAACCTTCAACTCCTGTGATTTGCCCGGCAAAATAAAGCTCGGAATCTTTTTTGCTTGAAAGTTGTTCGCTGAGCAGTTTGGGAGAATGGATGTATAGGTTTTTATGAATACTGCCTAGTTTTAAAAACTCAGCCTCTTCAAGGCCAGGTATAAGGCGAAAGACTCTCTTTTGTTCCCCATAAGTCATTTTAGTTTGAAAGCCCACTAGGTTGTATGCACTCCCTTCCACATTTTCTTTTCTCAGTTGAGCCACAGCAAAGTAGCCACCTTTTTCATCCTTAAGGGGGCCTTGCTGGTTTAGTCCACGGGGAGATAGCGGACCAAATTTAGGTGTTAAGTCGCCTCGGCGTGCCATTTCTTCTATGGGCATACAGCCATCAAAATAGGGAATATCTTTTTCAAAAGCTTTAGGCTCAACTTTGAGGGCAAGTTTGATCTCTTCAATGAGTTTAAAATACTCATCTTCATTTAAAGGACAGTTGATATAGTCCTTATCTCCCTTGTCAAAGCGATCTCCGAACCACACCTTGTCATAGTTAATGCTGTCGGCATCAATGATTGGAGCGATGGCGTCGTAAAAGTATAAAAATTGATTGTCAAAATGCTTATGAATACTGTTGGCTAAACTTTGATGTGTAAGAGGACCAGTGGCAATTATTGTTGGGCGTGGCACGTCATTAATATCTTCAACCAGTTGTTTTTTTAACTCAATATTGGGGTGCGTTTCCAGCGCCGACAGCACCTCTGCAGAGAATGCTTTTCGGTCTACACTGAGGGACATCCCAGCAGGGACTTTAGCTACAGTAGCCGCCTTTAATATTAAGGAGTTTCTGGTTTTAGCTTCCCATTTCAATTGACCGGCAGGGGAGTAATCGGTTTCACTGCCAAAGGAATTTGAACAAACTAGCTCAGCTGGATCAAAGGTTTTATGCGCTTCGGTTTGAGTAATATTTTTGGCTCGCATTTCGTAAAGTACGACTTTTACTCCTCTTTCAGCAAGTTGATAGGCGGCTTCACAACCGGCCAGGCCTGCCCCAATAATATGCACTGGTTTTTTAGCTGTACTCATGGTATTTGACCCTATGATCTATAAAAAAAATAAACGCCACTCTAAACTTCAATCTACTGAGGATGTCCTACAAGAGTTTTTATTGCAAGGCAAGTCACCCTTATCGCATGGGTTTAAACGCTGGAAATTATGGAGAAACTGGGAAGAAGTTGTGGGGAAAACTATTGCAAAAAATACAACACCAGTAGATTACAATAAAGGAACCCTATTTGTGTGGGTAAAACACCCAGCTATTATGCAAAATTTAATATTTCTTAGAGAAGAAGTGATGGAAAAAATTAACGCTCACATTGGTCAAAAATGGGTATTACGAATTTCATTTACATTGGACAGAAAGTCAGTGCCTGACATCAGTGAAGCTACAGAGGGGTTTAAGCAGTTTGTGTCTAAATCTAAATTTTAGTTTCACATAATTTAAAATAATTCGATTATTGATACTAACTTTACTATTATTATCATACAGGGTTTAAAATCAACGCAGGTGCTATGGTGTTTTTTTCAAAACGGCTAGTTCTAGACGGATCTAAAAAAAACATCTAAATTAGGGTCATGCTTGATTTAAACTTTAAATGCCCTCCTAAAATTGACCCTAATGTCTCACGAGCTCTAAGAGACTTGTTAAGTGATCCAAAATATGGATTTTTAAAAATTCTTAATAACAAAGAGTCTTTTTTAAAAGAAAATTCCCAAATTCCAGAGATTTTACCAGGTCACCAGGTAGCTATTATTGGTATAGGGGGAAGTTCCCAGGGAGCGAGAAGTCTACTATGCGCTATTGACCCTGGTGCTGTGGATAGAGGTGATTATTTATTTTTTGACCGTATAGATGAAAGTTTCCTAGAGAGACAAGTTAAGTTAATAAGAGATATAAAAAATGTAACTTGGTTCATAAATTCCAAAAGCGGATCTACCACAGAGACACTTATTATTTTAAATACAGTGTTAGAAAAAACAGACGGTGGGTTTTTAGAGACTCCTGGTTCCATATATGTGAGCACTGAAAATAAGAGTTCTGTACTTTTTAATTGGGCAAAAGAGCATCACTGTAAACTAATTAGTACGCCAGATGATATAGAAGGAAGGTTCTCACTATTAAGTGAAGAAGGAGTTTTTCCTCTGAGTCCCAAAGTCAAATGGTCAGATTTAAACTTGGCCACACAATGGGTGAATAATAACCTTAACCTTGTGGAACAACTGTCTTCATTTTATCTTGAGAGCTATCGTCAACAGAAGTGGATTTCAGTTTTCTGGCTTTATTCCGAGCGCTTTAAGGAATTTGGATTCTGGCTGGAACAACTATGGGCAGAATCTCTTGGAAAGTTTAGCGATTCAGAGAGGAGAGCAAGTACCCCCTTATGTTGCATGGGAACAAATGATCAGCATTCTTTACTTCAGCAAATGAATGAGGGTTTTGCTGATAAGTCTTATACCTTCTTACAAGTTGGCAAGAGTAATACTGAAAACTCATATAATCAAAATTACATTAATAAAGAGTTAGACTATTTATCTAACTATAACCTAAGTCATCTATTGAGGACATACTGTAAGTCCACTTATGAGAGTTTAGAAAATGGGCCAAAACTAATGATCACATTGGCCAATACAGAAGCTCAAACATTTTATGCACTTCATGTAGTCATGGCTCTAGTTATTGGAACCATAGGCAAAAGTTTAAATATTGAAATTTACGGCCAACCCGGTGTAGAAAAAAGTAAAGCAATTTTTAAAGAGTTATTGTAAAGGCTAGTAGAGAGCTTTACAAATTATACTCAGGGACTTTGATTACAACTGACTCAATACCTTGAGCCCCTGTTCAGGAGAAATAGAAAGACCGTTCCATATAAGTTCATAATGTAAATGGGGGCCTTCAACACGGCCAGTTTGGCCGGATAAACCAATAACATCCCCCTGGTTAACAATGTCACCGTTTGCTACTTTGAATTCACTAAGATGCATGTATCGGGTGAAAATTTGATGACCATGGTAGAGAACAATAGAGTTTCCCGAGACCGTCATATGTTCATTAAACACAACTAACCCTGGTGCTGCAGCCACAATATTAGTTCCTACAGGTGCTCGAAAATCCATACCTGAATGGAAATAGGATCTCCCATTAGGTAGAGTTCTTGACGTGCCAAATCGGG
This sequence comes from Pseudobdellovibrionaceae bacterium, assembly GCA_018663505.1. GTDB lineage: Bacteria > Bdellovibrionota > Bdellovibrionia > Bdellovibrionales > UBA1609 > JABJQG01. The sequence continues at coordinate 43,879 of JABJQG010000072.1, read as the reverse complement.
AAACTATATAGCTATTTAAGGGATGCTGCCATTGGAATTTTGCATCAAATTTATATTCTTTATTAAAGACATTTTTTATTTTTATTTTTTCAAGAGCCATCTTTTCTTTTTTGTTCACTTTTTTCCAAACGGAGCTAGGTAGGCGAAGCTTATTCCCTTTATTTTTTTTATTTTTGTATTTAACTTTTAGGTTTTTAATAAAGTAGTAATCTTTTGGATGAGAAAAAATGTGACCTTTCTTAAGATCAAACTGTCCGTGCAAGGTGAGCGCAGTATCTTGGTAGAGGCTTACAGCAAAAAGGTGTTTTTGAAAATTGAGAGGGGATGTTTTCTTACCTTCGCTATAAGCTGTTAGAAAACCTTTATTAGATTTAATGACAAAGAGTTCTCCCGGGGATAAAGGGAGTTGAGGCAGTTGAATGCTAAATTGATTTTTAATCTCTTCTGTAATTTGAAAAGAAGGCGTGAATACACAGAGCACAGCCACTGCCCCCACGAAAACATAAAAATACTTCCTAAAACTAAATGTATCTAGGTATTGTTTCAATCTATTCATGCCTATTTATTAGACTAAACTTAATTTACTTCAAGTTCAATGAGTTTGAGCTCTGGGAACTCAATATAGAGCTCTTTTTCCAGCTGATTAATCACCTGCCCCACTATTCGTACAGTTCTTTCTGCTGTATTAACCAGAATGGGAAGGGGGTCATCACCAGAACGAATTTGCTTAGCCTCTTTTACCAGTTGATCACGATCAATAAAAAAACCACCATGAAACTCTACTTCTGCAACCAAATGAATTTGATTGGGTCCCATAACCTCAGTTTTTATACTGGTTACTTTCTCTACGTAATGGAGAGCTTCCATGAATTCTTGCATTTTATCTACACTTTCAGGGTGTGCAGAGACACCAATGAGTAATCGGCCATTGGAATAGGCCAATACAATGGCTAGGCAACCCATTAAAACACCAATAAAAATGGATGCGATAGCATCAGGAATAGATGATTGGAAGTAGTGGCTAAGGCCAATGCCTATGAAAGCCATTGTAATACCGAGTACAGCAACACCATCTTCAAGTAAAACAGCAACAGTGGTTGGATTATCCCCTTTTCTAATATATTCAGATAGGCTCATTTTCCCTTTTTCTTCAATGATGCCTTTATATGCGATTAGAAAAACATAACCTTCTAGGAAAAAAGAGAAAACCAATATGGCAATAATCCATATGTTCCATGATTGTTGGATTTGCTGGTGATGAATTAGAGAGCTTACCCCGTGATAAGTGGTGACACCAAATCCTAGAAAGAACACACCAATAGCTGAAGCTAGGTTCCATACGTACCTTGCGTTGCTTCGCCCCCATGGGAATTCCTTGGTGGGGCCCCAGCGACTATGTTTTATACCTACATAGAGAAGAAGTTGATTACTTGTATCTGCCAGTGAATGTATGGATTCCGCTAACATAGAGGGGCTGGCTGTAAATACCCAACCAATAAACTTTAAAACAGTGATGACACCGTTACCTAAGATGGCGGCGACTACGGCTTTAAAAGAACTATCTTTAATTTCCTGGGACATTATCGCTTATCTTTCAGTGATTTATCATGACTCTCGATAGTTTTACGGATGAGGGGTTTTAAAAATTTAGTATTTGGATTTCCACCAAGTAATTTAACTAGTTTTCTGTGTATCACAGGGTCATTTACTAGCGCACCTAAGGTCCCTTGTCCATTATCAATTTTATCTAAGATGGAATCTAATTTTTTGATAGTCTTGGTATTAGAGTTTAGGTACTTAACAAACTTTTTTGTTTCAATAACGGTAGCATTAAGGTGGTGCGTAGTTTCTTTGATATTACTCATAATTTCTTTGGGATTATTATTTTCATTAATTGACTGCATTAAAAATTTGATCTCAGATATGATTTCAAAGACATTTTTTACTTCGGATCCGCTGTTAGAGATAATATCTAATAAATCACCTTCCTGTGAAACTTTGATAGTCTGATTTTCTTGTATTGGGAGGGCATCTGTTGAGCCTGTGGAAAGAAATATGTACTTGTCTCCTAAGGCCCCTTTGGTTTTAATAGATGCCACGCTGTCTGCTTTAATCAAAGGGACATAAGCTTCTTCAATGGCAATTTCCACAGAAATCTCTGGAGAATCAGAACTGTGGTCAAAGTGAATACGTTTAACATTTCCTATAACTATTCCAGACAAGCTCACAACACTGCCTTTTGCTAATCCTTGAGTTTCTTTAAACTTCACATTTAGAGAGATGTAGTTTTTAAAAAAAACTTGATCCCCACCAAGAAGTAAAACAGAGATGGAGAGAATAATAATTCCGGCAAGTACAAATAACCCAACTTTAACTTCATTTTTAGCTGTTTCCATAGTCTTTGCTTCCTTAGTTAAATCTCTTCACCGTTTAAAAATTTATGAATGTGAGAGTTGGGATTATTATTAATATTATCCACAGACTCGCATAGAACGATTTGTCCTTCTGATAGTAGTGCTAAGCGGTCACACACAATGAGAGCCGAAGGTACGTCGTGTGATACGAAAATTGAAGTTACTCCTGTGGCTTTTAGCCTTAAGATAATGTCTTGAATGTTTTTTGTATTGAAAGGATCTAATCCTGCGGTGGGTTCGTCGTACAGGATAACATCTGGTTCTAATATGATCGATCGCGCTAGTCCCACTCGTTTTTGCATACCCCCAGAGAGTTGAGAGGGTAATATGTGACAGATACTTTCTAGCCCAAGTAATTCAAGAATTCTCTCTATTTTTTCTTTAATTTTATCTTCAGAAAAATCGGTATGTGCTCTTAGGGGATAAGCAAGGTTCTCATAGATGTCCATTGAGTCAAAAAGAGCTCCATTTTGAAAAACATAAGCTACTTTTTGGCGTAAACGTCTAAGGTCGTCGTCGTCAAATGAGTTGATAAGCTCACCATCTATTAATATTTCACCAGCATCAGGTTTAATCAAGCCTATTAGGCTTTTTAAAAGCACACTTTTTCCTGAACCGGAACCCCCAACAAGGCCTAGACACTCTCCTTTATTAACAGTAAAAGTGACATCTTTATGGATGTTCCGGCCCTTAAAGGATTTTTCAAAATTTTTTACATCGATGATGCCCATTGTTCCATTACCCATAAAGCTTTAGTTAATACATAGTCTGCGATCATTATTGTTATAGATGAGAATACCACGGATTGTGTTGTGGCCTTACCTACGCCCTTAGTTCCACCTTTAATGTTTAGGCCAAAATAACAAGCAGGAATTGAAATCATAAAGGAAAAAAATAAGGTTTTAACTAACCCAGTAATATAATCAGGTAGCTTAATTGTGGCATATACTTTTTGCATATAAAATAAAGGGTCAATCCCTAAGTCATTGACTCCAACAATGAGGCCGCCAATAACTCCGATTGAGTTTGCGAATACAGCCAGAATAGGCAGGGCAATAAAGCATCCAATGATTCGAGGTAAAACTATTCTACGAATGGGTGATGTGCCTAGGGCTCGCATGGCATCTATTTGTTCAGTAACAACCATGGATCCAATTTCAGAAGTTATACCAGACCCAATTCTTGCAGCAACCATAATGCCGGTAAAAACAGGTCCTAATTCTCTGATAATTGAAAGAGAGACAATTTTTGGTACATAGATTTTGCCACCAAATTTTTCAAGGCCAATTCCAAATTGAAGGGCCATAACCATACCAATACTTAAAATTGTGATGAGAACAAGTGGTAGTGACCTTAGGCCAATTTGATAGACCTGATCCATTATTAAATGGTACGGCAATGGTTTATGGATCATTGATTTAATAGTTTCTCTTAATAAATGATAGGATCCACCAAATACATTTAAATATGTATCGTTGCTTATGAAATAAAGTTTTAGCTGCTTTATTTGATTCATGGAGCCTTAAACCCCTTTACAAAGGAATTAAAGTACTTGATATCAGTTGTATACGTCTTCTTTATTGCAATTTGAGAGAGCACATAACTACATTTATTTTTTTTAAAAATGACAAAACTTATATGAGTATTGATTCCATCTATGTCGCCTACAATATAAGACTTAATCGCTCTGCGATTATTAAATGTAAAATATTCTTTCTTAACCTCTTTGCTTTTTTCCACAGAGTTAAAAAGCTCAGAGTAAAGATGCTCAATGTTTACTTCGTCCTGCTCTTTGCAGTTTGAAATATAAGAAATTGAGTTACCATTAGTGGGGTTTCTCCAAATATGGTCAATGCTGTTATCGTCTTCTTTGTTATAGGGAACCATAGGATTAATAAAGGCAACATCTTCTGACATAACTCTTTTTGATTCTGGTACAGACATAGATATACATGAAGGGTTGGCGAAACCAATAAGCAGAAGAATTAGAATGAGAATTTTGTGTTTTACCATGTTGCTCCTATAACATTCTCTAATGGGTATCGGTTAAAAACTGTAATAACTGTGTTTAACTGAATGAGTTTGGACTTTCATAGGTAGGACTAAGGTGAATGTCATAACTTTGTCAGGGCGACAAGATTACAATAGGTAAAAACGTTCAGGGTGCAAAAAAATCCATATAAGAGTTGGCACCCTTTCTGCTTATTAAATATGTATATGGATTTATTAATAATATATTGGACAAAAGTACGGACACACACAATGAATAGTTGGGCTAAAGGTCTAGTGGTTTTTTGCATGACCATCATCATAGGGAAGAGTGTAGTTTATGCTCAAGAAATAAATTGTAATGTATCGAGAATGGCTGAAGTTTCGCATGTGGAATGCAGTGGTCGTCAAAATTGGAAATATGAAGTAAAAAGAGTTAATACAAAAACAGTAAAAATGAACCTACCCTATTTAGATCAATTAAGTAGAACAAAGTTATTAACATGGTCAGATAGGTTTATTCAAAAGATTGAAATTTCACGAGATACAAAAAGTAGAACTGATACATTAACCATTCATTTTAATCAGAATAACATCAGTTTGTTTGACTACTTAACGGACGATCCTTCTAGGTTAATTGTAGACTATTATGTAGACCAAGATAAAGATAAAGCAATAAAAGAACAAGAAAAATTAGTTTTAAACAAAATCAAAAAAGCACAGAAACAGAAGTCTATTACAAATTTGCCAAAATCATATAATCAAAAAAGTTACAAAAAACTTGAAAGTAAAGCAGCGAGGGCACCTGCTGGCAACGAAGTTTTAAATGCGAATCCTGATCCACGGGAGGAACCGGTTCAGACTAAGACAGAAAAAATTAATTCTGACAATGGATATATGCTTGGTGGTTCATTTGATGGTGGGGATCCTCATTTTAATCGTTTTAAAATTAAAAGTTATGAGATTAATGAAGAATCAATCATTGCAAGTAAGCAAAATATATATATTCGATTTCCTATGCTGAAAATGAGTGTAAACAAACTAAAGAGTCTTTTGAAGTACCCACCAGAATATGCAATTAAGGCAAAGTCTACAAAAGAAAATAAAGAAGCTCGACTACTTTTGGAACTCTTTAAAAGGGGTCGATATGCGGTATTTTTGAAAACTTATGAATACTATACGAAAACATATAAAGATTCTGAGTATAAGGAAATAGTGCATTACATGGCTGCTGATGTTCATTTTAACTTATGGCTCTCAACTAAGCATAATTATCACTATGAAACAGCTACAAAATTATATCAGGCAATTTTAAAGGATTTTCCAAGTTCAGTTTTAGCACAGAGAACTGAAATGTTGTTAAGCTATGCTGCGTTGGAGCGTAAAGATACTTTAAATATAATTCAATATTTTCAAAATTTTATAGAAAAATATCCAAATTCTAAAAAAAGAGATCAAGCAAAATTTGCTATAGCAGAAGGATACTTAATGCTTAACAAAGAAGAAGAGGCTTTGAAAATATATGAAGATATAATTACTTCATATCAAGATGAAAAGTCAAAAATTGAAGCCATTTATAGAAAAGGGGATGTTTACTTTCAACAAAGAAAATTTGACAAATCCATAGAATTCTATGAGTTAGCTTTGAAGACATATCCAAAGTTTAAAACAATTTTTCCAAATGCAAATTATAATCTAGCCGAGTCATACTTTTGGAAAGGAAAATTCCAAGATTCTTTAGCTAATTACATACATTATCTTAATTATTTTCCACGTCATGATCATAATGCATATGCAATGACTAGAGTAGGTGAGGTTCTTGAAATTCTTGGTGTTAATGATGATAAAATAAAAGGCGCGTATTTGGAAAGTTACTTTAGATTTCAAAAGCATCAAGGTGGAAAAATATCTAGGATAAGGCTGCTAAGTACTCAAATGGAAGGTATGGGAGAAAAGGAATTAACACAATCCTTAGAAGAGTTAGAGAGGTACAAGGAAGAAATCAATCTTCCAAAAATAAAAGAATTTATTACACTAATGATCACAGACGGATTTAGAAGACGTAAGGAATATGATAAATCAATTAATTACTTAGTAAGCTATTATCAAAAAAATCCCACATCTACAAATCTCAACTTTTTTAGAACAAAAATTGTGAACAATATTGCTGATAGTTTAAATGAAAAAGTAAATGATAAGCACTTTGTGGACGTTCTAAAAGTATTTGGTAAATATTCTACCACATGGTTGAGAAAAGTTGAACGATATGATGTTAATTTTTTCTTAGGTCGATCTTACGAATTGGCTGGTGTATTTACCGATTCAGAAAAAATATACACAGAAACATTGAGGAAAATTAAAAAAATTGAAGGGACTAAAGAGGGTCTTGAGCGAAAGGTTAATGAACATCTTCCAACTCAAGAGGAGCTTTATCTAAGGCTAGCGAATGTAAATTTTCATTTAAGAAATTATGCTAAAGCATATAATTCAATTAAAAAAATAAAAAATAAAGCAAAACTTACAGAAGAATTACGCATTGAGTTGGTCACAGTAGCTGCTAAAATATACAAAGCTCAAGGTCAAAACAAAATGGCAATTGAATATATGAAAAAAAGTATCAAGCAATGGGATGGCGACAAAAAATTATTGATGCCTGCTTATTTAGAATTAGCTGAACTGTATTTAGCTAATAAAGATTATTTGTTATCAGAAATTACTGCATCAAAAATTATTGATAATAACAAACAAGAAATAGACCCTCAGATTATTGAAAAAGCTTTAATAACAAAAGGTGACGCTCTTTTCAAACAAAGAAAGTCTATTTCTTCAGTGGAAGTATACTCCGAGTTACTTGAGAAGTTTGAAAAGAAAAGACCAATGGATCGTTATAGATATAAAGTTGGAAAAATACTATTTGATAGAGGTGATGTACGTGGTGCTGAAAAACTTTGGGCAAAGTTAGGACAGGATTCATCAAATTATTATCAAAGTTTAGCTAATGAAAAAATTGAACATAAAAAATGGCAGAATAATTATAAAAAATATATTAATCGTATTCCAGCAATGTCAAAAACAAAACAGAGGTAATAATGAAGAACTATAATATCATTCATGCTTATGATTCTCGAATGAAAGAACTTTTAAATATGGCTAAGAGTATTGCCTCGTCAAGAGCCTCAATTTTAGTATTTGGTGAAAGCGGCACAGGGAAAGAACTGATTGCTCGTTATATCCATTCAAAAAGTCAGCGTTCGAATAAACCATTTGTTGCGATAAATTGCGCAGCTGTTCCCGAAAACTTATTAGAAAGTGAACTGTTTGGGTACGAGAAAGGTGCATTTACAGGAGCTGATAAAACAAAAATTGGTAAATTTGAAGCAGCAAACGATGGTACTTTTTTATTAGATGAGATTAGTGAAATGCCAATGATTTTACAGGCAAAGTTGCTGCGTGTTTTACAAGAAAATGAGGTGCAACGGCTTGGCGCTATTAATACACAAAAAATTAACATTCGTATCATAGCAACTTCGAACAAAAATTTAATGGATTTAGTTAATGCGAATAAGTTCAGAGAAGATCTTTATTACCGATTAAATGTTATCCCACTAGTTATACCTGCATTAAGAGAAAGAAAACGAGATATTTTACTTATTGGTGAAAGGTTTATGGAAGTTTCCACAAAAGAAAATGGAACTTGTACTAAAACATTATCTGAAGGGGCGAAGAAGAAACTCATAGGTTACACTTGGCCAGGAAATGTAAGGCAACTGCAAAATGTGATCGAGAGAGCAGTGTTATTGTCACACGGACCAGAAATTTTAGCTCAAGATATTCAAATACACGACAACGCTAGAATGGTAGCGGCAGTACCTGAAGTGAAGACAGTAGATCTCACACCAGGGATGACAGTGGCAGAAGCTGAAAAAAAGCTTATTTTAAAAACTTTAGATCATACACTACAAAATAGAACTCAAGCTGCAAGACTCTTAGGGATTAGCATTCGGACATTGCGAAATAAAATTAACGAATATAAACAAGGGCAATTTCATGAATCGACTCTTTGATAAAACCACAGAAGGTCTAGCGGCCTCTATAAACTTTAGGTTAATGCGTAATAACATTACAGCAGCAAATATTGCTAACGCAGAAACGCCTAATTATAAAGCTAAAAAAGTAGATTTTGAAAAAGCATTATCTCGGGCTTTAGATATAGAAGGTTTGTCACAGGCCTCTACTTCACATGCTGATCACCAAGCTGTAGGGGCTGATGGAGTTTCAGGTGTAAGGGTTGATGTATACGACAATCCAGAGGGAAATTTATCAAACGACAAAAATACAGTGGACCTAGAAAAAGAAATGGCAAAGTTGGCTGAAAATACGATTTTGTATAAAGCTGCGTTGCAGTTAATAAATAAAAAGTTAGGTGCACTAAAGTATGCCGCTACTAATGGAGGTCGTTAATGGATTTTTCCTCAGCACTAAGAGTGTCAAGTAGTGGACTTACAGCACAGCGTACTCGAATGAATACGATTTCTTCAAATATTGCAAATATTAATACAACCAGAACTGATGAGGGTGGTCCTTACAGAAGAAAAGATGTTGTGTTTGAGGCTATCCCAGACGGAAAAACATTTGGGGATGTGCTTACAGCTTTACCTGAGAGAAATCTAAATCGTGTTCAAGTTACTGATATTATACCAGATAGAAAAGCACCTATTCTAAAGTATGAACCCAATCACCCTGATGCTGATGAAAAAGGTTATGTGGCGTATCCGAATATTAACTTAATGGCAGAAATGACTAACATGATTCAGGCGACTCGTGCATATGAGGCGAATATTTCGGCAATGCAATCATCAAAAGATATGGCAATGAGCGCCTTAGAGATAGGTCGGTAATTTGTGGTAAATATAAATAATTATAGAGGAATTTTAAACTAGAAGTTATAATAAATATAAAGGACGGAACCATGGACGGTTTAACAATATCATCAGCAAAGGATATGTTGCAAACGGGTCGCACAACCAGTGAGATTCGAGATTTAAAATTAAAAAATGATTCGGGAATCTCCGTTAATCAACCGTCATTTTCTGACACACTTACGCAAGCTATTGGGAAAGTGAACGAACTACAGGTCAACGCTGATGTTCAAGCTCAAAAGTTAGCCACAGGTGAAACAAAAAATATACCCGAGGTTATGGTTGCTATGGAAAAAGCAGACATCGCTTTAAAATTAATGGTTCAAGTTAGAAATAAAATTATTGATGCTTATCAAGAAGTAATGAAGATGCAAGTGTAGTTCTTAAAACTGGAGAAGTGAATTGAATAAAGTATTTGGAAATTTAGTAGTACAATTTAAAGAGTTCTTTAAGAACCTTACTCCTGTAAAGAGGGCTTCAATTATTATAGCCTTCTTTATAACTGTTGGATCTGCCGTAATAGTAAGTTTTATGGTTGGAGGAGCTAATTATGCCATCTTGTTAAAAGATGTTCCTTCTGATCAGGTAGCCTCTGTTATAAAAAATTTGGATAAAAATAATATTCCATATAAAATGATGGGAGAAGGTAAGGTTATTAAAGTTCCACAAAACCTAGTTCATTCTGCACAGATGGCAATGATGGCTGAATTAGGAAGTAGTGATATCGGTACTATTGGTCTTGAAATTTTTGCCAAACAGGATTTTGGTGTCACCTCATATGCGCAGAAAGTTAATTATCAAAGAGCTCTTCAGGGCGAACTCATGCGTGCTGTTAATAGCTTAGGAGTTGTTAAAAGGTCAAAAGTGATTTTAGCTTTACCTGCTAAAAAGACATTTTTAGAAGAAGGAGGAAAAGCTTCGGCCTCTGTTGTGATTGAACTTCATACAGGAAAAATATTAGATAAAGAACAAGTAACAGGTATAACTCACCTTGTTGCTAGTGCTGTGGAAGGACTTTCTGCAGAAGATGTGTCTGTTTTAGATTCCAGAGGTAAGGTACTTTCACGTAAATATTCCATGGCATCAGCACTTTCGTCAGAACTTCTTGATGTACAAAATCGCATTGAACAAAATTTAGAATCAAGAATTGAATCTATTTTATCAAGGGTTGCAGGCAGTGGTAAAGTTATTGCGAAAGTTAATGTGAACCTAAACACAAAACATATTTCCTCTATAGAAGAAATTGTTGATCCAGATAAAACGGCAATTAGATCCTCGGTTACTGAAGAGGAACGTTTGGATGGATCAAGGTCAAATCCAACAGGCATTCCAGGAGCTAGAGCAAACTTGCCTGGTGCTCAAGATAATGGACAAATTGGGTTTAAGCAAAATGTAAAAAAAGAGCTTAAAACTCAAAATTTTGAGGTTGGAAAAACTGTTAGGAACGTCAAAGAAGCAGCGGGAAATATAATTAGTATCTCTGTGGCCGTATTAGTGGATGGTGTCACAACTACCGTTGAAGGTCAAAATGGAGAGTCTGATACCAAGTATGTTGCACGAACGCCGGAAGATCTTAAGAAATATGAGAGTATTGTTAAAAATGCCATTGGTTTTTCATTAACCCGTGGAGATACAGTTAATATTGAAAATATGCAGTTTATAAAAGAGGATTTCAACGAAGCCGAGCGGCTTTTGACAACACTAGATCGTAAAAGATTAATTCGATCCTTATTTAAATGGAGTTTGCTTGGATTTAGTTTAGCTTTATTTTTTCTGATTGTAGTACGTCCATTTATGCGTTGGATTACAGATTCATTCCAAGACACGGTTGAAGATATGTTACCAAGAACTATTGAAGAGCTTGAAGAGCTGCAGTCAGTTGATAACTCCTTACCTGGAATGTCCGGTGCACTACCAGTTCTGGAAGAAAGCTTGGATCCAGAAAAAGCAGAAAGTGAGCTTTTAAAAGAAAGAATTTTAAATATTTTAGAAAAAGAAGAAGAGAAAGCTAAAGGCGCATTTAGTCTTTGGTTAGTGAGGAAGGACCCATGAGTAAGTTAATTCGTCTTGAAAATATAGTTTATGATGAACTGAGTGGCTTTGAAAAAGGAGCGATTCTTTTGAACTTTTTAGGTCCAGATTCTGTGAGGACATTTTTTAAAAATGCAGATGATGCTGATATTAGGAAGCTTCTTTCTACCATGGCAAAATATAGAATGGTTCCAGTAGAGGTTACTAAGAAGGTTTTAGAAGAGTATTATGAAATGATTAGTGAATCTCAAGAATATATTTTTTCGGAAGATACTATGAATAAAGACCTAGTGATCGACGCTGTTGGGGAAGAAAGGGCTCGTGGTATTCTTGGACATTTAAATATGAACTCACCTGCTCAAAAGAATTTAGAGAGCTTAGAGGTAGTTGATGCTAAATCTTTGTCAAATTTTTTGATTAATGAGCATCCACAGACAATATCAGTAATTCTGGCACATTTGGAGCCGGAGAAAAAAGGTGAAGTTTTAAAACGTTTACCTGAAACACTCCAAGCGGAAGTTGTTCTTAGATTAGCAAATCTTGATCATGTTGCCCCTGAGCTAATAGACGAAGTTGATCGAGTACTCAAAAGTGAGTTATCAAGTGTTGGAACATCTGAGCAAGCGACTCTAGGTGGTGTGCAGCCTGTGGCAGAGATGCTGAATGTAATGGATAAGAATACAGAGTCAGCAATTATGTCTAGAATTGAGGAGCGTGATCCAATTTTATCTGAAGAAATCCGTAAGCTTATGTTTGTTTTTGAAGATATTATTAAAATTGATGACAGAGGTATTCAGACTCTTCTTAAAGAAGTTGCAAATGATAAACTAATTATGGCTCTTAAAACAGCCAATGAGGAAATTAGAGACAAGATATTTAAAAATATTTCTCAGCGTGCAGCCAATATGTTGAAAGAAGATTTAGCAAATATGGGACCTGCTAGACTTTCTGATGTTGAGGGTGCACAGGTTGAAATTGTGAATGTAGCAAGGAGACTTGAGGGTGAAGGAAAAATACTGATTGCTCGTGGTGGCTCAGAAGATGCATTGGTTTAAAGGGGTAAAATAAAGTGAGTGTTAAAATTTTAGAAAAAAATCAAACTGATAAGCTGGTGCTAGATTTTATCCCTAAGGCCTTTCCTGTTATAGCTTCACAATCCACAACTGATTTTATATCTTCTCAAGATACTGAATCTAGTGATTTTCAGATTAATGAGCTGTTGTCAGAACAAGTTGGAATTATTGAACTTAAAAAGAAAAAATTAGAAACAAAAATTGAAAATCAAATTTTAGAAGAACTAAAAGATATAGAAGAGAAGGCTTATAGAGAGGCCTTTAATTTGGGTATGATTGAAGGGGAGAAGAAAGCCTACAGCGAAAAATCAGAAGAAATAAAACAAAGACTGATAATCTTAGAAGAATTTTTGGAGAATACTAAGGTTCTTTATAAAAAGTTGTTTGAAAAAAATGAAAATACATTAATTAGGTTAATGTTTGGCTTTGCATCAAAGATAGCATTATTTGAAATTGATAAGCAACCTGAAAAGATTGTGACCATTGTGAAAGAAACAATGGATTTGATCCAAGGTGATATCAAATCAAATATTATAATATCTGATAAAGATAAAGAGTTTCTTGATGAAATAAAAGAAAATGTAACAAAAGATTTTGAATTTTTAAACAAGGTAGAGTTTTCTACTTCTGAAGAAATTCAACCCGGTGGTTGTATTATTGAAACTAATTTTGGAGTTATAGATGCAAGCATTGAAGAAAGAATAGATAAAGTTTGGACAGGTGTGGACGAAAAATTACCTGAAAGCTCAGAGGACATAATCACTGATGAATGAAAGTACAACAAACTATAATATTGATTCAGATAAGTATATCCATAACATAAATGTTAATGGAACCGTAAAGGATATTGGCAAAGTCATACAAGTTACTGGGCATCTTATAATTGGTTATATTCCAGGAGTGAGCCTAGGGAGTATTTGTAAAGTATTTCCTACCAAAAATGCAAGTCCCTTTTTAGTGGAAGTCGTAGGCTTTAATAATCAAAGTACATATATGATGCCCTTAGGATCAATGTTAGGAGTGGGTTTAGGCTCTAGAATTGAGCTTTATAAAAAAACTCCATCAATTTCTGTGGGTAATAAATTATTAGGTCGAGTGATAGATGGGTTTGCTAAGCCTATGGATGAACTAGGCGCTTTGAAAACCAGTTCTGAAGCCTCCTTATATACAGAAGGATATAATCCACTAATGAGACCAACTATTAAAGAGCCCTTGTCTCTAGGTGTTCGTGCAATTGATGGTTTCTTAACAATTGGAAAAGGTCAAAGGATGGGGATAATGGCAGGCTCTGGAGTGGGTAAGTCAGTTTTGTTAGGGATGATGTCACGCTCCTCTACGGCCGATGTAAATGTGATTGCGTTAATTGGTGAACGAGGGCGAGAAGTAAGGGAATTTATTGAGGAATCACTAGGTGAGGAAGGTTTAAAAAAATCCGTAGTCATTGTAGCAACATCAGATCAAAGTCCTTTAATGCGAGTACGTGCTGCATTTTTAGCAATGAGCGTGGCCGAACACTTTAGTGGTGAAGGAAAAGATGTATTGTTTATGATGGATTCTGTGACAAGGTTTGCCATGGCCCAACGTGAAATAGGATTGAGCGTTGGTGAACCTCCAACAACCAAAGGTTATACACCCAGTTGTTTTGCCTTATTGCCGAAGCTTCTAGAAAGGGCTGGTACATTTGAAAACAAAGGCAGTATTACAGGTTTATATACTGTATTAGTGGAGGGTGATGACATGGATGATCCCATTGCAGATAGTGTGAGATCTATTGTAGATGGTCATATTGTTCTTGATAGAAAACTTGCATATAAAAATCACTACCCCGCTATTGATATTCTACAATCTACATCACGTGTGATGTTAAAAGTTACTGATAAAGAGCATCAAGCTGCAGCCAGTTCCTTAAGGGATACCATTTCAACATATAGAGATGCTGAGGATTTAATAAATATTGGGGCGTATAAAAGTGGGAGTAACCCTAAGATTGATAGAGCAGTTGTTTTGAATGAACATATAGAACATTTTTTAAAACAAAGTATAGAAGAAAAAATTACTTATGAAGATACATTAAATTTACTAAATCAAATGGCACAAAGTTAGTTTGGGGATAAATGGCATTTAAATTTAATTTAGAAACTTTATTAAAGCATAGGAAGCGAGTAGAGGAAGAAGCTCAGCGCGTCTATTTTGAAGCAAAATCAAAAGCAGATGCCGCTTTGGCAGAGATTGAACAAATGTATGATAAAATTGACGAGGCAAGACAGAGGGCAGAAGCATTAGAAACCGAAGGCGGTGATGTATCTCAATATGTCATTCAAATTGATCAATTTATTATGGGACAAAAACTAAAGATCGAAATGAAAAAAGTTATTGTTAGAGAATTATTGAGTGAAGCTGAGGAAAAACATGAATTATTAACTGAGGCATCACAAGAGTTTAAAATTATTGAAAAGTTAAAAGAAAATAAAAAAGCAGAGTATTTAAAAATTAAACGAAAAAAAGAGCAAAAAAAATTAGATGAAAATTCTGTAATTCGATTTAACTACAAGGGACAGGAAGATGACAAATTCATATAATGATTATTTTAAAAAAGTGAAAGCCACTAAGGCGCCTATCAGAAAGTCGAACTCAATTGGTAGCAAGCCACTTCAAAATGATCTTTCTGATATTGAAATGGTTCGCGCAACCATGGATAAGGTTAAAAATGATAGGAAAACTAAACTTAAGAAGGGAAACTCTTTTTTTCAGGAGTTTCCAACTAAAGTAGCCTTAACATTGGCTATAGGTCTTGTGGTTGCTGTATGGGGAGTTGTGGATCCACAAAATTTTGAACATTTATTCTCAAAAGTTGAAATTGGAATTTTCTCACAATCGTTGGCAGAATCTGCCGGTCCAGCTAAAGAAAATTCTGCCATAAGCGAGCAAAAAAGTACCATAGAAAAAAGTCCTGATGAGGCTAAATCACAGCTTGTGAAAAAAAACTGGACCGATGAAGAGATGAGTTATTTCAGGCAGTTGAATGAAAGAAAGCTAGAGCTTGATAGTCGAGAGCATGAACTTGAAAAGTTGGAAGAGGAATTGCAAAAGCAGAAGGTAGAAATAGATTCTCGTATACAAAAACTGAAGGTTATACGTGCAGAAATTTCTAAGGTACTTAAAGATAAAGTAAAAGTAGACAAGGATAAGGTAAGTAAGTTGGTAGCATTTTATTCAAATATGAAACCTCAACAAGCGTCAGCATTAATTGCTAAAATTGATGAAGATCTTGCTGTTGAGATTTTAGGACAAATGAAAAAGAAAAATGCGGCTGATATTTTAAACTTACTTAAAGTAGACAAGGCACAAAATTTATCAGAAAAATTTGCAGGATATAGGTTTAAATAATAATGAATGTAACGAACTCTTTAGCACCAGTGGCCCAAAAGTCACAAACGAATACCTCTCCGAGCTCTACAAGCTCTGAAGCTAAAGTTGCGTCAAGTATTGGTGGTAATAAAAACAGTAAAGAAAGAGAAAGTTTTAAGCACTCCATGTCTGAAGCAGAGGTTCTATCAGAAAAAAAATTCGAAAAACAACTAGATAAAAAATCTCAATCACAATTAAGTGAAACAAAAGATCGTGGTTCTAATGTTGAAGCTAGAAAATTTGAAAAGCCATCACAACTGAGTGAGAAAATGGAGAAACTGAATTCTTATAATGAAGACTTAGTAGATCCTTTAATGAGACGATCTGCCATTCAAAGTTTTATGAAAAAAATGAACGATGACTTTGGGGTCCAACCACTACAGATTGCCTCAGCATTCAGTGGTTTAAATTCTGAGGATTTAGGCTTGTCTCCAGATCAAACTATTGGAAAAGTCATTCAGAGTTTGAACCTTAAACCTGAAGACCAAAAGTTAGCATTTAATCATTTTAACACTATGGTGAATAAATCTGAATCTGGTAAAATAGCTGATTATTTAAAAGCTGGGGATCGCCAAATATCTCTAGAGGTTTTAAGTCACCAACAAGCAAAACAAAATGACCTAGATGCCTCTATTAATAAGTTAAACAATAGCTTTTTTAATCCCAAAACCAATGAGGCTAATAAATCTGGTGTACAGCAACCGGCTCAGGCTATAGGAGCCTTTGATATGTTGAAAAATCCAGAGACGGTGGATTTAAATACTCAAAACAAAGTGCAAATGACTAAGCAAGAGGCGCAAGCCGCTTTAGTTAATAAAGCAAACAGTTATACCCAAGATGCTTCTTTAAATGTAACAGATTCTAAAGAGAGTTCTAGTTTACTAGGTTTGTCTTTAGGACCTAATGCTGGACCCTTGGCTTCTGGTCAGTCATCAAACATGATGTCTCAGAATTTAAAAGAAGCAAATTCTGCGAATAATTCTGTCTTGAATGATGTTTTAGAAGGTGCACAAGTGACCCAAGTTGTAGGGAAACCTCAGTTAAGTACTGAAGAACTTGCGCAAAATTTAGCGTTAAATCAACCTCAGTGGGCTCAAGGAATTAAAAATAATTTGGCAAATAAATACTCACAAGGAGCACAAGAAGTGGGAGCTGAAGTGAGCCAAGTTGGATTAAACAACAAAACTACTGATCTTAATTTATCTAGTAGCTCGGTGGTAGCTAATGTTTCTGAAGCCGGTGACCATCTTGAAGAGGGAGATCAGTCAATGGATCAGCAAGCCGATCAATTGACTTTTGCTGAAACCATTCAGACAAAAGGACGTGATTCCAAAATTTCCACTCCTAATTTTCAATTAGGAAATAGTGAGATGAATGAAGCTGAAGAAGGCCAAAATGTAAAAGACATGATCAAGCAAACTCAAGTTTTGATTAAAAATGGTGGCGGAGAAATTAAAATGAAACTGGCTCCTGAGGGTGTGGGCGAAGTTGATTTAAAAGTAAATATTAAAGAGGGCAAAGTGCAAATCGACCTCTTGTCTGATTCACCAGATGTTCGGAAATTAATTGAAAAAGGCATGGGCGACCTAAAGGCAACATTAGCTGCACACAAATTAGATGTTGATCAAATAAAAGTGGACACCTCATCGGATATAATGGAAGAGTTTAATGATCAAAATGAAGATGCTGAGAGTCATTTTGCTAAACAGTTTTTAGGACAATTTAGACAACAAAATCAAGCCTTCCATGGTGGATTAGGTTTTGATGAACCAGGAATGAAAGATCAAATGTCAGATGAAGCAGATAATTCTGAGGCCAGTGAAGATGCCATAAAAAAGGTTAAGTCTAAGTCATCTTCTGACAGACGATTAGACTTAGTAGCATAAATAAAGGGATTTAGATGTTAGCAATTAAAACCGGAACACAAACTTTTTCCAATACACCCCAAAACGGGTTTCAAGATAAAAGTAAGGTAGAAACGATCAGTGCTGCGGATCAAGAAAAATATTTTGGCGATCAAGATTTAGGTCAAATTTTAAATAAAGTGGCTGACCCAAACTATGTGGATCCATCAAAAATACGCAAGGTTGGGAGTAATGAACTAGGTAAAGAATCTTTTATGAAATTGCTTTTAGCTCAGCTTAAGAATCAAGATCCAACTAGTCCCATGGAATCACATGATATGGCAGCACAGTTAGCTCAATTCTCATCTTTAGAATCATTGAAAAATATTGATTCTAGTATTCAGGATTTAAGTAAATCACAAAATCCAAATTTGGATTTTGATGCATTAAAGCTTATTGGTAAATCAGTGGAATCAGACTCATCTAAAGTTTTTAGAAACTCCTTCGAAGATACTCATGATATTGAGTTTGGTCTTATGGCAGATGCTGAAAAGGTAAATGTAAAAATTAAAGATGCCGCTGGGAATATTGTAAAAGATTTAGATCTTGGAATTACAAAAAAAGGTCAAAATAAATTTGCTTGGAATGGTCAACTAGAAGATGGATCAAAAGCTAAACCCGGTGATTATCGTGTAGAGTTTTCTGCTGTTCAAAATAATGGTCAAAAATTAGCTGTGGGCACAAAACGTAAAGGGACTATCAGTGGAGTGAACTTTACTTCCTCAGGTGCTATGTTGATGATTGGTAAACAAAGTATCCGCATGTCTGACGTGAAAACCATACTAGATCCCAATGTGGCTGAGGCATCAAATAAAAATGTGAATCAAATTAATAAAAATAACATTAAAAATAATAAACTCACTGAGGAGCAAAAAATAGGTGCCAGTTCGGGTGGATTAAGTGATATAGCTATGAGTAAGGAAATGATTAATAAAGTTAAAAAAGAGGGAGTGGCTACGGATGCCCTTTAATAATATAATATCACCTAAAATTAATCCTCAAGTGATCGGTAAAGACCAATCAACTAAGAAGGATTTAGAAACCTCATTGGGTGGTAAAAGTTTTAAGGACACTCTGGGTGATATTGGCCAAGGTGTTCTTGATAAAAATAAACAGGCATTACAAAGTGCAAATACACAGAAGTTAACGTTTTCAAACCATGCAATAGATCGTATGCGCCAAAGAGGAATTAGTTACGGACCAGAGATGATGCAAAAGTTAGACAACGCAGTATTATCGGCTAAAGCTAAGGGTGCTAAAGAAACCTTAGTTTTAACGGACGATTCTGCACTTATAGTGAGTGTGAAAAATAATAAAGTAGTGACGGTTATGGATAAAGCGGCACTGAAGGAGAATGTATTTACGAATATAGATAGCACAGTAGTAATTTAAAAATTTTAAAAGACTTAAAATTAATTAACAGGGGCTGGTCCACTTCGTGGAAGTCCCTCCAGATACCGCTGATCGATTGATGCGGTAACGACATGGAGGTCACAATGGGAGTATTATCTTCTCTATATACCGGTGTATCCGGTTTAAGTGCACAAGGTGAGGCACTAGGTGTTATCGGTGATAACATTGCAAACGCAAACACTGTGGGGTTTAAGGCTTCACGAGCAGAGTTCCAAGATATTATATCAAAGAGTTTAAAGGGGATTCTTGGTGGTAACCAGATTGGTCGTGGTGTTAAGATTGGTGCGGTTAACCCAATTTTAGTTCAGGGTAATGTGGATTCTACGGAGAAGTCTACAGATCTGGCTATTTCTGGAGATGGTTACTTCACCCTAAAAGGGACAGATGGGGAGTCATTTACTCGTGATGGGTCTTTTCACTTTGATAGAGAGGGCTACCTAGTTTCGAAGGACAACCAAAGAGTACAGGGTTATAAGTCTGATGAGCGTGGTCAGATAATTAATAAAGTAGAGGATATTAAATTTCCACGAGCATTAATTCCTGCTCAAGCTACCCAGGAAGTAAAACTTGAACTAAATCTTGATTCACGTGTTGCTGATGTTAAGAAATTTGATATGAAAGATCCATATGCCACATCGGATTTCAGCACAGGAACTGAGATCTATGATTCTCAAGGAAATAAGCATCTGGTCACCATGTTTTTTAATAAAACTGCTGACAGAAATTGGGAATACAGAGGTTTAGTGGATGGTCAAGAAATCACAGGTGGTAAAGAAGGTGATATGTCAGAGGTGGTTACTGGAAGTATTGGATTTACTGTAGATGGTAAATTAGATACAGAAGTCCAGACACTGTCAGCTTTTAACTTCGTAGGAGGAGCTCTTCAAAATCAAAAAATAAAAATTGATTTTGGTGATTCCATAACCACTGATAAGGGAACTGGTCTAGAAGGGACAAAACAGTATGGTCGTGACAGCGGGCTCATTACTTGGGGTCAAGATGGTGCTGCAGCGGGAACTATTACTAATCTGTCATTTAGTGATGAAGGTGTATTAACGGCTCTATACAGTAATGGGTCGGCAAGAGATTTAGCTCAGGTAGCTGTGGCTAAATTTGAAAACTCTGAAGGTTTGTTTAAGGTAGGTAATAACAGACTGAAGGAAGCTCGAAGTTCTGGTGAAGCCTCTCTGGGCAAGCCAGGTTCTTCAGGACGTGGTAAGTTGTTTGCCAAATCTTTAGAAAGATCCACTGTAGATTTAGCCATGGAATTTGTAAACCTGATTCAAAACCAAAGGGGTTTCCAGGCCAATGCTAAGACTATTACTACAACTGACGAGTTACTGGCTGAGGTAATCAACCTTAAGAGATAATTAATCTAGATACTAAATAATAAGTTCTAAGAGCCTAGCAAGAATGTGACCTTTTTGCTGGGCTTTTCTATATTCACAGGCTATAAATGGGTTGAGTAAAATTCTGAAAAAAATTAATTTATGTGGATAAATATGACTATAGAACAATTGGAATCTTATATTTTAAACAATGTGCCTTTAACCAAACATATGGGTGTAAAAGTGACCCAGTGTTCAGTGGAAAAACTAGAGCTCTCAGCTCCACTTGATAAAAATTCAAATCACGTAGGAACAGGTTTTGGTGGATCCTTAGGTGCTATGCAAGCTTTGTGCTGTTGGGCGTGGCTGACCAACTTCTTAGATGAAAACAAAATTGAAGCCACGGTGGTTTTGCAAGAAAGTGCTTCTAAATTTAAAAAACCAGTAACAGAAAATATTGTGGCCAGCTGCTTCTCACCAGATAAACAAATTATAAAGCAGTTTTTAAGCTCTTTTACTAAAAAGAAAAAAGCTAGAATAGAGCTTAACTCAGTTATTTGTTCCCATGGACAGCCTGCCATAATCTATGAGGGGAAATATGTAGCTTTAGAGGCTCATAATTTCTAACAAATAGAATGAAATCAGACGGAATAGGGATATGCATAATCCGCTAAATTTTCAGCTACTTATGAATGATTTACCATAGGTTTGGATCACACCTAAACCAGTGCAATCTTGGCACTTTATTTGATAATAAAACTATGAAATGTAAAGATAATTTGCAAGAACGCATCTACGGCAGATGGGCTATGGTTTTTAGGTACATAAGTGCCAAAAATAGTCAGTATGTATAGAAACTTGCTATAGCTATAAGGACAGAAGATGAAAAAAATATTAGTAGTTTTAAGCGTGAGTATACTTTCAATGAATTTATGGGCCAGTGACCTTAGTTCCACAAAGAGTGAGGCTGATGTTTTACAACAGTTAGATGAAAATCAACAAAACTTAGCAGAGCTGACAGATAAATTTAATGAATTAGTTAAAAAAATTGAGATGCAAAAAACTATGAACGAAGAACTGATTGTATCTGCAGGTTTAGTTTGTGTAAAAGGCAACTTTGGTAATGCAGACTGGTCGATTGCTAAACTAAATGGTATTCTACTTAGCCGTGATAACATTGAGATGTCTTGCATATCTGGAAAAAGTTTTTCTGATACAAGAATAACTATCCCTAGGAGTCATGTTTTATCTTTCTCAGAAATGGATATTAATGATAAAGTTCCATCGGCGTGTGTTCTAGTAAATTATAGGCTTGATAAGCAGACAGAGAAACTACAGAGTTCATGTGGTTCTAGAAAGTAACAGTGAAGTCAAGAGTGTTTAGAGTCTTTATCTTAATATTCGTGGGATTACTTTCCTTTGGAAGTCTTATTGCTAAAAGTCTGGATGATGGTCCTGACTATTTATACTATGGCTGTGCAGATAAAGAAACTCACCTAAACAGTATTGATTTTAATGTATGGGTTAACCGTTATGTAAAGTATGATGTAGAAGATAAAAAAATTGAATTACAAGATGAACAAAGTAACACTGTCAATCCAAATAGAGAACACTTACAACGCTGTGGAATTTATTATTTAAATAAAATCAGTGCAACTCTATACTCACGACCCTCCTTAGAAAATAAAAAAAATGATTACCTGGATAATATAAAGATTATTAGTGACCTCTTGGATAGGTTTGCCTTTGAGAATGCTATTTTTAAGGTGGCATCAGTCACTCGGTTAATTTTAACTTTGGAACAATTTTGGGTGGATAAACACATATTGGAAATTCAAGAAAAAGAATTTGAAGACACTGTAAAAGATATGCAGTATGTAGCCGGTACTTCGATTTTAGTAGGTGCTATATCTATTTGGTTAGGAAAAAAATTAGACATAGAAAGCAAAAGAAAAAGAGTTAAGCTTGCAAAAGAAGCCAGTAAGGCCATGGTTAAGGTTCTCCGTAAAGGAATTGTCCATGCCGTACGAAGAATGGGACTAAGTGCTCTTCTTGGAGCCTCTATACCCACAGGAACGATGATTCATTTGAAATCAGATCCTTTAAAGAATGATCAAAATAATTTAATTTCACCATTATTACTTGTAGCATCCCTGGATGCAAGGGTTTATGAACGAGAAAATGAAACCTCCAATGAGCTTATTATGGAACTGAAAACCATGATGGGGGCTGCAGCAGTAAGTGTTTTATCGTTTATGTTTGTTGATCAAAAAAAAATAACTAAAGTATTTCATAACTCTAGGTTTGTAAACTTCTTGAGGCTAAGTTCTGGTTTCATAAAAAAATATGAAGGGAAAATTAAAAGTCGTCGATTAGCAGGGGGATTTGTTTCAATTGTTGTTTCAATAGCTGCTTTTGAAGTTTTCTTAAAAAGTGCTAGGTCATATATTGGCTATGAAACGAATAATATAATGGAGGATCGGCTGAATGAGTACAAGAAGATTATGGTTAATAATAAGCATAAGGATCTATATAAAATTTATCATTCAACATCAGAAATTATAAACTATCTGAGCTTTTATTATTCTGACTCTTTTTTAGATTTTGAATTTAATAAGCAAAAGTTATTCAGCGATTATATGTTTTGGCATGCTGAGGGACAATTTTGTGAAAAAAGTATGGTTAAGAACCCAATCGCAACAGCGCCATTATTTGGAGTATCAGAAGAACGTGGTAAACAGAATTATTATAAATCATTTAATGCTTTAACGGATGAGTACCAAAACAAACAAGATGATATTCTTGATAAAATTGATACTGTGGTGAATTTAGTAATAGACGTTGATGAACCTCAGCTAGACCCATTTATTACCCGGTTATTCTCGCTGAGAAAACAGATCATCAATAAGGCAAATGTGGATTACAATTATTTAAGTTTAAATCTATATTCTAAAAAATATTCTAAGGATATTGAATATGCACAAGTAGACAGTCGTGGTGGCTTTTCAAATGACTTAGTGGTGAGGTGTGGGCCTCTCAATAAAGGTAGTTTTAGGAAAGTTGAACCTATTCAGTGAAAGTAGGCTTTTCTGTTTGCTGCCATCCTATAAATTAAACACTCGGCAGTTATGAAGTGAAGACCTAAGTATAAAAATAAAGCTGAAATAGATTTAATTTTGCATGGCAAGTTTGGAATTATCCCTATTGAAATTAAATATGGAATTAAGACACCGAAAAAGCTTTTGTTGACCCTTAAGTCCTTTGTTGAGGAACATAACTTGCCATTTGGGATTATTATTAATAATTCTTCGAAAATAGAATGGCTCAGTGAGAAAATCATTCAAATACCCGTTGGTTTTATCTAATAAATTCACCTAATACTTGCTCAGAGACTTCTCTCTGGGGTACAAGTGTCCTTAAAAGTAGACACCCTGATTTATCCATAGATATTAAAAAAGCCGGTAGTTTCATGTAGATACATGGCTTTTCCGTGAGTTTTTGTTATGGACTCCATTTTGCCTCTAGGGTTGGAGAAACATTAACAAAAACTAAAAAGAGGTAATAGATGAGAAATTTAATATTAGCAATAACTGTGTGCCTAAGTGTCTCAGCAAATTCTGCTAAGGCCGATAATCTTAAACTAGAGACAGAATCCAAGTCAGGGGATCTGATTATAGAGTCTATCCGGTGTGAGGGGAATACCGAGACCCAGTGTGAATTTATAAAACAAAAAATTTTCATAAATGCAGGAGATATCTTGAGCGAAGAGGAGGTATCTAACTCTAAGATAAGATTAGCTACTTTGCCTAATTTTAAATCCACAGATATTTTTTTAAAAAAAGGTAGCCAGCGTGGTAAGGTAATTTTAGTAGTAAAAGTGGCCGAGGAAAATCCTTATTTATCAGAGCTAACAGTAGGCACAAATTTTAATGGAGGTACTGTTTCTGAGACTCTTGGAGGTCGGGTCTCTCATCAAAATTTATTTGGCAAAGGAAAAATTCTGGATCTTGAAATACGCGCTTTAGTGCCTGTATCCAATGAGAATGTTGATTCACATCATTTTGATGGACAAATTACTTATACAGATCCTCATTTATTTAACACAAAAAAATATTTTTATAAAACCGGACTAAGCTACCATAAAGTATCTTCAAAATTTAACGATGGGGATTCATATGAAAGCAAAAAACTCTTACTTGAATTTTCACTTGGACGTAGAATTTATGATTTTTCATATATCTCCTTTGGTTTAGGGAAATATTTGAACTCAAAAATTGAAGGTCGTTACGTTTATAATGACGGAACAACTGAAAATTATACATTTTACCCCTCAGATTCTTTTGGTTTTGAGTATGGGTGGGACACCGAAGACGACTCATATTTTCCAACAAAAGGTTCACGTTTTGCAACGAGCTTGTTTTATTCAAACTCAAAGGGTCAAGAGGGGTTAAACTTACAAGTTGGCCTTGGCGGGCGAAGAACTTGGTCTACCACAGGAGGGACAATTTGGACCCTTAAAATAGGTGGGAATCCCCAAACTGCTCTTAGAAATTACTATGAAGATGGTATGGGATATTCATTATCTTATGCTCGCCCAATTAATGCTTCAAAATTTGAAAGTATAAATAAAGGGCGTTGGTACATTGAACCAGGTTTTAATGGTGTGGGATATTCAAGTTCTCAAGGGACGATTTATCAAGCAGGGGCAAAAGCGGGTGTGCGTTTAGATACAAAAGCTCTTGGTATAGTAGATTTATATGCATTTGGTCGGTCTGAATGGAGTAATCGATGAGTCGGTTACTGCCCATAGTTATTATCATGGTTTTTAGCTCAAATTCTTGGGCATTAAACTTAATCCCTATTCGAGGAGTTAAAAAAATGGGTCTTCGAATCAATAATATTAATTATCCAGAAAAATTAAAAAGTGAAATTTCAAGTGGGTTGGTGACTAAAATATTAATCCAACTGAGTTTATTAGAGAACCAAATTATTTTAGACAATCAGATTATTGAGTTACGTATTCAATATGACTTGTGGGACGAAAATTACATGGTTAAAGGAGCGATGAACAAGAGAAAACTAGAAACTATTTACTATAAAAACAGAGAGTTATTATTAGAAAAAATGAACAGATTGAAATTTAATAATATTTTCAAATTAACTCCAGGTATAAAAGGTGAGAACCTACAAATAAAAGCTGATATCCTATTAAATCCAATTTATAAGGAGAAAATGCATCATATTAGAAAATGGGTTGCAGAAAATAGTATTTCAGCCACTCTAGGTGGTTCGAACAAGACCAACCTAAAGGCAGTGAGATCCTCAGGAAACCCAATGTTTAATAGAATTTTTGAACAGCTTACCCAAGGTGAAAATATGGCAGGTGTTTGGCGAGTAACTGGGAAAACTAAGAAGTTTCACCTTGAGGATCTAAAAATTGAAAAACAATAAAATTAAGATTCTCCTGATAGTGACTTTGTTGGTTATGACTATTTTACCTGTCATTGCCACAAAGTATTTTTTTGATAAATCTTTAACTACCACATTAAACTTAGGGTTTAGCTATAAAGTGAGTGACGCCCTAAATAATAGTGCCGATAACTTAAAGAGATTAAAAAAATTAGATGCTGTAAACGAAAAGCACTATCGTGAACAGTTTGATCAGGTTCAGGGGGTGTTGCAAGTGTACAATGAACCCTCTGTAATTAAGGAGAAAATTGAAGCTTCTATAAAAGTCTACTTTTGGTTGGGCCTTGTGCTAGTTTTGGGATTGGCTTTATTACTTGGATTATATATCAGCAGAAAAATTAATAATCATTATGAACTTATTTTTTCAAATTTATTAAAAGAACAAAAGAAGGTTTCTTATTTGGAAGAGATTTCTTCTTGGCAAGAACTAGCAAAAATGTTGGCTCATGAAATTAAAAATCCACTAACACCCATTGATATCCTAGTAAGTTCACTTAAAAAGTCATATGAAAGTCGGTCTCCTAGTGATTTCTCCAATCAACTGGATAAAACTCAAATTATGGTATCTGAGGAGTTAAATCACCTAAAAGAAATTGTGAATAAATTTAGCGAGTTTTCTAAATTACCTACAGTTCGATTAGAGGCAGTGCATATAAAAGACTATTTGGTTAAAATTATTGAGCCTATTTTAGCCACTTACACAGACGCAAATGTAGAATTGCAATTAGATCAGAATATCTCTGAGCGAGTCATGCTAGATCCAGCTTTATTTCGCCAGGTGATTTCTAATTTAATTAAAAATGGTGTTGAGGCAAACCCTGGAGAACAAGTTTCTTTTCACGTACAGGTTCAATCTATGGAAGGCTGTGATAGCCTTGTACTCCTTGTGTCCAATGAGGGCTTATCAATCTC
Source organism: Pseudobdellovibrionaceae bacterium (assembly GCA_018663505.1). Taxonomy (GTDB): domain Bacteria; phylum Bdellovibrionota; class Bdellovibrionia; order Bdellovibrionales; family UBA1609; genus JABJQG01. The sequence goes on along the minus strand of JABJQG010000072.1, from coordinate 17,019 downwards.
AAAGGATGTGGTTAAAAAAATGTTCGACCCATATATATCCTCTAAAACAACAAAGTCTAATATGGGTTTGGGATTAGCTATAGTGAAAAAAATTGTTGTGCAGCAGGGAGGATATATTGAATTTAAAAATACTAATTATGGGCCAGAATTCTCTATAGGACTAATTAAGGCTGAAAATGAATTGAGCAGGAGATGACTAATAATGAAAATAACAGATTCTAAACCCCTGGTGTTGGTTGTTGATGATGAAAAAAACATCCGCAACTCCGTTGAAATAGCTTTAGAGAATGAAGGTATAGAGACTATACAAGCTCATGATGCCGCTTTGGCACTAAGGTCATTAAGCCAACGTATTGTGGATGTTATTATTTTAGATATTCGCTTGGGAGATACGGATGGTCTTAGTTTGTTTCGTCAAATAAGAGGTCAAGGGTGTGACCAACCAGTGATCTTTATTTCTGGTCATGCATCTTTAACAGAAGCTGCACAAACGGTTAAAATGGGAGCCTATGATTTTATTGAAAAACCTTTTGGTGCAGATAAAATTGTGACAACAATAAAACGATGTTTAGAGTATGATAAAATGTCTAAACGTATTGAACAGTTGAATCAGCTAAATATTTCTATTGAAATCATCGGAGAATCGCAAATAGTAAAAAAACTAATAGCTGAAGCTGAGAAAGTTGCAATTACCACAGCTAGTGTTTTGGTCACAGGAGAAAGCGGCACGGGAAAAGAACTTGTTGCAAACCTAATTCATGAAAAAAGCAAACGGTGCAGCAGTCCATTGATTAAAGTTAATTGCTCCGCAATTCCTGAAAACCTTATAGAAAGTGAACTTTTTGGCCATGAAAAAGGAGCATTCACTGGTGCCGATTATGCGAAAAAAGGTTTGTTTGAGCGGGCACACAGAGGCAGTATTTTTTTAGATGAGGTGGCAGATCTATCTTTATCGGCCCAAGCAAAAGTATTAAGAGTTTTACAGGATGGCGATATTCAAAAAGTAGGTTCAGAGAAATCTTTAAGGGTAGATGTTAGAATAATCTCTGGAACTCATAAGGATTTAAAGCGACTTGTGCAGCAAGGGAACTTTCGTGAGGATCTTTATTATCGATTAAATGTTGTTCCAATTAACGTACCAAGTTTAAAAGAGCGTCAGAAAGATATTTCTTTACTCATATATTTCTTTTTAAAACAATTAAGCCAGGTAAATAATTTAAAAGAAAAGAAAATTGAAGATGCTGCTCTCAATGCCCTTGAGCAATACTCCTGGCCGGGCAATATTCGCGAACTCAAAAATATGATGGAACGAATATTAATCATGAGCGGCGAGATGATACTACTTGGTGATTTGCCAGAGCATATATTTGCCATATCAGATAAGGGGCAAGAGACAAGTGATCTAAAAAGCCTAAAAGATTTTCGCGACCAAGCAGAAAGGGATTTTATTATTAAGGTTCTAAAGTCTTGTTCAGGCAATATTACCCAAGCCTCTGCACAAATGAGTATAGGACGAACATATTTGCATAAACGCTTGGATCTTTTAAAAATTGAGAAGAGAGATTATTTACTTTAAATAGATAATGTACGTAACAGTTTAATCATTTCTTGAGGGAAATGTTTTTTGTTCAACCGGGACTCAGCAAGATCTACATTAATAAACTGCCCCATATTAAAAGCCACGTATTTACCTGAAATTCCATTGAGTAACATGGAGATGGCTTCTTCTGCATACCTTGAGGCGAGGATGCGATCTGAGGCCAATGGAGAACCACCCCTCTGGATATGTCCTAAAATACAAACCCTAGCTTCTAAGCCGGCCTTTAAACGTAATTGCTCAGCGAGGTCATAGGCTCGTCCGGGTTTTTGCCCCTCGGCAGATATTAAGATAGAGCTTTGTTTCCCTCGATTCATACTGTTTTTGATGTGTTTGATCACTTGATCAATGTTCGCCGGAGCCTCGGCAGTAAAAACCTCTTCAGCGCCACCGGCAATGCCCACAGCTGTTGCAATAAAACCAGAGTTGCGCCCCATAACTTCCACAATAAATAATCGATCATGGCTGGCAGCTGTATCTCTAATTTTATCAATAGCATCTAGGGCTGTATTTACCGCGGTGTCATAACCGATACTTTTATCCACCTTGTAAATGTCGTTATCAATGGTGGCGGGTATTCCTACTATAGGGATTTGAAAATCATTATAGAGAGTCTCAGCTCCCATAAAAGAGCCATCTCCACCAATACATATTAGAGCGTCAACATTCTCTTTTTTAATACTTTCCTGGGCCCGGAGACGGTGGGAGGCGTTTAAAAACTCTGGGCATCTGCCGGTCTTTAGAAAGGTACCTCCTCGTTGAATGATGTTGGCTACAGATTTGAGTTGGAGTTCACAGACATCTCTATTAAGTAGGCCATGGTAACCACCGATAAAGCCTTTCATTTTTAAACCTTTTGAAATTCCAATACGAACACAGGCACGAATAGCCGCATTCATTCCCGGGCAGTCTCCGCCACTTGTGTAAATTCCAATTGTTTTTATATCAGGCATTGAATCCTTATTTTTTATTGAGTCATTTATTTTGGCCGCACTTTATGGCAAGCATAAGAAGGGCGTTGGGCAAAAAAAAAGGACCATCCTGTGGTCCTTTTTTAATTCAATTTAAAATAGACTTATTTTAAAAGGCTTTTGAAATCAGAACCTGGACGAAATTTTGGGTACCAAGCAGCTGGGATTTTGATTGCTTTACCAGTTTGAGGATTTCTTCCCATTCTAGCTTTTCTTTTATGTTTTGCAAATGTACCGAAACCAACTAATTTTACTTCGTCACCTTTTTTAACAGACTTTTTGATGATGTCGATAGTTGCGTCTAAAAATCTTTCAGTTTCAGCTTTAGTTGCATCATTTTCTTTAGCTAGTTTTTCGATAAGTTGTGCTTTGTTCATAATATCCCCCAATTGGATTATTGTTATTTGTTTAATAAGATTGAAGCGTTGGAAGAAAAAAAGGTCAATAGGAAAGTTTTATTTATAACTCGCAGTTCAAAATATTGATTAAGAATTAAGAAATAAACAAAAAAAATGAATTTTAATTTGACTTTTTTTGCCACAATCTTGGTTTTCCAGCTATAAAATATATAAAATGCAGTGTGTGGGCGGTGTTTAAGAGAAACTGTGCCTCAACAGTTGGCCTAGAGCCAGAATGAAAAGCACCTTTGATAGGATTGTGCTTTGTTTAATTAGGTGTGTAAAAAAATGAAATTCATGGGTCCAGTAATTCCAAATAATCTGTAGGTCTAGTCCAAGTTAAGAAATTGATCTATAAGTGACTATGGCTGAAAATTACCAATTTTCTTACGGCAATGCCTTGGTGAATAGGTATAAAACTATAACACTAGCTTCTGGGTTAAAACCAAAGGGGCTGCCTCTACTGCCCATACACTTCATATGGTTCCCTTTATTTGGTATTTAAGTATCCTTTAAAGCACTGGAAACCCGAAAAATATGTAATGATTGCAAAAGCTCTGGTTGGGGTTGTGGTTTTTGCTGCGCAGCATTATTGTGAGCGAAAATTAATTAAGAATGTTGAGCGACCTCAAAATGTTTTCAAACCAAGCTCATCTATATATTAACAGGAGAAAATATGAAAAAAATAATTTTACCATTAATACTGGCCACATCAATGACGGCTATAGGTGCTGACTCAGAATATGAACATTCAAATTCAGGCAATTCTCACAGAAAATCCGGTGTTATAGTGGACGGAGTAGTAGAGGGTTCAGGGGCTTTATGGAAAGGCCTCAAAGTTGTTGGACGTGGGGCCGTAGTGGTTTCTAAGTTCATTGTTATAGATGTGCCAATACAAATGTTTAAAGGCTTTAACGTAACCGACGATGTTGTGGGAAGATCAGTGACTTTGGAATCGGTGGATTCAGATTACGGTGTCACTAGAAAGCTGAAATATACAACTGAAGGTACGATGCAGGAAGCAGATAGAGATGGTAATATAGGTTACTTTAAAGTACGGGTAGAAGCCGTGGATGGGGGAGATATTTCATTTAAAGAGGTGTCGGCTTCATTTATGAGAGTTTTCGGTAAATTTCAAGACAAAGATGAAACTGGTTGGACGTGGAAATACTTAACCATTGGAGTAACAGATTTTGAAAATTTAATTGCGGACAGAGACTCTCAAAATTACGGTACTATATTTGATGCTGATTATAGTGAAAACTTAATCGAGCTAGAAAATGGATCAAGGCTCATTTTTAAGGCTACGTTGGCGGCAGGTGGAACGAAGTCATCTCTTGAAGGAAATGATGAGAGTACTGAGCTACTTCAATATGGTATGTCTATTGGTTATGCGACCCCAAATGTATTTAGTGGGTATGATACTGTAGTTGAGTTAGTTCATTTTACACAAGAAGAAGGTGATGTTGATCATGCTAAGAACTCAGTATCCATGAGTGTACTAGATACAAAAAATAAACAGGGCCAAGGTTTTAGTTCTAACTTTGAGTTTGGTAATGTTGATGCCGATGGTCCAGGTTCAGGAGAAGTAAACATAGGCGATTTTGGCAAGCTAAGTATTAATTTTGGTTTCTAAAGTATAGTATTTCAAAAATTATAAATTATTATTGTACATAAAAAATAAAAGAAAGCCCCGAATCAATTGATCTGGGGCTTTTTTTTTAAATAATCACACTTAAATGAATTACTGGAAGAAAATAGTACCCTCGGCTAGGACTTCACCTTGATAATTAACAGTAACATCCATATCGTCTTCTACGAAATTAGTTTGTTCTATGTATACAGACAACTTATCATTGGTAATCCCAAGAATGGTATTATCTAAAATTGCTTTATAGGCCTCATCTGTTCTCCAAAATTCGCGTTCTACGTGTAAGCCATAATCGTCGACTATTGATTTATCCAAAAGTTTCCATAACGAGGTTTGTACGTTACTGCTTTCAGTTAGTCCATTAGACCAAAGCATCATACCCATGCGTTCATCCCACACATCACAATCGTCATAATCAATAGGCCACTGCCAAGACAGGTTTGTGTCACACTGTTGTTGGATCAAAGTTTTTAAATAAGTTCTATATAAAGGTTTATCTTTAATAGTTAAAACCCCATTCCAATGTTTTTGGTAACTAGAGTTTGTAGAGCTTAGATAGTCTTCAACACATTTTTCATATTCAGCAGTGGAAGGATCCTGAGGGCAGGCATAAGAATACCTAGTGGGATCGGTTCCATTAGAAGATGAACGAGCTGGGTTGTCATCATCACAAGCTGTGATCATTGTTAAAGCTAGAATTAAAAAAAGGGCTTTATATACTTTTTTTAATTGATTCATATTTATTTCTCCATTTTTGAGTGCTATCTGTTCAAATTTCATGAATTGTGCCACTCTATATGCCTTAAATTTGATCTGAGGGGGCTTGTAACAAAAAGAGACATTTTTTGCCACCACCATGAAGAAATTATAGCCACTTGAGGAGGTCTTTAGATTTTTTTGTAGCAGCGCAGAATATGTGAATATTATGATATTTAACTATACATTATGAGGTTTTTGTGGTAATTCGGAAACAAGTCAAAAATTATCAGACCTACATTGATAAAGGTCTCCAAAAGAGAACGAATAACCCCTAGCTTCTAGGGACTTAAAAACTGGAGAACATTATGAAAAAAATAATTATTGTTTTTGCAGTCATATCTATCCCACTAATTCATTCTTAAATCTAAAATTAAATAAAAATATTTTAAAAAAATCTAGAACTTTAAAAACCACAGTTATAGGAGCAAAGATTAAATAGTTTTATAATCAGCACATTTTTATTTGGGCGAATGCCTTATACAACAACCATAAAACTAGAGAAGGGAATACTATGAAAAAATCATTATTAGGATTAGCACTTCTTACATCGTTCTATACTCAAGCAAATGATTGTTTAGATATGGAAGGACTATACACTTGCGAAGACAATGCTGTTATTTTTCTGGAAAAAATTGGGTCTACTGTGGTTCCGGCATACAGAATAACAGGGAAATCAATTTCTGGTGTATTAGAGCCCAGAATTTTTATTCTAGATAATAAAGTTAGAAAAGTAAGAAGCAATAACGAATCAGCCATATGTGTGGGGAATAAGCTATTTAAAATATCAAATGATATACTTAATGATGTAGAAATGGCTCCTTACACGAAAACTTACACTTACAAATTAGAAAATAATAATTTGCAAGTGACTTCAGTTATTGATGTATCAGGGTATCCAGATAAACTTGAGACTTTTGTAAAGAACTGTCAAAAGCTTTAGAAGCTTAAGGGGATAAGTGTGGCTGTGAGGGTATTGTGATGGCTTAAATTTAAATTGTGAACTAGGAAGGCTCACTGTTTTTTTTTAGATGCAGTAAGGTATTTATTAAAGCTGCCAATGATGTCACCGTTTCACACTGTTCCTGAAGAATAAATTGTTGGGTATTTTTTTAGTTTGATGAGTCTGTGCATAGAAACTATATAGATACAAATTTTCGACCATTATGAAATAAAAAATGAGAAGCAGTTAGTATGATTAAAATACTAATCCAAGAGGAAATACTTAGGTTTAGTATTTCACTGCCGCGAAAGTCATCACGAAAAAATTCCATAAAAAAGCGATTTACTCCATGTAATGTGCCCCATAAAAAAAATATTTGCCCCGCTGGTTGAAACCATTTCGAAAAAATAAGTTTTAATCTATTTTTATCAGACGGAGATTCGTCATGGTTATATGAAGACATTATTTTCTCCATACTCAGTATGCCAAAAAGAATAATGAGCTCTATAAGTAGTGTGTATATTTGTGTAGGGTGTCGATCCACTAAGGAGCTATAGTGTTGTTGATGAGAAGGGAACTGTACAGCCCAAGGCAAATCACACTGTGCGCCAAAGCAGCATCCATTTAAAAAACATCCAAAACGCCCAATGGCATATCCCAAGGCAAAAACCGGAGCAAAAAGATCTGCCCATTTTAAAAAAATCATTTTTTTTATTCTTATATACACTGCAGTTGCAACTAATGCCCCTATAGCGCCACCAAAAAAAACAAACCCTCCACGCCAGAATTTTAGAATTTCCACAGGTGAATTGATGTAGTACTGAGGCTGCTCGTAAAGTACATGAAGTAACCTGGCCCCAACAAACCCAGAAACCATAATGATCAGGCAAAGATCTAAAAGCTGCTGAATATTATAATTTCTCTTTTTTCCTCTTTGAAGAACCCAATACAGCCCTAAACAATAGGCGATGCTGATTAATAAGATATATGTGGGTATGGAGAGATCTTGGCCTAGATGAATAAAAGGATAAATAACAGACCTCGAAGTTTAAATTAGTTGGTTACTTCAGGATTTTTGGACCTATCTTTTCTAAACATAATTAAAAATAGCACTGCTATTCCGCCCACAATGGCAGAGTCAGCTACGTTAAAGGCTGGCCATGTATACTTATTGTAAATATGAAAATCTAAAAAATCGATAACATACCTAAATCTTAATCTATCAATATAGTTGCCGATGGCGCCGCCAAATATTCCAGATAAAGCGACAATTTGAATATTATCATTTGAGGCCACATCTTTTAATATATATAAAATGAATATAAGTGCCAGTGGTGGGATGGATAGAAAGAAAATATCCCGAAATGCTTCGGGGGAGGTACTTAAAAAGCCAAATGCAGCTCCTGGGTTTCTCACATAGGTCAGGTTGAACCAGTTTTTAATGACTACGATGGATTCACCTAGATTGAAGTGGCTATGTACATAAAGCTTTGTAGCTTGATCAATACTTACAATTAATCCTGCGATGGCTAATAATATTAGGTATTTTTTATTAATTTTCATTGGTTATGAAGATACCAAATCATAATTAAATTGGTAACAGTTCCATGTTTCGCAACCCAATGCGTCTTAATGTCATAAAGCCCCAGTGTTAGACTAGGGCCTCGATACATTTTGGACAAACCTTAGGCCACTGTGTACTACTGTCAAGCTTTTCAGAGTAGTTCCAACAGCGGATACACTTATGGCCTTTTGCTGAACCAGGTTCAATAGTGAGCTGAGCTCCCTCAGTAAGCTCCACTTGGGAAATGATAAATAACTCGCAAAGTTGTGATTCATATTTTCTTAAAACCTTAAGAGTTTCTCCATTGGCTGTGATTTTTACAGAAGCATCAAGGCTAGACCCAATGGTTTTATTGCTTCTTAGCGCTTCAAGTTCTTTGGATATTTTAGAACGCACTTCTAATAGAGTTTCAAAGTCAGTTTCAATTTGTTCTGACTTCCAAGAGCTATTTATCTTTGGAAATTCTGTAAGAAAAATACTTGATTTATCTTTTTGTGGTAAATACTCATAGGTCTCTTCAGCAATGAAACTTAAGATTGGAGCCATTATTCCGCCGAGTACACTGACGAGTTGGTATACAACGGTCTGACTGGAGCGGCGTTTATTTCCATCAACTTTGCCTGTGTATAATCGATCCTTGATAATATCCAAGTAAGTAGCGGATAGCTCCACAGTATAAAACTGATTAAGGGCGTGGTAGACTTTATAGAAATTATAGTCTTCGTAAGCTTTGGTACATTTTTCAATTAAATTATTAAGTCGAACTAATGCCCATTGATCTAGCGCAGGCATATCATTAAAGTTGACTTTGTTTTTTTCCAGTTCAAAATCATGAAGATTGCCTAGCATAAAACGTTGAGTGTTTCTGATGCGCCTATAGGTCTCTGAAATGCGTTTAAACATTTCGTTACCTACGGTAACATCCTGTCCATAGTCTTCATAGGCCACCCAAAGTCTTAAAATCTCAGCTCCATACTGCTGAATCACTTTTTCTGGATCGATGACATTGCCTTTTGATTTACTCATTTTGTAACCTTGAGCATCGTTAACAAAACCATGTGTTACGAGGGCTTTGTACGGAGGCGTATCGTAAGCTGCCATAGACGACATTAAGCTTGTTTGAAACCAACCACGATGCTGATCAGAGCCTTCTAAATAAATATCTGCAGGGAAGGCAAGTCCCTCTCTTTTTTTCTGTACAGCGCTATGGCAAACTCCGCTATCAAACCAAACATCTAAAATATCTTTGCCTGGAGAGAATTCTTTTCCGCCACAATTTTCACAGCTATGACCTTGGGTGAACTCGTTGTCCTCTGCACCAAAAAAAGCTTCAATGCCTTCACCTGAGGATTCCATTTTGTCAGCCACGGTATTCATGATTTCAGATTTAACTAAAGAGTGGTCGCAGCTCTTGCAGTAAAATACCGGTATGGGTACACCCCAAGTGCGCTGACGAGACAAACACCAGTCAGGGGTATTGTTAACCATGGCATTAAGTCGCTGTTTACCCCAGTCAGGAATAAAGGCAATTTTATTTTCAATGGCTTCCAATGCATTTTCTCGTAACTTTGTATCTCCATCCATTTTAATAAACCACTGAGGTGTAGCTCTAAATATCAGTGGAGTTTTTGATCGGGGATTGTGTGGATAACTATGTTTAATTTTCTTATAACCTATAAGGTGACCACTTTCTCTAGTGCGCTCCACGATTAAATCATTGGCTTTCCAAATACTAATGCCTTCATAATCAGGAACATCGGCAGTGTATTTGCCATCCGGTCCCACGGGACTACTTACAGGAAGATCATATTTTAAACCCACATGATAATCGTCAAGACCGTGTCCTGGGGCAGTGTGTACACAACCGGTACCTGCCTCTAAAGTCACATGGTCGCCTAGCATGATGAGAGAGGTGCGATTTAGAAATGGATGATGAGCTTCCATTTTATCCAGAGTATCCCCTTTTACTGTATGGACTAATTTTAAACTTAGGTCTTCACAATTTTGTTCCACGGATTCCTGTAGATCTTTAGCCATAACAATGTAGTCTTTGCCAGTATCAAAAATACCATATTCATAATTGGCATTTAGGCAGATCCCATAGTTGGCAGGAATTGTCCAAGGTGTTGTGGTCCAAATAACAAAGGATACGGGTTTGTCGGCAGCTCCATCTTTAAACCCTAATTTTTCCAAGTTTTGATCCACATCAAACTTTAGATAAATTGATGGGCTCTCGTGTTCCATGTGCTCTACTTCTGCAGCAGCTAAAGCTGTTTGTAAGGTGGGGCACCAATTGACCGGCTTTTCTCCTCTGTAAAGGAGTCCATTATCTAGTATTTTAGCCAACACACGAACTTCATCGGCCTCATAGTTTGAATTTAAAGTTAAATAAGGTTTGTCCCAGTCGGCTAGAATTCCCAACCGAATAAACTGTTCTTTTTGAATCTCTACCCAGGTTAAGGCTTCTTTTCGGCAAAGATCACGCACCTGCTTGTCGGTCATATTTTTTCTTTTAGAACCCAGTTTTTTTGTAACTTTTAATTCAATAGGTAAGCCATGACAGTCCCACCCAGGAATAAAAGCAGCAGAATGGCCAGTCATATTTTTATATTTAATAATAATGTCTTTTAATACTTTATTTAACACATGCCCCAAGTGAAGCTTGCCATTGGCATAAGGAGGGCCATCAGGCATTACAAATTTTTTCTCAGTATTGTTGGTAACCATTTTTTGATAAAGTTGATTTTTAGTCCATTGATCAATTCTAACTGGCTCGGTGGTAGGCAGTTTACCACGCATGGGAAATTCAGTTTTAGGTAAGGATATTGAATTTTTAACCTTATCTTCGTAAGATTCTGTATTTTCTGACATTTTTAGCTCCAAACAGTGAATCTAATTTTTAGAAAAAAGCCTCTACAAAGTCAATCCTTCAGAGGGGAGATAGAGAAGAATAAACAAAGTTTGGAGTTATCAAAGTGTGCAAGATGTTAATTGAGTATACTGAGAGGCATTTCATTAAATCATTCTCATTGCCATTTTGAATATTTAGCGCCAAAAGCGAGTTCGGATCGCAGCCCAAAGGGCGAGAACCGCATGTCTGAGCCTTTTGGTGTTAAATATTCAAAATGGCAATGAGAATGATTTAATGAAATGCCTCTCAGTATACGCATCTCAGATTTTAGGAATTAATTTTATTTAAAGATTTTGTTTAAAGATTCATAGCCAAGAACAAGAAGCATTCTCAGAGCTTCGTCATTACTACTTAGATTAAAGCGGTTACGAACGGATTTTAACATTTCCAAACTCTTGTCATCCAGTTGATCCTGGGCAGAAACCTCTACAGATTTTTGAGTAAAAGTAACAGTGGAGGGGGAGGTTGGGTTACGCATGGTTTCTATTTCAACCTCAGGCATAGCCATTCCAATGGGCGCAGGGTTGAAAGCCACTTGCGGAGCAGGAACTGGTTCTGTGGTTTCAAATTGTCGAATTCCTTCGGCCAACTCTTTAAGCTCAGATTTAAAGGATTGAGAGCTAATGGGATGGGTTTCTGTGGTGTTAACAACTTTATGACCATTTGTTGGGGCTCTTTTAGAGCGTAAATACAGGCTCACAAGCTGGTCGGCTGAAGTCGCTCTGATAACAGCCCCATCCGGCTGGTTATTAAACCAGGCGTAGGCTTCAGCGAGGGTCTCGCGTGTATAGGCTTGTGGAGGTGGATTTGACATGACCATAAGAGCAGAAAAGTACATTGGAGTGCTTTTGCGAGCAACATGAAAATTGAAAAAATGACAAAATCATAAATTCGCGTTAAGCGTTGACAGCGGGTTTGATAAGGCAAGCCTTTAAAATCATTGATTTATATGGATTTGTGAGAGGGACTTAGCGGCGTTAATGCCACTAAGGAACTCATCAGATTAATTAAGTGTAATCTTTAGCTATAATACCATATTTTTCAATTTTCCTTAATAAGGTCTTCTTTGGAATATTCGCATGTAAGGCTGTTTGGTTGATTCGTCCATTAAAAGTTTGCAGGGCTTTAATGATAAATTCCTTTTCAAATTCCTCTTTTTGACGATTGAAGTCTAAAGTATCACTATTTAAATTATCCATATTCCAGAGGCTTGTAGAGGAGTTCTCAGTTGGGGTGTTACTATCAGTAGGCTCCGAAACCTCTGTCTCTGTAAGCTCGGTATTTTGGTTAATGGAAGTGATGTCAATACCAGATGCTGACAGGATAATCTCGGGAAGAGCTTGTAGACTGATCTTACTTTTTTCTTCTAAAATAAACGAGTGCTCAATAACATTCTCAAGCTCACGAATATTTCCTGGCCAGTCATATTTTACCAAACAGCTTAGGGCCGAAGGTGTAATTCCCTGAATTTTACGGCCATGAGTTTTATTGAATTTATTAATAAATAAATTAATCATATGGTTGAGGTCTTCTTTTCTTTCAGACAGAGACGGTAATGTAATGGGCATCACATTGAGTCTGTAGTAAAGATCTTCACGGAATTCATTTGTAGAAAACATTTTTTCTAAGGGACGATTTGTGGCTGCAATAATGCGAACCTGGGATTGAATTTCTCTATTGGACCCCACCGGAGTGAAAACTTTTTCCTGTAGAACTCTTAGGAGTTTAACTTGCATCAGTTGAGGCATGTCACCCACCTCATCCAAAAACAAAGTTCCGTTTTCTGCAAATTGAAACTTGCCAATTTTTCGTTGATCAGCCCCAGTAAAGGAGCCTTTCTCATGACCAAAAAGTTCACTTTCAAATAGATTTTCTGGAATGGCAGAGCAGTTAATAGCCACAAAACGCCCAGCTTTTTGTGTAGAGTTACTATGGATAGCACGGGCCACGAGCTCTTTACCTGTACCCGAAGCGCCTCTGATTAAAACAGGGGTGTCTACTTTAGAAAGACGGTTAATAATATGAAACACTTTTTGCATCTGTGCTGTGTTTCCAATAATTTTTCGACCAGCATCCATAAGAATTGGGGCTGACACAGCCACATCTGAGATTAAGCTATTAGCAGCAAAAGCATGTTCTACCATATCAGTAAGATCGTCGCCTTTAATGGGCTTTGAAACATAATCATAAGCCCCTTCTTTAACGGCTTCAACAGCATCGTTGATGTTTGCAAAAGCAGTCATAATAATAACTATTATAGATGGGTCATGAGCTTTTATGAGTTTAAGCGCTTCCTTGCCATTTAACCTTGGCATATCCACATCAAGTAATATCATATCGTATCTTTGAAGTTTTACTTTCTCCATGGCGTTAATGCCATCAAAGGCCTCATCAAGTTCATATTGATTGGTAGAGGATAAAGCTGATTTTACCGAAAGCCGAAGCCCCGCATCATCATCTACAACTAGTATTTTAAACATGAGTTCTCCCTTTTTTATAAATTCATTGGTAGGTTTACAGTAAATGTAGACCCTTTGTTTTCGTCACTATCCACCTGAATAGATCCCTTGTGCAGTTCTACAAAATATTTTGAAAGATAAAGTCCTAAGCCAGAGCCGGCAGTTGTGGAATTTTTAGCATCTCTACTTCTAAAAAACTTATCAAAAATATGACATTGCTCTTCTTCATCAATGCCCTTACCTTGGTCGGCCACTTGAATTATCATCTGATTGTTAAATTCTTCAGAACTTACTAGAATTCGAGAGTCCGCAGGACTGTATTTAATAGCATTTTCTATGAGGTTGGTAAAAACCTGTTTAAGTAGGCTTTCGTCAACCTTAATACTAAACATAGGTTCAAACTCTGTGATTATAGAAATGTTTTTTTCCTTTGCTAGGAATTCACATTTTTTAATCACTTGGGTAAGTACAGCATTAATATCTTTGCTGTGTAATTGAAGCTTCACTTCGTTAGACTCCACTCTACTAAGATCTAAAATTGTCTCAATAAAGACCGTAAGTTCAAAACTAGATTTAGAAATACTTTTTAAAGCATCTTTCTGCTGAGGCAATAGATTGTCAGAAGTGCTTGTTACGACGTCTGTTAGCCCTTGTATACGAGCTAAAGGGGTTTTTAAATCATGAGACATCATTCGCATAAAATTAGTTTTAAGCTCCTCAACCTTGGAAAGCATTTTATTATGTTCCTGATATTCAAAGCTTTTCTTATTTTCTTTGATCAGGCGATAGGGGATAAAAAAGTAATAGCATAAGAATATGGCTAAAAATGAATGTGCCATATCAATCCAGTATCCAAAGAAGTTGAAAGCTAAATACCCCACGCTTGAAAATGTAAAAAAAGTAGCAAATAAAATATATAGTCCTGTAATTGGTTTTAATGTGAATACGGAAAAAACTGTAATTAATGCTACGACAAATATTGAAATATTATTTACCCAGGGGGAGGACCTGGAGATACCACTGTCACTCAATAATGTATTAAGAAGAGTGGCCTGGAGTTCTAAAAATGTATACTCAGTACGAGACTTAGAATAAGGGGATTTAATGTAGTCTGTTGAAGAATACTCGTTATCTGCGCCCATAAATATAATTTTATTACTTAAGTCACTAATCTCTGGAGCGCTCAATAAATCTGAAAAGGCAATGCTGCTAAAGCTCTTTGGTGGCAAATATTTAAAGTATAATTGAATTGAGTCATAGTACTTATAAGCGCCTGAATAACTTTTTGCAGACTTATTAGTATAGTTGCTAGCAATAGTTTGAATTATATTTTCTTTATTGAAGGCCGTTAGAATGAGTCTACGAGTTACATTATCCTTGGCAAAGGAGTATTTATCAGAGGTAGCGTGTAATTCTCGAGTTCTTAATTTATTGAATGGGTGCCCCATTTTTTGTGCTGTTTTTTTTTGTGGAACGGTAGAAATATGGAAGTTAGGATTTTCATTAAAGAAATTAACAAACTGAGATTTTTCTTCACGATTGCCTTTTAAGAGTTCTAAGTCTGCAAGATACACAAAATGATCTGGTTTTTGTTTTTTAATGGCTTCTAAGGTTTCCAGAAGATCTTTTAATAAAGGTGTTTGTTTTTGCTTTATGGAAATGAGTTTAATTTTGTCAGATATTTTTTGAGGGGTCTGGAGACTGACTCGAGCGTTATATGTCCAGCCCTCCACAAAGTCTAAATTTAATTTACTAATAATGATAGAAATAACAATAGCAAAGCCAACTCTCATGACTCGGCCATAGTTAATATTATTCTTTAGAAAATTAAAAACATTTTGTATATACATTAGATAGTTAAGTCAATTAGGTATATACTATTTCACAGCCAGCCTGTTTAATAACTTCGTGTTTATGTTTATCTAAGTAAGCCTTATTTACTTTAGTGGGCTTAGTTTTTTTGATATGCTTCATGTTACTCTCCTTTAATTTTGTAAACTAAATCTATTAAAAATTTCTAATCCAATTTGAGCCTGTTCTTTTGTTCGTTCACAGAAGAATTTGTCTTTAATGTGTTTCTCGCCAGAGGATTGTTTATTTACAAACATGCACCCTCCGCCACATAAATTTTTTGCCCAACAGGTTTGGCAATTGTGCAGATCAACAAGATCCTTTTTAAATGGAGCCACTTTGTCTTTAAAAATCTGAGCTCCCTTTCCAATAACCTCACTACTATCACTCATCCACCAATTACACCCAAAGAGATTACCACTAGTATCAGACTGTATTGAGCTTTTTCCTACTCCACAATGATTCAAATTACGGGCCTGATACTGCAACCTTAACACAAAATTCCGAATGGGGATAATCTTTAAGACTTCGTTAATTCCATAAGTTTTGAGTATGAAGTAAATGGTTTCTTTAAAATTTTTCATAAATTGTGGACTCACCGTGACATCGTTTTCACTTCTGGCATAAGAAAAGCTGTAACTGTCAAAATTAAACTGCTTTAAAAAACCATAAGTGCCCATAACATCTAGGTTATGTTCACCGAATACAGTGATAACACGTAGGGTTTTTAACTGATCCCTATGCTTAGCTAGTGTCTTCAAACCTTCAATTATCATCTGTGTAGTGGATTTTTTGTTTTTTGCAGGGCGTGTTTGGTCGTTAATCTGCTCAGGCCCATCAATGCTAATAGCCACTTCCATATTGTAATCAGCTAGTAACTGAGCCCTTTTTTCGTCTATAAGGGTGCCGTTTGTGGTGATCTTCATTCTTAGGTCAATATCACGTCCCGCAACTAGAAGTTTTGCATAGTCAGCCATTTTTTTTATATGATCAGGGTAAAGTAAGGGCTCGCCTCCAAAAAATCTGATGTGAAAGCTTCCGCCATCTTTTATGGGTTTAAGGAATTGATCCAGTTGTTTATAAACAATATTGAGATCTGCAATGGGCTTTTGTGCTTTGTAGGTGCCTCCGTCTGCTGCGCAATAAGTGCAGGCTAGATTGCAAATTTGAGATACATTTATGGAAAGCTGATTAATATGGTCTTCAAAATATGAGTCAGACACTTGATCATTTACTTCTTCACTCCAAGAGGCGATCTCGTTAAAGGCCTCTCCTGATTGGCTTTCAAAGGCGGACCAAGCCTCTTGATCTATCTCTGCCACTTCAAGATTTTGAGAGTGAAAAGCTAAGGTCTTCCCAGAGGAGTCTTTAAAACTTACAATATTTTTATACTGACGTACTATGCTCATTATTTATGACTCCAATTCAGTGATATTACTAGCAAATTTCAAGCCAAGATGAGGGGACTCATTTAGTAAATAATTCAACAATAGCTCTAATTATTTCAGTGAGTTACATCTAATTAGAAAATAATATTGAAATAAGTATATTGTACAGTTTACAGAGGTGTCAGGTTGACACCTCTGTAAACCCCAAATGGCACCAAACTATCAATTACGCTTCACGGCAATTGAAACAAGAATTTGGTACTTTTTTTGGTTAGTGGACAAGGGGTAGGTCTTTATCTTATTTTGTGGGAGAGGTGGATACTTTGGAGATAGGTGTTTCATACGAAAAGTGAGCCATCGTGGCTCTAACCCTTTAAAACTCGTGCTCCTGCACTCGCCCTTTCAGGGCACTTCGTGTTTTAAAGAGTCTAATAAAATTAACAAGTTTTGCTTTTCTTACACTCGACCAATTGCGTAGCAATTTGTGAGTAAATAAGGCTGCAAAATTTTATGAATAAAGGGAATGCTTC
>JABJQG010000069.1 GCA_018663505.1 Pseudobdellovibrionaceae bacterium | reverse complement strand
TGAAGAGAAAGGGCTATGGATATCGAAATATGCATTATTTCAAGCTTAAAATACTCCAAACTTGTGGGTATTTAAACTCAAGGTACATCACAGATCCATATATGCTGTAGCTTTGAGATGAAACTAAAATGAAATAGAAACCGCTAACTGTTTAAATTATGAGGACTAAAGTCATATTCTGCTATAAGTGAGTCTACCTGTTGTTAGAAAAGCGACCCAGCTAAAAATATTATAAAAGATTAAGTTACTCATCCAATTCTAGATTGAAATGCAGTGCTATGAGTATTTTTACGGGCATAAATTAGTTAGCCAAAATTATTTTTCTAATATCCAAATATTTTCTGTAGGGTATTTTATTGCCCACTCTTTTGGTGCATAGTCGAACGTACTTTTAGACTCTTCCTTTGCTCTCAACTCAACCAAATCAATGATTTTAAAACCTGCTTTAATGAACATTTTTATCCACTCACTATAAGTGTATTGGTAATATTGAAGTCCATCATCCTCAAAAGGTGAAAGTTCAAAATAGCTTTTGCACAGATGACTTTCAACCTTTGATTCTTTTTCATTATAACAGATTTCATGAATAGGTGATTGTATATTAAAAGCAAAGACACCCCCTTTATCTAAAACTCTATGAATCTCTGATAATGTTTTCTCAGTTGGTGAATATGTCATAGCGCCGTGATCACAAAAGACAATATCAAAAGAATTGTCAGAAGAGGGAATGTCATCCGCACTTGAATGTATCAAATCAAAATGGACCTGGAATTGATCCATCAGTTTTCTAGCATATTCTAGTTGCTTACTAGAAATATCAAGCCCTGTTGGTAGCCCTCCATTTTTAGCAATAGCTATGCTTAGCTGTGCAGCGCCGCATCCTACTTCAAGGACTCGCTTACCCTTAACATCGCCTAATATGTTAAGTTCAGACTCTGGGAGTGACCACACTCCCCATACAAAATCGATTCTGTTCAGTTGTACTCCGTGTTTTTTTTGATATTCTTCCGAATAATTATCCCAATGAACTTCATTTTTTTTCATCATAAACCAAGCCTTAGTTAAACTTTTGAGTAACACCGGGAACATAAAAAGAAAAGATATTTGTATAGGGTCATTTAACAAGTGACCCTGTGAGGGGGCATTAGTAGGGTCAATTTTACTTTGAGTAAATTGTTTTTTTTAGATTTGGTTTGAATATTCTCTGCCAGCCCCTAACGCTAACAGACTCAATACACATATTCCATCTCTTCTTTTTGACAAGAAGCTTAAGTTATTATGTGATTTAGCCTTGTCTTATTAACAATACTGCACAAGGGGGTTTCATGAGGCTACTAGTCATATTGATTGCGATATTTATTACTCAAGGATTGAAGGCTCAAACTTCTGATTTTTTTTCCGGCAAAGCCGTTCAAAATGTATGTCAAAATGTAATAAAAGAAAATAGACCTGGTGTTTATATCAGCCAATACCCACAGTTTGTTCAAGGAACAGAATCCCTATTCTATATGCAACGATCCCAGGGCAAATATGTTGTAAATATGATATTACTTAGCCAGCCTGATGAAGCCATAGAACTTTTTAGCTTTAAAAATAAAATTCACGACATTCTTCTACATGGGCATTCACTATGGGTACTTACAAATGAAACCCTACAAGAGTGGGACCTTCACAGTGGAAAATTTGTAACTCTATCTAACACCCACTTTAACAAACGATCCCCCTCTAACCGAAACTATGCCCATGCAATGGCTGCACATAAAAATTTAATTTATATTGCTCACGGTGGACAGGGTTTACACACTTTTGATATTCAACAAAAAACCCTTCTTAAAACTTATGATCTAGGACTAGCAAATCAACCCGGAGGTCATTATTCTAAAGCCATTGCTATTTCTATAGAAGGAAATAGCGCAATCATTGGTGTGGATAATATTACTGCCCCCCAAGAAGATACAAAACCCTTTAATGGACTTATTAAATTTAATTTGTCAGATCCAAACCTGCATGTAAAAAACTCGTATAATAGAAAAACAGCTGGTGTTTTAGCTTATGCTTATTTAAAAATTAATGGTGGAACTGTTCATATTAACAACCTCGGTCTTTACCATAGTATTTCTGTTAATGAACTCAATAAAGGAATGCCAATTAAACCTAAGACCCACCCTATATATGAAACTGTGGACGGCATGCGACAACTTGTGGAGTTGAGTGGTGATATTCTTATAGAAGATCAACGAATATATGCATGTGGCACTATTTATAAAAATAATGACAAGGGGACTTCTAAGCAACTTGGTAAAGTTGTTGTTTATTAGGATCTGAGATGCTTTTAGTTTTGTATTTCTCATAACTTGATTTGATAATTATGGGTGTCCATTGGAACTTTTCCATCCTTGGGAGATCAGGGCTTGCCGCCCTGAAACCCGCAATTCTCCCACTTCGTGTGGGAGAATCTAATGAAAGATTGAAATACAGATCATTATGAACATCTGTTTATTTATAGATCTAATGGCACGATGCCATTAGATTGCGGAGCTCGAGGCGGCAAGCCTCGATTGTCAGGACGCTCATTGTCTGATGGAAAATCTAAGCCTCAAAAAAAAAACGGGACCTTGTCGTCCCGTCATTTTCTTACAATGCCATTCAACAACTTAAATATCGTAATACAAATAATACTCATAAGGGGTTGGTCTTTGTTGAAGCGGTAATACTTCTGAATTCACTTTGTAGTTTAACCAGTTATCAATAAATCCTTGGGTAAAAACATCACCTTTTCTTAAGAATTCATTGTCGTCTCTTAGGTGCGCCAAAGCCTCTTCAAGAGTGGCAGGAACAGAAGGTACATTGGCGGCCTCCTGTGGGGATAGACCATATATATCTTTGTCTAATGGATCTCCTGGATTGATTTTGTTTTGAATACCATCAATTCCCGCTAATAATAGAGCAGAGAAAGCTAAATATGGGTTGGCACTTGGATCTGGAGTTCTAAACTCAATACGTTTTGCTTTTGGGTTTGATCCAGAATTTGGAATTCTCATAGCTGCAGATCTGTTTTTATAAGAATAAGCGAGTTTAATAGGAGCTTCAAAACCAGGAACCAATCGTTTATAGGAGTTGGTGGTTGGGTTTGTAAACGCACAAAGAGTGTTTGCATGTTTTAACACTCCTCCAATAAAATGAAGTCCCATTTCTGACAAACCTGCGTATTTATCCCCAGCAAATAAAGGTTCGCCATTTTTCCATAAAGACATATGGACATGCATCCCCGAACCATTATCACCATATATTGGCTTAGGCATAAAAGTAGCTGTTTTATTATTTCTCTCAGCCACGTTTTTAACAATATACTTAAACCACATTAGTTTATCAGCAACATTTAAAAGAGAATCAAATTTAAAGTTAATTTCACCTTGTCCAGCAGCACCAACTTCGTGATGTTGTCTTTCAACTTGAATACCAATTTTTTCTAGCTCCAAACAAATTTCCGTACGAAGATCATGAAGCTTATCTGTGGGCAAAGCCGGAAAGTACCCGCCTTTTTGACGCATTTTATAGCCTCTGTTGCCCCCCCCTTCGTCACGTGAAGAGTTCCAATCTGCTTCCTCTGAATCCACTTGGTAAAAACCGCCATAGGAGGATTGGTCATATCGTACGTCATCGAAAATAAAAAACTCTGCTTCCGGACCGAAGTAAGCTGTATCCGCAATACCTGTTGTTTTTAAGTAATTTAAAGCCCGTCTTGCAATTTGTCTTGGATCATAACCATAGGCCTCATAAGTATCTGGACGAACAACATCACAGATTAATGAAAGCGTTGGCACTTCCATAAATGGGTCTATTTTAGCTGTGGATGGGTCAGGCATGACGATCATATCTGAATCTTCGATACTTTGCCACCCGCGCACTGAGCTTCCATCAAAGCCCAATCCTTCTTCAAAAACATCTTCAGTTAATTGATGTAAGGGGACAGAAAAGTGTTGCCATGTTCCTGGCAAATCAATGAATTTCAAATCCACCATTTGCACACCTTGGTCTTTTGCAAGCTTCATCACTTCAGCGTATTTCATTTATTCTCCCTATTATTAAGCTCTATCAAGAGCAGCTAATTAATTTTATTTTTTAAATTAAAATACTAAACTTTTATTCTTAATTGTAATTCTTAACTGCATAATTTAATCATTAAATAGCTTCGTCATCTCGTTCGCCTGTACGAATACGAATAACAGACTCAATGGGTAATATAAATATTTTTCCATCACCAATTTTACCCGTATGCGCTACTTTTTGAATGGTCTCAGATACAGGTCCAGCAAGGCCATCTGTTACTACTACTTCGATTTTAACTTTTGGAAGGAAGTCCACAACATATTCTGCACCTTTATAGATCTCGGTGCGACCTTTTTGGCGGCCAAAACCTTTAATTTCGGTGACAGAGACACCTTCAACTCCTATTTCAGAAAGAGCATCCACTACATCATCTAATTTGAAGGGCTTAATAATAGCCTCTATCTTTTTCATTTTTCTCTGCCGTTTTCAGTGAAGGTATCACTTTCCTGATTTATGTCAAAAATAATTATTTCACAAGTAATTTTTCCAAAGAATCATTGATGCTTTTCGCTTAGCTCTGTGTCATATATTTGGATATGAATGATTATGATCCCATTTTTAACGTAGTTTTACTAGAACCGGAGATTCCATCCAATACAGGTAATATTGGCAGAACCTGTGTGGGCACCCAAAGCATGCTCCATCTAGTGAAACCCTACGCCTTTGAACTCACAGATAAACGCCTTAAACGTGCTGGTTTGGACTACTGGCCCAATCTAAAATGGCAAACTTATGAAAATTTAGAAGAGCTTATGAGTAAAGTCCCCGACCAATCACGCGTATTCTACCTCACCACAAAAACTCAGCAAACCATCTACGATGTGCAGTTTCAAAAAGGAGACTGGCTAGTCTTTGGCAAAGAGACCAAAGGACTGCCTGAAGAACTGCTAGAGCTACATAAGGAAAACTGCCTCACCATTCCTATGGCCGGGCCAGTGCGTAGCTTCAATTTATCTAATGCCGCTTGCGTCACTGTATTCGAAGGTGTTCGGCAACTCAATTTACAGAGCTAATTGAACTCACTTTATTAAAGCAAACCAACCGTGCATTGTCCAAAAAAGCTAATACCCCAACAGAGGTTTTAACTTTAGATTTAATTTTTGAAAGACACTACCTAGCACTTTAAAAGCAGAAGGGGTCCGATTCGTCGCAAATTTCTCTTACAACTTTCACCTTATACACTTTCTGAGCTGAAATCTGACCAGCAAAGTATACAGTAATTGTTACTGGAACAGTTGATTTTACTTTGGCTTTTCTAGTTTTGTATTTGAACATTCTAGTAACCGTTGTTCCTGCCTTAATTTTTCCAAAGTTTGCAGAGGTGACCTTTCCCTTAAATCCTGAGCCATTTGGAAAAGTCATTTTAGCTTCTAGATCTCTCGGTGAATCAACATTTGAGTCGTTACTTATTTTCACTAGAGCAAAGTAGATTCCACCTGATCGCTCAACCATTGTATCCATATCAACATCTATGGATGTGTTAAGGTGTTGCTTTGTTGTGAACTGCACTATTTGACTCTCAACCTCCCCATCTGGTTGATAAATGGTTACTTTTAATTTCACCACTTGTGCCAAAACAGCATCCCTACTTACCTTTGCGTAAGCAATGGATTTAACTGATGCCTTGGTTTCACCCGGGATTCCAACTAAAGGGTGTAGAGTTTCATCCACCACAACATTGTTTGTTATAGACTCCCACTTGATCTTGGACTGCCCTTTTTGAGAGGCCAAGGCCCCAAAGTTTGAAACAACAGCTGATAACAAAATCTCGTCCCCAGCAATGACTTCAGTTTTTTTACCATCTTTTGCCTTTATAAAACTAACACTTTTAAGGCGAAGCACAGGATTGGTGGCAAAGAATTTGTTCTCATCGTTAATACCATTTTCTGTGGCTGTTTTTCTGGCCTGTTCAATCGTGTTTGCCTCTCCATCTTTAAGTCCCGCTGACAAACCTTTATTCTCAGCTTCTTCTGCACCAATTGCATCCCAAGTTGCGTAGGCAATGTCATAAGCATGCTTGTGCCCCTCACCATGTCTTTGTGTCTCAACTTTTGCAAAAGCTTTTGGTTTTTCTAAATCAAAAGCAACAATTTTTGCACTTTGAAATGAAGACTTATAAGAGGACTTAAAAGCCTGTTTATAAGCGGATGAGAAAGAAGCCAAACAAGCATTTACAAAATCAATATAACGCTGGTTACAACTTGCCTGATTCATATCCACAGGAATAGGGAACGTCACCACACCCGTATTATCATTGATAATGGCACCATCCGGAATAGCATCAATATTAGCTTTAACCCTATCCATCAAGGCAGTTAAGTCATCCCAAGTATTGCCAGTGAAAGATGATATTGGAATTAAGTTACCAGAAGAGGGTGAACCTTGGTTCATTACCTGAATTAAGCCATCGGCAGCGGGAAGGCGACCATTTTCAGCCATAAGAGAAAGAGATCCCCTTGCCGTTTTATTATCTAGTTCTACAGAGTTACTAAGAACTTTTCGTAATAACTCAGCCTTTCTTTTTGCTCGGGTTGGAAAATAATTTTCACGTCGTGCTATGGCTTTAGCATTTAAAATACCTTGGTCATAACCAATTTTATAACCACGATCAAAGTTACCAGGGAGAGTAAGCCCATGTTCATAGCCTTCCTTCTTCCCTTCTGTTAAACCATCTTCCAATCCATTTAAGTAACCCACAAGAAGCCCTTCTTGGTTACCAAAATTATTGCCTTCGGCGGTACCGGCTTTAGTTCCCGCTATTGTGCCGGGTTCGTCCCCTGCACTGTTGCCTAAGGGCGATCCTTGACTGGCTCCACTGTTTTTTGCAGCTAAATACTCTCTGTCATATTGTGCTTTTACAGCTATATATATTCGTTTTTTAACTAAGGTAAATGCCTCGGCACTCTTTGCAGTGTCATCAGCTATTGTGTATTCAGCTCTGAGTGTAGTCTCTTCTCTTGATTTTAATCTTACCTCTTCGTTTAACTGAGCAATTCTCTCATCTAAACGACCATTTTCGTCCTGCAAAAGTGCAATGGAGTTGCGGTTGCGTCTAATTTGATCGCGATTATCTTCGATTTGTCCTGTCAACCTTCGATTACTATTTCTAAGAGAACTATTTTCTGCTTGTAAACGTGAAATTCGACCATCTAGACGACTTATCAATAGTTTTTTATTTTTAACTTTTTTTCGAATAAGGGCTAATCTTTCTGCAATTTTTGCGAGCCTTTGTTCTACAGCTAACTTCTCTTGTTTTGTCTTTTCAAAATTAGTCTTAACTTTGTTAATATTGGCTTGCACAGCAACTCTCTGCTGCTTTAGGGCTGGGATTTTATTTGCATGTGTAGTTCTTGCCGTCTTCGATTTTACAATCAATGGGCCAATTTGATTGACACGGTTCTTATGAGCTGCAATTTGTTTCTGTTTCTGAGCTAAGGATTTATTATTACTTTGGATCTTAGCCCGTTTATTTTGAATAGCCTTCTTATTATTTGTAATTTGTATAGATATATTCTTTCTTTGCTCAACTAATTTTGCAATTTGAGCATTATGATTTTTAATTTGTGTTTGTAAATTTGCAATTTTTTGTGCTTTCTTTGGGTCCGTTCCTTTTTTAAGTTCTGCAATTTTTTTTCGTTTAACTACAATTTGATTTCTAAGTTTTGCATTTTTCTCAGTAGAAACCTTACGTTTATCTACGAGAGTAGTAATTTTTTGCTGCAATTGTTTTACCTGAGCATTCAGATTTACATTTTGCTTTTGTATATTTCCTATCTGAGTTTGGAGTTTTGGTATTTGTGCTGATTTGTTCTGCTTTTCAGTTTTTAAAGCCTGAATTCGTTGAGTTAGTTTTTCCACAGCCTGTTGATTCTTTTGAATGGCCTGAGTCAAATTTGATTTTTTAGTTCTTAATAATTTTAGCCTATTTTTTTGTTTACTAAACCTTTCTGTAATTTTGGAATTATTTTGCGAAACTTTCTCTTTATTTTGTCGTACGCGTTGCCTACGCTGCTTTAATCCTTGAAGCTCTTGTTCTGCTTGATCTAATTCACGACCTAGTGAAACCATCATTCTACGATTCGCTTCTATTTCACGTATGTTTTCATCAATGTCCTGCTCCATTCTGGAGGACTCTTGCCGCATATTGGAATTGAGGTTTCTCAGAGAGCGAATTTCACTTACGTTGTTACTAATTTGACGTTCATTTCTAATAATGGAGTTTTCAAGATCACTAATTTCATCAACTACGACCTCTATGTCTCGTAAAATCCCCTGCGCTATAGATCGCTTGTTGTCAGAGTCCTGCTTTGCTGTTTCATAAATTTTCCGATGTTTACCCACATCTATATTGTCTGGAATACTTGCTGAAGCATTTACCGTAGGCAATACCATTAATGTTATGCATACCGAGCTGATGGCTACCTTGTGTAGTCGAGCAAATACCAAACCCATAATTCCCCCTTTGGATTTTAATCAAAATGTATTTGGTGACTCTTTGACACCAAAACTTTTAATCGCCAAATTATAGGGCAATCATTGTGCCAACTATTTTGGCTCCAATTTGCGAGAGATAATTGATGGTTAATTAGGCAGGATTGTGTTCAGAGTATGTTGTCTATATATATTGAGAACGTGAAATTGAAGGCTTGGCTCCTGATTGAACGGTGAGCCTCCTGACAATCGAGGCTGGCCACCTCGAGCACTGCAATCAAATGGCATCGTGCCATTTGATCTATAAGGATTGCCTTTTAATTTTTAAATCATATTCTGAAATTATATGTATTTTTAATTTGCTTAGCTATTTTGTTTTACTTCTTCACCATCGTGAGTGTATACGATTTCTTTTTCGTCCATAACTGTGACTAAATGAACTGGTTTTTTCCATATTGCTTGTACATTTTTTAAGGTAGCCGTTAAGTGATCTGGCTGCATATCTACGCCTTCGTGAAAGTGCTTTAACATAAGCTCGCCACGGCCTTCATAATTGTTATGCTCCACCTTAATAATGGGCTGACCTGAGTTGGTTAACTGAAATACTAGCTTTTTCTTTATGGCATCAAAATCAGAGGTATCTACCTCAAAAGCATTTGTTTTTTTATTAAACTTATAAACGAAAAACTTATTTTTAACGCAAAATTCTTTAGTTAAAAACTGATCCACAAAAGTAACATCATTATTTGTTTTTCGAATTTCAAATATTTTTTCACGACCGTTGCCCTTATGGTCCATGTTCCAATTTTCTTTAGCATGAAGGTCATCACAATCTTCCCATTCTTGACCGTGCTGCCCCTTATCCCATCGCTGCTCAATATCTCTAAACAATTCAATGCCAATTTTGTATGGGTTAAAACCATCTGGTGCCATGGTCATGGTACTGGAGTGACGATCAGCAAAACAAATGATCTCTGAATCAGTTAAAATCTTTTCTGTCATTAGCTTTGAATGCCAGTACGATGCCCATCCTTCATTCATAATCTTTGTCATTCCTTGAGGAGTAAAATAATAAGATTCTTCTCTTATAATTGCCATCACATCTTGTTGCCATGGCTGTAGAGGCGCATTTTCTATTAAAAACTTCAAAACATCTCTGTCTGGATTTTTAAGATCCTCGATAACTATTTCTTCTTTAGGGTCTAAGTTAAGCGTCAGCTCTGAGCCCTTACTGGTGTCATTCTTCTGCTTTAAATCTGCATCAGTGAACTTTGTGTCTCTTGGTAAATTATAATCAATATTCGAATAAGAGACATATGGATCAATTAGGTTTTCTATACTTAAACAAAGATCAATAAAGTCTTCCACCTCATCCACACCATGACGGTCCATATAATTTCTTACTCGTGTGGCATGGTTCGCTAATACATCCATCATTTTTCTATTGGTTTGTGAGAACCAATAGTTATTTTTAAAAAAATCACAATGACCATAAACATGAGCCATAACTAGCTTTTGATCTAATACAGAATTTCCCTCCATTAAGTAGGCATAGCAGGGGTCTGTATTAACGACCAATTCGTATATCTTTGATAACCCATACTGATAACTTTTGGAGAGTTGTTCATATTGCATACCAAAACGCCAGTGGGGATACCTTACTGGAAAACCTCCATAGGACGCTATTTGATTAAGTGTATCAAAGTTTACTAATTCAAAAATTGTTTCAAAAAAATCTAAACCTGCATCTTCTGCGATTTTACAAATTTCTTTTCTAAATTTTTCTAACTCTGGAGTAATTTTTGCCATTAGCGCCCTTTACCTAAGAAATCTTTAATTGATTGCACTATTTTTTCTCTAGATTCAATTTTACTGATAATTAATCGATCATCTTCGCCAAAGTGTTTTTCTAAATCTTTTGAAAACTGGCCACTTCCATATTTACTTTCAACTTGACCATAACCAAACATATTTACTTTAGGTAGAAAGAATTCCTCCACTAACTTTAAACATAATTTAGTGTCTTCCCCGCTCCAATTATCTCCATCACTAAAATGAAACGGGTAAATATTCCATTCATCTTGTGGATAATCTTTATCTATTATTTCTTTACATAGTTTGTAAGCCGAACTAATCAAAGTACCACCTGACTCACTAGTAGAAAAAAAAGTTTTTTCATCTACTTCTTTTGAGGCGGCATCATGTATGATAAATCGTGTTTCTAAACCTTTATAATTACTTTTTAACCAAGTATTAATCCAAAAACTTTCTAATCGAACAATTTCTTTTTGCTCGTCACCCATGGAACCCGAAACATCCATCATATAAATCACCACAGCATTTGACTTGGGTTTTGTGACTTTTTTAAATGACTTATATCTCATATCACTTTTAATAGGAATTACTATGGGGTTTTCTGGGTCATAATCCCCCGATGCAATAGACCTTTTAAGAGCCTTTATATAAGAAGACTTAAAGTGCCTTAAACCTTCTGGGCCAATAGGAGCTCGACCACTATACTTAATACTTTCTGTTTCAATATTCTTTTGACCGCGTGGCTCAATTCTAGGAAGCTCTAATTTCTCCCCCAAAATTTCTGCAAGTTCTTCAAAAGTGAGCTCCACTTCGATGGCATGATCCCCTGGTTGATCACCAGCAGCACCCTGCCCTGGCCCTTGAGACTCCCCATCTTTACCATCTCCAGGTTTGCCTTTTCCTTGCCCCTGACCATCTTCCTGTTTGGCACCATATTTAAATCTTGGTAATTCAATAGAAGGCACTGGGATTTTAACAATCTCATTTTCAGTGCGCCCTATCATTTCCCCGTTAGTCACATACTTTTTAAATTCTTGTTTTATACGACCACGCACAATTTCTTTAAAGCGATTATGATCCCTTTGAATTTTTTTAATTTCCTTCATCTATTCCGCTTTGTCTTTAGCATCACCTCGGGCAAAGATATCGGTAACGTATGTTAAAACACCCACTGCTGAAATCTCATCATATCCAAAATCTTTAATTAGACGCGTTTTAATTAAATCAATCTTATCTTTAGTTTCTTGGTCCGCGGCATTTCTAACCAATGAAGTTAATTTAATTGAGTCTTTTGAATCTTCAAATAACTTCAACTCAAGTGCGTTTCTTAATCTATCGTTCGACTTAAAATCAAATTTCTTACCATCTAAAGCAAGGGCGCCAATGTAATTCATAATTTCGCGTCGAGTATCATCTTTTTGAGACTCAGTGATTCCCATCTTATCTTCGATAGATCTCATTAATCTCTCATCTGGCTCTTCATCTAAACCAGTAAATGAGTTTCTTACTTTTTCTTTTTGAGTATATGCTTTCAAGTTATCAATATAGTTGCCACATAACATCTTCATGGCCCCTTCGTCTGCACTGATAGCTCTTTGAACTTCCGCCTTAATAATTTCTTCATACTCTTGTTTCGTTGCAGCTAAAAGCTCTCTGTATTCTTTTTTAAGCTCTTCGTTGGAAATCAGTGAGTGATTTTTAAGTCCGCTTTCTAATTCATTTAAAACCATAAATGGGTTTACAGAACCACTATTTGACTGCTGAGCCAAAACAATGGCATTAGAGATTTTGTCTTGAATATACCTCGGTGAAATCCCAAGCAGGCCTTCTCGAACGGTATCTTTTCTTAACTCTCTGACATTATCTTCGGTGTAATTTGGTAGCAGTTGTCCATTATATAATTTTAATTTTTGTAACCTTGTTAAGTTTGCTTTTTTAGGCTTTTCTAACCTTGTTAAAATCGCCCATGTACTTGCCATTTCAATGGTATGTGGGGCAATGCTAACACCTCTTAAACTTCGAGAGTTAAAATCCTTTTCATATATATTAACTTCATGTTTTAACTTAGTAATATATGGAATATCTATTTTTACAGTTCTATCTCTTAAAGCTTCCATAAATTCATTATCTTGAAGCCTTCTATATTCCGGCTCATTTGTATGACCAATAATCACTTCATCAATATGTGTTTGGGCAAACTTTTTCGGCTTAATAGTATGCTCTTGAGAGGCTCCTAATAGATCATATAAAAAGGCCACATCAAGCTTTAACACCTCTACAAACTCAATCATACCTCGATTAGCAACATTAAATTCACCATCAAAGTTAAAAGCACGTGGATCTGAATCAGACCCATATTGGGCAATTTTACGATAGTTAATATCACCTGTGAGCTCCGTGGCATCTTGATTCTTTTCGTCTTTTGGTTGAAATGTCCCAATGCCTATACGATCTGCTTCTGATAAAATTAAACGCTTAACCCGCACATGCTTAAGTACACTAGCTAAATCATTTTTATAATGCTCCATTAACTTACTAAAAATAAATCGACTGGGAGGGCAGACGTCTCCTACAATTTTAGCTCTAAAATCCCCAGAAGCCCCTTTATTGATTTGATCTTCCAGCTTTGCTCTCATTTCATTTGGGATCAATAAAAGTGGATCTTCGTTCATTGCTGAAGGAAATTCATTAACTCCCTCTCCAAAGATATCACCAAACTTACCGGCCTCATCCACCCACTCGTAGGTGTATAAAACTCCCTCAGGCGTGTGTGAATATTCCTCTACGCCTTTTTTCAATCGGCGGCAGATAGTGGACTTTGCTGAACCCACAGGTCCATGTAACAGAATCACTCTTTTTTCAGTACCATACCCTAAGGCCGCCGCTTTTAAGACATTAACTAACTTCATTAAAGGAATATCTAATCCAAATACCGCGTCTTTGCCGCCATGAACTTCATCATCAAAAAATTTATAACGTGTCACTGATTTTTTAACATCCACATATTCTTCGGTGCCAAAACCCATAATCATATCATGCATACGTTGATAAGCGTTTCTAGTAACCTTAGGATTTTTCTTTACTATATCCAGGTAATCATCAAAAGTTCCTGACCAACTGAGATCCTTGGTGCACTGTTCGTCTTCCCAAGATTTAATGATTTCATTAAGATTTATTTTATTTGATCCTGACATAATGGCCTCTCTTCCATGGGTTACCCCTTTGGTCTATTATGCCTTTGTTTAAAGGATTTTACAAAATTTGATTATAAATATAGACCAGATCAAAATGGTTAATATTAATTTATCAATATGAGATTTTTTATAATTATTTCCATAGTTTGTTTCGTTTTTGAGACTAAAGTATGGATAGTGTCCGCAAGGTACATTCAATGGTCTTTGTAATCAAACTCCACAACTTAAATTCTAATTCGTCGAAAAGCTCTTGGAACTCTCAATTGAAATATCTTTTCAGGTTCTTTAATTTCAGGACTAAAGTTTTTAATATTAAGCTGAATTTTTACTTTACGGTGCTCAATCAACACTGTTTTTTTCTTACCAATTCTGGAAATCCAAGTTAACTTCAACTTGGATTTTAGATTCATACACTCTTTTAGGTAACCATCATCAGAAGTACAGCTCCACATTTTGTTTTCTAAGGCTCTATCAAAGTATATGGCATAAAAAATTTGTGGGTCCATAGCTACTTTTAATAGCTTTTTAAGAGCAGCAGGGCTACTTTTACCAAAATAATATTTTCTTTCCTGCACATTCACTATTTCAATTTTTCTACCTTTTAGAAGCACAATCCCTAACAAATCACCAAAAGGCGAGCTCACTTCTAATTTCATTTTTTTGCCATAAACTAAAAATGAATCTATTTTTACTATAAAATTTTTGTTTTGTTTTAAATCCTTAACTAAAGCCTTCGCCTCCCAGGACCCTTGAGATTCCAAATTGTACTTATGAGCCGTCTGACAGCCAATCAGCGAAAAACCTGATACCAGAATTAGTATTTTATATATATTTTTATACTTATCCTGAATGGCTTTCAGGTAATTACTTGCCTGAACCTTTTTTGCTGGCAGGCTTACCCTGGTCCCCAACTGATGCTGGAGTTCTTTTTTTACCGAATGAAACTTGTTTTTCAATAGAGGCAATCTTTTCATAAATCTTTCTTCTCTTATTAACGTCTTTTTCTGTTCTAGCAGCTTCAATATACATAGATTTCGCTTTTTCAGCTAGTTGAAAATTAAAATAGGCATCACCTAGATGCTCAGCAATAATACTTTCGTTCTTTTCCTGCTTATATGCCGCTTCAAGATATTTAATAGATTGGCCCACATCTCCTTTTTTAAACATAATCCAACCTAAAGTATCTAAAATAAAACCATCATTTTTCTTTAAACCAAGCGCTTTTAGTGCAAGCTCTTGAGCATAGTCCAACTCATCACCCTTCTCGGCAAGAGTGTAAGCCAAATAATTTAATGCCTGAATATGCTCACCATCAATTTCCAAAACAGCGCTCATTTGCTTTGCCACCTTAGCTTTTTCTCCAACACGATCATACATAGATCCGAGAAAAAAATGAATTTGTGTATTCTCTGGAAATTGTTTTTTCGCCTTCTCTAACATGACAATAGCTTTTTTATACTGCTTTTTTTCATCCAATAAAGAGGCGTAAAACGAGTAGAACTGAGCCACATCATTTCTTTTTTTAATAGCTTCTTCCATCACTTCGCTAGCATCATCTATCTCACCTGTTTTTTTATACATATACGATATATGGATCACAGCTTCTGGGTAGTAAGTGGATGTTGGTGAAATTCTTTTGTAATTTGTAATGGCCGCCTTATACGACTTGAGTTCTTCATGTACTGCACCCAAATAAAAACGAATTTTATCAGACTCCGGTGCCTGCAGCAGTATTCTATCTAATTTCCTAATGGCCGCCCGATATTTCTTAGTTTCAATCAGAATTAATGCAATTCTAACTTTAATATTCAAATTATAAGTTTCATAGTCTTCTATAATCCTAAGTTGACCTAAAGCCTTCTCATAATCTTCGTTACTTAAATATATCTGGCTTAACTGCTTTGCTACCTTACGAGAAGGCCCAAAGCGATCTTGATAAGAAGCTAATAAATCCTCCGCTTTATTTTCTGATAGTTGTTTTAGATAAAGTTTTGATAAACCAATTACAGCATCTTCAAACTTAGGATTCTTCCCTATGCTGAGCTGGTAATTAGCTTCGGCATCTTTATAATATTCCTCGCCCTGTTCTAAATAAATTCTGGCAATATAGTAGTAGTACTGATGAGCTGTTTTTTTATAATTTTTACTTTTGGCCATTTTTCTAAAATACTTTACAGCCTTATCGTACTCCTGAATTTCAGCATAAATGGCTCCAATAAATAATGGAACTTCTGGATGATTTGGTTCAATAACTAATATTTTATCATACTCACTCAGTGCTTTTTTATACATCTTCAATGAAGAGTATAAACTGGCCAAAATTAATCTCGCATTTTTGTGATTGGGATTTTCAGAAACAATTTTTTCTGATTGAGTGATAGCTTCTGAAAATAGCCCTACTTTGACATATTCAGATACTAACCGTAACTGCACTGTTGTAGCTAAGGGATCATATAGTAATGTTAACTTATACTCTTCAATAGCTTTTGCCGGTTGATTATCTAAAGAATAGGTTTCTGCCATAGTAAAATGAAAGTCAGCTTGCGTTTGAACGTAAAGAGGATCCACCATCCCCTTTTTATATATAGAAGGCTGAGCAATATTGTCTGGCACTGGATTTAAATGGTGAAGAGCTTCACTACGAAACAAAGAGGTTCCTTTTGTGGACACAGCCGCGCACCCCATCTGTAGGCCTAAAATAACCATCAAAATAATATGTAGTTTCTGTTTTTTTACCAGCTTCTTCATTAGGTCACTTGTCGGATCCCAACAAATATATCTTTACCGGTTTTAAAGGCTTAAAAAGAACCTGGACCTTAGTCTGGCTGCCCAGCGTTCTAAAGTGGTATAACCTGGCTGGTACCCACATCATCACCAATCAAGCTCAATTTTCCACCTCGAATAAGCCTGTTTTTAAAGCTATCGCTTTCCATGGTATCTTTTTTTCTATTAGGCCCATTTGACCAAACCAAAAAAACCACTTTTTTCTCTTTCATATCAGGTAAAATCTTATAATTAAACTTTTCGCCCCAGGGATCTTTCCCAATAGTGCCTTCTAGCCTCATTACACCCCACCTAGTCATCACAGAAGCTACCTTTTCTCTTCCAGATAATGACGCAATGGCTCTAGATGATTTCAGCTTACTATTTGGTAAATTCTTCAATCCACCAGCAATAATTTGGTTCCCCAGGTTTCTGGCTTCCACTCGTGCTAACTTTACATTCTTATCTATAAATACCCCGTTTAGAGCAACAGCAACAACAAATACAGTTGAAAAAAGCGCTATATAAACCTTCATCGAGTCAACTGTCTTTAAGCTCTTAACCATATGAAATCCTTGAATATTTTATCAACTATTAAGAGAAATCTACTAAGTAGATAACCTCTTCGTTAAGTGCTTCTCGGCAAGAGCACACCTGGACTTTAGTCTTCTTTATATTTTTTGATTAACCGTTCCATTTAGAGATTTGCTCAAACATATAGCATACATAAGTTTGGTTAATAAAAAAGCAACGTGACTAAAAAGGGGGCTTGACAGTGCGCGACGCTCAGGGCTAAGTTGAGCGGCGTCATAAACATAAATAAGTGACAAGCAAATTAAACGTGATTTTACAGTGTTTAAGGGGAAACTTCCAAAGGGAGCGCTTAATGAACCAAGAGATGGGAACTATGAATAAAAACATCAGAACCAAGATTATCAAAAGATACCAAAATAGAAAGCTCTACGATACTCAACAAAGCTGCTACGTAACTTTAGACGATATTGCCAAAATGATAAGAGCTAGTGAAGAAGTTATGGTTATTGATAACAAAACTAAAAATGACATAACTGCTGCCACGTTGACTCAAATCATATTTGAAGCAGAAAAAAGAGCTGCCCAATATGCTCCTCTTTTTACCTTAAGAGAAATCATCCAGAATGGAAATGGAAGTATTTCTAACTATTTAGCTAAGCTTGGTGCCTTTCCGTTGGATTATCACAAAAACCAGCCAGCGCCCATGCCTGTGATTACAGAAAAAGTAGCTTCTAAAACATCTTTTGACGATGTTAAACAAACCTTAGAAGAGCGTGTAGCAAATGCAGCTAATGCAGCAGCTACTGAAGGAAATAGCGATCAACAAACACCTGGTTTACCAACAAGTAACCTAGAAACTAGTTTGGACCTTCCTATTTCTAATACCAATCAAAATTTAGATAACTAAGTTTTTTAGTGTCTAGATTGAGAGAAAAGCCAAGTCCTGTGACTTGGCTTTTTTTTATGTTTTTTTCTTTGAGTTGGAGTTTATTTGCATAGCTGAAGGTTGTACGTCCTGATAATCGAGGCTAGCAGCCTCGAGCACCGCAATCTAATGGCATCGTGCCATTAGATCCAATAAAAAAACAAATCCCCTATAAAAGCGCTAAAATCCATGGAAAACTGATTCATTTTTTTTCATTAGATTTCCCCACACGACGCGGGGAAATTGGCGGATTCGGGCCGTCTTTAGGCCCGATCTCCCACGGATGGAAAGGAACCATAGGGGCGCCCTACTCCACTGTCCGCCAGTTTAAGAACACCTGGCGACCTGGTTTAACTTCCACATCATGAAATTCTGCAGATTCACCTGTGGCCATGCCTCGATGGCTCAGCCCTCCAACATAGATCTTATATTTCCCTGGTTTTACCCTTAATCGCGCAATTTGGATACTACTTGGCAGCGTAGACCAGTGCCTTAGATCCGCTTGGTCAGCCACATTCATAACAATCCAAGCTAGATCACCCAGTCCCTGATTCTGTTGTCTAATTTGATCTGCAACCACCGCCTTAGCCACAACACCAGCCACACGTTTTGCCACAAGAGTTGCAAAATCGCCATTTAAGGTCTTAATGGCAACATCTTCCATGCTATATAAAAACTCAGTTTTTTGTGTACCAGCACCTTCCACCTTCATCTTTACGGAATGCGTGAAGCTTCTCACTGGCCGCAACATAGGGTACCTGTGGTTCTCAGGCCTTGGACTTTTTCTTGGACCCCAGCCAATTTGGGAAATTAAAATGATTTCTCCAGTCCTGTTGGAGTACCAGGACTTATTGTCCTTAAATTCTGAGAACTGGGCTTTCCACTTTTTATGATCATTCATTCTCTGAGCACGTTTAGATAAACGGATTAAGTCTTTGCCAATAAATGGGACACTCGGATCTAATTTATAAACTTTTTTATAATCAATATAAGCATCGTCATACTTTTTTTGTGCTTCCCAAATCATAGCACTTAGGTAATAAGCAAATGCACTTTGATCGTACCTTTTTCTACCATCAGTTTCATACTTGCCAAGTTTAGTGTTTATTCTTTTGGCCTCAACAAGGGCGCTATCATAATTTTCCATCATTAAAAAATTGATGGCCATCATAGCGTTAATAGTCACTTTTTCAAAAGGGTCGCCTTTGTACTGAACCATGCCTTCACTAAGTAATAATGATCCGCCTATTCTAGAAATACTATGGTAGTCACTCTCTTCAGCAATTACATCTGCAGCCATAAAGGCTTTATTTGACTCTTTGTATTCACCAGCAATTTGTAAGGCTGTAGCATAATCTAAGAGGTATACCAGCTGGTCATCAGACTCCTGTAAAGCTAAAGATTTTAATACCTCTGCTGCTTTTGCAAACTGACGATTTTCAATATGTCGACGTCCCTCGCTCACCTTTAACTGGTAGGTCGCACAACCTACCAGTGTAAAAATAAAAAGTGAAAAGACAATTTTGTTAGATACTTTCATTTAAGACAAACTAACAGCCACTAAACAGAGGCTTGTAAAAAACTATAAACCAAATCTACTTTTGTGATATTTTTTTCTGATTTGTTTATAATCAGACCAAACGATTAAACTTGTTTTCAAATTAGTTAAGTTCAATGTGACTTTGTAATAAACAGTCTTATCTCTGCCGGCTTGTTGAACAATAGAATCTAAACGACCGTTAAGAATATAGTCTGCACCAATCTGACCACCAGGTCCTTTTTTTGTGCTGCCCTTAACCATACCTGAATTTTGATATTTATATTCATCAGCTATAGAGTCACGTGCTGCCTTATCTACAAATTGCAGTGACGCACTTCTCATAAGCTCAACTCTAAGCATGTCTGAAATATTCTGAGTATCAATATGCTCTTCTGTTTTATTTTGTATACCAGTAACCATCACAACTGGTGGCTTTTTTGCCGTTCTAATTGCGTAATGCGAACTAGCACTCTTAACTAAGTCTTTTACTGCATTTTGCATATCAGATTCCGACCATCTATCATTCAACAAATTGGTTGAATCTACATTGTCATCATAAGAACCTCTTGTAAAAGCCTTATTACCACCACAAGAAATCAAACCCATAGCTGCAATCAATGTTAAAGCGATTAATAATTTCATATTTACTCCTCAGTAATTTCTTTAAATACGTATATAATCAGCTTTGTAATTTATAACTTTTTAATTACAAAATCCACCCCTCTTACCGAAAACCTTGATGCCCTGCGCTTAAGTTGAGGTATTTTAGCCACAGTAGTCGGATTAAAGTCCTGAGACCGGACACCGTGAAACTCATCTGCTTGCTATTTAGTTCTCAGAGACTTTTCATTGGAGCTCATATTGCTAGTATTAGTCTCCATGAAAAATATATTAAATAGCCAACATGCATATAACGAGTTTAAACAAATATTAAAAAATGATGTA
Organism: Pseudobdellovibrionaceae bacterium; assembly: GCA_018663505.1. Classification (GTDB taxonomy): domain Bacteria; phylum Bdellovibrionota; class Bdellovibrionia; order Bdellovibrionales; family UBA1609; genus JABJQG01. The sequence continues at coordinate 11,604 of JABJQG010000069.1, read as the reverse complement.
GAGGAGTTTTGGGTTATGGGGCTGACCTCAGACAAAAAACTCATCCAACTTTCTCGCCTATTTAAAGGCACTGTGGATTACTGTATCTGTCACCCGCGTGATATCTTTAAGTTTGCTTGTGAAAGTAACTCCTCGCAACTCATTGTTGCACACAACCACCCCAGTAACTCCAAACACCCATCGGTGGAGGACCTAAAGCTAACAAAACAATTACTAAAGTGTGGACGGTTAATGCAAATACCCATTATTGATCATCTAATAATTACTGATGATGGATATTGTAGCTTCGCAGATTACGGCTATATAAAATTTTAACTCAACATATGTTAAATATAATATTTAATTTTAAATACATGTATCAGCCAGTGAGCCCATTAAACCAGATCTTTCTAAGACTAACTCCACTTTCCGTCTTTCATATTTAAGGTCCTTATGATCAGGAAGATGGATATCACTTGGTTGCACCTCTACCAAATAACAATAAGATTTTGCAATAGTGCTGATATTTTCTCTGCGGAAGCCATACCTAGGAAGCCTATTCAAAACATTTTTAGAAAAAATTAAATCACTCTTTATATTTTCAGCTAAATTTTTAGCCAGTATATGTTGGCTTTTTATATTTTCAAAATTTTTGTGTTGAGCAAAACTGTCGTAATTTAAGAGCTTGGGGCGGCCAGAAAGGTACTTTGTATTGAGCCGAACAATTCTATTGTACTTATCAGGAGTGTTCGCCTTTTTTAGAAGCAAGCGGGTGGCAACGATAGGAGCTGAAAAGTTATTTAGTTTTAAAACTTTTTCTAGAAGTTCTGAGTCAAAAGCTTTTAAAGCAGAAGAATCTTCATCAGACACTTGATCTATTACATCTAGCATTCTGTTTAATGCTAAAAAATATGGGCTATTTGTTGGGTTATCTGCTCTTGGAATATAAGTTTTATGCATCTGTTCACAAACAGAATTTTCCGTTAATAAGCAGGTTACAAGTTTAGAAGTTAGAGTTCGAACTTTATACATTGAAATTCGGTCTCTTAAATCTTTTGAAAATAAATAATCATTAAACTCATCTTCACTTAAATCTAAAAATGACAAGACTGAATCTTTATTAGATTTTTTTGTGTTTTCTTTCTCAGCCAACTTACCGACCCACATAGGGATGGCCTGTGCCACTGTTTTAGCTTGATGTAAATCAGAATGATGCTCAGTAGTAGTTTTCAAAAGCTCTGACTCAGAGCTTGAGCTATTTTCAATGTTAGCTTTCTTTGCTATAACATTTTCAGATATATAGTTAACTGTCACATATAACCAAGCAGCCCCCATAACAATCAAACATATTAAAAATATATTATTTAATAATGATCTCATTTATTGTTCCAACTTACTAACTCTGTCTCCACTAAATACAAAAGCGGTACACTTATTAATCTCAAAATTCCTTATATTACAACCCTCTCTTGAAGGGTAAACGATTCTATGAAAATAATGGGTAGCTGACCCACTTGCGGTAGCTATATCAATTGACTCCATGCCCATTGAAATTAAAATCTCACCTTCAGGTAAGTACTCTAGAATCTTTTTCTTATTATATCGGTTCCTTAGTGGCTCACTGAATACTTTTGTTGATCCCTTCCTAACTAAAAGAGTACCAAAATCATAATCAAACATGCCTTCAAAACTTAAGGTATGATCTTTCTGTATGTAGAAATATTCAGATCTTTCACAGTCTTCTGTCTTGTGTGCTTTATTGACCTTCACTAATTTAGTAAATTTCTCTAAGCCGGACACATAACCAAATCTACCATCGCCTAAATCGACCTTGTACCATCCGGATTGTTCATCAATTCCCAATAATTTGTGTTTGCTTGAAATATTCTCTTTATTTCTTCTAAAGGCAAAGGTTTTTTTACATTCACCTTTATCATCAATATTTTTACAAACTTTTTTTGCATAAACATTTCCCCTTACTGAAGGGTCCTTACTCGCTCTAGGTGGGGCGATTCTAATATTCACATGCTTTAGTTGTTCCCTATCTGCCAATTCAACATATTCTATTCTTTTTTCTTTACGATTCATTGCTGAATAATCTGGAAAATGAACCTGAATCCATTCAGATCCATCTGACAGCTTATATGTTTTACTTGATTTCGATTGTAGCTTCAATTCACCAACAGTTACATTTTCATTAGAAACATAACCACAATAATTATTCTGTTTTTCCTCTATATGTGAGGGAAGACTGTAATAATTAATAGACCCTGGTAAAAGCAGATGAGTCACTGCCCCCTCAAACCTCTCCGGCATAATTACCGTTTCTCGTTTATATGATCTTGTCTCTTTTAGAAGTTTCGCCAACGCTTGATTTTTTTCTTTTTGGACTCCCTTTTTATATATTGATCGAAAATTATAAATGATTTCGTCAAATGCTTTACGTTCCAAACTTCCCTTAGGCAGTCTGTTGTGATAAATGCTCGTATTCTCTATTACCACTCTGCTTAACTTTTTCTCGAAACCAGTATCATTTTCTCTAACACGCGGGTGCAAAAATTCTTTAGGATACTGAAATCGGCAGTACCCGCCCGTGATAGAAGCACGTGAAATTTTACACGCCCCCTCTGCTGATTTTAATTTTGCCTCTATTTCATCAGCAGCTGTCTGTAAAAGTATTGCATGTTGTTTCGCAACTTCTTTTTTTTCTTTTTCATTAGATATTTTTTTCATACTTAATTTGCTATTTCTAATAATTTTATTTTGCTCATTCCTAGTGAGTTCAAATTTGCTCAACGATGCCCTGCACGCAACTTTACCATTAGCCATCAGTTTGGTCCTTACCCTATTCCCTTCTGAATTTGGGCCAATGGCTTTCGTGGTTCCAGAATTATATTGACCACCCCACACTCCACGCAAGAGGTTGTAGTACTTACCCGGCAATGATGAATTTGTTCTATAAGGGTCTGAGTTAAAATTATAGCGGCACAATTGCTTAAATTCACCTCGAGCGTTTTTAAATCTTTCGCGACTCTCTTTTTTCTCATTTTTACGATCATCTAAACTCGATACTAAATCTCTGATAAAAGTAAAACCCCCAGCATTATCAGTGCCGTTACCATTATACAAATAATTCAATCCCCAATCTATAGTTCTGTATAAATTTAAATAGTTGCCAGGTTTTATGGAATTCGGATGGTGATAAGGGTTGATTTGCCATAGACCAACATCGTCATATAAATAAGACCACAGAAGTTGAGTCGTTCTTTCTGTCTCTCCTAAGGTTGAACATGAAGGCATATACATCTTATAGGGATTTCTATATAGGTTTTGAATTGAAGACTTAATGAAGTCAGAAGGGTATGATTTACCATAGAGTATTTTATTTACGGTAAGATCATTCACTTTTGGAAAACATTGATTTTTTCCAGGGATAGTTCTAGCATGCGTTAAGTGACTCTCATGAAAAGGCACCGTCAAAGCTAAAACTAAAAACGAGTAATAAGTGAAGTTGTCATTTTTTGAATTATTAAAATCAACACCCTTACCATTATTGTAATATGAATCAGCTGCTAATAAATGTGCTTTTTTAATAATATATCTAAAAATATTTTTAACATATTTTTGTCTCAGTACTTCTCGATTAGGATCATCCTTAGAAACAAAGTATGATTCTTGTTGTGGTCCAACAAACTCAACATCTGGAGCCAAAGTCATCCAAATCTTTGCTTTCGAGAAATTTTCAATAAACTTGGCTGGCTTATGTTTTTTTGTGGGTTCGAAGATGGGACGTACCGATAGAATGTCAGCACCTGCCTGCTGGTCTCTTAAGTCAGGGCTTGAATTGGAATCTGAGTATGCTGGGATAACCAGAGATATCATAATTAAAAGTGTTATTATTTTATTCGTCATTAACTTGCTGCCCTTTTTACGTGTACAGGATGAATATTAAGCAATTATAATACCAATGGAAATCCTCCCAAAGCTCACTAAAGGCTTAGCAAACTCACCATAAAACACTTGTGACAATAATTGTCAGGCACCCCCTGTAATTTTGTAAAAGTTATGATAATAATGTGTCTTTATTTTTCGCACTCGTGGAGCAGTATATGAAAAAAGTTTGGTACGACAAGGGCATACGATTTCAATGCCAAGGCACTGGGCAGTGCTGCCTAAACCATGGACAATACAACTATGTGTTTCTCACACTTAAAAATCGTCAAGATATAGCTAAGTTGTTAAAGTTATCCACACAAAAGTTCACAAAAAATTATTGCACCCAAACTGATGGCTCCTTTTATCTCAATCCAAATAACGAAGATGAAAGTAAATGCATTTTTTTAAACGATAACAAGTGCCAGGTGTACAAAGCCCGTCCCACACAATGTAGCACTTGGCCTTTTTGGCCATCTACCCTTAACAAAAAAGTTTGGAATAAAGAAGTGGTCCCTTTCTGTAAAGGCGTGGGCGAGGGAAAGTTATACAGCTATAAAGAAATTGAAGCGATTAAAAATTTAGAATTAAAAGCTGAAAAAGAAATATTTAATGAAGATTAAACTGGACTATAAAGGTAACATTTAGAAATTAGCTTTAAATTTCAAATTATTTATTGCCATCTGAAACTAACTTTAAAGTCAGAGCCATTGTAGCTATACCAGAGAAAATGGAAATCCATTTTAGGGTGGAATCTAAGCTTTCTTTTTGTGCAATATGAACCACATCTCGATTGTACATTTTTGGCATAGGTGTATCGGATTTTAAAATGTATTCCAAATCCACAAGACTAACTGATTCTTTTTTATTCTCTGTTCTTCTAATGGAGACCTCTTGTAAATCAGAGGTGTCTTTACTCCCACCAGCATAAGACAACAAGCGAGCTAAGTCTGTATCCACGGGAATATGGTAAACTCCTGGTTTAGTAACACCATTTATTAAGTTCACTGTAATTAATGGCTTCCCTAAGTCGCGCCCTACAAAGTATTCACTACCTCCAATAAGGCTCTTGGAAAATGGCGCAAGTACTTGAGCAAAAGCTGGAAAGCACAAAAAGAATATTAAGTTCAAAACAATAGCTTTTCTGTATATCATTAAAAATTCACCCCTAGACCCACAATTGGACTCGTGTACGAGTTCCCTTGAACTGAGTAAAATGAAATTTGAGTAATTAAATAAGTAAGTCTATTAAACAGGAAAATCTCCATAGATATACCCCATCGATTCGACACAGCTGCTGTAGAAGTTGTGGCTGTTGATGCCGCTTTTATTGTGGTGAGTGATGATATAAAAAACCCAGAGGTATTTACAGGATACTTTCGTTTATGTTTCCCCAAATCTGATGCCTGACTTCCAAAAAAGAAAAACCCTGGCAAGTCCACTCGAATACCAGCGCCAAATGAAGATCGGAGCTGATCAATAGATTGGCCAACTCCTAAAATAAAATTATACGGTCCAAACATACGTAAACCAACTTCAACGTCAACCGTTGGCTCTAAAACAATGGCATCTGTACCAGATGTGGATGTTGCAGCATTGCTTATAGTGATATCATTATATGTCGTGTACAAAGAAGACAAACTAATGGCCACTTTGTCTTCTTTTGCCAAAGCTTGGCTAAAAGAATAGAATAGAAAGAGTCCAGAAAACAACAATTTCAAAAAGGAGATCTGTTTAATATCCATAGTTTAAGTATAATTGAAATTAGCAGTTATTTGTTTTAAATATGAACTAAAAAGGTAATCCTATACTTTCTTATAATAGAAACTCTCATTTTGTTAAGACTAAAGCACGACTATGTCTGGTCCTGTTATGGCTCTTAGTCTCATCACCAAGACTTTTGGCTCAAACAACTACAGAAGAAAACACCACTGATAAATCTTTGCATATGGCGGCAACATTTACTATTACTGTAAGTTCTTACGCTGGTTTTCGCTATCTTGGTTTTAATAAAACAGAATCCATTTTTGCCGCAGCATTTACTTCTTTTTTTATCAGTTCTCTAAAGGAAGTATTAGATAAAAATGTAGATCAGGGGGACTTAAAGGCTGACGCCCAAGGAACTGCTGCCGCGATGCTCGGAATCGCCATCTTCCATTTTTGACTCTTTAAGCTGATAGACAAATAAAGCATAAATTATAGCAAAAAAAACTGATAGTTCTTCTGCATGCATTAAAAATATCAATACCCAGGCGTTATATGCCGCCAGAATAAAAACAAAATTAGACCTGGCTCTGCCTTTGTTCTTAAAAAAATGTAAAAAATAGGGATAAGCAAAAAATATTATTAATAAACTCACACCTATCATTCCAACACTATACACATTCACCAAAAATAAATTTAAAAAACTCGCTGTACTAGAGAAGCCCACCTCCTTACCAAAGAGAATGTTTGCATTTCCATAACCTTGGCCAAACACAGGAAAAGAGTGATTATCCACATACTCATAAACATAACTTCTATTGGATTCTTTAACTCCACCTCCAGAGATTAAAGGCTCTACCCTATCCCATAATGTATCAATCAAACTTGCTGATCCTGAACTCGAATTAGAAATCGAAATTAAAGAAAACATAAAAAACCCCACTAAATAGGGCAAAAAGAACATGAGCATATTAGCAAAAGTAGCTTTTTTTAATTTGAATGTAATGGCACTAGCCGTGAAAAACCCAATCACTGAACTGATTATTCCTGTTAAACTTCCTGTTAACAATAACGTTGTCCCCATGAGAAAGCTTTTAATATTTAAGACTTTTTGTTTATTAAAATAAGATAAAAATAAGGGAACCACAATCCACTCGGCCAGATGTGAGGGCTCCCGAAAACTGCCCATTGCTCTATGAAAAGCGTAGGTAAATGTGACGTTTTGATCGCCACCACCGGTTCCCATACGCGTTCGCGGTAGCTCTGGAAGACCATAAACTTGTGCAATATATACATATACAGAATAAATGGCTATAATAAAGCCTATGCTAACAATATTGTTCACTAACTCTTTTCTTTTCCCCACACAAAGTAGCCAATAGGTGATTCCAACTGCACTAAGAAAAGATAGGATTTTAAAAAATCTTAAAAAAATAAAAGGAATATATCCGGTGGTTGCACCAGTAGCCATAAAACTATCAAAATTAGAAAAAGAAAAATGATAAATAGAAACAAAAATAGCCCAAATAAAAAAAACGGCAAAAATTAAGTAACCTGGAAATAAAAAAATACGAAATCTAAAAATCATATACACATAAAGAGCTATGAAACCCGTTTGGGCCATCCACTCAATTGGAACTGGACCAATACTGTAAGCAGCCATAGCATGTAAAAACAAACCCATAGTAAACATGAATAGCACAAATGTTTCTCTTGTAGTTCTAATAACCATCCACTTTATTTTAAACCTAATCTTCAGCCAATTAAACAAAGCCCTAAAGCTTTGGGCTTTGATCTAGCTCTTATAATACTATAAACTCCATATCTGGAGATAACAGCTTTCATAATATTTTTAATTGAATCAAAAAATAAATTGCACTTTATGGCTATATTTGTCACTAGTCATATATGGAAAAAGAGACTAATGAGAAAATTATCAGTAAACAAAATACGGCCACTAGTATCGAGTTTCTAAACACTCTTGTGGAGGACCCTACGCTGCTTGGTTTACTTACAAAAAATGATAGAAAAAATATTCTAATTGCTGCTGGTAAACTATCACGCCCAGATAAAATTGAAATTGCAAAACGTGGCAAGGCTATCAAAAAGAAAAAACGGAAACTACAACTTAATGCTGACCGAGAAGCCCGTGCAAATACAGGCATTCGAACAGCTAGAAATTATGATGTTTTCTCAGCCCCTTTACAGCTTACGCACAAAAGTATTCAAGGTCAGAACTCCCCCTTATTAAAATCTTCTCGAGAATGCTATGTTTGCCGCACAAAGTTTACAACACTTCATCATTTTTACGACTCAATGTGCAGTGGTTGTGCTGACTTTAACTATGATAAACGCTTTCAAACAGCTGACTTAAGTGGGCAGGTAGCTCTAATTACAGGGTCCCGTTTAAAAATCGGATATCAATGTACTTTAATGATGTTGAGAGCTGGGGCTACAGTTATAGCCACTACACGCTTCCCAAAAGATTCAGCCATCAGGTTTGCAAAGGAATCTGACTACAAACAGTGGTGTCATCGACTACAAATATATGGCCTAGATTTACGTCACACACCAAGTGTAGAGATTTTTGCAAAATTCATTGAACGACAATATGACCGTTTAGATATCCTTATAAATAATGCTGCACAAACCGTCCGTCGCCCTCCCGGTTTTTATGCGCACATGATGCCTATAGAAAATTCTTCTAATAGCCAACTTCCACAAAACGCACAGACTCTTCTTAGAAATCATTTTAAAAACATCAATGACCTTGCTCAAATTTCACAACTCGAGGAAAATTCATCATTACCGGTATCCTGGAGCAGCCAAACCACAGGTATAGGCATCATATCCTCCGCCCAACTTTCTCAAGTACCTTATTCTTATGATAGCTCAGATCAAGTTACAAAAATATTTCCTAAAAATAAACTGGATGCTGATTTACAGCAAGTTGACCTTAGGGAAACAAATAGTTGGAGACTGAAAATAGGAGAAATTGAAACTCCAGAAATGCTTGAAGTCCAGCTGGTAAATTCCATAGCTCCTTTTGTACTTTGTAACAGACTTACAGGTCTTATGAAAAAAGATTTCACAGGAAAAAAACACATCGTAAATGTCTCTGCTATGGAGGGAAAGTTTCATCTCTTCCAAAAAGAAGACCGTCACCCTCACACCAATATGGCCAAAGCTGCTTTAAATATGCTAACCAATACTTCTGCAGGCGGCTTGGCAAAACATGGTATTTACATGAATGCCGTGGATACGGGATGGGTTACCGATGAAGACCCCGCGCACCTTGCAGAATCCAAACAACAAATACACGATTTTCAACCCCCTCTAGATATTGTGGATGGCGCCGCCAGAGTATGTGATCCTTTTTTTGATGGAATCAACCGTGGTGAACATTGGTGTGGAAAATTTCTTAAAGATTATTACCCTATTAGTTGGTAAACAGGGTGTATCTTAACATCTATATTTACAGTCCCTTTTCCTATGATGATTTCCTAGATAGATCTCAATGGCTTCAAGTAAGTTTGATGAAAATATTAACATAAGTAACTCTTAAAGAAGCCTCAAAAGCAGCTCCCTACTATTTGAACATCACCTGCTAGCTCATGTAAATAATCTTCAATGTTAGTGTATCCATCACAATCCTTATCAAGCATGGAATCATCTATTTTGATGTCTAGTCCATTTGCAGTCTCCCAGGCATCAGACATCCCGTCATTATCATTGTCTGTTGGTGCCTTCAGTGTTGTATCAAAGTTTGGAAAATCTTTTGGGAATATCACATCACCCCTAATCGAACCCGTTCCCTCTTCAAAGTCATTAACAATTCTTGCGTCCACAGAGTCTCGCTTGGGCTTAATAGCACCAACACTTTCTAACATCTGAGAAGCATAAATTTCACTTGTTGGCGAAGTAAAAACAGGTGCTACAATGTGCGGAACCAGTGCTTGCCAATTTATAGAAGCAAGAATATCTGTTTTGTACCCCGTACCTACATTCCAAAGACTTGGATTGGTACCATCGTCTCTTGGACCAAGATTTCTATAAACATACAAGTGAGGTGTGGGCGTGCTGTCTTCATCTGATCGCAATGGAAAAGTATCATAAGAATCAGGACCTTTTTTAGAGAAATTTTCTATCCAATTTACATCAGCCAATCCATTAGTTTTTCCTGTTAAGGCGTGGTACCAATTGTAAATCACATTGTTTCGAACATCTGCTAAGACTGAAAATCCATTTGCAGGATTCCCTATTTCTGGATTTCGAGATGTATTATGTGCCAGATAGTTATGATGAAAAGAGGCTCTAATATCTTTATCTGCTTCTTTACCTGAAATTAAAAACCCCTTGCTATGCTCTCCCTTTGGATGACCAGCATTGCTTAACCCCTCCGAAATTATTGACCACTGAACTGTGAAGTCTGTTGCTGCATAAGATGCTGTAAAAGACTCATCAACACCCCAGCTCACAGAGCAATGATCTATTATTACATTCTGTGTTCCTGGACTGTGACCACTTGCTGAACCATATAAATCGAGCGCATCTAAAGATTCTGCATCAACGCCGTCTTTTATTCTATGCGAACCTACACGAAAACGCATATGCCGCATTGTTAAGTTATGGGTTTGAAGAATGACTCTACGCCCAGTTACCAAGACCCCATCTGGTGATGACTCCCCAGCAATTGTTACGTAGGGCTCTGTCACCCTAATTTCATCAACTAGATTAATAATTCCTGAAACTGCAAATATAACAATCCGTGGTCCTTTAGTATATAAGGCTTCTCTCAAGCTACCGGCACCAGCATCATTGAGGTTTGTTACTTTTATAACTTGACCACCACGTCCACCAACACTTTGCGCCCCAAAGCCTTCAGCACTTGGAAAAGCAAGGACTGGCTCAGTAGAGCTGCCATCAGGTATACATACATTATTTAAAAGATCATATCCCGAAATACAGGTGTGAATTGTACACAATTCTCCATACATATAACTCTGTCCATCAGAATTGCACGTTCTTGACCTTGTTGCACTTAGAGCAAGGTTATCACCCGTACAACTCTCTGTGTCTGCAACTCCAGCTACACATATAGGTTCTGGGGGATCTACAGCAATATCCACACAAACATTGTTTTCTAATTTATGTAAAGAATCACAAGCTGTTATGATACATGCCCCGTAAGCAGTGTAACTTTGCTCACTTGTATTACAATTTCTTGATTTTGTAGCCAATTCAGCAAAGTTGACTTCATTGACACAAGATTTTGTATCTAGCTCCCCGGCTATACATATGGGAGGTGGGTCCACGACCACAGCCACACAATTGCTTCCCGTAACATTATAGCCTGACACACAACTTTTCAACTCACAGAAATTACCAAAAACATATTCAGATCCGGCATCATTACAAATTTTTATTCGAGTAGCATCTTTTGAGTTTGGAATTTCGTCAGAACAATCACTTACCACTTGAGATTTAGCCACACAATAGGGCGCTCTAGGAGGGTTTATATTGTCAGTACTACCCTTTTCCACATCACTTTTAATCTGATCACTCACTTGAAAAGCTCCACCACAGTTTTGGTAAAGCAATATGAGGAAGCTTAGAAATACTAGTGAAAAAAATGTTTTAAAAAAATTTTTCTGATGTTTTAAAAAAATCATTCTACACCCCAAGTTACTACTTATGCAAAACCGTCTCCAAGTATCCTTTGATATTGCAGTTGTTTAAAGCAATAAAATTAGAGAGTTATGGGGTATAAAATAAAAGTGTCTCAAGATGACTGCCTAAGCTCTTTTTTTGAACAAAACATCAACAAAATTAACTAATTAGTGGAAATGTACTATACGGGAACATCGGCAACAGATTTCAGTAAGTCTTTTTAGTTATTAAACAATATTAGCGGGAATAGAATTTGCTGATAAAATAGTGACAAATCCACCCATCCTAGGTTTGATAAATTTGAGAAAAAACCAATAC
>JABJQG010000071.1 GCA_018663505.1 Pseudobdellovibrionaceae bacterium | reverse complement strand
ACAACTTAAATTAACAAGAAGAACGTCTTTAACCCGTTTGCTTGTGGAAGAGTTAAAGTCTGATTAAACACAAAATAAACATGTAGTAGCTTGTGTTGGATTATTTGCGGACCCGAGTTCGATTCTCGGCGCCTCCACCAAATTCGGGTTCAATACCGAATAAATTAGTAATTACGAAATTCATTCGTAATATCAATAACTTATAAAAGCTAGGCTTTTAGGTCTTTTCTTTTGAGATAACTAGAAATCACTATAAATAACTGTATTTGCAAGATTCTGTAGTTGCCGTTTGTAGTGATTTAGCTAATAATAACACCTTAACTAAACATGTAGTAGTTTTACTACGATAATCTATGGTGATTTATGTCTAAACGCTCAGAACAAGTAATCGTAACTTCAGAGGCAAGGGCCTTGAGAGAGTTAAGAAAACGCTCTGGTATGAGTATGCGTTTAGCTGGAGAAAAGCTAGGCTATAGCTCTTCATATATTTCACAAATAGAGAATGGCCGAGAGAATGTACCAAAAGGTAAGAGGCTTGATAAGTTCCTTGAGGTCTACGCTGTAAATAGGACTTCGTTTACAAAGCTTGTAAACGGTGATTTAAAGACCGATTTAGAGTTGATACTTGAGCTTGTGCCAAAATTAGAAATGAATTCACAGAAGGTGGTAAGGACTCTTGTTGAGCAACTATTAACTTCCTAATTTTCATCTGTTTCCACCCAAAAAAGGTCTTTGAAGTCTTCGTCTCTTGAATTGTGTTCATTAACATATTCACGAAAACTCTTTCTTAATTTTTTTAAGCGTTCTTGTTTTTTACCAATGTGTTCTACTTTCAACATGAGGCTAATCCTAGAGTCTCCCCCGAATAGCATATTATCAATAATATTTTGAACCGCATCATGATTTTGGAAGACATCAATGTACGCAAAGGACTCAGCCTTAACCATCACACGCAGCTTATTAAGCAGGTCTTCAATGCCCTTAAACGTTTTACCAATTTCATCGATTGTAATTGGCGTATAATTTGATTGCTCATCTTTACTCATCTCGTACTTATGCGCACGATATGTATCTCTATCTTCAATAACCCTGCTTGTAATAGTTAAAAACTGCTTACATAGTTTATCAATATCAGAATGATTAATACTTTTATCGCTCCTCCCGCCAACGTCTGGGAAGAGTTCCTCGATAATTTCTCGTGTACCATCCTTCATTCTCCCGAAATATTCTTTCTTCATTCTCTTTCGATGCTCAACCATCTCTTTTTCGCAAGGAGTGTAGTTCAAGTACCTAATCGACGGAGTGGGATAATCCTCTGTTTTGTGTTTGTATTTTACTATACCCTTACAGTTATTTTTTATCTTATTAAAAAAGTTGGCTCGCATACCCGTTGACCAAGATGCTAAATCAACCACTAGAGAGTCTTCATACCTTTTTACTAAATCATACAAAGACATATTAATTACAGGGAACCGTTGGTCATCCCCAGCATACATACCTAGTTGTAGATTAAACTCACATAAAAAGAAATATCTCTGTTTAATTTCTAATAACTGCTTGGACTTGCTTTGTATGAGATTTATAAGCTCTTGCGACATATCCCTACAACTCCTATTGTAACTAATTAGGCTGCTTCTTTTGCCTTATGTGCTTTCAATATCTCTCTCCAGCCTTCATAAATTAGCACCATAGCAAAGGTGTCTAATTCACAGTACTTTAGAAGTCCTTGTTCTAAAGCCTTTCTTTCATAGTCACTCATCTCTGAAAATTGCATTCGTGCATAAGCAGTAAGAGCAGCTCCACCATTTTTAAGTTCATCATCCGAGCTTAGTAGTTCTAAATCGTGGACAGATACATCTTCAAATAGCTTTGGCAGTAAAGAGTATGGGTCAGCAATTTGCCCATCCTTAATTTGTAGCCATTGCCAACCTTTGAAATTTAAACTAGGTATGCCATCGCTAGTACCATAATTAACCTGTGCATACTTTTTCTGTAGGTAATCTGATGACTGTAAGATTGCTGGGAGTACAGCCTTAATGGAATTTGAGCCTTTGGTGTGTGGGGCATAGTAGTGTCTTTTTACTATGTCCCATAGGTCAACCATACACCTATCGCCATCCCACTTTTCAGAACTTGAACCAACGGACTTAGTTATACTTTTAATGAACTGACAAAGCTCTTCACGGTCTTCTATATCGCTCTCATCACTTTGTAGTTGCCTGTAAATCATATTTAGATATGTATTTTCATGTGGCGCATATCTAAATATGGTACCGTTATCATTATCAAGCTGACTTCTAAGCTCACGAACAAAATCATAGTTAGGGAAGATTCCAACCTCTGTGTTTAGATATTGCCCAGCATGTTCAACAGCACCATCTTTGTGTACAATATGGTGGGAGAATTGGAAGGCAATTCCCTCGTAGGGTTTCCTTCCTTTGTTAAACGGAATAGCCATTGCTGTGGTTTCAAAATCAATGAAGTGTAGAGGGTATTTCCAAGTACTCATTTCATAACTTAAACCATCATAATCAATATATGGGGTCGTTGTACCTGATTGCTCCATTTCTACTTGAAGCCATTGCCTTTGGCTTGCTGAAACGCCTGGCTTCGCATCATCTTTTGGGGATATGTCATCTTCATTTAAATCAGATATTTTGATAACCCCTTCGGCAATCAACTTATCCTTTTTTCTAAAATTCCAGACATCTAAAACTGTAGACTCTTTAAAGTCCTCTTTCGTCCAGCCAAGAGCTTTACTCCAGCACTCTTCATATCCACTTTTCGATTCACCATCATTGCATTTAAACTCACAAGAACGACATTTTGAACCTATTGTAGACTCAAGTTTTTCATCAACTTCATATTTAGTTGCAAGACGCTCAATAAGGGCTATGAAGGTCTCATCACTCTTATCTTTCTCGGCTGTGCCTTCGTATATTTGACTCACACAATGGTCCACGGATATTTTAGTTAATACTCGATCTTTTAAGTCGTCGACGGTCAGCGTATTTGATACCTTAACGCCTTTACGGTTAGATTCATCTCGTACTATTCTAAACTTCTGGTTAAGCCCATCAGTAGGGCATTCAGCATTCTTATCTGCCATCATAAGGTATGAAGCTATAGTTGAATCTGGGAAAGCTTGAGAAAGCACGTGTTTTTGGAAAGCAACATCATAAAGATACGGTCTCCATGTTGATTTTAAAGTTCCATTTTTATTATGAAAAGGGTCTTCAATATTCTTATCAAATGACTTTGCTTTTACTTCTATCAATTCAAAGTTATTTCCATTTTTAACCAACACATCAACTCTTATGAATAGATTATTAAAGCTAATTGCTGGTTCAAATATGATAACGTTATCTTGTTTCAGGAGCTCATTTGTTTGTCTTTCAGCATCTTCATAATCTAGGGTAGTAATATCGTGACCACCTGGATAGTAGCACTTTGCTAGTTCGCCTACTTGATAACCGCCTTCAGCTAGGGCCTCTAGGAAAGAGTCTCCCATTTTTTGATTAGCGTATTCTTTCTTGCCCGTATAGAAGAGCTTTGTTTCACACTCTAATGCTAGTTTAAACCTGGATTTAGTTAAATAACGTGGTTTAGCCATTAAGCTGCCTCTCTAATTATCATAGTCTCTTTTAGTGATTTATTGTTTTCGCAGCTAACCCAACGAGTGCGACCATTAGTAGATTTGCCTCGAATTACGGAGCCAGCAGCTGATGGGGAGTCAAAAGATATATCAGTAGTTAAGAGGCCAAGACCTTCAATATCTGAGGGTTCAACCTTTTCTGAATCAATAAGTTTTTTCCATTTTGCGTAGTAGCCACTGCTTCGGCCTTCAAAGCTATCTGTCACGCTTAAACGAATATAGGAGCCTTTTTCTACAATATACTTACCATCAGATATTTTCATAAAACTTTTAACAGGCTGTCCATTCTTCCAATATGTTTTAAGGTGGTGTGTGTAGAACCTTCCACCTTCAATTTGCTCGCTTAATGTAGGGGAGGTAGAGATAGTAGTTACATTACGGGGGGATTCAAAGTAATCAAACCCCAAAGTTGATAATACAAAGAGCATGTTATCTAAGAAACCTTTGATATAACTTATATCTGCTTCGGGTAGATTGGCTCCACCAGGCTCAGAAGAATTCATCAAGTCTATGGGTGCGCCTGAACTTGAAGCCAAAGCATAAAGTTCTTTTTCTAAAAACCTAACGTGTGCCTTTGTTAAATTATCATCGCCACTAGTAAAGACTAAAAATTTATCCCACCAATCTTTATTTCTAGCGTGGTTACTTATTCTTTTTGAAAACACATCAGTTTCGCCAATATAGATTTGAAAGACACCGTCCTCTGTTTGGTCAGTGCTAAGGAGTATGTATATGCCAGCCTTAGATAGCTCTTCACGTTTAGAGCAATAAGGTAGGTGTTCTCTTGTTCCTAAGAAAGCCTTGCCTGACCAGTTAGCAAGTTCAATAGCCTGAAGGCCTTTGTACTCTTCGCCCATAACAAAGATTTTTAGTACTTGTCCGTATTTACTCATCAAAGATTCCCCGTAGAAATAATATATAAAGTTCACTTATTTATCGGGTTATGCAGACTTAAACGTAAGAATTATAGGTAGATAGGTGGGAATCTAGACTTCTGTTTGCTCCTATTATGGACGAGAGACAACTGTTAACCCCGTATAAAAAAGTAAAACACAGTAAAACATATTGCTATGCGTTATTGAGATTGTTATACCTCCTGCATGGCAAAAACAAGAGCAATTCGACTATCAGATAAAGAAGAGGCACTCATTAGTAAGTTTCTAATGGTTAATCCTCTTTTTGATTTTTCCTCATTAGCGCGTACATCGATATTGTCATTTATCGAAAATCCACAAATTACGATTAAACCTGTAAAAACTAGTGGGTTAACTAAAGAGAGGGTTAAGCATGTCTGATCATAATGATTTGGTTTCTTATGAATTAAAAGGTCCGAGTGATTCAAATGTAGTTTCATTTCCAACACCTGAAGTAACCACAAGTACACCGATTAAAGAAAAAAAGAAGAGCAAAGAGCTTGTTCCTACGCCAACATACGATAAAATATCTATTAATGCTAAAAAGTTGGATAAACTATCTAAATACCCGTGTGATTTTGATTACACTATATATAAGCAGCTAGAAGAGCGATATGCTCATAAAAATATACGTGGCGGGATTGTTAAAAATAACGCTATGAAACTGGTGAACTCTCACTCATCTTGTCAGCAGTGCTTCTACGCACTTGAAATCGATACTTATGGCAGAGGCTGTTCACACAACTGTCTTTATTGTTATGCAAAAGCTCAACTGACTGTTTATGGTTACTGGAATAATCCGATACCTGTCCCTATAGATATAAATGAGATACGCACAATGTTTTACACAGTTTTTGAAACAGATAAAAAATCAAAGTGGAGAAAACTGTTAGAGCAAAGAATACCTCTTCGTGTAGGGTGTATGTCGGATTCTTTTATGTGGATGGATCACAAATATAAAGTTTCTCAAGAGTTTCTTAAGATTCTAAATTACTATGATTACCCCTATACGATACTCACCCGTAGTGATCTCATTGCACGTGATGATTACGTGGCACTTCTTAGGAAGGATTTGTGTTCAGTACAGTTTTCTGTAGCATCCACAAATGATAAGTTGAATAAGTTAATAGAGCCAGGCACTCCATCGGCAAAGCGAAGGCTTAAGGCTGTTGGCAAACTAGCTAAAGAAGGCCTATGGACGACAGTAAGAATTAACCCCATATTCCCTATTCATCCAGATGGTTACTTTACTGACCCTGATTTTAAGTGGGATGGTGATGTGCCTAAATTTAACTACACAACTTTTGATATGGTTGATGAGATTGCAGCAACAGGGACGCCCTCTATCATTACAGGATTTGGCAGGTTTAGTGGGTATGCCCTAAATAATATTGAAAAGGCAACAGGCATTGATTTGAAGCCGTATTTTGATAGAGAGAAGGTATGTAAATCATCAAGAGACTGGCATTTTAGTGAAAAAGAAATTCGTTATTATTACGAAGAATTTAAACGTCGTTGTGATAAAGCAGGAGTAGAGAAGACTGTATGTTACATCGGTAATGGAGAGAGTCAATTTTGGGACCATCAAGATTTATGGAGTAACAAAAAGGACTGCTGTAATATAAAAGATAGAGTATCTTCATTTAAAGCTGATACCAGGCAGGTACTTTTTGAAGACCGATTAAAGTTCGCTTCTCAAAAATGTTCAACACCAATAGATGTTAAAAATCTACATACTCCAGTGGGAGAGGTTAGTGAATCGGAGAAGTTTCTCAAAAGTATAAAGAGGCCTAAGTCAAAGGAGCTAGATAACTCAACGGAAGTCTATATCTAGTGGCACCAAAGAAGGTTTATACTGGTATTAATATACAATTTCCAATTTCAGAATTAATTATTTCTGGTAAGAAAAAAATTGAGACTCGAACCTACCCTGTCCCAGACAAGTATTTGGGGCAGGAAATGTTGCTAATTGAGACGCCTGGAATAAATGGAGAATTTAAGTCACGAATTCGTGCAGTTATAGTTTTTAGCAGTTGCTTTGAGTATAAAGATAAAGCTGAGTTTTATAAAGATGTAAATAAACATTGTGTTACCTTTGATTCGGCTTGGGCTTGGGATGATAGTAAAGGGAAGTGGGGTTGGAATGTGGAAGTAAAAGAGGTTTTTAACTCCCCCCTGCCTCTAAAGAAAAGAACTGGAATTATCTACTCAATCAACCTAAGTATAGAGCGAAAATAATATTAACTTGCAACCTTCAGAGATTCCCTTGCAAGGTACATTTTCTCTTCCTTTTTAAGGCCATATATTTTATAAACTAGATTATCGATTTTAGTTATAATCTTTTTGTCATAATTTTTATGAACTAGCTTTGTTAGTTGAATTATTTCTTTAACAGTTTTTAGATTTTTAGTTATTTGTACTTCATCCGGCACAGGTAGTTTCCTTAAGTTAATCGGCTTAACTTCTGCGAAAACTCGACCTTGTTCTTGTGTTATCTCTTGATAGTACCAATTCATTAATGTTGAGTTTAGGATGGCGACCAATAAGTATTCATCGAGCCAAGAGTGTGGATGGATAATTATCACACTGTTTAAGCAATAGTATGAACTGCTATCAACTGCTGCGATCAACGTACTACTGGTCTGCCTAACAATTATTTTTTTACCTTCAAAAAGCTTTGGCTTTCTTGGCCAATGTAGATTCCACCAAGGTATAGTCCCTTTTTTTGCTTCTCGTTTTTGTGATAATTTATTTTTATGTGGCAATAAATAACTCATAACATTTGGAAATTTTGCCTTTTCAATAGCCTTGTTTGCATAAATTATAAAATTCCCTGTGTTTTTAGGTATTTTGTATGAGTTAAATTCTCTTCCGACCAATACAGGTTTCAATATACCTTTCTCTAACTTTTCTTGATCCGCTATTTCAGAGGATACTCGAAATATCTTATCCCCACCCGTCCCAATACCTGCTGCGACTTCTGAAGCTGAAATTCCTAATGTGATGTCCCACCACAGAGGGACGTTTACTTGCTCCAAACAGGAATTAATAAAAAAACTTACCAAAGTAAAAACACAAAAATAAAATGAACCAGGAATACTTCTGCGCGACTTTTTGAGCTCATATTGTCTCTGCACGACTTATTACTTTCTTCCCTCTTCTATGGTTACTAGCTCTTAGACATCTAGCTCAAAAATGCGTTCCGCTCAGAGACTTCTGGCCTTCGACCCCCGAGTGCCCATTAATATACGTCTCTTCCTTAAAATTCACCGATGACCCTGGACCTTGCCGACTCTCGCACCTAAGAAATAAATTTAAAAACCTCCTTTTAAGTTAAAGTACTAAACTTATTTGTGCTGCTTTATTTCACGGTCATTTTTGATTGTTTTAATATATATGATCTTAGAATTTTTGTGTTAGAACAAATAGGCCAAAGTAAATTTACTCACAAGATTGTGCATATAAAAATGCTAGCTGTAGTTTATTGTCATCGAAGCAAGTAAACGTCCCACTTTGGTGGGACACCTTATGACCATAAACTTTTCCAAAGTCTTTTGAGTGTTTAACGGCAACGCCAAGACCGTAGGAATCCTGTGCTTTGTTTTCTTCAGTGCTCTTAATATTAAGAAGGTTATCTAAGTAGTTAAAGGGTAGAGCAGATCCACTAAATAAGGTAGCGCCCCACTTGGCTAAATCTTCTGAAGTGCTAACAAGGCCTCCGCCAGTCCACTCAAATGAAGGGTTCCAAACAAGTTCACCTTTGTCATTGCTTGTTTTGTGAGGCAGACCTAGTGGAGATCCCTTGTTATCTTGATAACCGCTTGCAAGCCCAACTATTTTTTTGCCAGTAAGGGGGCTCGTGTTTTTTAGTTCCAGATTTTGAAGAAAAATTCTATCGACAATGTCGTAGTATTTTTCGTTCGAAGTTTTTTCAATTATTTTCCCAAGCAAAAGGTAGCCGGTATCACTATAAATAAATTCTTTGCCAGGTAAAAGAGTGCTAGGCCCTAAGAGGGAGAATTCAATAAGTTCATCTGTAGTAAATGTTCTTTTTTTAGACGACCATCTTTTATTAAATGCAATTAAAAATGGCTTTGTAGAAACATAATCTGCAATACCAGAGGTGTGTATAAGTAGGTGGTTAGTTGTAATTAAAGAATTATTCGATATTTTTTTTAGCCAAGGCTCTGTCTGCAAATATTTGCTAATATACTCTTCTCTTGATAGGTCACCTTGGTTTTCTAAATAAAGTACAGTTGCGCCAACAAAAGTTTTTCCAATACTAGCGGCTAACATTCTAGATTGAGGAATCATTCTTATTTTTTTTTCAAGGTCAGAATAGCCAGCAGCAAAAGTTCCTGATTGGCCAGAAGTAAAGTGGTATGCAGCAGTTATCCCTGGCAATTTGTGCTAATTTTTAAGCTTAGCAATTTCTTTTTGAAAAGCTGAGTTTAGTTCCCTTTGAGACGTGCATGGCTCAATACTTTTACTTTGATAGTAGTAAATACTAAAGCTAATAATCAGTAATGCGGAGCCAAGGGCTATAGATTTAGCTAGCATATTCACTCTCCGCTGGGATTATGTTTTTGTAGGCCTGAGCACTGGAAAGCATGGTTTTCTTATTTATAAAAACAACTGCGATGGCAACTAAAGCAAAGCAATAAGTATCGTATGGCTGTGCATCTGGCCATAAGGGGTTAATTAACTGATAGTGAAAAAGGGCCGCTAAAAAAATACTTCCCTTTGAGGAGTTGAAAATACCAGTAAAGATAATACTTAGAAAAATATTGCCAAGTAAAAATGGAAAAAAGCCCCACTGGCTTTGAACCATATTACTCATAAAGAATATAGGAAGGTGCCATATGCCCCATACTGTGCCAATAAATACTGAAGTTGTAAGTGGTGAGTACTTTCTTTGTAATAAGGGTTGGGCAAAACCTCTCCAGCCAAACTCCTCCAGTGTTCCCATAAATAATCTAAGTAACAGTAATGAGGGTAGGGTAGCCATAACTTCGTCACTCATAAAAGACTCTGATAAATTCCCTTTAATTAGTGATCCAGCAATAAAGACGAGAGGAGTTCCAGCTAAAATAAATATCCACCAGTTGATTGGAGCTCTCCACAGGAGTGCTCTAGACAAAAACTTTTTTACTCCCTTTAGTTTAAAATGATACCAGACTAAGAAAATAGCCGTGATTGAAGGGGAATACATACCAATAAAAAAAAGGGGATGCTTATCATGAAGCTCACCAAATAAGTTTTTGGCCAGGCCAGGGGTTATAAAGTAAATGGCGATAATTCCCCAGGTAATTGCAAAAGTCATAATTAAAAAAGACCAGATCGACTTAGTTTGAATATCGTTACTTAGTGAATTGCCTTTCATTTCTCATCTCCTTGTTTAACTAGTTAGAAAGTCAAATGACTTTTCTGGTGCTCCCAGCTGTGCTTCTATTAGTGCAGGAAGCGCACTGGCTCTGCGGGATAGTTGTTCATTGCTCCAATTATAGAAACCAACATCAGTAATAAATTGAACTCCGCCTAAAATAAATTCAGCGCATTCTAGAGGGTGCTTGGTATTAAAAACTTTTTCTTTACAGCCATCGGTAATTACAGAGGCGTAGAGAGGGGCCATTTCTTCAATTGTTCTGGCTAAATGGCGACCGTGTATTTCATAATTATCTGGATGGTGGAGGTTTGCTAAAAGCTGTTCGTTATCTTCTTCCATATTACTTTCAACAATAAGAAGTCGAAACTTTTCTAGAGCTGGTAGGCTTGTGTTGTTATTTAAGAGTTCTTTTATTTTTTCTACTTGCTCATCAACCATTTGTTCCACTACGGCCTCAAGAATTTCATTTTTTGATGAAAAGTGGTGATAAAGTGTTCCCTTTGCAATTCCAATTGTGTCTATTAAGCCTTGCATGGTTATTTTCCTAAAATCCTTTGTTCTAAAATGGTCTCGGGCGGCCTTTATAATTTCACTTTTTCTTTCTGACGCCTTTTTATTAATTCTTTTCACCCTCAACCTCCTGTAACAATAATACCGACCGCTGGTCGGTATGTCAAGTTAGCGTATCACAATAAGCCAGTTATTCAATAAATAGCTGTAATTACAGAGACTTAGAATCAATGGAAATCGTCTTAAATGTAGTATTTTGTCGTAATTTGTGAATTGGAGGCTATGATATCAAAGGCTTACAGGCTCTTCACCGCCTCCACTAAACTGCATACAACCCCTATTAGGGGTTGTATAACCCCTAATAGGGGTTGATTTTTTATTCAAGATATTCTATAATCAGTTTATGTTAGATAAAATATTAGGCTCTAAAACTGCTCAAAAAATATTTTTGCACTTGTACCATTATGGGGAAACCTATCCTTCGGGTGTAGCGAAAGATTTTGGTATATCTCTGGGGCAGGTCCAAAGGCAGTTTGATCGTTTTGAAGAGGCTGGAGTATTGGTTTCGCGGCTTTCAGGTAAAACTAGGGTGTATATCTTTAATAAAAAACAAGGGGCTGTGGTTAAGCCGTTTATAGAGTTGATCAGGGTTTACTATGATTCAATTCCATTGAAGGAAAAAGAAGAGATTTTTTCTACTCGAAGAAGACCCAGAAGAAGAGGTAAGCCAGTTATTAGGAAAAAAGTATGACCATAGATTTAAGAAAAGCAACAGAAGCAGAGCTTTGGAAGTATGTTGGTAAGCATTTGGCAGACAATGGTTTTGATGCCGTTTTAGTCGGGGGAGCCGTTGTGTCTATATACACAGAGGGGGCTTATAAATCGGGTGATTTAGATTTTATTATTCAAAACCTAGTAAGCGATAAGCTTCCTGCTGTGATGGAAGAGATTGGTTTTATTAAAAAAGGTAAAGAATTTGTAAATCCGAACTGCGAACATTTATTTGTTGAGTTCCCGGCTGGACCATTGGGTATTGGTGAGGATTATAATATTAAACCAAGAGAAGAAGATGTGCAGGGAACAAAAATTAAGATTTTATCTCCAACAGATTGTATCAAAGATAGGTTAGCAAGTTATATACATTGGAGTGCTGGAGAATGCTTTGACCAGGCGGTACTGGTGGGAAAAGCGCATAAGTATAATAGATCTAAAGTTAAAAAATGGTGTGAAGCTGAAGACAGAGTAGACGTGTTTACGGAATTTATTAAAAAATTGAAAAAAAAATAAATTTGTCGTACTGTCTGGTGTACTGCAAATCTTAAACTCAATGATTATGGGAAGTTAAAGAGTTGGTTGCCGTCACCACCATTATTGGAACCTAGAATGGCACCTAAGTTACTGAAATGGTTGAGCTTAAGTGTTTGAGTTGGGTTCAGTCAGGTTCCTGGAAAAAGGTACGGACACACTTTTGAGACTCATTGCGCCTCAAAAGCATGTCCGTACCTTTTTGCAATGGTCAGGCAACTCTTTGGCTTTTGACCTAAGCACAGTTACCCAATGCAACTCTATTTATGCCTTGCCTTAGAAAAAAGCGATAGATAGAGTTTGAGAAACATTAATTTTAATTGGGGGAATTATGAAACTACTTATATCAATAATCGTCCTATTTTTTACAATCACTGGATTTTCCGCGCCAATGACAATAACTTGTTCCTTTGGAGAAAAAAATACTGACGGCGAAGGTACGTTTTCGTTAGTGACTGAAGGCAATGGTTATTATTCTTCGAAACTTTTGCTGCACGCCGAGGGTAGATCATTCGGTACATCTAGAATAATCAGTGTATTTAGTGAAAATGCCAAAAATCTAGTTTTTAGCGGCAGTCCTCTCTCTGTTAAGTTGATTGAAATCAATAAACATACTGGAGAATCTGTTTTGCAAGGTGTGTTCGGAGCATATCACCTCTACCCAAATGGTAATATTATTGCCTTCTGCGAATAAATTGGAAAAAGGTACGGACACACTTTTGAGGTGCAGTGAGTCTCAGAAGTGTGTCCGTACCTTTTTCTCTTTTTCCCTTTTTCATTAACCTAGATCTTGTGCTTTTAACCATGTGATGGCTTTTTTAGCCCAGGGGGTAATAGACTTTCTTTCTCGTAGCCACCACACACTATAGATTTCATCTTTTATGTCTAAGCCGTCGATTTCTTTAAGTTGATTCATATTTAATTCGTTTAAAACGGTGTAGGTAGGTAAGACAGTCCAGCCAAATCCCTGGATGCAGGCTTGCCTTACGGAGGCAATATCCGTGAACGATCCATAATACACACGGCCCTTTATTTCGGAGTCTAAAACTTGATTCTCAGTACGGTTAAACTTTAGCTTTGGAAACAGTTTTAGGTCCTCATATGTTTTTATTCTATGTTTGCGAATAAACTTAGGTGATGCAATTAGGCTGAAAGGTTCTTTGACCGCACGTTTATAAGAGACCAAGGGATCCTTGGGTCGGCCACAGTCAAAACCAAAGTCCACTTCTCCAGAGAGTATTAAGGGTTCAATGCCATCATCTGAAGTGACGAGTGAAATTGAAATTGAAGAATCATCAAATAAGGCTTCAGTATTTGGGATAAGCACTCTGCTTGCAAACTCTCGAGTGGTGGCTATTTTAATAACTTTCATTTTGTTTAATGTTTGCGCTTGAGAGAATATAGCCTCTCTCGTCCAGTGGTTGAGGGCCTTTCCCTGGGAGGTGAGTTTCCAGCGCCCACCTTGCTTTTCTATAACTGAGGCTTTCTCCGAAATAGATTTTAAATTTCTTGAAATAACCGAGATGTCTTTCCCGAGCTTCTCAGACATTTCCTGCAGACTGCTTCGTCGCTCAAACTCCATCAATATTTCACAATCATTGCTGTTTAAAAAGAACCTATTTTCCACGACTTACCCTTTTGCAAATTTCACAAGTTATTCATGCTATATATGCAGTTTACGTCACATGTCAATATTGTTATTTTCTGCCTGAGTCATGGTTGGCTTAGAACCAAAGGAGAAGATATGAGTATAATAGAGAAACAAAAAAGAATAAGCTTATCAGCTATTGCCATAGCGACGTTGCTGAGTGCGCCAGCCTCAGCGTTTGGGCAGATAACTGGCATTCCTCAAAAAACGGGCTCTGGTTTTGAGGTCCCTCGTGGTCGTAATGTTTTACCTGAGGCGGGTAACTGTGCCATTGGCCCATTTAATCAAACGAGTAAGGCTGGTCGCTACAACGGTATTTGCGAGAGTATGCCGGAGGCTGAAAAGTGCTTGGCATTTATAAAACAACATGTGAGTTCAAATGGTGAGATGCGGGAGTCCTCTGAGAAGGCAAAAGCTCAATATTGCCTAGATGTTTTCCAGCAAGAATTAGCAGGTGAGGTAAACTAATGTTAATTCGTAAGCCATTTGATGTTAGTGAAGAAAAGTCAAAGCAGCTAAGGGAGATGCTTAAAGCTAAGCCACAGGTGTTTTCTTTGGAGGAGGAGCCTGTACTAGGCCCATTACTAACATGTTTAGGTTTACAATTTGAATTAAAGAATAAGTGTTTAAATCGTTTGAACCCCTATTTTGAAGTCCCCTGTGAAACAAATTGGCAGTCAGAAATTTTTAGCGAAGATGGCAACATTGGTATACGTTTGTGGGTTGAAGGAGTAACCCAACTTATGCCCA
The DNA here is from genome assembly GCA_018663505.1 of Pseudobdellovibrionaceae bacterium. GTDB lineage: Bacteria > Bdellovibrionota > Bdellovibrionia > Bdellovibrionales > UBA1609 > JABJQG01. The sequence goes on along the minus strand of JABJQG010000071.1, from coordinate 100,419 downwards.
AAAACAAAGACTTTGCCTACATATTAGATGCAAGTTCATTTGACAAGAATGGTATTCTTAATGAGCTGGTGATCTTTCCATTAAATGTTTATGAGCACTTCAGGCAGATGGGTATGGAATTGGTGATTGTTAAAGATTGGGTATTGGATACTTTTTTGTGTTCTGAAGAAGACAGAGTCAATTATTTAATTGTGAACTCCCACGAGGTAAAGTCCAAAACAGCCATGATACACACAAGCCTAGTAGCAGAAAGAAAGTTTCCATTCAGTGGCACCCACGATATTGTTGATCATCTCATTGCCTTTAATGAAGAGGGATTCCAGCAGAACTTACCAATAATAAAAAAAGCAAATAGAGTCTTTGCAGAAATTAAAGATGATCATCTAAGTTCAATGCAATTAGTAGTGAGTTATTTAGTTGGGGTGATTGTGGACGACCTTGCTCAACCGAGGTGGTTTGGTTCTAACAAACATATTAATTTAGCAGATATATTGCTAGATAATCTTAAATCTCTGAAAAATTCAGCGGAAATCTCTTTAGAGTTGCCACCATGGGCAAATCTATTAATTGAGCAACTTAGAGACCAAGACAAGACCTGGGTAGATATGGAAGAGACTTTTTTAGAACGACTAAATTGATAATGTAATTATGAATTTTGTAGTTCAACTTTACCTAAGGATATTTTTTTGAAACCAATGAATCGTCTTTAATGGAATATAGTTAGAAGCCTCAGGGTCTAAGGCAATATATGCACCAAGCTCAGCAAAACTTTCCAGCGGGCCACCAACAATACTGTAAACTGTAGGGTAGCCTAAAGTTTTAACACGATCTCGTGCCAGTGTGTAAATTTCCCAAGGACCAAGGGTCGGAAGAAGCGGGCTTAAGTCAGCAAGAATTGTATTTATTGTTGTGGCCTTTATCCAGGTGTTAGCAATCTGTGGAAGGGAATGGATTCTATAACCATCAATGGGAACATGCTCAGTTAAATTCCAACCAAGAGGTTCAAGGTTTGTTACTACCAGATTGTTGTCTTCATCAAAAGCATGAATGAGTTCATGTAGAAGGGCTACTTCAGAGACTGAAAATTTAAAGTTTTTAAGGGCGGGAATCTTCTTATTTGCAATAAAAAAGTCTTTGTATAAGACTATAATTTTTTGCTCTGTTAGAGTTTTAGCAAGAACAGCTCCTCCATTTTCACCTATTTGTGTTGGTTTGATAATAAGCCGAAAATAACCGTTCTTGTGAACTATTGAGAACAATTTTGGAAAACGTATCTCAAAAGAAACTAAAATTTTACTTAACTCTGATTGCTCGGCCTGTGATATGGGGGTTGGAGTCTCCGATGAAATGCAAAATCCAGCAATAGCTACTTGCCCTATATTGTCAGCAGTGCATGTTTGATAATCAGCAGAGTAAGCTGAAATGGAAAAGAGGAGTGTTAAAATAATTTTGGGTAGCATATCTAATCATAATTGCGAATAGTGTGCCAAACCCTCCTAGGGATTAATTATTATTTAATAATACTTGTCTTTCAAAATTATATAAAAAATCAATATCCTTGTGCAAAACTTGGACAACTTAAAATAAGGAAAAGGTACGGACACACTTCTGAGACTCACTGCACCTCAGAAGTGTGTCCGTACCTTTTGTTTGAGGAATCAGGGGCTTAGGGAATGTCCCGTTTCTTTCTGCTTAACATTGTGACAGAACGTCCACTACCTGATAGAAGTTTTTAGACCATTAAAAAGTTAGGAGGTCACAATGAAGTCTTTTTTAAAATTATTTTCATTTCTCATATTTGGATTGCTGATCGGGTGCTCTAGTCCACAAAAGGGCTCTAACTCTAGTGAATTAAAGCTTCCAGATGGATGGAGTAAATCCAAGGGGTCTTTTGTAACGGTAACAGCTCCTGAAAAAGATTTTAATATTTATTTCCATAAAGAAAAAATCACTAAGGAATTCGATTTCAGTAAATCTTCATTAGCTCTTTGGCAAAAAGTAAATAAAAATTTTAAATACAAAGAACTCCAGACAACGAACCCTCCAAGTAAAGATTGGGATAGAATTTCACAAATCATATATCAAGTCCCTGCTGAAGAGTCTAAAACAGTGCTTACCTTAATGAGAGTTAAAGATAATCTTGCCTATATAAACCTAATAGAAAGTAGTTCATCAACGTTAAATAAAAGAGCTGCTCAAATGATGCAAATCTTGGAGGCCTGGAAGCCTAAATCAATTAAGGAAGAAGATTTCTCCAAGGTCACCGCTAAAGATTTTAATACCATTGAGAAGGATTTTGAGAAATTCTTAGTAGATGCTATGAGTGATCTTAATATTCCAGGGATGAATATAGGTATTACTCAAAATGGCAAGGTCGTTTATCAAAAAGGATTTGGGGAAACTAAGGCCAACAGTGGTAAAGCTGTTAATAAAGATACTCTTTTCATGATTGGATCCACAACAAAGCCATTGACGACTTTATTGATGTCTAAGCTTATTCATGACGGGAAACTTAAATGGGAAGACCCTATTAGTAAAAACTTAAAAGGATGGAGTTTAAAAGATAAAAAGGTATCGAAGAGCTTTCTAATGAAGCATACGGCATGCGCTTGCACCGGTATGCCAAGAAGAGACTTGGATTTTATTTTTGACATAGATGGCATCTCAAGTGAACAGCGTATGAAGCAGATGTCATCCATGGCGCCAACGACTAAGTCGGGTGAAACGTTTCAGTATTCAAATTACCTAGTCGCTGCAGGCGGCTTTAGTGCAGCGAGAGCATATAACAAATCTCTACCACTAGAAAAAGCCTATACCAAGGCGATGAATGACCTTGTATTTACTCCCATTGGCATGACTCAAACAATTGTCAGAAATACTAAGCCCTATAAAAGCAATTCTGCTTACCCTCATTCATTCGACCTTAACTTAAAACCACAATTGATTTCAAAAAAGATAGAGGAGTTTGCTAACTCTGTTGCTCCAGCGGGTTCAGTTTGGTCAAACTCAACAGATATGCTTAAGTATATTCAATTTGAGTTAAGTAAAGGAAAAAGTATTCCTAATTATATGGATGAAAAAAACCTTCTCTTGCGTAGAGCTAAAGGTGTCCCCATAACTAAAGACATGTCTTATGGTTTAGGGTTAATGGTAAAAAACTACAAAGGCATTGAAGTGATTGAACACGGTGGCAATACAATGGGCTTCACCTCAGAAATGTTATTTCTTCCAGGAAAAAATATTGGCATTACTATGTTAGTTAACTTAGGTAGTGCAAATGGTTTTACTAGAGCTTTGCGAGGTAAGTTTTTTGAATTGATGTTTGGTATGGATACTAAGGCTGCTGAATCTCTGGCCTTCTATAAAAATGAAGCCAAGAAAGGTGTAGCTAAGCTTAAAACAATGGTAAAAAAAGATATTGTTAAATCTCAGAGCTTTATTGGGAAATATAAATCAAAAGAGCTTGGCTTATTAACCATATCCCAAAAAGGTGAAAAATTAACTGCAGATTTTGGTGAATTTATAAGTGAGATCAAGGAAACAACGGACCCTGGAAAAAAACGAGTGTTCCTCTTAATGAGTCCTCCCTGGAGTGGGTCACTCTCTTTGATTAAAGAAAAGAATGGCTTTATGATTGATGCTGCTCAAAAGAAATACTTCTTTAATAGGTTATGATTTATATTTCGCCACATATCTATTTCAGATTCAGGCATTGAAGCATCATCGATATTTGATTCCCACTCAAAAGGTACGGACACACTTTTGCGACTTGTCGCGTAGGTTGCTTGGCCTAGGTTTTGCTACTTAGAATGTATGCCTAGAAAAAAGTTAATTTATACCCATGAGTATCCTTATCATGTTTATGCTAGATCTAACAATCATGAGTGGTTTTACTTACCCAAGGAAAGAGTTTTAGAAATATTTAAAATTGAATTAAAACGACTGGTTATAAAGTTTGATGTTTTACTTCATTCTTTTGTTTTAATGGACAATCACTACCATATGCTTGTTACTACAGCGCCCAAGGCCACGCTTGGTGAATTTATGTGTATTTTTCAAAAGTCCGTAAGTCGGAAGATCAATTCAGAATCGGGACGGGTTAACCATGTTTTTGGAGGTCCCTATAGAGCATCATTGATCAGAAGCGCTGAATACTATTTTCAGGTTTATAAGTATGTCTACAGAAACCCAGTTGAGGCAGGTATTTGTGGGGTAGTAGAGGAATATCCTTTTTCAACACTAACTATGGATGAATTTGGAATTTGTAGTCCCACATCTGGTATAGCCCACATGATTCCAACAGATAAAAAGTTGGACTGGCTCAATCAGTGTGATGAGTTTTTAATAAGCAACTCAATTAAAAGGGGTCTGAGAAAAACTGAGTTTAAACCAGTTTTTTCTAGGCTCAAAATAAGGCAATGAGTCGCAAAAGTGTGTCCGTACCTTTTCGTAAATTACCAACCCATATGATAATAAGCCCAAATACGTTCAATATTCATTGGGAGCCATTCTTTGTAATAGCGCCAATTTTTATATTTTGGTAACTTAACCATTTTCTTAAGAGCATTTGGATCATGAGTCCCTTTGTCCATAGTATTTTTAACTGCTTTCATAAGGTCTTCGAGGTATTCCCTTTGATCTTTTACAATGGTGGCACCGTCAATAGCCGGTTGAGTCTCAGGGCCATGACCGGAGATTACGTAGTCAAAATCAAGCTTTTCAATTTCCTTTAGTGAGCGAATCCATTCATCGGGCCAAAAGTCAGGCATCGTTCTAAAAGCAACTCGCCTTGGCGTAACAATATCAACGATAAAAAGTATTTTTTCTTTAGGAAATCTCATTACAATAAGGGAGTTACCATGATTTGGGCCAAAGTATTTCAATTCTAAAACCCTGCCGCCCAACTTTAATTTATAGCTATCCTTAAATGTAATATCAGGTAGCGGTGAGCTCGGATTAGGGTGATCTTTAAGTTCTTTTAAAAGATTTGCATGACCAACGAATTTGGCTCCATCTTTCTTGAACACGTTGCCACCTGAAATATGATCTTTGTGATTATGACTATAAACTACATACTTTACAGGCTTATCCGTTCTTTTTTGAATTTCCTTTTTTAGCAATGCGGCCGCTTTAGGATTAATTGGGTCTGTGGCTATAACGCCTTCATCAGTTATAATAAATATATTACGATATACCCACCATCGGAAAACAAAAATTCCATTTCCAATTTCTTTGACGCTTGTTCCCCATGTCTTTCCTCCAATTGGGCTCTTGGTGGGGAAACTATTTTTCCCAAAACTTAGTAATGGAATCTGAAGAATGCAAAGAGTTAAGCTTATTAGGACCAGAATTTTCATGATTTCTCCTATTAGCAATAAATACTTAGAAAATAGAACTATTTATTAGTATTTCCTTGTTGATATACGAAGTAGTTGATAAGGTCAACTATATTTATAAAGTGGAGGGAATCTAGGTTTGACCGTTAAGAAGTATACAACTAAAGATAGCTTGGGTTTTTGGATAACCTTATTAGCTAGAACAATTGAGCGGGATTTTGAAAATAGAATCAAATCTTTTGGTGTGAGTAGGACAGGTTATGCTATTTTGAATAGTATTGAAAATGGTGATTGTTCTACTCCCGCTAGTATTGCTACTTATCTAGGAGTTAATCGTGCAGCTGCAACACGGCACTTAAATCGTTTAGATAACAAAGATTTTATTGTTAGAGTAAAAAATGAAGGAGATGGAAGATCATTTCGAATTGTGTTGACTAAGCAAGGTAAGAGAGTTCTGTCTTCCTTGGTAAAGGAGTCTCAGAACACTAATAAAAAGGTTTTAAAGAAAATTAATAACCAAGAGGCTGAGAGCTTACTTAAAACAATAAAATTAATTATTGAAAATGATTATTTACCACCAAGGAAACTTTAATTTTTAACATAATAATATCAAAGGATATGTAGTGAAAGATCAAGCATTAATAGCAGATAATAAACCAAAAAAAATCGAATTAAACAAAGGTGAAGAATACTATTTTTGTGCCTGTGGTAAATCATCAAATCAGCCTTTTTGTGATGGGTCTCACAAGGGAACCTCTTTTGTACCCAAAAAATTCACGGCTGAAGAATCTGGAGATGCCTACCTATGTATGTGTAAGCAAAGTAAAAACACGCCCTATTGTGATGGTACACATAAATCTATTTCTAAAGATCAAGTTAGTACAACTATAAAAAAAAATGAAAGCTCAGAGGCCTCTTCTACTCTAGAAGAACCGCATGTTCCCTATATCCATGAATTAGCAAAAAACGGATTATCAAAACTTGGTCATCATGGCGAAATGGGGTCCATGGGTGTCCCTGGCAAAGACTTGCCTCATTGGGACGATATTCAATTTATTGCAGGCCAACTGGCCACTAAGCCATTGCTTGATGATGCACCTGTAGAAACAGAACTTGTGATTGGCAAAAACTCTAAGAAACCTCTCAGATTAGAGATTCCTATTTTTGTTTCTGACATGAGCTTTGGTGCACTTTCCGAGGAATCAAAGATTGCGTTAGCAAAAGGCGCCGAGGCTGCCGGTACAGGCATTTGTTCTGGTGAAGGCGGAATGCTTCCAGAAGAGCAGGCAAGTAATTCAAAATATTTTTATGAGCTGGCTTCAGCAAAATTTGGATACTCAGAAGATAAACTTAAAAATGTTCAGGCTTTTCACTTTAAAGGTGGGCAGGGTGCTAAAACTGGAACGGGTGGACACCTTCCGGGTAATAAAGTTAAGGGTAAAATTTCTGAAGTAAGACAAATTCCAGAGGGGCATGATGCGATTTCACCTTCCACCTTTACAGATCTACATACGGTAGGTGACTTCAAGCAGTTCGCCGATCGGGTGCGCGAAGTTACTGGTGGAATTCCAATTGGATTTAAGCTATCTGCCCAGCACATTGAAGAGGATATTGAGTTTGCAGTACAAGCTAGTGCCGATTACATAATTTTGGATGGGCGAGGTGGAGGCACGGGTGCAGCTCCTTTGATCTTTAGAAATAATATTTCTGTTCCCACCATACCTGCATTGGCTAGGGCAAGACATTATTTAAACAAAAAAGGTTATGATCACATTACATTGATTATAACCGGTGGATTAAGAACTCCGTCCGACTTTGCAAAGGCTCTCGCACTTGGTGCAGACGGCATTGCGGTATCCAATTCAGCTATGCAGGCCATTGGCTGTGTGGGCGCAAGGATGTGTAATACAAATAATTGTCCTGCTGGAATAGCCACTCAAAAGCCTGAACTAAGAAAAAAACTAGATGTAGACGTTGCTGCGCAAAGGCTTACGAGATTTTTTGATGCCTCTGTAGATCTTGTGAAAATATTGGCAAGAGCCTGTGGACATTCACATTTAAATCAATTTTCCAATAATGATTTAACAACATGGAAAAGAGAGATGAGCGATCTTTCTGGTGTAAAATTTAGTGGGTTAAGTAGTTACTTGTAGCTTTAGAGAAAACAAAGGGTTACGAATCTAAGTCTAGGTGCCAGCTTACTTCTGGGACTCACTGCGTCCCAGAAGTAAGCTGGCACCTAGACTTTGGGATCCCAATTCAATGCCTAGTAGAGAGGGATATTTTTGACTATAACAGAGCTTTTAGAACATTATTTAAAAAACTGGAACCTAAGCAACGTTCACAAAATAAAAGAAACAGATACTGGTCATATTTATAAAGTCGATTCTAAATATGGGCGCGTTGTTCTGAAAATTTTTACAGAACTTGGAGTAAAAGATGAGCTTGGTGGAACTTTTTTTTTAAGAGCAACATCAGGAAATGGTACCGTCAAATTGTATAAACATGATAACAAAGCACAATTGATGGAATACTTGCCAGGTGAGAACCTTTATCGTTATTCAAAAGAAGGTAAAGAAGATGAAGCAACACTAATTTTTATCAATATAATTAAGAAAATCCATAGTTCTGAAGGAATTGAAGAAAGAGATAAGCTAATGCCTCTAAATTATTTGTTCAAGTTGTTTGATAGGGTAAACCCTCCAAAAGAACTGGCAGAGATTTTTAAGAAGGCTAAAGAGCTTTCAGAGCGTCTATTGTCTACCCAAACGGATGAAGTTTTATTGCATGGCGACCTTCATCATGAAAACGTCTTGAAAAATTCGGAAGGTGAATATGTTTGCTTTGACCCTAAAGGAGTGATTGGTGATCCATCATATGAGTTAGGTACTACTCTTAAAAATCCATGGGGCTACCCTGAGATATCGCAAGATATTGAAATGTTTAAGAGAAGGGCTAAAAGGTTTTCTATAGAATTAAATCTGCCTTTAGATAGAATTATAGGATTTGCTTTTATTCACCTTTGTTTGAGTATCGGGTGGGCAATTGAAGATGGGTGCGAGTACTCCCATCAGCAGAAGCTATTACTGAAAGTGGTGTCCTTGTTATAAACCTCTTCTAATTGTTCTATTTCCCCGTATCTTCCACCATTTAACCTAAATTTATACAATTTATTATTTGAAGAGACACCCTAATGACAACCAAGAGTTGTAGAGGAATGTTGAATTCAGTCTGGCCCATGATTGGGTAAATTGATAATTAACTCAGAAGCGTTGTTGTTGCTATAGAAAAAATCCACCTCTTTTACACAGGTAGATTTGCTTCTAAGTATTACTCTGGTTCCATTTTCTTGTAAAATAATTTCGACTAAAAATAAATTAAGTAAAGAGTCAAAATCACTAATAGGTTCCATCAAGATAAGGCTATTTTTATTCATTACTTCCACAATTTTATTTTTAACTGCCTCATAATCATTACTAGGTATCATGGCTGACAAATCAAAAAAATTTAATTTATTTTCGCCTAAATCTACCACTCTTACAGACTCAATCTTTAGTGAGCCTGTAAGAGAGATCTCCCAACGCAACACGATGGACTGTCCTTCCTCCCGGATTACATAGGGTGTCTGAAGTATAATCAGTTCTTTATTTTGACCAAAAGAGAAAAAGTAGGGTTCAAGTTGACGGAAAGAAAGTCCATGTTGTTTCTCTAAGTAATCGTATATACATTTTTTTACTTTTTCGTCTATGATCAAGAGTTACTCCAGTAGAAGGGGCCAGGTTCGAAACGTAGCTACATCGCGGTACTTATTTAATCACAGTATAAAATTAAGTTAAAGGAACTTGATTATTTTATTACTTAAGTAAGCTCTTTATAAGCTTGATTTATCTCTTTGGATTTCAGCTTAGCTAATGTTTGAAGTTCATCTCCTAAATGTGCCACCTTATCTGGGTGATACTCAGATATTTTATGTTTGTAGGCGGCCTTAATTTCATCAGCATTGGCCCCGGGCCTTATTCCTAAGATATTATGGGCGGACATTGCCGTTCTCGGCCCTTGCTGGGGGGCACTCTGCTGACGATGGGCTTGTTGGAAGAGTAAACGGCTAAGTCGGCGGTAAATCCAATAGACTAAATAAGCAATTGCAAGATATCTAATAAAAATAGCCATAAGTGGTTTGTAATTGGCCTCGGCTTAACTGTCAATACAACGTTACATATTGTGCTTGGGTTAGCTGTAGTAAGAAGGATGCCCCACCACAGTGGGTGTTTGATACGGACTCGAGTTCAATTTGCCAGTGCAAATAAATAGAGTTACCCTTTGTAAACAAGCGTGGCCAGGAATCAAGGGATTAATAATTTTTATTTAAAATCACGGTCCATAAGAGTTTTACGCCCATCCAATGTGGCTTCTTCCACAGCTTTATCACACAATTGTCTCACTCGGTCTGATAGAACATCTGCCACTGATTGAGAGGTGTTCATTCCAGCACTATCTTGAACATATTTTTTTAGTTTAGAAACCACAATAAGGATATCTCTAGAGGTCTCACCTTTTTTGGCTTGAACAGGTTTTTGTACATTTGCAGTTATTATTCTGCGCTGCCCACCTGTGTTGTCAGTATTAGTGTCTTGAACAGGTGATGTAGATGGCGCAAAACACTCTAAAGCAGCAGCATCTCTATGTCGAGCACCAGGAACATGAACATCAAAGCATGGCACAGAACAAAATACCAGGCCTGTTCGCTTTCCATTGCATGTAGAAACACTGCACTCATAATACTTGCCTTGTAATGTAATCTCGTTTTTACATATACTGCATTTTTTCCACAACTCAGACATAACTTTTCTCCAACTCAATTAGTTTTTCTAACTATACAAGAATAGTTAACTTTTATTATTTTTAAATAGCAAGGATTAATAAAACCATAAAATTAAAAAGTGCCATGCATTTTAGTAGAAGTAGTTTTATGACTTAGCCCGTTCGATTGCTTTTTGTGCTTTGCTAATTCGAACAGTTAAGTACAGGGAACATAATCCAAATATTAAAAATCCAATTATCATTGGAAAAACTGTACCATTATAAAAAAAGCCTACGGTTCCACCCAAAATGACAGAGATGAGTGTTTGCGATGAACTAATTACAGAATTTGCAACTCCGGCAATGTGCCCTAGGGGTTGAACTGCCAGAGCATTGAAGTTACCAAACAATAATCCAAGACAGAAAAATGTTATCATCAAGTAACTCATCAGCATAGGTAATGGCGGATGGCCTTTAAAAAAGTAAGTAACCATAATAAATATAAAGGCAGCACTAGATAAGACTTTAAGGCTTCTTATGCATAGGTTCAGCATTCCATATTTCATTACCCATCTAGAATTTGCAAATGAAGCCATTCCAATGGATAAGGCTAAGACCCCAAAATATATTGAAAACATATCTCCTAAACCATATTGCACTTGAAGGATTTGTTGAGAAGAAGATAAATATCCAACAAACGAACTAAAAATTAGTCCTGATGAAATGGTAAAACTTCTTGCGGTTTTGTTTTTTACCGTTTCCTTTATGCCAATTAATATATTACTAAATCTAAAAGGTTGCCTATACTCTGGTTTTAAGGTTTCTGGTTGTCTTACAAAAAACCAAGCTAAGCCTATTGCCGCGAGACTTCCCATAAAACCAAATATGTACCTCCACTCACCGAATATAAGAATGGCCTGTCCTATGGATGGTGCAATGGCTGGAACCAAGATGAATATAATCATAATTAAACTCATAATCTTGGCCATAGCATTGCCTTCATATTTATCACGTATCATAGCTAATGTGATCACACGTGAAGAAGCAGCGCCTAAACCTTGAAAGGCCCTACCTAATAGCATGACTTCAAAAGTCTGGGAATAATATGAAATTATACAACCAAATATAAATATAATTATTCCACCGTAGATAGCGGGTTTTCTACCATAGGAGTCAGATAGAGGGCCAAATATCATCAGTCCAAATCCCATTCCTAAAAAAATAGAGGAGATTATAAGTTGGATATCATTGTTATTTTGTACGTTTAAACTAATGCCGATTTGACCTAATGCCGGTAACATAGCATCAATAGCCAAGGCAACAAAAGACATGAGCATGGCCATTAATACTATGAATTCTTTTTGTCCAATAGTTTTCATAGGTCACCTTTTATATTAAATCGTTAGCATTGTTTAAATTCTTAAGTTTAACTTCTTTAGTCCCAATTCAGTAAAAACTCCTCATGATTATCATTCCACAGTGGATATTTACGCATGGCTTTGCTGAACAGAAGGCTTTGCATTAAGTTTCCTAGCCAATTGGTTAAATATGGGTAGTACGCACCACGAAACCATTTTTTATCTACATTCATAAACTGACGAACATTAGGCAGTATTGCTAGATCAGCTATGCTTAGTTTATCCCCAAAAAGAAAGTTATTATTTTGCAAGAGACGCTCTAACTGTTTAATGAATACTTCACAGGAGCTTCGTAGCTCAATTTCATTGGGCTGATGATATCTATTTCCATATTTATAAGCACTTAGGTTTGTTCGAAATCCACTGTCACAAACACTAATTAAACTTAGCATCTGTGGATACAAGTGAGGTTCTTTTCTATATAGCAAATCTTCAGGATCACTTTTTTGTAATGCCCAAGTCATTATTTCTAAGCTTTCATCTATGAGCCTGCCGTCAACGAGTACGAGAATTGGAACAGTACCCTTAGGGGAAATTTTTAGCATCTCTTTAGGTTTATCTTTGGTTACAATCGCTCTAAGCAGGACATCTTGCTTTGCCATCAATAATGCCATCCGCGCTCGCATGGCAAAGGGACAATTTTGTAGTGAATATAAAATAGCTACAGACTTTATCCGCCTCCGCCTCTCTTGCAAGATTTGAGTAGTAGTTAGGGATTGACCCCAAGTATAATTAAACACCTTAGATACTACTGCTTTTTGAATTCTATGAATATTTAACAAGTAATAGTTTGGGGAAGAGTTTTTTTCTGTGGTCTTCCCCAATTTCTTCTTGGTTGAGGTTCTCTTATGACTTAATATTTGCCCCAACTACGGCAGCCATCTGCATCATGTTGATGGTTTCTCCTTCTTTCATATTAGTAAGATCAGTTAAATTTCCTGATTTACTAGTAGATTTGGTTTTTCTAAAAATAGGTAAAAGAGTACTGTCAGCCACTATAAATTTTCCACCATTTTCTGGACTTCCATTCTCAGTCTTTGTTTGTAGTCCATTTTTTTTAATGTATTCCCACAATTTTTTTGTAATTTCAGTTCGAGGCAGCTCATCGGCCCCTAACATACTCGCAAGTTCAGATTGTAATTTTACTGGTTTTTTTAACCCTTTTTCTTCAGCCATTTTAGACTCCTTTTATAAGTTTGTATGCTATTGTAGTTAAATTTAATTAAACTTGGCTATTCATATTTAAACTAATATAAAGATTTACACTATAAAAATAAAGCAATTCGTGTGAAGAATATGTTATTCAATTAACTTTAACTACTTATGCAAGGCTTAAAATTTAGCTTGCCAAAAGCATTTTAATCAATTTGATCCATAATGCTAAGATACAGTTTTTCCACCTTTGTACGTGCCCATGGTGTTTTTCTGAGAAATTTTAAACTCGATTTAATGCTAGGATTGCTACGAAAGCAGTTAATATCAATGTGTTGACTCAGTTCTTCAAATCCATAGAACTCTACTAATTGAGTTACAATATATTCTAATGTCTTGCCTTCTAAGGGATCTTTCATTCATTTCTCATTTTAAAAATACCCTAAAATAGGGTAAGTAACGCCATTTATTAAATTAGGAAATAGAATATTTATATCAATAACTTATAAAAGTCTAATGGCTTTTTTTATTTGAAGCTGAAGCTAAGTTAGTAAGGCCAGATAGGGATCCTTTTCTTAGGGATTTTGATGAGCAACGGAGTGACTTTTTTTATGGAAAGTAGTACTTCGTAGTTATCGAAAGAATTAAGTCAGTGAAAAAAAGGAGCACCCATCTCATGAGAAAAATATTTTTATATTCACTTTTAATAAGCTTAGCCATTGTTGGTGCCAGCACATTGTTATTTCATTTTTTTGGAATGGAGATGGGGCACAATAATTTTTGGGATAAAAGAGGATTGTTTTTTCTGTTTTTTGTGAGTCTGTTCCCCAGATTGACATTGCTCTTTAGTAGTGTGGCATTTGGTGGAATTTTTTGGTGGCTTGGGTTTATTTTTGTACCAAGGTGGCTAGTGGCGGTATTAGCTACTCTTAGCTATTGGAATGAAAACCCAATTTTGGTGATTATTGCTTGGCTGGTTTGCCTATCTGGAGAGTCCAGTGAGAAGGTTTATATTCGAAAAAAAGTACGTAAATACCGTGGTCAAGATGTTATTGAAGCCCAATACGAGAGAGTGGACAGCTGAGTTGGGTGAGACAAAAACACTTCTTACTAGTATGATTCTTGGGCAAATAACTTGGACAGTTGCGTTTAAGTATAGTAAAAATAATACCTGAGATTTGTTTTACTTAGGAGCTATTTGAGTTGGGACTTTTGGTATCAATTAATGGAGTGGATTTTGAACCTTATGCTCGGGCTGAAGTCAGTACCCCATTAGTTGAGCGCATAAACCACTCTAAAAAAGTTCTTCCCATCCAAAGAGATTTTGATCACCCGGAGGAGTTTCAAAAAACCCTGAGTACTATTGAGAAAACAAATGTGAGTCTAAAGTACAAGGCATCTGCTCAGGCCCCTACACAGAACTCTACTAAAGCCACCCGTGCCTATGATTTAATGTCTAAGCCAGCCATTACTCTGGAAGAAAAATCTGATTTGGAGCAAGCTAAAGTGTTACTGACCCGACATAATATTCGCCATCTTCCTGTGATTAATAACACTGGAAATATCGTGGGAATGTTATCAGATCGCAACATAGCTCTATGTCATCCTACTGCGAATTTACAGGAAATCATGACCGTGGATATTATTGCCGCCGAAGCCCATACACTTTTACATGAAATTGCACGAGCAATGCTTGACCATAAGATTAATTCGATTCCTATTCTTGATAAAAATAGAATGCTAATAGGAATAATTACGAGCACTGATATCTTAGAAAGCGTATTAAAGAATCCGAATATTAACCTGTTTGTTTAAGAAATATTCTATTTATACAAACTAAGGTAAAGCTTGATTATGAAAAGCTGGTTTATTGTAATATCTCAATGACGCCTTAAAAAATTGTATCTATGATAAGTAGGAAATCATATTAAGTATATTATAGGAGATTGTTGATGAATTTGATTAAACCAACTATTATTTTTTCACTCCTCTTAACATTAGTTAGTATTGTTGGGTGTGAAAAGGATGCTGATAATTTAAATGCTAATATTAGCAATACAGGTGGCTATTGTAAGTTGGATGATAAAAATATCTGTATAGAGTTTAACGATAACGTTGATGGTACTGATGGTAGTGATAGTTGCATTACTTTCTATGGAGACTATTCATCTTCATCTAGAAGTTTTTTGGTAGGAGTAAATAATGACTGTGATGCTACAAGTCCTGTGGGTTACTGTACTTTAACTGATGCGGTGATTTACTATACATCTGGTGGCTCATGGAATGATACTGACGCCAATACCAACTGTGGAAATTATTCGGGAACATATGAGGCTAATCCTTAATAAATTTAACAAAGCACATACTTATTCATGCTCACAAAATTCATTATTTAAAATTACTTAAATTATGTGTCGTTCTCCCAGAGCAGCTTGTAGCTGTACGTTCAATTCTATTGACGGGGTGCGCATAATTGATTACACGTATGCACTTAGGAGTGTGCAGTTGTGAATTCAAAAAATAAATATGTTGTGTCTGCTTTTTATAGATTCTTTGCTCTGCCTGAATCTGATCTAGAACCCATACAAAAAGCTCTTGTTAAAAAGGGCGAAGAGCTCAACCTTCGTGGTTTACTTTTACTAGGAGTGGAAGGGGTGAATTCAACCCTGTCTGGCTATGAAGAGAATGTGAATGAGTTTAAATCATTTTTGCTTAAAATCTTAAACTTAAACGATCTGACCTTTAAGGATTCTTGGGCAGAAGAGCATGTTTTTCGTCGGTGGAAAGTAAAAATTCGATCTGAAATAGTGACTATTGGAGATCAGAGTCTCGTACCAAAAAGTGAAAAAAACCATCACTTGTCTCCAGCTCAATGGAATGAATATCTAAAAAAAGAAGATGTTGTGGTCTTAGATACTCGTAATTTTTATGAGACAGAAATGGGTACATTTAAAAATGCCATAGATCCAAAAATTAGTGACTTCCAACAATTTGGTCCTTTTGTGAAGAATTCCGAAATTAAAAAAGACCAAGAAATTTTAATATTTTGCACTGGCGGAATTCGCTGCGAAAAAGCTATTTTAGAATTAGATCAACAAGGATATAAAAATGTTCACCAGCTGGACGGTGGGATATTAAACTATTTGAAAGAGTTTCCTAATGATCAATACGATGGTGAATGTTTTGTTTTTGACCATCGTGTTGGCTTGGATCAAAACCTGAAGCCATCTCAAAAATATCAACTCTGCCCACACTGCGGGAATCCAGGCGATCAACTTATTGAGTGCATCCAGTGTCGCACGGATGAGTATGTGTGCCAGACTTGCTTGGCTAAGGAATCTGAAATACCATCAGTAAAAACATGTTCGAAGAACTGTGCCTACCACTTCAAAAAGGGACATAAATCAAAAAAAAATCATATTGATGGCTCAATAAAAAGAAGCAGAAAATCCCTCGCTGATATTGGCACTGAGGGGAAATGAAATTATTAAGGTGTAGTAAGGTATTGAAGCTAATTTTTTATATTGAGACATCTTCTTAATACATTTTTTAAATTTTTATTATGATATTGGTCCATCTTACCTCAAACTTAATAAAATTCATAACTATAATGTTCAAGTTCTCCTCCAAAAGTTCCGATCTTTATCCATAAACTAATGGAAATGTACTCTATTTTATGTGTCAAACTGAACTGTTTTAAGGAAAATGTATGGCTGAATTTACAGATCAACCATTTTTGATTCGAACTACAAAAGCCGGTGGTTTTGTACGTTCCAACGCATCTTTCTCAGACAAGGTGGGAATTGCACCAGAGGAATTAGCTAAAAAATCTTTTATAGATTGGATTGCCCCAGAGGACCAGTTTTTGTTTAATGACTTGCTTGAAGGGAAAATCGAAAGTTGTACTGTCCGTCATTTAACTAAAGGGGAAGATACATTAGAGCTAAATGTACGTATTTCAAAAAAGCATGATGACTGTATTGTTTTGGCCCGTTTCATTAAGAAGCACAATCGCCCAAAATATTTCGATGATTTTTCTAGAGAAGCAAATGTCAAAAGCACACTTCATGAGATAGCTCACATCGTAGAAGAACAGAATCCAGGATACAAGTGTTCAATTTTACTTGTAGAGGACGGACACTTTGTGAAAGGTGCCGGACCAAGCCTTCCTGATGCTTATAATAATGCCATTGATGGTTTTGCCATAGGTCCTACAGTTGGCTCTTGTGGGACAGCAATATATTGGAATGTTCCTGTTATAGTATGTGACATTCAAAATGATCCCTTATGGGTACCATTTGCAGAACTTGCAAAACAAGCTGGTGTGAATTCCTGTTGGTCACACCCTTTCACAAGTAAAAGTGGTAACGTATTGGGTGCATTAGCACTTTATTCACCAAAATCACAAACACCTACGTTTGAACAACTAGGACAGCTTAAAGCAATAACTGCAATGACAGGTCTAGCGGTTGAACGAGGACGGGCCGAAGAGGCTCTTCAAAAAAAGCATAATGAAGCCTTAGAGCTAGAAGATCAGTTAAGACAGGCTGCTAAAATGGAAGCTCTTGGGGTCCTTGCAGGAGGAGTTGCGCATGATTTTAATAATGTGTTAGCTACGATTTTAGGAAATGTGGAATTATCATTAATTATGTTAGATAAAATTCCAGATAATGCAGAAAAATTAAAAATTGAATTGAGGTTGAAAAATGTAATTACTGCCAGTCATCGTGCCGGAGCTTTTAGCAATCAAATGCTGTCATATGCTGGCCGTGGAGCGGTGGCCACCAAGAAAACAGAAATAGGAAAGTTGATTTCTGAATTGGATAGCCTGGTTCTAGCGGCTCTTTCTAAAAAAACTACACTGGATTTTGAATTAGAGGAAAAACCAATTTTTGTAAATGGTGATGAGAATCAATTACTCCAAGTGATCATGAATCTTGTTACCAATGCAGCTCAAGCTGTTAAGAATAAAGAGGGGCGAATTGTTGTTTCTTCTAAAATTGAAGATTTTAATACGGACACTTTAAAAAAATTATCTCCAGAAGATGACCTGCCTGCTGGCACATACGCTTGCCTCACTGTTTCGGACAACGGCACTGGTATAAGTGAATCTATCAAAGATCGAATTTTTGATCCATTCTATACCACAAAAGTGACGGGACGTGGTTTGGGATTATCTGCTGTAAAAGGAATTATTAAAATGCATGGAGGGCTTATTTCCCTTGAAAGTGAATTGAATAAGGGGACGACCTTTACAGTTTTGTTACCAATTCTAGAAAATGAGTCAAATTCAAATGTTATCAATATTGTTGATACTTCTGATTTGCAAAACAAAACTAATATTAACAAACGAATTCTTTTGGCCGATGATGAAGAGGATCTTTTACTAGTCTTATCAGATAGTCTAGATTATTATGGTTATGAAGTTGTTTCAGCTATGGACGGCCAAGAAGCCGTTGATTTATTTAAGAAATCTCCTGACTCATTTGACTGTATATTGATGGATCTCAGTATGCCTAGACTGAGTGGTCAAGAGGCGGCTATTGAAATAAATAAGTTGAACCCAAATGTACCTATAGTCATTATGAGTGGTTATAATGAAAATGAATTCAGTGAAAATTTTGATCTGTCGATTCTCACCAAATCTTTACAAAAACCAATAGGGATCAAAGAGTTAATAGAAGCCCTCGACTCCACATTATCAAATAGGGATCCTGTGAAAAAGCTTTTGAAAAAAGCGAGTTAAAATTTCAAATTGATGGTATTAAAGATACTTTTTCACTAATATTCTGCTGATTTTGTTTTACTAAAATAGTAATTAAAATCGAATGTGTTAACAGGTTAAGCAGCTTAACGTGAAAATCTACGATCATTTATTCTTGGACGAGCTGTTTCCACACTTACTTCTGCTGCAAAAATGGTTAAGGAGAGTGGTTTTAATGGGGTTCAAATTCATAAAACCAACGCAAACATACAGCATTGTATTTTTTTAAATAATTTTATAATTGAAATTAGTATTTAAAGGTCAAACAAAATGATTAGTAATGAGCATCAGAAACCAGAATATCGAAGTAACATAGCTGCCTTTGTGATGGATAGTAAAAATAAGTTCCTTTTTTGTCATCGTAATGATGTGGAGTTATGAACTAAAGGCTTTCAGGTACCTCAAGGAGGCATTGAAGAGGGAGAATCATTAGAGGAGGCACTATCTAGAGAGTTGAAAGAGGAAATTGGACTAGATTCATATAAAATTTTAGGTAAGATAAAAATCCCATTTGCTATAGGTGGCATCTTGATGAACCAAACAGAGGTTCACCTTATATAGGGCAGGCGCAAACCTATTTTTTGATAAAAATTTCAGACGCAGAAAAGAAGAGTATTGTATCAACGGATGACTTTGGTTTTTATCGCTGGGTAAGTATTGAGGTTATATTATCTGAAGTAATCGATTTTAAAAAACCTGTTTACACAAAAGCCTACTCCGAACTTCAACATCTAGTTTAGAATAATTTATTTATACCCATGAAAGAAGAGAATTTCTGCTGAAGTATTTGAGGTATGGCCTTATGTAGTATTAAGTGCCAAGTCCTATTTTACACGGCTATTTTATAGAACGTCGTATAGTCTAACCATGTAAAAAATCCACATATATATCTTCTAGGACTAAGCTTGGACAAATGAGTATCCATATAGTAAAAACAATGAATTATGTTTGAGCAACTTCTTTCTCAAACAAAATTGGAAAATAAAATGAAGAATTCAAACATCAATAAATCTGTATTCTATGGCTCTTTCTTTTTTATTCTTCTTCTAACGGTAGTAGCTTCTATCTGGCCCACAATTATTGGCGGCTTTTTTAAATCTATACAAGCCTGGCTAGTGGTGAAAACCGCATGGGTTTATATTTTAACAGTTGGGACAGTTCTTTTTTCTTCATTCTGGCTCATTGTCAGTCGCATGGGTGATATTAAATTAGGACCAGATCACTCTGAACCTGAATTTAAAAATCATTCGTGGTTTGCCATGCTATTTTCTGCAGGTATGGGTATTGGTCTCATGTTTTGGGGAGTGGCCGAGCCACTAATGCACTTTGCTTCACCTCCAGTAGGAACAGGTGGGACCGTTGAGAGTGCTCGGGAAGCAATGAAAATCACTTTTTTTCATTGGGGGCTTCACGCCTGGGCTATTTATGCCATTCTTGCTGTGATGTTAGCCTATTCTTGTTATCGTAAAGATTTGCCACTTTTACCTAGATCTCTTTTGTACCCATTATTAGGTGATAAAATTCATGGTAGGGCAGGGGATGTCATAGATGTCTTTGCAATTATTGGAACAATGTTTGGCGTGGCAGCATCATTAGGATTAGGAGTTATTCAGGTTAATGCAGGGTTAAATTTTCTATTTGGTGTAGAGCAAAGTACATTGATTCAAGTTTTTCTCATATTAGGTATCACCGCTCTGGCAACCACCTCTGTTGTTTTGGGCTTAGATGGCGGGATTAAAAAGCTTTCCAATATTAATGTGATATTGGCTGCGATCCTTATGTTTGCTGTTTTGTTATTGGGAAATACAGTGGACCTTCTTCAAGCATTTGTACAAAATACTGGGGCTTACTTTTCTGATGTTGTTTATAAAACTTTTAACCTTTATGCCTATGAGAAAAAAGAAGCTTGGATTGGTGGCTGGACTTTGCTTTATTGGGCTTGGTGGATATCTTGGGCGCCTTTTGTGGGTATGTTTATCGCAAGAATTTCTAAAGGACGAACTATTCGTGAGTTTATGATTGGAGTTCTTTTTCTCCCAACTGGGTTTACTTTTCTTTGGATGACTGTTTTTGGAAACTCAGGGATTAACCTCATACTAAAGCAAAATGCCACAGAATTATCAGCAGCTGTTAATGCGGATGTGTCCACGGCTTTATTTAAATTCTTTGAATATTTACCCATGAGCAATGCGCTTTCAATTCTAGGACTCACTTTGGTGGTCACATTTTTTGTTAGCTCTTCAGACAGTGGATCCCTTGTTATCGACACTCTTGCCTCTGGTGGCCAACAAGACCCTCCTCTATGGCAGAGGATTTTTTGGGCTGTAACTGAAGGGGTTGTAGCAGCCGTTCTTTTATTAGCTGGGGGATTAGATGCTTTACAAACAATGACTATCGTCACATCAATCCCGATTATAATACTTATAGCAGCAGGTCTTTATGGTTTTATTAAAACCTTACGCACAGATTATCAACTGATGCATGCCGTACAAAACCACAACACTGTTGTTCAATACTCCCAGGCATCCTCAGATTGGAAGGACAGGCTAGAAATGTTAACCAGCCATCCAGCACAAAAGGATGCAAAAAGATTTCTTAAAGAGGTGGTCCGACCAGCTCTTAATGAAGTTCGAGATGAAATGATTGATAGAGACCTTGATGTGGAGCTCACTGAGAAGGCAGACAAGTCCGTAGCATTAAATATTAAAAATGGAGAGGTTGAGGATTTCCTCTATAACATTAGACTTCGAACTTTTGAAGTACCTGAGTATGCTCAGGATGATAAAAACACTTATGTGCGAGCTGAAGTCTTTTTATCAAGTGGCGGACAGGACTATGATGTTTATGGCTATAGTAAGGAACAGATTGTAGTGGATTTAATCACCCAATATGAAAAACATTTTCATTTTTTGCATGTGAAAAATGCTGAGGTTCAACAATCGTAGATTTTTTTTATTGTGGTTTAGCTAAGTTCAGATTATCACTTAACGCCTTTTGCTAACCAGGCCAACTTGGAGACCAATAGGAGCAAAAATTTTATTTAACGTCACTACAGTAGGGTTTCCTTTTTTAACTTCAAAATCACTAATCACTTTTTTACTTACCCCAACCAACTGCGAATACTCTAACTGGCTCTTTCCTATTATTTTTCTTAATAGCTTCAAAGCATCAGGAAGATCGATGCTACCATCCTTCACCCCTTGATTTAATTGAGCTCTCCATTTTTTTTTCAATACAATATTTGGTTTCATAAACTACTCAAATATGTTTGATAGTGTGTCATAAAGTCATCATACTTTCGTGTTACAAAGTCTAATATATCTTCTTCCATCCCTTTATTTTTTAATCGCTCCCGGATACCTTCCAACTTTTCAAAAGATTCCTTTAAAAATAGAATAATTTCGTCTTCTGACAGATCCACTGATCTTAATGCTTGGTGAATACTTTGAAAATTAGGAATATGAGAAGTTTCATTCTTCCATTTTGTAGCTCTAGGGATACCTGTATCGTCTAAAACCATGGGTGCAAAATCAAAAAGTGGCGAAATCTCAATTTTGTTTTCTGACTTCAACAATGCTGTATTTCTTCCGTGATTATCAGTATTTCCCATTATTACATTGAGAAAGTCTCTAAAAACAAATTCTTTAATATCCCTACTCGGGTCAGAGCAGTACTTGTGGAGCACGGTTAGGTAGTCTTCATTTTTTTTTGATACCCCATACTCACTAATACCCATAGCAGAAATTAGACTCTCCAGTCCTTTACGGATAAGATTTCCATTTTTATCTTTTTCACGATCAAACCTAGGTATAAATAATGTATCGTTGTCCCATTTAAGTGGTCCACAAACTTTAATGCCAAGGTCTCGAGCAACCTCATAGTAAATTCCTTCAGATTTTAATATTTGATAATCACGTTTTTTTTTCCCTCGAGGAAACTTAACTAACCAGTTTTTTTTCACAGTCTTGTCAGCAATGGCTCCATCACCATGCCAGTTCCCGAGCACGTCTTCCGATAATAAAAACTTTGGTGCCACTCCCTGTGCCCCACTTGTACCAGACACAACCGCTCCAAGATTTTCAGCATATTCAATAAAATCCACTCCTCGCCCAGTCACTTCTTTATAATCAAATCCTGGGTGATTCCCAAGCTTGCTAAACAGATCTCCCTCAAACTTAACTCTAATATTACCGGGTGGATTAATGGCCCCCTTAGCAAGAAGTTCAAAGTCAGCAGTCGGTCCGTCTTTCAGATCCAGCCTGCGTAACCAATTTATTCTCGCCGCCCCAGTTGGTAGAAGATCTAATAGAAAGGCTGGCCAAGACTCTTCGGAGATATACCCAAAATTTAGTGGATAACGAACGCTTGCTGCATAAATGCCATTGGTAAAAAGCTGAGATTCGTGTTTATCTAGATATTCAAGATCGTATTGAAAATTGCCCTTGGCTTTGTATCCATCATTCACCTGAGACTCTAGAATTTCCACTTCTCCTAAGTCACTCCAAGTGTTTTCTACAAAAATTTCTAATGATATACTTTTATACATAGACTATTATATTATCCTATTCTGGTGGAAAACTCAATTGATGGACTATTAAACTATCCTTTTTATTGTGTTACTATAGTCTAGGGTTATTCTATTTAGGGTATTATAATAGCCTAAATGGGGTTAACTTAGAATTTTTAGACTACTTTAGGTGGCTAAAACAAGGTCTCTTGAGCTCAATTGGGTGGTGGAAGTGAGTAAAAGTACAGTGATATTAATCGGACCTATATGTGCAGGAAAAAGTATTCTGCAGACGTAAATTCAAATACTTAGGTTTAAGTTAGAGTTACTTCATTGCCTCATTTAATAATTAGCGATATTAGTCTTCTCAAAATAGAGGAATCAATATGCTTAATTCACTAATCTTGGCAATTAGCCTATTATCTACTACTGCTTGTGCACATATACTGGAAGGGAAATGGACTACGAATTGTAATCAGTTTGGTCGGCATGCACTGATTTCAACAGTTGAGTTTGAGCAGAATGTGTACCGGGCTTTTGGGAGTTTCTATGCACGCCCTGGTTGTGGAATTAAAACAGTCAACGCCAAGTTTGAAGGAAGTTTTGAAGTAGGTCAGTCTTATGGTGCAGGAATTGAATTTAATTATATCCCACAACAATTAACTTTGACTCTTTTAAAGCATGAAGTTGTCGCTCATTACAACAAAAATAAGATTTGTAATTTTGACGATTGGGCATTGAACATTCCAAGAGATATTTTAGGTCAACCCAACTGTGTGGGTTTTGTTCCACCAGATAAAAATATTGAGCTTTTCGATATTTTCAATTTTAAAGCCGAAGAAAGTTTGAAGTTTGCATCATTTCCACTTGGTAAAAACATTACTAACCCGAGCCAACGCCCTTTGAAAATAGACCCTCAGGTCGTTTCATTATGGAAAGTCTCTAAAAAAAACAACTTTAAGCGTGTAAAGCGTGATTTGAAAACATATGACGATCATATAGCTCAGCGTCGCATGGAGTTTGCCAAGATCCCAAAAGATATAAATGATAAATCATGGGTCAAAAAGAAGTTGGCATTTATGGTTGAGATTGAGCAGTATATGAGGCGCTACTTAGATACGCCTCATAATACAAAGTATTCGAAAAATGAGACAGAGTATTTTTCCTCTGAGTTTAGCCCAAGATTTGAAGCTATGGACAAACCAAACACGGCTGATTTGAGAATGCTCCTTAATAAATATGAATGGTTCACTATTTCTGAATTTGGCAAAATAGCCGACGGCAACGCTTGGCTCTTGGTACAGCATGCCGACTTGGATACAGAGTTTCAAAAACATGTTTTAGAAATATTAGGTAAATTGCGGAAAGTGGGAGAAACAAGTCTATCAAATTACGCTTATCTTTTTGATCGTGTGGCGTCTGCCTCTAATGATCCCTTAAAAAGAATGCTTCAAAGATATGGAACACAAGGTTACTGCGTTGGTCCCGGTAAATGGGTGCCTCACGAAATAGAAGAACCTATGAATGTGGATATCCGCCGTAAGGAGGTGGGCTTAGGATCACTTCAAGAATACATTGATGGTTTCAAGGATATTTGTAAGTGAAAAAACTTAATTTTAGATAAGGCTTATATTTTTTTAACTTATTTTTCAGTATTTTAATAATAATTATTTTCAATAATTAGATTACGAAACTCAGTAAGGTCAGTTTTAATATTAAGCCTTTTAAGTAGCATAAAAATACCACCCAATTTGCGATGTAAAAAAATAAGGTTCTTTGGAGGTGCAGAGTATTTTAGCAGACGACTAAACTCCATAGCTTTAGTTCTAATTAACTGACTGTATTCATTATTTGAAAAATTAAAAGGTTGTTGCTTGGGATCAAAAGGAGTCACGGAAAGAATTAAAAAATCAACAAAGGACTTTTGAGCTTCGTCACTTTCTCTTGGATCAAGAAAATTAAGATCAAAGACTTGCTTTAAAATGGACACTCGGTCCAGTGAGAATACTTTTCTAATCAAAATTTGATAATCTTTTACAAAATTGAGATCAAACTCCATTGTAGCGCCGAAATCCAGTAGAATCATTTGTCCCTGACCATTTATTAAAAAATTTGCTGGGTTTGGATCTGTTTGCACCAGTTGGTTTTCGAAGAATTCCTTTATATAAAGCATCAATAGTTGATCGGCCACACGTTTTTTTTGCTCATCACTTGGATTTGTTTTTAGCCAACTCGTATACTCATGACCTTCCTCTTTTGACATTACAATGACTTTGGAGGTAGTTAATTCTGGAAAAACATCAGGGATAATATATTCAGATCCATTAAAAAGCTCTTTATATTTAATGAGTGATTTTTGTTCGTGCAGATAATCTGTTTCTAGTTTTAAAACTCTTCGAGCTTCCTCCATTATAGCATCGAACTTTATTTTTTTTTGAGTGACAGTAAAGAAAGCTTTTAACAGATTCTTTAAGGTATCAATATCTCCATCCACACTTTCGGCCACTCCTGGATACTGTACTTTAATTACAACTTTGCACCACTTGTATGTGGCTTCATATACTTGGCCAATGCTGGCTGAGGCCATGGGTTCGGCATGTATATTGTCTAACAATTTGAACTTTTCTTCACCGAGTTCTGATTTTATTTGCTCAATGAGCACTTGGCTATCAATGGGTGGGGCTTGTGATTGAAGTTTTTCTAAAACCTGGATAACCTCGGGAGGTAAAAAATCATAACCCTCAACAGAGATTGTCTGTACGGCTTTCATTGCAGCCCCTTTAAGTCGTCCCACATGATTAACCAAGGTATCTGCTTGCTCAACTAAAGCAGTCAACCGTGACTCAGGTTTATTATTCATGTACTTTTTGCCTTGTTGTACCAACATCTTTGCAGCCATCTTGAGTAAGTATGATTTTCTAGATTTTGGAATTTCATTTTTAGTCTTAGCCATGTCATTTCTCTCTGCTATTTATACATTTTACCTGGGCAGAAAACTCATGTCAAATTTTTGTTGTATTCCAAACATGATGAACATGAAAATCGATAAAGATGGACGCCATAACTGATCCACTTATATATTCACGATGGAGACAAAAAATTGTGAGACCAATGCCATCAGTTTGCACGATGGAGAAAATAGAATTCTCTTAAATTTTTATATTTAGCTTGGAAGTTTAATTGATTACAAGTAGCTTTAATTTTTATTATAATGAAAATAGAGATGTTTGCATATGAGGAAGTATAAATGGACAATAATACCGTAATTTTAATCGGGCCAATGTGTGCTGGAAAGAGCACAATAGCAAATGAGTTATCTGTGAGTACCGGCATTCCACGAGTCCCCATGGATAGAGTAAGGTGGTACTATTATTTGAAAGATGGATATGATTTTGTAAAAGAACAAAATATAGAATCTTTCAGTGAAAAAATAATCTACTGGAAGCCATTTGAAGTTAAAGCCGTAAAAAGGATTGTTGAAGAGTTTAAGAACTCAATAATAGATTTTGGTGCTGGCCATTCTTTTTATTCAGATGAAACTCATTTTCAAGAAGTTAGTGAGGCCTTAAAGACCTTTGCAAACGTAATTTTATTACTTCCCTGTGAAGATAAAGAGGAATCATTGAGAATTTGTTGCGATAGGTTAAAAAAGCGCTGCAAAAGAGAACTTGAGGCTTCTGAAATTGAAGCAAATAGAGATTTTATTTTTCATGAATCAAATTATAAGTTGGCTAAGCACGTTGTCTATACAGAAGGTAAATCAGTTGAGGAGTCAGTAAAAGAAATTGAAAGCTATATGAAATTATAGGATTTATTGACACAGAAAAGGCTTGGGAACTTTTGAGTTGTATTTTGATCACACTAAATTAATATTTAAACAAAAAAGGAGATATATATGGAAAAGACTAAACCAGCAAAAGGTTCTTGCTTATGTGGAAGTGTAACTGTGAAAGCTTCTGCAATGAATACAGATTTAGGTGTTTGCCACTGTGGTATGTGTAGGAAATGGAGTGCGGGACCATTTTTAGCTGTTGATTGTGGTACAGAGGTAAAAATTGAAGGTGAAGATAGTCTTGGTATCTATAATTCTTCAGACTGGGCAGAACGAGTGTTTTGTAAAAAATGTGGAACCAACCTTTTTTATCGACTAAAAGAAACTCAACAACATATGGTTTCTTCAGAAATTTTTAATGAGCCAGAGCTCAATTTTGATCATCAAATTTTTATAGATGAAAAACCTAATTATTATAGTTTTTCTAATGAAACAAAAAATATGACAGGTGCTGAAGTATTTGAAGCCTTTGTACCAAAAGACTAAGTTAGGAGTAGAGAAATGAGCTTAGATGCTATAGGAATAGTAAGTAATAACTTAGAAAAATCAGTTCAATTTTATAAAATATTTGGTGTAGACTTAGTTGAAGCGGGTGGGCCAGATCACTTAGAAGGAAAAACTAAAAGCGGTGTGCGGATCATGGTGGATTCTGTAGAATTAATTAAAAAAATAAATCCAAGTTGGGTTGAACCTACTGGATCAGGGATGATTCTTTGTTTTAAACAAGAATCTGCTAAGGATGTTAACGCTTTATTTGCAACAGTAATAGACGCTGGCTTTCACAGTATCAAGGAACCTTGGGATGCCTTTTGGGGACAAAGGTACTCCTCAGTTCAGGATCCAGATGGGAATCAAATCGATATTTTTGCAACACTCTGAAGTTGATCAACTTATTCTTAGAGTGTAGTAAACCCAAAAGGTATCATTGATCTAATAAGTCATTTTATTTGGTATAATTCGTGAACACACTAAATATATGATTACTCTAATGAATTCAGCTATGGATCAGCTAGGTTGTCTCGTCCAATTATTATTCAAGTGGATGACAATTTTTGTTCTTATTATATTATTTACTTGTCAGGTGAGTGCTGGTTTTCAGCTAAAAACTACCAAATACCGAGAGAATATTGCCTGTTTTTTTGAAAACACTCTAATTGCTGGTGCAAGTGTAAGCTCCGGATATCCTTTTGGTTTGATTGAACCAGCTGGTGAAGTTCTGACAGAGTTTTATGGAACAGAGCTTATTAAGAATTTAGCAAGTAATGGGGCCCGTAGTAAAAGCCAGATTTCCAAGGTTACGGAATTTCTTAAAGCGCCCACAACAGACGTTTCAATGGTTATATCATTGGATATGTTTTTTTGGGATGTAGTAATGACTGACAAAAACAACTGTGGTGACTTGGTTCAAAATGTGAAAAAGTTAACTTTGTTAACCTATGAACATAATGTTTTTCTTATTTTAAGTACAGTACCCAAAACTAGAATTGGAGGGGATTGTCAGCAAACAGTAAATGATGCACTTAAAAAAAGCTGTTTGATTAAAAACAATTGTTTGTTAAGAAATGGACAAGATTTTCGTGATGAACTTTTAAAAAAAGGAAACTTTTACCACAAAGGTATCAATTATAATGTGAGATCTCTCTTTCAAACAAAATTAAAATTACATTTTTCTCAAACAGCCCAAAATATTTTTGCAGATCGAATACTAGATGCTTTTGAAAAAAATAGGTTAATTTGTAATTGAGATATGGCAGATCCTTGGTAGAATTATGCAATCTGCAACGGAGACCAGCCGAAATGAAGAAATTATCTAAACCCATGCCCGCAAGAAAGAAAACTGATGCTCATCGATCTGCTACTGAGCTGGAGTTACTCTTTGACCTGGTCTTTGTCATTGCCATTGCCTTGGCTGCTGTGGGTTTGCATCATGCAATTGTTGAAGCTCATTATATAGATGGCATTGTTAAGTTTCTTTTGGCCTTTTTTGTGTTGTGGTGGCCTTGGCTGCATTTCACTTGGTTTGCATCTGCATTTGATAACGATGATGTGAGTTATCGCACATCTGTAATGGTAATGATGTTTGGAGCTTTACTGATCGCAGGAGGCATGCCTGCCTTCTTTGAAACGTTAGACTCACGCTTAATAGCCGTCGGTTACGTAATATTGAGGTTAGCTTTTTTATTCCTATGGTATCGCGCTGGAAAAGAAAACCCAGAGTATGGTAAAACGGCACAACGCTCTATTTGGGGGCAAGTGACTCTCCAAGTCTGTTGGCTGCTTTTAGCCTTTCTTGTACCCATGGGTAGTTTACTTTTCTTTGTTGGTTTTGGGGTGGGGCTCATCCTTGAGTTATTTGTTCCTTATTACGCAAATAAGGCTAATGTAATGCCTTGGCATAAACATCATATAATTGAACGATATGGATTATTAAATATTATCGTACTCGGTGAAATACTTTTAAGTGCTGCCTTGGCCTTACAGGCAATGAGTAAAAGCGGTCACTGGACAGTTGATCTTATTATCCTTACTGTTTGTGCAACCATTGTCCCTTTTGTTTTATGGTGGTTTTATTTTTGTGAAGAAGAAAATTTAAGCTCAGAAGAAATGAATCACGTGTTCTTATGGGGTTACGGTCATTTCATTATTTTTGCTTCAGCTGCGGCTATCGGCGCTGGATTTGCGGCATTAATTGATGCCCTAGGTGATCATGCACATGGTAGCCCCGATAGTGCCCGCTGGGTCATTAGTATTTCCATTGCACTTTATTTATTTGGACTTTGGTTGATTAGGGATCGTCATGTCTTGCATAGCAAGTCTGCAAGGCTATTACTGTTTTTTGCTTTGTTGATTCTCTTGACCCCCCTACTACCAATGATGGCACTGCCTATTTCCACACTACTTTTAGTGATGGCATTGGTTTTTCGACTACGAGGTCAGCAGTCCTAAATTGTGATATTTAGCTGTAGTTAATGTTAATTTAGGGGCAGTGCTAACAAAGGCTTACAAACTTTCTTCCGTTAACATCAAATTTAAAACCACTTCTTATGCTCGATAATCAAACAACGATTGGACACAACCTTTATTCCAGCTTCCTGAGCTCGCGTTTCTGCTTCAGTGTGACATACACCTAATTGCAACCATAGAACTTCTACGCCACCTACAGCTATGACTTCTTCTACTAGGGCAGGGATTTTATCTGATGCTCTAAAAACATCTAAAAATTTTCGATGCTCTTTAGGAACATCTTCCAAGGACTTTAAGATGTTAAAATTATTTTGAGCATGGGGCTTAGGATATGTGCCAACTATATCCCAGCCCTGATCTCGCATATAGAGCGGGACATAGTGACTTGCTTTACTTACGTCAGGGCTCAAACCATAAACAGAAAACAGCTTGTACTTGCAGAGCAAGTCTTTTATTTCAATATCATTAACGTTCATAAGCCCAGCTTATCCATTTTTTCTTTTTCATATTGACCGTCTTCAGCAGGGTACCTGAGGCCTTGCCCCCCATTTTCTTTTGCCAATGCCCAAACTATACTTTCACCGGAAGGTACAGTGTTTGGTTCTTGCAGAAAAATTGGGTCATTAAATGCTTCTTTGGCATCTATGAGTTTCCATCCCTTGGATTCAAAATGCTTAACTAGATCCTTGAGAAAAAGAGCATTTAAAAGATTGTGGTGTATTAAGATTGTGTGTTTTGGAGACCTGCCAATTACTTTTTGAGCTAACTCATCATAGTAGGTAGCCCTATTCCACATATGGTTTAAGTAGTATGTTCTATATCCATCAATATTTGCTTTTGGATTTTTCTCAAGGCGTTTTTCCAATCGATCGGAGATGTACCAATCAGATGCATCTATGGTTACGTATCCATATTTATATTTGTTACTTTTCAAAAAGGATCTCACCTTGTCTCTTTTTGATTTGGAGTTCCCTGATTTCAAATAAGGAAATCTAAATATTTTTTCAAAGTTATCTAGGTTTTTTATGAGTGGTTCAACCTTCATAATATCAGCTGAGTATTCTTCGAAGCTTAGTTTAGAATTATTGTAATACATATGAGAAAAAGTGTGGTTTCCAATTAGGTGCCCTTCTCTATCCCAGTTTTTTAAAAGATTTACTCCTTCATCAGAATTAACTCTCACACCAGACACAAAAAGTGCAGCTTTGGTATTTAAGAAGTTTAATTGACTGAGTATTTTTTGGTTTCTCTCCTCTGAGCTAAAAAGAGGTTTGGAAAAAGTATTTGGGTCATCCATTGTGATAGCAAACTCAGCTGCATTTACTGTATTCACAAACAAAATAATCAATATAAAAATTACTCTCATGGTTCCCCCTTAGTAAGAAGCATAATTAGATCATTAAAGTTCTCATCAGCCAAGAGAGAATGTTTAAAAGAATTCACTATTCCTGATTTCAAGAGGTTAAGGGGGGGGATCTTTTGTTTTATAATATTACATTTTTTTTTAACTTTACTTGATGAATACTAATGGCTATGTCAGATTAAGGAAGAAATGGATCACGTTTTTCTATGGATTGTAATTGTTTTTAGAGGTATTATTCAAAATTATGAATATTAAGTCATTGGGATACAGAACAGATTTTATTTTTAATCAATATGATGGAAATGTAGAGGATCATGGTGACTATTATGTCGTTACTACCAAAAGCAATGTTAATTATTTTTGGGGGAATTTGTTATTATATAAAAGGCCGCCACGGTTAGGTGATATCAAAACTTGGAAAAATGCTTTTAAAAAAGAGCTTAGTGATCCTCGAATATACCATAAAACTTTTGCATGGGACTCACCAGATGGGTCATATGGGGACCCAAGTGAGTTTATTTCTGAAGGATTTGAATTAGATAAATCTGTTGTTCTAACTGCAACCAGTGTAGGGAGACCCCCTAAATTCAATGAAGATGTTTCTGTGAAGACGCTCAAAACAGATGAGGAATTTGAAAAGGTTATCCAAATACAGGTTAAATGTGGAGGTGGCCAACTCTCAAAAGATTCCTGGGAAGGTTTTTATAGATTACAATTAGGGCAATATAAAAAAATGATTGCAGAAGGCTTGGGAGTTTGGTTTGCCGCCTATTTGGATGATAAGCTTGTAGGAAGTCTTGGAATCTTTACAGATAGAGAAGTTGGAAGGTTTCAAATAGTGAGCACTGATCCAGAGTATCAGAGAATGGGCGTTTGCAGTACTCTTGTATATAAGAGTGCGAGATATGCCTTTGAGAAAATGAATATTGAAACCTTAGTAATGGTTGCTGATGAAGATTACCATGCTGCTAAGATTTACGAGTCTGTTGGTTTTAAATCCACTGAAAAGTTAGTGGGTTTATGTTGGTGGGATAAGAGTAGGCATACTTAAATTCTGGGTTTGACGTAATTGACATATATTAAAGTGATCATGATGAAAAGAAAACAATTGTACTAGAAAAAAAAAGAGAGGAAATCAAATTGGAAGATAGACCAGGCTTTATTAAAAGCTGTGAAGAGCTTAGAACTGATGAGTCATTTAACTACCCAGGAGATACAGAAATTTTTGGAACAGGAGCAGCTATTAGCCGTAACTTGGGTTTAAGTAGAGTTGCAGTGAATTATGAAGTGTTAAAACCCGGGGACAGAAGCTCTTGGCCTCATGCTCATAAAGAAGAAGAAGAGTTTATTCTCGTTCTTGAGGGGACTCCACAAATTTGGGTTGATGGAGAGGTTTATGACCTTAATCCTGGGGATTGTGTGGGTTTGCCTCCAGGAACTGGTAACGCACATTGCTTGATCAATAACTCAGACAAAGATGTACGTTCCATTGTTGTTGGTGAGATTGATGTAAAGGGCGATAAAATTTTCTACCCAAAGCATCCATCACGAAACCAAGAGTGTAAAGACGAAGACTTTTTCTGGGAAGGGCATCCAGAGCATGAATTAGGTATGCATGACGGATGGCCTGATAAAAAGCGGCCAATACAAGAGTAAGCGACATGGTGATATTCAGTGCTCGTAAATATTTCTAATAAGCTTTTTAAAACTAGTAAGTGGATTTAGTATGAGATTATCTAAACAGGAGTTTCTTCAGATAGAATAATGATTCCGCCCGAAGAAATACAAACCACTTGAAAGTTTACCTATTTATTTACTCTTAGTGAGCCATTTAATTAGTCTTCAGCTGTTCAATTTTATGTTTTATGAACTCAATGGAAATACTACCTTGGAGTTCTAACTGATCTCTAGGTTTAGCAATGAGGCCACCGGCAACATTACTAAGTTTTATGTTAAGGTTGCTAAGCTTTGAGGTGGCAGTTACTTCAAGTTTTTTGAGATCCTCAGTGAGAGAAATGCTAAATGGTAGCGTGTAAGTTTTTCCCCTTATCTCGAGAGCCCCCTCTAAGTCTTTGGACTTCTCTTTACCTAATGTATTTAGAAAATCTTCATCAAGATCCTTAAAAAACACACGAAGTGGAGTTGAGTTCTCGCCACCTAGTACTTCAGTTACATGTTTGTCACGTTTATCATTATCAGAGTCAAAAGTAGATGGCTCTATGGTCAAGGTAAGATTTAAATGTTCACTGGTGGTTTTTGTAATATCAATTTTGAGATCACAACTTTTTCCTATAACCTCAATATCTGATATTCCAAAAAAAACACCCTTAGTGGCTTTGTATGATACGCAGTTAGAACTATTGGCGTAAATAATACTGCTTAGACTGATTATCCATACTAGAGAAATTAATTTAGTAAAATGTGCCTTCATCGAGGACTCCTTTGTTGTTTAAGCAATATTATATGTTGTCTAGACAACATAATCAAGGTAAAAATAAAAACACAGATGTGCTTTGTAAGGGTTTAACTTTATTGGCTTTTATTAGTCAGCTTGAGGGAAAATTTTAATGAGGGTATCAGACATTTTACCACAGTAATTAATAAAGTTTGCTTTGTCGCCTTCTGAAACAGCTGAATCAATTGGCGTAAAAGCATCCATGAGTGATTTTTTAACCTTGGGAAACTTTCTTTTTCCCTCAACTGACATTTTTACGAGATTAGCTCTGGAATCATTTTTGTCAGTTGTTCGTTTTACCCATCCGGTGGTCTCCATCTTTCTAATAATACGGGATATGGAATGTCGATCTTTAAGTGTAATGGCTGCCAGTGTACTTTGATTTATGGATTTTTCGGATTCATTAAGAGCAACGAGAATTTGCCACTGCTCTGGGGAAAGCTTGTATTTGTGTAGGGTTCGGATTAATCCTCTTTTAAACAATAACCCCAGCCTGTAGGCGTTGAATCCAATGGAGTTGGCAAGAATATTTGGTAACTTGTTGTTCATGAGCGTTACATTAGTTGTTAAGTACAATCAATTCAAGTAACTTTTCGGTGCTTGGTTGGAACCATGGCATTTAAAAGGAATATATCTGCTTGGTTGCTACTAGAAAGCTGTGTTATTTTTCAAGCAAGATAAGACTCAACTAAAAGGAATATTTATGGATATGCAAAATCTTACAGAATTTTTTAAGTGGTGCACTATTCTCGCAGCTGGGATTTATATTTACACAGCAATAATGGTCATTGTCTTTCCTGACTTTATTTATAATATGCAAAGCCGCTGGTTTAAATTAAGTCGAGAGACATTCAATATTTCCATTTATGCTTACCTGGGGTTTTACAAGGTCATGTTTATCTTGTTTGTGTTGGTGCCTTATTTGGCGCTGTTAATAATGTAACATTAGGTGGGCGCGCACAGGCAATAAAGTCAGTACTCTGATCCCACTTTTACCTGGGTTTTATTAATTTTCATGCGAGTAATTAATTTATCAATTTCTACTATAATTAAAACTGTCAAAGAAAGTAGAAGTAATAATCCCCATTCCTCTATTGAGACGGGTTTAATACTGAGGATATTTGCTAAAAAAGGCACGTGCATAGCTACTATGTGAAGAAGTTGAGCCCCTAACACACCAAGAAGTAAAAATTTATTCTTAAATGGGCTAATGCTAAAAGCAGATTTTGTTTCTGAACGGCAATTACCTATCATTACATTTTCAAATAAAACCATTAAAAGCAACACAGTATTTCGGGCTTCAAAGGTACTTCTTCCTAGATCTAGATAATACTTAAAGACCAATATGGAAACCACACTCATTACAAGTGCAGTAGTGATAACTCGCTTTATCATTACTTTATCAAAAATGGGCTCTTTTTGAGGGCGTGGAGGTTTGGTTAATTCATCACCTTCGGATTCTTCAAAAGCTAGTGCTACATCTTGAATCCCGTTTGTTACTAAATTCATCCATAACACCTGAACAGCTGTTAATGGCATTGGTAGACCCAGTAATGTAGAAAAAACAAAGATAAGAACTTCCGCAGCTCCAGTGGAAATCAGTAAATAGATAACTTTTCTAATATTAGAATAAGCCACACGCCCTTCTTCTATGCCAGCAACAATAGAAGCAAAGTTGTCATCAATGAGAATAAGATCAGCGCTTTCTCGAGCTACATCAGTTCCACTTTTTCCCATTGCCACACCTACGTTAGCTCTTTTTAGAGCCGGGGAGTCATTGGCTCCGTCCCCTGTCATGGCAACAAAACTACCATTGCGCATAAGAGATTCTACAATTTGTAGTTTCTGAGAGGGTTCTACGCGTGAAAATATATGAGCCTTATTTACCAGAGTATCAAACTCCCTATTACCTTCAGTTTTTTTAAAATGTTGACCAGTTATGACTTCATCCGTATTTTCAATTAAGCCAAGTTGCTTTCCAATTACATAAGAAGTTATAGGGTGGTCTCCTGTAATCATTGCTACCTTTACGCCGGCATCCTGACAAAGTTTTACAGCTTTTTTGGATTCATTTCTTAGCGGGTCAATAATGCCAATGAGCCCTAGAAATGTCATGTTTTTTAAATCGGTATGAGTTAAATTGTGTGCAAGTGAGGAATCTGCATCTCCAGAAGCAATAGCAATGACTTTGTAACCCATTTGGCTCAGCTCGTTGGACTGTTTTGTTATATGCTCTGCATCCAAAGACACTGCTCCTAAGTTGGTTTGCATATGAGAAGACATGGAAAGCACCTTCTCTACGGACCCTTTAACAGAAATAATACCTTTGTTTTCATATTCATGAACAGTAACGTGCGATTGGTTTTCAGATTCGTAAGGTATTTCAGCAATTCGTTTATAAGAGTCTTTTAAATCTAATTTATTTAAATTTATTTTTTGGCCTAACACAATCAGTGCAATATCAACGGCATCACCAATGCCTGACCAGGACTCATTTTTTTTATTTAAATAGGCGTCATTACAAAGAACAGAATGCAAAACTAAGGAATGAGTGAGGGGGTTGAATATCTTGTCTTCGAGACGGGTGGGCTTTATTATACACCCTACTGGCGTGAAACCAGCCCCTGTGACTTCCCAAGCTTGTTGTCTTGGAATTTGTAATGCTTTTACAGTTAGTTCATTTACGGTTAAAGTTCCAGTTTTATCAGAGGCAATATAGTTGCAAGAGCCAAGGGCTTCAACCGCTGGTAGATTTTTAACAATCACGTTTCGTTTACTCATTCGTTTTGAGGCGATGGATAAGGCAATGGTTATAGCAACAGGTAGTCCTTCGGGTATTGACGCAACAGCAATGGCTACCGAGAGTAATAAGACATCAACAAGCGGGTTACCTTGAAGGTAAAAAATGGTGCCCATAGTGATTACAATAAGAACTACAAGGGCAGAGATTTTCTTGGTGAAAGTTTCCATCCTTATGATGAGAGGTGTTTTAGAGTTGGGCTTTTGCAAATCTTTGGCAATTTTACCAAGCTCTGTTTTAAGGCCAATAGAGCTAACGACGCCTCTTCCGCGGCCACTTGTTATCATGGTCCCGGCAAAAGCCATATTCACACGATCACCAACGGGTGTTTCAGCTGTTAATACTAAATCACTATTTTTAGTGACAGGAATGGATTCTCCCGTTAGTAAAGACTCGTCTATGATAAGGGTATGAGTTTCAATGAGTCTAATGTCTGCGGGCACTTTGTTTCCAGACTGTAAAAAAATAATATCCCCAGGTACTAATTCCTCAGTATTAACTTCGTATAATTGGTTATCTCGTTCAACTAATGCAATTGTAGGGACAATAGTTTGAAGAGATAAGGCATTTTTTTCAGCTTTAAACTCCTGTACAGCTCCAATTATTGCATTTAACAAAAGAACAAATATTATAAATCCAGCATCAGATATGTGTCCTAAAAAAATAGATATTACAGCTGCAATTAATAATACGTAAATGAGAGGATTTAGAAATTGTTTTAAAATTATAGTCAAAAATGTAGTGTTTTTTCTTGTTGGAAGTTTATTAACTCCATATAGCTCTGTTTTATTTATAACATCAGAAGAATTTAATCCATGGGGCTTTGATCCGAGATTTTTAAACATTTCAGTGGTCGTTAATGAGTGTATTTCCATAACACTAATATATAGAGGACTTAGTTAGTTAACACAATTTTATTTTCAACACGTTAACTATTTTTGACACCATGTAGGTTGATTAACTAGCTGAAAACACTAAACTTTGATTTTAATAAAAAAAGGAACTGGTTTGGAAATTATTAATCAACAAGTTGTGAGTGTTTTTGCGGAATACCCTCCTGTTTTTCGAAAAAAATTGGAAGGTTTAAGAAAAATAATTTTAAAGGTTGGGAAAAGAAATCCTGAAATTGGTGCTCTTGAAGAAACTTTGAAATGGGGAGAGCCAAGTTATTTACCACTGAAGAAGGGCGTGGGTACAACAGTGAGAATTCATTGGCTTAACTCCAAGCCAAATCAGTATGCTGTCTACTTTAGCTGTCAAACAACATTGATTTCAAAATTTAAAAAAAAGTACCCTGGTATATTTAAATATGAAGGGAAGAGGGCCATAATCTTTTTTAAAGATGATGAAATTCCAACTAAGGAAATTCAAGATTGTATTTTAATAGCATTAACCTATCACTTAAATAAAAAATTAATTTGATTAGCCTTTGATCGAGCTATCAAAACGTTGTTTTGAGCAACAAACTGTATTCGGCATTACAAAAAAGAGTTTAATGCAAATATATGAATTTGTATTATTTTGAGACTATTAAATAATTATAAGGCTTATATGGGGTATAGATTTGTGTCCAGTTTACAAATTTTTTATACTTATGTATCGTAATTATATAAGGTTTTTGAAATCTACAGCTATTTGATTTTGAGTCAATAGGAGCATTTAATGTTAAGTATAAAAAAATATTCCACACATTTAATAATTGCTGCTTTATCCCTAATTACATTATTATTAACAGTTTTTCTAGGACAGGGTTGCAGTAAGTCAAATAATAGTGGTGGAGGAGGAGGCGGTGGAGCCCTTCCGGATGATTCCTCTAAAAGTTTGGCATGCAAAAGTGGTACATATATTTATGCAGTTTTAAATAACGGTACAAGTGGTAATGAATTATATAAATCAAATGGAGAAGCTGAATGCACAACTATGGTTCAAGACTTAACAAATAACGGAGATAGTAGTTATAGCGATGATTCCCAATGGGACTTAGGTAACGGAAGAATATTTTTTTTAGCTAATGATAATATTAATGGTTTTGAATTGTGGAAATATGATTCAGGCGGTGCTAGTTTGGTAAAAAATATTGAGCCAGATGGAGATCTTGATATTCTCTCCTCTAAAACTGTTGAGACTATTAACGATTATAGATCTGGAGTTGTACTAAATAATAGATTGTATTTTGTCATAAAGCCTAAAGGGGGAACTTTAAATGAGTTATGGGTGTCTGATGGCACAGATTCAGGGACATATTCCATACATAGTGCGAACAGTATTGGTCAACTTATTGAGTTTCAAGGAAATATATTATTCTCATCTAAAACGGGGTCGCTTCTTAGTTATTGGAAAACAGATGGAAGCATATCTGGGACGGCACAGTTTTCCACAGATGACCCCTTTCAGCCATTTAAATTATCCGGAGACTTGTATTATATATCCAATTTCACGGATATTGTGAAGATTAGTGGATCAAATTTAGAGACTTCAGTTTTGTCTACATTTACAGCGGGAAGTTTAGTTAGGGCATTAGTAGTAAATAACCAAATTTTAGTTTCAGTTCGATCCCCTGAGGGAAGTAAGCTATTTGTAACTGATGGCGTAAGTGCCCCATCAGAAATTGCTTTGTTAAATACTAAAAATAATATAGGAATAAATATTTATCCAAGTAATATTGCTGGTAATTCTATTTTTATAGTAACACAAGATGATGCAGATAATTATGTAATATGGAAATCAGACGGTACTCCAGGTGGTACAAAAAAATACAGTTTAGCCAATACTAATAGTTCACCAAATGCTAGGTATTTTACTGAGTATAAGGGGAAGTTCTACTTTCAAGCAAATGATGGTGTGAATGGGCAAGAGCTTTGGGTGATGGACTCTGATAGTGTAAGCTTAATAGATATTGAAGTGGGAACAGCTTCGTTAGCCATGGATTTATTGGTATATAACAATTTGTTATACTTTTTTGCTTTTGACACGGTTAATGGTTTTCAATTATGGCAACATGATGGTGTATATGCAAGCAGAGTCTCTGATACTTTCACATCATATTATTACCGTGGTTTGAATAGCTTAGTCGAACATAACAATAGATTATTTTTTATAGGTTCAGATATTTTTGGATCAGAACTATGGACAAGTGATGGGACTACGGCAGGAACTGATCGAGTTACAGACTTGAACAATAAGGGAAATGCACTTTATAGATATGGTAGCTTAGACAAGTTTGACAACAAATTGTTTTTTCTAGCAAATGATGGTGTTCATGGTAATGAGTTTTGGTTAAGCGATGGCACAGCTTCTAATACAAAAATGATTTCTGATATTAATCAAGGAAACAAAGATACTAGTTTTGATTTATTCTTTTCTATTGGAGTTAATAAATATATTATAGGCACAGACAATGGGGGCACGGCCCTTTTTAAAATTGAAACTGATAGTTTAATGGAAATCAAAAGAATACCTGGTGATGGCGGAGGAGGTTTCTCTGTTGAGCATAATGGCTTTGTATATTTTAATATTGGCTATTCAAATGGCGTTGATGGAATTTGGCGTACGGATGGGACTTCTGAAAATACAACAAGGGTACTAGATGCAGCAACTATGAACACAGTGAGTTCACTTAGAGTTAATGGCCTGTCATCTTACAACAATAATTTATACTTCTTAGCTCATCATTTGCTTGATGGTTTTGGTCTTTATCAATTAAATACTAATGATTTTTCTGTTTCAATTGTAAAAACAATTAATCCAAATGGAACAAACCAAACCCGTGAAGGAATTATTGTTAGACTTAATAAAATGATTTTCAAAGCTGAGGCCGCTAAGGGTGAAATGGAAACCTGGGTTAGTGATGGTACAGCTGATGGTACCAAAGTTTTGTTTGATCCATATCTGTCAGCAGGTAACAGTACTGACTTGTTGGCAACCAACAGTACGCATTTATTTTTTCGAGGCTGGGATGGTGTTGAAAATAAAATTTGGAAAAGTGATGCTATTAGTGCCTTTCCACTAGAGACTCCGTTTCAGGTTTTTAGTGCTATCGCTCATAATGATGTGGTTTACTTCTTAGGAAAGGATATGGTTTCACTACTTTCAGGTCTTTATAATTTTGATGGCAGTAGATTTGTTTTATTAAAATCTTTTGTTGGAAACAATTTATATGAAATTATTTCTCATAAAGGAAAAATGTATTTTTCTATGGTGCAAACAGGGGTCGATAGCGAAAGCGTGACTCAACTCTGGGTGAGTGATGGTACAGAGGCCGGAACAAGAATTTTGAAATCAATATCTAAAGTGGCATCCGAAGATGGGATTTGGGGTTTAAGTTCTTCCGGGGATGGGCATTTTTACTTTATATTAGATGATGTAGATCATGGCGAAGAACTATGGGTCAGTGATGGCACAGAAGCGGGAACACATATTGTAGTAGATTTAAATCCTGGTATAGCTAAAGGTACTGGCAGTAATCCTATGAAACTTATTAGGCAATATGACCCTTGATGAAAAACTGTATTTATAAAAACACGAAACTTAAGCGGGCTTACTTTTGAGAAGTTAATAATTTGATGGATCATGAGGAGTCTTTCGTGACTTTACATCTTAGATAAACCGTAGGACAATGACAACATGGGACTGTTTAGAATGTTTTTTCAGATTATTTGTGTGCTAGCTTTGGTACTGGGTTGTACGAAGGAGGAAGATAAAGGCAATACTGTAAAAACAGCTCCACCGGTAAATTTAAATAGAATAAATATTTCAGGTGTGAGCTACTATGGCATTTTTGATCCTTCCATAGCTAGAGATCCATTCACGGACACTCTATGGATGAGTTACTCCGTGGTGGACCAGTCTCATATTGGAGAACAAACTGTTCAATTAAAATTGGCAAGCTCCATAGACAACGGAGTTACTTGGATAGATTCAGGTGAAACCTTAAGCTCTTACGCAGACTTCACTTCAGGTACTATAGATTTAATAAATGATGTTATTAATGAGCCAGCAAGCTGGAAGAGCGAAACTTCATCACTTATTTATGATGCCAGTGCCCCAAGTAACCAAAGGTGGAAGCTCATATTTTGGCGTTATATGGTTGCAGACAAAGATCCGGCTACCCCTCAGACAACATTATCCTATTTTGTAGAGCTCGGGTGGATTGCTTATAAAACGGCAAGCTCACCACTTGGATTAGCTACTGCAACTGAGCAAAAACTCATGAAAGGATTTGCTTATAACTCAGCGGCAAATAGCATAGGAACACCTGCCTTTTCGCCGGTTAGTGGGGATGCAGCCATTGATATAACCACAGATTTTACATCTACTGATCCTGGAGGGCACTTGACTCAATGTGGAGGTCTACATGAGCCTGGAGCCCTAGCGGCTAGTGATGCTCTTTATTTAAGTTTTACTTGCTCTGATTTTTCTGACAGTAATTCTAGAAATATTGTTTTATTTAGGTGTACAAATCCCTGTGATGCTACTAATCCATCTTCGTGGACCTATATTGGCAAAATATTTTCTGATGCTAAGGCACAGTCTATTGATAGCAGCTACCTCACTTTTGACGCCCCCAATTTGTTTGAATATAATTCTGAGTATTATGTCATTGTAACACCAGTCATGCTTGTTGGGTCTGGTCCAGACAGTGATTATAACGGGTGTGAAGTATATAAATTTTCAAGTATATCTTCCGGTACTCTGGAGGAGGTTAGTGGTGTGCCATCAAAATATATTTCTTATGTTCAGCCTTCTAATATATTCAATGGAGCTTGCACATATCATCAGAGTATTAATGACTTAGGATTAATACAGTCATATATTGAACTCACCGGAACTCCCACAGACTACTTTAGGATTCATTCCACAGATCAGGGATTTTGGTAAATAAAAATTGAATATAAACTAGATGTCTATGTGTTGGTGAATGTTCGTTCAGGAGAATAAATGAAAACAGTTGTCATTGTAGGAGCTAATCGAGGTATTGGACTGGAGTTTTGTAGACAGTATAAAGAGCTTGGCAATAAGGTATTTGGAGTTTGTCGAACTTCATCTAATGAACTCAATCAATTAAACACAAATATTCTTGAGGGTATTGATGTATCCACTGATGCTTGCATAGACAAAATTCATCAAATTTGGCCTGGGGATAAGATTGATATTTTAATACATAACGCGGGGATGCTTCTGTCGGACAATTATGAAAGCTCAAGTGGTGAAGAAATATTGAAACAATTTGAAGTCAACACGCTTGGCCCCTATCGAATAGTTAAAGCCTTTGAAAAGTTCCTAGGGGAGGGAAGTAAGTTAGGTCTAGTCTCATCGAGAGTAGGGTCAGTTACGGATAATACTTCAAGTGATAATTATGGATATAGAATATCTAAAGCAGCCCTGAACATGCTTGGTAAAAATCTTTCAATAGATTTAAAGGATAAAAATATATTAGTAGCCATGCTTCATCCCGGTTATGTTAAAACTAAAATGACAAAGTTCAATGGCTTGATTGAGGCTCCTGAGGCCGTTCAAGGTTTGATTAAAAGAATGGATAAGTTGAGTCTAGAAAATTCAGGTGGATTTTGGCATACTAATGGTGAAAAACTACCTTGGTAATAAATAATTGAGTATGTGCAGTCAAAAGGTTCTATGAAAAAGGAATTTAATAATGAATTTGTATTTTAAATTTTTAATTCTGATTTTAAAAAGATTGTTTCGAAAAAAAACGCAAGTTTTAACAGAGACATGTGTGTCGAATTTTAGAGTGAGTTTTTTAGATCTAGATTTAAATTTTCATATGAATAACGGCCGTTTTTTTTCAGTTATGGACCTAGGCCGTTTTGATATGTTGATGAGAACTGGACATTTTTATAAGTTATTTAGAAATGGTTACTACCCTGTTGTGTTGTCTGAATCTATGGTTTTTAAAAATGCCCTTAATTACCTTCAAAAGTATGAGGTTCATACACAACTAAAGAGTTGGGATAAAAACTTCATTTACATTACTCAAAAATTTATTCACAAGGAAAATGTAATTGCTTCGGCAAATGTTCGAGCTTGTTTTAAAAAAAGAGGACGAAGAGGGATTGTCTCACCTAAAGAGTTGTATAGCTTTGTAGGTGAGGAACACGTTGATAGCCAGTTAACAGAATTAGCAAAAAAACAAATTGAATTGGATAATATTTTATTACCTAGATAATGTTCTGAGAGGGTGTTGTGGTGAAGTTATGAACAAAATACAAATGGATCTCAGAAAGCATGCAGATGTTAAGGTGGCCGAGAAAAATCAGTATTTTTTTAAAACTGGAAAAGGAGAATATGGCTATGGTGATATTTTTATTGGAGTACGATCTGCAGATTTAAGGAAATTAGCAAAAAACAATATTACTTTAGGTGTAAGGGTAATAAAATCTTTAATTAAATCCAAAGTTCACGAAGAACGAGCTTTGGGGCTCTTGATCCTTGTTTATAAATACGAAAAGGCTAAGTCAGAAGAAGAGAGGGAAAAGGTTTATAAGATTTATTTAACAATGTTTAAATATATAAATAATTGGGATCTTGTAGATTGTAGCAGCCCTTATATTGTTGGAACATATCTT
The DNA here is from genome assembly GCA_018663505.1 of Pseudobdellovibrionaceae bacterium. Classification (GTDB taxonomy): domain Bacteria; phylum Bdellovibrionota; class Bdellovibrionia; order Bdellovibrionales; family UBA1609; genus JABJQG01. Next base: position 56,445 of record JABJQG010000071.1, on the reverse strand, counting down.
CTAAACCGAGATCGTAAAATATTATACACATGGGTTAAGTCAGATCATTTATGGACTAAAAGAATAGCCATGGTAGCAAATTGGTGGTTTATCAGAAAAGGTGACTTACGAGAAGTGTTTAAAATGGCTGAACTACTTCTCAATGATGAACATGATCTCATACATAAAGTCGTTGGCTGGATGTTAAGAGAAGCTGGTAAAAAAGATCTTAAAAAGTTGGAATTTTTTTTGAAGAAACATTATAAAAGTATGCCCCGAACTATGCTGAGATACTCTATTGAAAAATTTCCAGAACCATTGAGACAGAAGTATTTAAAAGGAATAATTTGATAAGTTGTAATAAAATAGACACCTTTTATCAGACTCGCCCAGTTTTCAGAAAAAAATTGTATTTATAACACTTAGCTAAACCAATAGGTACGGTGTACCTCAGTCAACCTGTAGTGAGCATGCCAGAAGAAATTCCTGCTGTTGCTTTTCTTACAAGATTTACATCCTGTGAATTGTGCCCCAAAATTTGCAGTACATTAAGAGGATGGATCATAGGGGAACGGAGTTGAATGGATTCGTGCAGCCAGGGTCGGAACCATAGAATATTTTTTTCTCCGGTTATACTTTGTGTAAAATGACAAGCATTTTGGAACTCGGTTTTAAAGCTTTTATATGCACTTTCTTTTTGTTCTTTTGTTAATGAGCTCTTTTCTAAATAAAGGTGAAACACTTCTAAATCCACTTTACTTAATGTGAAGCCCAGAATACGAATAAAAGAGGCAAAGATGCTACTGTTTTTATAAGCTTCTTTGAGTTGCTTTATATTTAAATCACTTTTTTTGAATTCACGCCAAGTACTACCCACCCCCCACCATGTGGGAAAGAGTGTACGTGTTTGGGTCCAGCATAGTACCCAGGGTATGGCTCGTATTGAACTAAAATCAAGACTTGCAGCCTTTGCCCTTTTTGAAGGTCGTGACCCAAGTTTGAGTACCTTGAGGTATGAATAGGGTGTTGATTGTTCCACCATATTGAAAAAATCAGGATCGGTGATCATTTGTTGATAGTATAGACTGACAGATTCAGCAAACTGGTTCACAATTTTTCTAACTTTTACTTCACCTTCTTTAGGCTTAGCAGTATCAAGGCTAGATAAAATCTTATGAACGCCAGACAATAGTACTTCTGGAGAAGAGAACTGCCTTTCCACCATTTCACCTTGTATGGTGGCCTTATAAAAATCTAATGCAGAACGTGGCCACCATGCGGTTTGCTCTTGTAAGCTACCGCCTCCTCGGTCAATAGATCCTCCCGATCCATGAAAGAAAATGGGGTTGATTTCTTTCTCTCGTAAAATCAAATCAAGTGAGCGCATTGTTTTGGCTATGCCTAATCGGCTGGCTAAAACCCCCATTCCCTTTGAGGAATCCGAATAACCTAGCATGATTTCAAAATTATTATTCCAATTTTTTGTAAGGTATGAGCTAAACTCTTTATCATTTATAGCTTGTTGTACGATATTTGTAGATGCTTCAAGTGCAGAAGAGGTCTCAAACAGCGGTACGATGGGGATTGTTAATTTTTTCCCATGTGTGAGGTTAGCCTTCATTAGCTTGATGGTATTAGAGATATCAGGAAAACTTTCACACATACTGATAATCATCCCTTGGGCATAGTTGCAAAGTTCTCCACCTTGAGTAATGTGATCTAGGGTACGAATCATACGAGAAATAGCAAGCGGTTTTGTAGCATTGAGGGCTTGGCTTATTATTTCACTGTCTTCACGTAATTCAAGGGGAATGACTAAACCTGGAAACATTTCCATAACAGAAAAAATTTTCCTAATTCGAGGATTAGCGGCTCCAACGGACTTTTTGTAAAGCTGATATAACTTTTCTAAGCTTTTACGAAATTCCCTGATCATTAGAGCGTCGCCTTTTTTAATTTGTTTGAAGTTTTTAAGTAAATTTTTGACATCTTTTACTTGGCCATTGAGTTCGTCAAAACTAAGATAGCTGAGATCTTTTTCGAGCAAATTAAAAAAACCTAAAATAATTTTCTGAAACTGATCTCGTGAAGCTTGTAAGCACCGAACCATTACTTTTTCGTCAACACCAGGGTGGCCATCTTTATCTCCACCAACCCATGTGCGAACACGGACATTCCCAAGATCACGGTTAGATCGTAAAATAGTATCAAAAATATCAGGTCTAAAAATAATGGAATAAAGATGGTTGGCTTCGTCAATTACTTGGGGCTTAGTATGACGAGTGATGGGCATAAGCCAAGCGAGTTTAAGATTATGCTTGACGATAGAAAGTAAATAATCCTTTTCAGCTCGGTTATCTAATAAGCGAACAGCGATGTTCTGTATGCGATGGAATAAATCAATATTTTGCGGAGTACGTGCCTCCGTAGGATGTGCTGTAAGTACATATACAAGAGAATTACTTTGCTTTTTAAACTTTATGCCTGTGTTGGTTTCCTTCAGCCGGTAAGTGCGATAAGCGATTTCACAGGAATTAATAATCTCAAGCATAAGGGTAAAAGCATGAGCTACTTCGTTTCGTCTTTTACTATCTTTTATTTCAAGTTGGGCATAAAGCTTTGAAAGTATTTCTCTTTGCTTTTCTTTGGAGGCTTTACGGTAGGTGACCATATCTAGACGAATGTTTTCTACCAAATTAAAACTCTTAGCACCAGCCTCTTCTAGCACAACTTCACCAAGGAGAGTTGTAAAGTCTCTTACAAGGGATTTAAGTTGCTTGGGGAGCTGTGACATATTTTTTTTCATATTGTAGTGTAAATTAACACCATAGTTTCTTTGTCACAAGTCTAGATTCATGCTAATTGAGTAGGGGTAAATTTGCCTGTAATGAAGCTACACAATAAGTAGATGATATCTATAAATTGATTAGTTCGTATAGAGGAATTTATTTATTGTAAAAGTATCTTGGATGATCCTGTGGAAAGTATTACATTATTCTTCAAGTATTTAACCAATGATAAAGATAAGCTTTCTGGTGAATGATTATGGACACTATGAGAAAACAAAAAATCTACAATTTACTTAAAGGTATAGAAACGGGTGACCCTAATTCAGTAAAAGTTGTTAATGAAGATAAGTATATCCAACATAATCCACAAACTCACGAAGGTGGAGAAGGCTTGGCTCAACTCTTTGATCGATTATCTAAAACCAATCCCAAGGTTAAGATAGTTAGACTTTTTGAAGATGGTGATTTTGTATTTGGACATACTATTTATGATTTCTCTTCAGTTAGAATTGGTTTTGAAATTTTTAGGTACGAGGGCGATTATGTAGTAGAGCATTGGGACAATATACAGCCCAGAGTGGGAACTATGGTTGAGGGTTCTACTGAAGTGTTTGACCTTGATTTAACAGAGGATAATCGGGAAGTCGTACAGCAGCTAATGAATCAAGTTTTTGTTAAAAAGCAACTTGAGAAAATAATTAATTTTGTCAATGTTGAATGTTTTATAAATCATAGCCCGTTACTAAGTCTTGCAGAAAAAATAAAGAATATGGATTATAAAAAAGTTCATCGAATTTTAGCTGAGGGGAACTTTGTTCTTACTGTCGCCGAGGGGTACGATGACACAGCCCTCACTTCATTTTATGATCTTTTTAGAGTTGAAGATAAGAAAATTGTAGAGCACTGGGATACCACAGAAAAGGTTCCACCTAAGATTAATTGGAAAAATGATAATGGAAAGTTTTAGTCTGTGATTTCTAAGAGTAAGGTCTCCACACAACACTTCTGCAGTAGGAAAACTGTACCAATAGCAAGCTTTGAGTTGAATTTAAAAACGGGAAATACAAAAATTTTGTTTCTCATAAAACAAAATGATAAGCTGAAAGTCACTTAAATTCATTTTTGGGGGTATTAGTGAGGTTATTATCTTTAGGTCTATTTTTGTTAATTAATTTCTACACTAAAGGAGGGTTTTCCAACCCTATTTGTAGTCAACCAATTGCAGTAAACAAGAAGTTTCAAAATCTTTTAAACGCTAGAGATACAGAGTTAGGGAAGTTCTCAAATAAAAAGGAGATTGCAGCTAAGGCTGATCATACTCTTTCTACTTTAATAGCTGCAAAAAGTAAAATAATTGGAAACTGGATGAATAAGAGAGTATTAGGCAATGCCACTGAAGCAGATATCGTTAAGCAATGGAGAGTATACTATGCTCAAAATTTTGTTTTAGGGAAATATCCAAATAAAGATCAAAAGGTTAATCAGCTCATTAAAGAATTTATAGAAAATTTTTATTCTCAGTTTTTGCCAAAAAAGGAGAAGGGAAGAATTCAGGCTGTATTCCATAAGGCAAAGTCCTTAGCTATTCACAAAATTAAATCATTTAAAATAAAAGCTGATCAAAAGTCACAAATTCTTTCAAGAGTATCAGCAATTAAACTTTACTGGATGAAAAAATTTGAATCGTCAAAATTTAAGAAACAACCCTTAGAGGTATTTTCTTGGGGAGTAGCTTATGATCCAGCTCCAAACGAAATAAATATTGGACTGGAAGTCTTACAGTATTCTAGCGATGAAACATTGTTTGCGGTGTTCGCCCATGAAATAGGGCATTCCTTTGATCCATGTCGATGGGGAGCTTTTTTCAAAGGTTCTTTTGCATTTGAGAAGGTGATAACTTGCTTGAGGGGAAAAAATAGTGTGCAAGCTAAAAAGCGGGATGATTCAAAAATGAAAAAGATGGTTCAGGCTGGAAAGCTATCAAAAGAGTTGGCTATGGCATTAAAGCTGAATCCAACTTGTAATAAAATCCAGTACCCACCAATTGGGGTGCAGTCCGATCAAGCTCCAGAATCTTTTGCGGATTGGTTTTCTGCTGAAGTGACTTCTGAGTACAAATATTTAAGTGGAAATACTAGAACTGATTTATGTGCCTCGAAGAAGCTACGCGTAGGTTCTAGTTACCCAACTAATAATTTCCGATTAGAAAGAATATTTCTCAGTCATCCAAAAATAAGAAAAACGTTGAAGTTTAAGGGAGAAGGTCAATATTGTTCACTCTAGTTGCGTCTGTTTGCAATTAGTTTTAGTTATTATTAAAAATTGAAGTAGCTATATCAATGAATGCTTTAACTTTATGAGGAATATTTTTATTAGGCGGATAGAGAATACGCAGGTGCCCTGTCTTTGATTTCCATGTTGGTATGATTTGCACAAGTGTTTTATCTTCTAAATGTTCTTTACAGAAAAAACTAGGTAAAATTCCAATGCCATCATTGTTTAATATCATATTTAAGAGCATTGGAATGCTATCTGTAGTCACAACTGGCGTAATTCTTATGGACTTGTTAAAGAACTCTCTCTCTAAACCTTTAAAAGACAGAAATTTGTGATTTTTTAAATCCTCTAAAGTTGTGGGGGATCCAAAGTTCTCCAAATATTTTTTAGAGCAGACAATAATGAAATGAGTACTGATAAATTTCTTTTGAATTAAAGTAGAATCTTTAAGTTTTCCAGCTCTAATAGCAATATCAATATTTTCTTTAACTAAATCTAAAAAATCATTTGTGATAATTGTATCAAACTGAACGTTTGGATATTTAGAATTGTATAATGAAATTACTTTTGAAACTAAGGCCTGGCCGATATCTTGAGATGTGGTAATACGGATTGTCCCAGACATTTCATGCTGTTGGTTGCTCACTTTAGTGATTTCATTATTGATGCTGTTTAGAAGTGGGTGAATATTATGGAAAAACTCTTGTCCACTACTTGTGAGGGTGGTTTTTCGCGTAGTTCTTCGAATGAGCTGCACATCTAGTTCATTTTCAAGCCTTGAAATTGCTCGACTGACTCGAGACTTTGGGTGATTTAATACCTTAGCAGCTTGGGTAAAACTTCCTAATTCGGCAACCTTAGAGAAGGTTTTCAATAAGTTATAATCCATTTGATTGTTGCTCCATTTGCAACAGTATAACTCGAATTTGTCTCCTTTTGCAACACTGTGTTTTGAACGATACTAGTTGTAGAAGAAACAATTAAACTACAAAGGAGTTAATAATGGCAAAAAAAGATGAAGTTTTAGTATGTGAAAAATGTGGCAATGAAGTGAAGGTTACAAAAGAAGGTGGGAACCCACATATTGATTGTTGTGGGCAGCATATGACACCAAAGAAATAATAAAAAATTAAAAGGAAGGGTCTAGTATGGGTATGTTAATTAATGGAAAGTGGACTAAAGGTTCAATAATTAAAAGTGACAAAAAGGGAGCTTATGATCGTCAACCAAGGTCCTTTCGTGACTTTGTTAGTGATGAGCATCCTGTTTTTAAGCCAGAATCTAATAGGTACCACCTTTACGTTAGTTATGCATGCCCTTGGGCTCACCGGACTCTTATTTATCGGAGACTAAAAGGTCTTGAGAATCATATTTCTGTCAGCGTGGTAAATCCTGATATGTTAAGTGAAGGTTGGGTTTTTGATGATTCCTATCCTGGATCAACCAAAGATCATTTATTCCACTCTAAACGCCTTAGTGAAGTATATCTAAAAGCAGACGCTGATGTAACCACAAGCGTAACTGTCCCAATATTATGGGACAAAAAAACGAATACTATTGTTAATAACGAGTCTTCTGAAATTATAAGAATGTTTAATAAAAGCTTTAATGAGCTAACTGGAAATATAGAGGATTACTACACAGTAGAGTTTAGAGAGCAAATAGATTTTCTTAATGAGAAGATCTATGAAGCCGTTAACAATGGAGTATATAGGACGGGTTTTGCAAGAACTCAACAAGCGTATGATGAAGCTGTAAAAAGTTTATTTAGTGTATTAGGTGAGCTTGATGATTTGTTAGAGACAAATAGGTATCTTACTGGACATGTAATTACAGAAGCTGATCTGCGTCTTATTCCAACACTTCTTCGTTTTGATATTGTGTACGTCACGCATTTTAAATGTAACATAAAAAGAATTAAGGATTACAAAAATTTAAGTCGTTACACAAAAGAGCTCTATGAGCTACCTGAAATAAAAGAAACCACCAACTTAGATCATATTAAAAGACATTATTACTATAGTCATAAAAGCATAAACCCTTTTCGAATTATTCCCGGAGGTCCAAGTGATATTTTTTAGTATTAAACAAACAGAGGTTATATTATGAAATTACAAGCAAATAAAGAGTCTAAAGCGAAAAGTGTTAAGTTTACTTATATGGTAAAGGAAAAACATTGGGTAGGTGATGGTTTTCATGTTCACGGATTATTGCGCCCCTCCCATGGTATAAACAAATATATAAGTCCGTTCATATTAATGGACTATGCAAGTCCGAAACATTTTTCGCCATCAAACAAACCCAAAGGTGTGGGGCAACATCCGCATAGAGGTTTTGAAACAGTCACATTTTCGTATCAGGGAGAAGTTGAGCATCGAGATTCATCTGGGGGAGGCGGGATTATCACATCAGGTGATGTTCAATGGATGACTGCTGGCAAAGGTGTTGTCCATGATGAATTCCATTCAGAGGAGTTTTCTCAAAAGGGTGGGGTTTTTGAAATGGTTCAACTTTGGGTGAATCTTCCTAAAAAATACAAAATGACGGACCCAAAGTATCAAGGCCTATCAAGTCAAGATATTCCAAAAATACAGTTGGGAAACACTTCAGAGCTAAGAGTCATTGCTGGAGACTTTGGCGGTACTAAAGGGCCAGCTACAACATTTACAAAAATTAATATATTTGATCTTTCAAGTAATGAAGGGGATCGCCTATCGATTTCTTTGGATAAAGGAACCAATACTATATTGCTAATATTAAGAGGAGAGATTACGCTTAACCACAAACAATATGAGGATCAATCTATTTTGATATTTGATCAAGAAGGTGAAGAAATTAATTTTGAAACATCTAAAAAATTTAGAGGATTACTATTAAATGGTGAGCCAATAGAGGAGCCTATGGTTGCTCATGGTCCATTTGTTATGAATACAAAACAAGAAATTAATGAAGCAATTCAGGATTACCAAAATGGAAAAATGGGAAATCTTTAACTCACAAAAAGGAGAAATAAAATGAACAAAAAAATATATATGGGAGCCAGAATACTATTCGGGTTAGGATTTTTTATTTTTGGACTTAATGGTTTTTTACAATTTATGCCAAATCCACCTACCACACCAGAAGCTGGAGCATTAATGGGAGCTTTTGCTAACACGGGTTACTTTTTTCCCATGATTAAGATTATAGAAATAAGTGTGGGAGTTTTACTCCTTGCTAATTTATTTGCACCCTTAGCAATAGTACTTATTGCACCCATTCTAGTTGGCATTACCACAATTCATTTGTTTTTAAACCCTGCCGGCATTCCAATAATGATAGTTCTTCATGTGCTGCATGGCATAGTGGCATATGGTTATAAAGAATATTATAAAGGCATTTTGACTAAAAAAGCAGAAATAATCTAAGGAAGAACTCTCTGGGAAAGGCATTCATATGAATAAATTTGTAATCTTTCTAATTTTACTACCAGAGTTTGTTTTAGGGGCACATTGTCTCGATTTAAATGGGACTTGGAAAGGTTTGTGTGATCGTGATGGCAGTGTCAGAGAAGAGTCTATTGTGATCAAACAAAATAATTGTAAACATATAAATTTTTATGGAATTGATTATAAAATAGGAGAACCCTATGAACAGCGTGGTGAGGACTTTTATGAACGTTTAGTTAATATTTATAATCTATATTGGGGCGCTGATGGCCAGAGTTTGTTTTTTAATGTTGATCGTATTCGATGGATGAAACACAAAAACATTGTTTCCACAGGAGAAGGCCTTGGTGCTATTCGTTTGAATAATAAAGAGATGAAATATCTTCGAAGTTACTCTTCACGTAGCCGCCAAGGAGATTATGAGAAAACTATTCGAAAGTGTAAATTTCTAAAAATTAAGTAGTTGCATTAAAGGTTACTTTACAAAACCAGTTCAAAGTCCCCAGAATTATCGAGTAACAAATGACAGTTGTGAAGTCAGTCGGCCAATCTGATCATACTCAGTTCCTACCCAACCAATAGCCGTTAAAACTACATTGTAGGCGAACTGCCCCTCTTTTAATCGATGAATGCCCCCTAAAAAGATTGTTGGAGATTGGGTTGTGGAGTATGTGTCTGATTCATCCTCAGAGGTATTTGTGTCTAGGCAGTCAAAAAATGTACCGTCCTCTTGTTTGTAGCTTAAAATAGAGAGGTAGTCTCTGGGAGTAGTAAAATCACTTGGCATGATACTGTAAGTAGTTTTTGATTTATTACCTCCAGCTGTTACTTCAACAGTAAAGTAGATTACTGTTAAACACTCTTTTCCAGTATTTTTAAATCCATATTTAAATTTAAACCAAGGTCCAGAAACAGTATCACCATTTACCGAAATATCACTTTCGACAACAATCGGGTCTGTGGGTAGAATAGATACAGTTAGTTTAGCACTATCATCATCACTACAACTCATGAGCAGAATGGAGGTGACGAGCAAAATAAGCTTATTTAGATTTTTTTGCAAATTCTGACCTCACCTTTAGTTCTAAACAAAATGGTAGAGTAATATGTTATCGATGTGTATTAAAAACTACTACTAATAATACCTTCGTCTTCATTTCTCTTAAAAGTATGGGTGCCTAAAAGTAAGAATATACAGATATTTATATGGTATTTAGTCACAAAATTATGTAGTTTGAGCAAATGTTCAAGCTCTTTGTCTAGGTGATAGAGCCTATGATTTTACATGAGCTTGATTACTTTGTGATTAGATCTTGAAATCAAAATATGGCAATTTGAAAATCAACACAGCGTTTTTCTTTAGTGGGTATAATTACTTTTCCGCGTATTCCTTTAAAGCTTCATTCATAGAATTGAGCATTGGAGGAACACCCTTTTCCATATGGCTCCACATCATGGGTACCATCATACCGCTGAAAGTTTCTTTATGAATAAGCTTTGTCCCAGTACTGGTTTCCTCAAGTTTTAAAATTTTGCCGTTGGTCATAATGAACCCGGCCATCATTTTAGCACTCCATTGAAGTAGTTTATCTTTATCAAGTTTTGTAATTTTAGGGTAATATCTAGGGCCATCGGTGCCCTTTTCTTTTCCACACATGGTTATATCAAGTTTTGAGCCTAGAGTAGCTGTACCTTTGGATTTATTAATTACAGGGCTCCACTCTTGCCATTTGTCTATGTCTGTGAGAATACTCCAAACTTTTGTTGGTGGAGCGGCAATTTCTATTTCTGTGCGAATTTCTTTCATGTCATTTCCTTCGATGGCTAAAAAAATAAATCCAGTTAAGATGACCCAAACGAGAATTATAATTAGCTTTTTCATAAGTTGAATACCTTTTCAGACTTTATACTTAAATTATATTAATCCAGAGACAAGAAAGTCATGTAGTTACCTGGAATACTGGTCTTAATTATCATTAATTGAAAGAGCATAAAGAGATCCTAATGTTCAAGATCACTTAAATCTCATGTAGTTTTCAAGTAGAGCCATATGGCTCACTAGCCGTACGATTTATCTTGGGTTGACCACCTATTTAATTTAACTCCACTAGTGTTTTTAGCTTGGCAGGCTTTTTTAACATAAGTAGAGTCACTGAATTCAGAAAGCGACCCATGATGAGTAGAAAAATTGAATTATTAGCTCCTGGAGGAGATGTTGAGGCCATAAAAGCTGCAATTGTAGCAGGGGCTAATGCTGTGTATTGTGGGTTAGATGTATTTAATGCCAGAAATCGTGCCGCAAACCTGTCTCTTGATGAGCTTAATGGAGTAATCCGCTTAGCCCACAAGTATGACTGTGAAGTTTTTCTGACTCTTAATGTAGTTATATTAGAGTATGAAACCCCAGTATTGGTGAAATTACTTAACCAAATTGTTAACAGTGGTGTGGACGGTATTATTGTACAAGATTTGGGAGTTTTTAATATTGTAAAAAAGTATTTTCCAACTTTATATATTCATGCATCCACGCAAATGACAACGCACAATGAAGGGCAGATTTTGTTTTTAGATAAAATAGGTGCGTCTCGAGTCAATTTATCTAGAGAGTTAAATTTACCAGAAATAAAAAATTTAACAGCGTTGGCCCATAAGCATAACATGTTGACAGAAGTCTTTGTGCATGGCGCTTTATGTATCTCTTTTTCAGGTCAATGTTACTCAAGCTCAGTAAGTGTAGGAAACTCTGGTAATCGTGGTCGATGTAGTCAGGCTTGTCGTGATGAGTATGTTGAAACAGAAGCTGGTAATAGATACCCACTTAACCTTAAGGATAACTCTGCATATTTTGATTTACCGGAATTAGTAGATGCGCAAGTAGATTCACTTAAGGTAGAAGGTCGAATTAAGGGAGCTCAATATGTATACACAGTGGTTGATACTTGGCGTAAGCAAATTAATAGCTTTATAGATTCTGGTAAACTAGTGGGTGATGATTCTAATTTACATAAAGTATTTAACCGGAGTTTTACCAATTCCTTTTTAAAAGGAAAACTGTCTAAAGATATGTTTATAGATAGTCCACGAGACTATAGTGCTAAACATGCCCTAGAGAAAAGCGGTGCCGCATCTGAAACTCAAAAGTGCGATGTCAAAAATGAGTTATACGAAGACAGAAAAGTGCTTGGAACTACTCTTGCTCATAAAATCAAAAATCTAAGTATTGCCAAAGAGGATCTTGAGATTAGTTTTACTGCTCAATTAGGTGAACCACTGAGAATTCAAGTAATTACAAGCAGCGATAATTTTTCAGTTAAGTCATCAATGAATTTATCCACCGCCTTGGATGCTCCATTGACTGCAGATGCATTAACTAAAAGATTTAAGAATATTAACAATAGATCCTATGCCCAGGCTTCATTTGATTTTACACAGTTTGATGAGCAACTAATTATTCCATTTAAAGAACTCACGATTATGAAAAATAAATTGGCCTGTTTATTAAATGGGTCCATAGAAATGATTCCACAAGTTGAGGTACCTAAGTTTGTAAAAAATACTAAGCCAGATACACCTCTTTCTTTATCCATTTTGATTAGTGAAGAAAAGGATGTACAACTTTGTGAACTTACTGATGCTCATATCTATTTTAAGCTACCTGAAAGTTTCAAGAAAGATTGCACTAAAAATATTGAGCTCCTTCAGCGAAATTCTCAATTAATACCCTGGTTTCCCGCAGTACTTATTGGAAAGGACTATGAAGAAGCAATAAAATTATTAGAAGTTGTTCGACCTACAAGAATTGTTTCAAATAATACAGGTATAGCTTATAAAGCCTTTGAGCTGGGCATTGATTGGGTAGCGGGTCCTTTTCTCAACACAACTAATTCTCATGCACTTGTGACGTTAAAGGAGGCACTCAACTGTTCTGGCGCTTTTATTTCTAATGAGATCAATGCCAATCAGATTAAAAATATAGTTCCACCTAAAAACTTTAAACTGTTATATAGCATTTATCATCCGGTGTTACTAATGACTAGTCGGCAGTGCTTTTTTCAAAGGACAGTTGGCTGTAAAAAGCCAAGTATAGAAAATGGTTGCATGTTGGGTTGTGAAAAGGCCACAACAATTACCAATGTGAAAGGAGTATCTTTTGCTGTTGATAAACAGAAGGGAGGCTACCCCAGTATCTACAATCACGAACAGTTTTTAAACCTAGAAATTGTTAGGGATTTTTCCCAACTGTTTGATGAGTTTTTTATTGACCTTACAGACATTGGATCAGGCTCAAAAGATAAGCCAGATAAGGTCAAATTGATTAAAGAATTTGAGAAGTTTATCAGCGATGTGGAACAGCCAAAAAATGTATTAGAAAAAATGGTTACCATCTCAACTCACGCACAGTATGTGCAGGGTTTATAATTTTAGTTAATTTATAGGTTTTCTCACAAAAAATAATATCATGCCCAATAACCTTTGGAACTTATTTTGGAGTTATAAGGTCGTAATAAATACTTTTTAAAGTCGCTAGTTAAATCTTGTTACCGCAAACTCTACAGTATACAGCATCTGCAGAGTGACCTTCTAGTAAGCAATGTGGACAAGCCTCTGTATTTAATGGCTTGTTTTTATAAGCTTCAGCTAACTCTACAGAAACGATGCCTGTGGGAACAGCAATGATCCCATAACCCATAATCATAACGACGGACGCTAAAAACTGCCCCATTGATGTTTGAGGAGCAAGGTCACCGTAGCCTACGGTGGTCATGGTCACCAAGGCCCAGTAAATTCCTTGTGGCACACTTGTGAATCCATGTTCTTTACCTTCTATTAAATAAATTGCTGCGCCTACAGTAGTGGCCATGCTTAATACAGTGACTATAAAAACAGTTATTTTATATCGGCTGGATTTAATAGCAGATAGTAAAACTTCAGCCTCACCCACGTAGCGGCCAAGCTTAAGTAACCTGAATATTCTTAATAATCGAAATCCACGGATGACTAATAGTGAGCCACCTCCAAAAGCAAAAAGGCTTAGGTAGCCAGGAACTATGGCTATTAAATCGATTAGACCAAAAAAACTAAATATATATCGAGTTGGTTTTTGAACACTATATATGCGAATAAGGTATTCAACAGTAAAGAGTATTGTAAAGGCCCATTCTAAGAAATCAAAAATGGCATGCCACTTTTGATTTAAAGATTCAACACTTTCTAGAATCACAGTTAAAACACTAAGAACGATAAGCCACAAAAGCACTAAATCAAAAAGTCGCCCAACCTTTGTTTCTGCTTCAAAAATAATTTCATGTAATTTTTCTTTCATTTTAATCCTGATTGGTCAAAAAACTAATTAGTTAAATTAACGGATGTTAATGTGCTTCTATAGCTTAATATTCATAGGTTACCCGCTAAATATTTGACTGTAAAGTTGTCAAATATTAAAGTGATTTTAGTTTCACATCAAGTATGAGGTTAAAAATCAAAATAAGTTGTGTCTAAATGAAACTCTGTAAGAGTACAGAAAGGTGAACAGGCATTTTTCTTATTTTCAGACTTTAGCACACTATAACGCGTTATATCTACCAATAGTTTGTGGACCACTGAATACTGAGCCTAAGAGATACCTTGAGGAGAATGATATGGCTTTAGCTGTAGGAAAAGTAATTGTTGCGGCAATATTAATTAGTTTTGTTTCATGGCTTTCAGGTAAGAAAATAGGGATGGCTGGATTTTTAACAGCTTTGCCACTGACAACATTAATAGCTTTGGCTTTTTCTCATTTGGAGTGGGGGGATACAAAGCAATCCATGGAGTATGCTAAAAGTGTATTTGTAGCCGTTCCGATCTCGTTACTCTTTTTTGTTCCATTTTTGTTGTCTAATAGATTTAATTTAAATTTTTGGACATGCTATACAAGTGGTGTGGTGCTGCTTGGAGCGGGTTATTTTATTCATTCCTATATATCTAAACTTATTTAGAACATATCTTGATGCTTTAGTATATTTGAGGGATGCTCTAGATGGATATTTAAAGTAACAGTTGGATGAGTATGTTGTTGAAAATTTTTGTATTTTTAAGTGTTATCTGTATAATATTTTTTTCCTATTTTTGGATAAAAGTTCGTCCAAGACTGGGAGCCAATCCATCTGGCAAATACTTGAGCCAAATATCCACATCACCTAACTATGATAAGAAAAAAAGTAAATTTGTAAACTTTCAAGAGTCCTTAATCATTGAAGCTGAAAAAAATGTAGATACATGGAAGATTTTATTTGAGTTTTTGTTTTCCAAGAACCAAGTGACACCAAAAGAAAAAATACCACAGGTCATTCCAGACTTAAATCAATTTGCTAGTGCAAAAGAAGGGGTTCAGCTTATTTGGTTTGGTCACTCTACATTTCTTATAAATATTAATGGTAAAATCATTTTGATTGACCCTGTGTTTTCAAATTCAGCTTCGCCAGTAGACTTTTTAGTACAAAGGTTTCAAGATCCTGTTGTTGCGCTAAAGAATCTTCCAAAGATTGATGCTATAGTGATTTCACATGATCACTATGACCATTTAGATTCACGGACCATTGCATCTTTTAAAGGTAGCGAAGTTCATTTTTTTGTTCCTCTTGGGATTGCTTCTCATTTAGAGAGTTGGGGAATAAAGAAAACTAGTATCCAAGAACTGGATTGGTGGGAAAGCACTCTATGGGAGGGTATTGAGATTGTTTGTACTCCAGCTCAACATTTTTCTGGACGCGTCAGTACCTATGAAAATAAAACTTTATGGGCATCTTGGATTATGAAGTCTGATCAACATAACATATATTATAGTGGAGATTCGGGGTATGGGCCTCATTTTAAGGAAATTGGTGAAAAATTTGGTCCATTTGATATTTCATTAATTGAAAATGGCCAATACGATGATCAGTGGAAGCCAGTACATCTGCATCCAAGTGAATCAGCTCAAGCTTATTTTGATTTAAAGAGTAAGGCTATGATACCCATACACTGGGGCATGTTTAATATGGCCCTACATAATTGGTATGATCCTATAGAGGAAATCGAAAAATTTGCAGAGCAAAGAAACATTAATCTTTTAACTCCAAAAATTGGCCAGTTGATAGATCTGAATAATTTAGATACATTTAACCCTTGGTGGAAAAATCTGTTGCCTGCAAAAAAGTAAGTATCATATTATTTTTTCACATATAATATTGAATTATCATTTTAAACAGGGGTGAGTAATGGATAAAGCAAAAGTACTTGATTTTTGGTTTGATGAGCTTAGTGCTGAAGATTGGTATAAGAAAAATCTAGATTTAGATATTAAAATAAAAGACAGATTTTTAGATACATATAAGCAAGCAATTAGAGGTGAGTTATTTTCATGGAGAAAAACTGTTGAGGGCAGGTTAGCCGAGATATTAGTCTTAGATCAATTTTCTCGTAATATTTTTCGAAATAAGGCTCAGGCTTTCCAGTATGATGACCTAGCTTTAGTTTTGTCCCAAGAAGCCAGTGTGCTCGATGAGGCTCAAAGTTTACCCATAGTACAAAGAGCATTTTTGTATATGCCGTATATGCATAGTGAATCTTTGCTTATCCATGGAGAGGCAGTAAGGCTTTTTTCACAACCTGGACTTGAGAATAATTTAAAATTTGAGTTGGCACATAAAAAAATTATTGAGCAATTTGGTCGCTACCCCCATAGAAATGAGATTCTTGGGAGAAAATCAACAGAGTCTGAAATTTCATTTTTACAAACACCGGGGTCTTCTTTTTAAGAAAATTGAGACTTTCTAGATATAAGATATATTTTCATTAAAAGTTTTTATAGTTATATGGTAATATACCCACCGAAACAATAAGGAGATAATCATGAGTAATGAAGAATATGGACCTTTGGCATTTCTAATAGGGTGTTGGGATAACGGAAGTGAATGTAGTGGAGAAAATCGTGCTCCTGATCCAGATCGAAATGTAGAGAATACAAAATTTAAACAAGAAATGACTTTTGAGCCCATTGGGGATGTGGCAAACCACGAACAAGTTCTCTTTGCCTTGAGATATAAAACTATGGCTTGGGAGGAGGGGAGTACTGATCCCTTTCATGAAGAAGTGGGCTATTGGATCTGGGATTCTCAGGATAAACAAGTTCTCAAAAGCTTTATTGTACCCAGAGGTATTAGTGTAAACGCTGGTGGGACTTCCAGCTCAGATGCGAAAAAGTTTAAAGTGGAGGCCAAGTTAGGGTCAGAAACATATGGCATTTGTTCTAATAAGTTTCTTGATGAAGAGTTTAAAAGTGTTTCTTATGAAATTGAAATTGCTCAGATAGATGAAAACTCATTCTCATATGATGAAGACACTCAAATAAAAATTAAAAACCAAAATGATATTTTTCATCATACAGAGAAAAATGTAATGAGACGGTTGTTGTAGGGTTGGAGTGAATATAATGAATGTTTTAATATTAGGTGGAAACCGCTTTTTTGGTAAAAAGTTAACAGCCCGGTTATTGGAGAAAAATCACACAGTTACATTGTTAAATCGTGGTAATGTAGATGATGGTTTTGCAGATCGTGTAAGTAGGATCAAGTGTGATCGTAATGACAAAGAAGCTTTTGATCAGGCCATTGCAGGCCAATCTTGGGATGTGGTTTACGATCAAATTTGTTTTGATTTCGATATGGCAAAGACAGCATGTGATGTTTTTTACGGGAAAACTAAAAGATATATTTTTACATCATCAAAATCTGTGTATAAGCCTGGGGAAAACCTTAGAGAGGCTGATTTTGACCCCAGCAAGCATTTGGTAGACAAACTAGAAACGAGTTCCAGTAACTATGCGGAAGCCAAAAGACAAGCTGAGGTGGGATTTTATCGTTATGCAAAATTCCCTGTGGTTTCTGTCCGCTTTCCTATTGTAATTGGTCACGATGACTATACGGAAAGGTTTAAGTTTCATATTAAGCGGATTAAAAACAAACAGCCTATATACTTCCCAAATTTAGATGCCAACATAACATTTATTACATCTGATTTTGCAGCAGAAGTACTTACAGCACTATTTGATTCTAGTTTTGAAGGACCACTAAATGCCGCCAGTTTTAAGCCAATAAAGTTAAGAAGATTTATTGAAATTATCGAGAATCATGTAGGCGAAAAAATGATTTCAACAGATGATGAATCTGAGGAATTTCACTCGCCATACGGTATAGATTCAGATTGGTTTATGAATAGTGAAGGTTTACTTAAGTTGGGTCTTAAGGGTGAAGAGATAGAGGCTTGGTTACCAAAAATGCTGGGGTAAAGGTGCCAGCTCACTTTTGGGACTCACTGCATCCGCAAAAGATGCCTGGCACCTTTTGACGGTGAGTTTTTCTTGGTGACAAAACCTGTTAAATATATATTATCATTTTATGTTTAAACTTCGCAGCTATCAACAAGAAGCGGTTGATAATACTATCAAATATTTTAAGAAGAAACGAGATCCAGCGGTGATCGTTTTGCCTACAGGATCTGGGAAAAGTTTGGTGATTGCCGAGCTTGCCAGAGTTGCACAGGGGCGAGTTTTAGTGTTAGCTCACGTAAAAGAACTTGTGGAACAAAATCACTTAAAATTTGAAAGTTATGGTATTGAAGCCGGTGTATACTCAGCAGGACTTAACCGAAAAGAATCCAAGCAAAAAGTGATCTTTGGTAGTATTCAATCTGTGGCCAAAGCTGACCTCAGTTTTTTTAATGATTTTACCCTTCTCATAATTGATGAATGTCATCGGGTTAGTTTGGAAACGGACACTCAGTATGGAAAAGTAACAAAAGCTCTTAGAGAGAATAATAAGAATATTTGTATTTTAGGATTAACGGCAACCCCATATCGATTAGGTGTAGGGTGGATATATAATTACAATCATCTAGGAGTTGTACAAACCCAAGAACATCGCTTTTTTAAACAATGTGTATTTGAACTTTCATTGCAGTATATGATTCAACACAAGTATCTTACACCTCCGGTCACGGTGGATATACCTGTGACTTGTTATGATTTTTCTGAACTCACAGAGGGGAATAGATCTTATACTACGGCCCAAGTAGAGGAACTATTAAAGCAACAAAGGCGACTAACTCCACTTATAGTAAAAAATATTGTTGATATTTCGGAAACTTATCACCGAAAAGGGGTCATGATATTTAGTAGTACAGTCAAGCATGCTCAAGAGATTCTAGAGTGTCTCCCTAAAGGTGAAGCTCGTATTGTTATTGGCGAGACTGAGGATAGTGAGAGAGATCGTATTATTGAAGATTTTAAACAAAAGAAGTTTAAGTATTTGGTTAATGTATCTGTATTAACCACAGGGTTTGATGCCCCACATGTGGATGTAATTGCTATATTACGACCCACAGAATCTGTTAGTTTGTATCAACAGATCATTGGACGTGGTTTGCGCTTAGATGATAATAAAAAAGAATGCTTTGTTTTGGACTACACAGGCATGGGACATGATATTTACAGTCCAGAGATTAGTGATAAAAAAACAACTTCAGATTCTGTTGCAGTGCAAGTGACTTGCCCAGACTGTGGTTTTGTTAATGATTTCTGGGGCAAGATGGATGAGTTCGGTGAGGTAGTAGAACACTTTGGAAGAAAATGTCGTGGTGGGGTACAAGACCCCGACACATTCGAGTTCCAGCCTTGCGGTTATCGTTTTAGATTTAAAGTGTGCAACAAGTGTTCTGAGCAAAATGATATTACAGCACGTGAGTGTACCAGCTGTGGCAATGTTCTCATCGATGCGGACGCTAAACTAAAACAAGCCAGACTCTCTAAAAATGCACATGTACTCACTCCAGACTCCATTGAAATGCTGGAACGTTCGGATAAAAATGGCAACCCATTTTTAGAGATTAAGTATTACGACTATGATGCTCAGCATTTAGCAGAATACCATTATTTAAATAATCAAAGCAGTATTAAAAAATTTAATATTAATTTCTTAAGATCGCATATGAAAAAACCAGAATTAAGAATGAATATAAAATCTGTGGATCAAGTGGTGAAAGCCCAAGAGAACTTCCGAATGCCCTCGTATGTGATAGCCAGAAAACAAGGGAAATTTTGGAAAATCACGGAAAAAATCTTCGCTGAAGAATTCTAGGTACGGACACACCTTGGTGACCACAGGGTGTCATAGATATTTCAAATATTCACCTGCTTTCGGGCCTTATAACAATGAATAAAGAGATAGCGCCTTTAGCAAGATTTACTTTTAAAAAAAGAACTGATTATAGTTTTGTTACTCTGACTTGGACAAGTACTAAATAATTATTGTATGGTTCTTTGTGTGAAACTAAAATTAACATGGTGTAGACACCAAGGTGTGTCCGTACCTTTGGAGGCCTGACATGAGCAACATTGTAATTTACCATAACCCCAAGTGCAGTAAGAGTCGGCAAACTTTAGAGCTTCTAAAGAGTAAAGGAGTTGAACCAGAGGTTGTTGAGTATTTAAAAAATCCTTTAAATGAGTTTGAGCTAAAATCTATTCTTCAAAAATTGGGGGGAGATGGAAAGCAACTTGTTAGAGTGAAAGAAGAGGTGTTTAAAGAAACGAAACCTTCCATAGATTCTCATGAGGAAATAGTTAAGGTCCTAGCGAAATTCCCTAAACTGATGGAACGTCCATTAGTGGTTTCAGCTGAACGAGCGGTCCTAGGGAGACCTCCAGAAAATGTTTTAGAATTATTAAGCTAGGAACATAGATATTAGCCTTTAAAGGAAAAGCTATGGAACCGTTTAAAAATTTATTAAGTAAAAAACTTATTTTAGAAATAGCCCATCATATTTCAAAACACGTTACTGATTTTGATGAAAAGGGGTTTATTAAATTTGCTTCTAAAGACTTATCTTCATTAGAGTTAAAACAACGCTCGAGCCGTATAACAGAAGCGTTAGAGGAGTTTCTACCTTCAGATTTTGAGAGCTCCGCCAGTATACTTTTGGCAAGTTTGGGAAATGAGTCAGGCCAAGCTGTTACCGCTGGGGAAACTACCGAGAAAGGTTTATCTGGTTGGGCCATGATGCCCATGGCAGATTATGTGGCGTTTCAAGGGCAGGGTCACTTTAACTTGTCGATGAATTTATTGAAAGAAATGACCAAGCGCTTTTCCTCCGAATTTGCTATTCGTCATTTTTTGATTCAGTCACCAAACAAGACACTTAAGGTTCTAAAAAAATGGTCAAAAGATAAAGAACCGCATGTTAGGCGTTTAGCCTCTGAGGGCTCTCGACCGCGTTTGCCATGGGCAAAGAGGTTGCCAGAATTCATTAGTGATCCCCAGCCAATTTTAGAAATTTTAGAATTACTGAAAGACGATGAGAGTGAGTATGTTCGAAGATCAGTGGCCAATAGTTTAAATGATATCTCCAAAGATCATCCTCATCTTGTATCTAAAATTGCAGCTCAATGGTTGGTGAATCCCAGTGAGCATAGAAGAAAGCTCGTCCGACATGCCTGCCGTTCACTGCTCAAATCTGGACATACTAAAACGCTCAGAGCTTTTGGATATAAATTACCAAAAGTGGATAAAGTAAAAATACGTATTCTAAATAATAAAGTAAAATTTGGTGGTGTATTGGAGTTTGAGCTTAAGTTCTCATCCACAGCAAATAAAAGCCAGCCTTTGATGATTGACTATATTGTTCACCACCAAAAGTCTAATGGGACCACCTCTCCTAAGGTGTTTAAATGGAAAGTTGTGGACTTGCAAAAAGGTAAAGATATCCATGCAATTAAAAAACATCCAATGAAAAAAATAACCACAAGAGTGTATTATCCGGGGCAACATAGCTTAGAGATAGTTGTAAATGGTATCTCCATGGGCAAAAGTAATTTTCAGCTATTAATGTAACATTTTAAAAATTATTATTATTAATTAGTATTTACGTTTAACTTTTCTAAGTTCTCTTGGAGATTAATAATTTTTTTATTTGTTTACATATTGATAATTAATTGTTTAGCTTTAGACTCCACTTCAAAAGGACTAGAGATGATAGAACTCATTGTGTACCCAAAATCAAATAATTCAAAATTAATAAATAACAGCCCATTTTGTTCTAAGACAGAGGTTTTTTTAAGACTAGCTAATATTAATTATGAGGTGAAAAACTTTGAGGGAAACCCAAGCAAATTCTCTAAAGCTAAACTTCCAGTTGTTAAATTTAATAACGAATTAGTAGAAGACTCTGGTTTTATTCAAAAATTTTTAGAGAAAGAATTTAAGGTAAGTTTAGACTCGCATTTGTCAAATAAGGAAAAAGCACAAGGATTTGCCTATACTAAAATGCTAGAACAGTATCTTTACTGGAGTGTGCTCCATGAAAGATGGTTTATTGAGGAGAATTGGGGAAAACTAAGGGATGAGTACTTTAATAAAATACCAAAGCTTATGAGAGGCTTTGTTACTCAAATGATTCGTAAAAAGCTAAAAGCAGCTACTGTTGGTCATGGCATGGGCAGACATTCTGACGTTGAAATTTTTGAACTTGGTTATGAGAGCATAGATGCGCTGTCAAATATTTTGGGCGAGAATGATTACTTGTTAGGAAATCAAGTTTCATCATATGATTCCACGGCATATGCATTTGTAGCAAGTATGATTCACTCTGAACTTGGTCCTAAAATTAATAACAAAGTTATGGAGTATCCAAACCTCATTGAGTATGACAAAAGAATGTTTAGCTTAATGAATTTTTAAATGAACAGTCGAGAGAGTGTATGTCATTACGTGAAGTTGACGTAGGCATCACAATGTACCCATATTTTAGTGCTCCAACAATTGCTCTCTAGATTTTTTGTAATCAATAACCCCGTACTTAGCTTTGATATTATCATTGGAAATGGCTGTTTTAAACATAGCATCTTTGATTTCTAAGGCACTAAGTTGTGGGAATTCCTCCTTCAGCTTTATAGCTATGTTCATGGCCATTGGGGTAGCCATTGATGTTCCTGTGTATTGAACTTCCATATCTCCAATAAGAGCTCCTTTCACTTGAGTTCCTGGAGCAAAGAGATGTACAAAATTAGAGCTGTAATTTGAATAATCGGCCATCTGGTAATTGTTGTCAGATCTCCAATAAGAATCACTAGTGGCTCCCACGGTAACAAGGTTTTGATATTTGTAGCAAGCCGGGTACAAACAATGGAATCGGTTATGTTGCAGCTCGTTTCCGTCATTACCTGCGGCCACAAAAAAAACAGTTTCTGGGTTTGAGGTGATGAGTTTTTTTAGGCTTGTATAAGTTTTTCTATCAACATCTCTTGTTGCCATATGAGGAAATGAAAAACTCATATTTACAAAATCAACTTTATCCGTTTTTATTTTTTTTGAGATTTTATCTAAGTAAGTACTGCTGCCATAGTCTCCTGCAAATGGGTACAATATAGTATGTGAAGTATTATTTAAAGCAAGGGAAGCCACGTGGGTTCCGTGGGAGTCTATGATGCCGGTTTTTGTTAAATCAATAGTTTCAAAAGGTATGGAGAAATACTTTTTCTTAACCAATTCGCTTTGTTTGAATTCAGTAATGCCTGTGGAAAACTTGAGGTCTCCGTACTCGTTAAAATAAGTTCCTAAATAATTATCAATAAATCCGTCCTGGTCATTGTCAAGACCGTCTATGGGGTCATCCTCATTAAGGTATATGGAATCTCTTACAAGAGGATGTTCATGATCAAACCCAGAATCCAATATAGCAATTTTAACTCTAATGTCTGAGGGGTTGTTGGGAAGTTGTTGCACCGAAGTTTGAGAGTAATCACCAATTTTTTTATGCTCCACAAAACTTTCAAAACCAATAACCCTTTGATTATCGTAAATAAAATTGTAATGGAATGCGTATCTATTATATTTAATCACTTTTCTGGTAACCACAAGGCCCTCGTCATAGATATCAATGTTTTCAAGCTCATGAGTTTTAGAGTTAAACCCATAATTCTCTAATAAAATTTCTTGATCATTTATAATATGAAATTTTTCTTTTCGGTCTTCAAAAGTAAAGTTAGATTGGAAGTAGCTTTTAAAATAACTACCATCGAGTTCATAATCATAATCTGTACGCGTTGTTAGATCTCCTGTGATACTATAGCTGTCCTCACGTGAGAGTGTGCCGTTATCAAATGTTTGTATTTTTGATGGGTGAATTCCATCTTGGAAATAATCTGTAATAATGAGTCTATTGTTTTGAGAGCAGCTTGATAACCTAGATCCACCTTGGCTAACGGACTCATGGCATACTTCACTGGCTAAGCAAATCTGACTTAACAAAATGCATAGAGCAATAGATATCCTCATGGGCCCCCCTCCCGGCTTCAACTTACACTTACTTATCTGGGGTTTTCAATTGGGGACTATTGATTGTAATACTTATAAGATCCTATAAATATTATTCTTTCTTTGGATAAAAACTGACCTGTTCTAGCCGGTTAAGGAATGGACTGATAAATATTTCTATTTTGGAAAACTTTTTAGTTATTACTGCATACTTTGCGTCCAGAAATAACTGCTGGACGATCTAAAAAGGCTTTTAACCATCGATTTATATTTTTATATTCATTAAGCTCAAGGTAGTCACTGGCCTTAAAAAATACATCCAGGCAATCTACCCATGGCGCTAAGGCAAAATCGGCAATGGTGATTTCTTCACCAATAATCCATTTTTTATTAATCAACTGATTATCTATAACTTTAAGTAAACGTTTGGTTTCTGTTGCATACCGCTCAAGCGGGTAGTTGGTGTTAGCGTCGTTATCTTTTTGTTTATAGAAATGGCCAAATTGTCCAAAAAGTGGACCGGGGCCGCCCACTTGAAAGAAGAGCCACTGTAGTGTTTCTATTCGCTTAACAGGGTCTTGAGGTAAAAATTGACCCGACTTCTCTGCAAGATACATTAAAATGGCACCGGACTCCATAATTGATAAAGGAGCACCGTTATCACCAACAGGGTCCACAATAGCTGGTATTTTTGAGTTAGGATTTATTTTAACAAATTCTGGAGTGAATTGTGCTCCATTTGAAATATCAATTTTGTGTGCATCGTATTCAATGCCCATTTCTTCTAAGGCGATACCAATTTTTTGGCCGTTAGGTGTTGCTAGAGAGTAGAGTTGTATTTTGTTTGGCATAAATATCTCCTATGGTGAGTATATTTGAGAAAAGTTTATAAGCATCTATTTTTGTAAACCCTATCATTATTGTTGTATAGAATAAAATTAATAAATGAACTTTATTGTAATCAAAGATATAATACACCTAAGGAGTTTATTATGAGTAATAAACGGTTAGTTTGGTCAGACGATAATGGGGATGTTAGAAAATCTGGAGCCTCAGACACTCAACAAAGTTTTTCCGCTACAGTGGTGGAAAAATCTTTAGAATTAAAGCTGCGCCGTCTTACTTCCGGTAAGGGCCGCACAGTTATTGAAATCACAGGGCTTCCTGATAATAAAAAGTGGTGTGAAGCTCTTGCTAAGGATTTAAAGAAATCTTTAGGCGTTGGAGGCACTTATAAAAAAAGTAGAATTGAACTGCATGGTGAGAAAATTGAAAAAGTAATGACTCTGCTAGACGCTAAATCATTAAAATGGAAAAAAACTGGTGGTTAATTAAAATAAAGCAGCTGAGTTTTTAACCTTGCTACTCGAGGTTTACAAAGAGTCTTACGAGTCACTTTCACTAGGGCGATACTTAACCTGCAGGCCTTTTAAGAAATTTCTTAACATTTGGTTTTTACATGGTCTATAGTTCTTGTGGTCAGGTCGTCTAAAGAAGGCAGTGAGTTCGTGATTACTCATTTCAAAATTCGCTAGTGCCATAATATCTACTACATCTTCATTTTTAAGATTAAAAGCGATTTTCAATTTTCTAAAAACAATATTATTGGACAGTCTGCTTTCTGGTTCGGGTTGAGGACCATCTTTTTTTCCACGCTTCTCACAAATAAGTCCATTGAGGAAAGTAGCAAGTTCCACATCTCCACAATCTTTGTATTCAGGGTCTTCATCTTTTTTTAGCCAGTAACTTA
This sequence comes from Pseudobdellovibrionaceae bacterium, assembly GCA_018663505.1. Taxonomy (GTDB): domain Bacteria; phylum Bdellovibrionota; class Bdellovibrionia; order Bdellovibrionales; family UBA1609; genus JABJQG01. The sequence goes on along the minus strand of JABJQG010000071.1, from coordinate 30,896 downwards.
TTTCCTTTCGAGTCACTTTATGGTCCACATGAGTGAACATGGAAATCATTTTAGCATCATTGTAATTAAGGGTATAGCGTAGGCTTCTTAAGGTATCATTATTCGTCAAAAGGATCTCCAGTAATTTGTTAGATAAGTAGCTGTTTTGATAGTGTGGAAATGCAGGTTTAACAAGCATCCAGGCCAAAGTCATGCCATTATTTTAGGTGCCAGGTCCTGTTTCTTCTTGCGGTGTGAGAAGAAACAGGACCTGGCACCTTTTTAAAGATTGATTTGCGTATGTGTATATGGCTATATTGACATATACATGATGAAGGTGAGTTATGAAGGCAGTTAATTATGAAAAACATGCAGAGATTTTTAAGTCTTTAGGACACCCCACAAGGTTAATGCTTGCTCACAAGTTAAAGAAGAAAGAACTCTGTGTCTGTGAGTTGAATGAATTTGTGGATATAGATCAGTCCACATTATCCAGACATTTGAAAGTTCTTAAGGATGCTGGAGTATTAAAAAGTGAAAAAAAATCCATGCAAGTGTTTTACTCCCTGAGAGTGCCTTGTTTATTAGATAATGTTTTAGAGTGTATTGAAGATTTATGAATGAAGGAGAATGACATGGTGATAAAAGTATTAGGTTCGGGTTGTAAAAATTGTTCCAATTTAGAAGAAAATGTAAAAAAGGCACTGACTGAATTATCTATGCAAGCTGATGTTGTTAAGGTGACTGATTTTGCAGATATAGCAAGATACAACGCTTTAAAAACCCCCGCCCTTGTGATTGATGAAAAGTTAGTATCATTTGGTAAAGTAAATGATGTTAACGAAATTAAATCGTTTTTAGCATAAAACATGTTTCAGCTAATAGCCGACACTTTAGTTTATGATTGGATGGCGCTTAATGCTAGTGAGCATTGGGTAGAAGCCTTACATTTTTTTATATACGATTCTCTTAAAATCGGCTTTTTAGTTATATTTGTTATTTCATTTATGGGCGTTGTGAATTCATACTTTCCTGTGGATAAAGTGAGGGACTTTTTAACCAATAAAAAGCTTTATGGTTTGGAGCATTTGTTGGCCTCAGGATTTGGTGCAATTACTCCATTTTGTAGTTGCTCCTCCATACCACTTTTCATTGGGTTTTTAAAAGGAGGGATTCCATTAGGAGTGACCTTGTCTTTCTTAATAACATCACCATTAGTGAACGAAGTTGCCGTTGTTTTGTTTTTAGGTATATTTGGAATTAAAATCACAATCATTTACGCTGTTGCGGGAATTTTAGTGGGTGCTGTTGTGGGGTTTGCTCTCAGTAAATTAGGTTTAGAAGAGCACTTGGAAGAGTGGGTTAAAGATCAGTTAAAGGAAAAATTTCGGCAAGCCGCTATTAAAGACTCCCGTTCATTTAAGCAAAGAATTCCTGAAATTAAAGCCGATGCCATCAGTACATTTAAAAGAATTATGCCCTATGTAATTGGTGGGGTAGCTATTGGTGGACTCATGCATGGTTTTATCCCGGCAGGTTATTTTGAGCAATATATGGGAAAAGGGAATTATTTTGCCGTCCCTATTTCTGTATTGTTGGCAATTCCAATGTATTCCAGCGCCTCGGGTGTTATCCCTGTAATTCAAAGTCTAGTGGCAAAAGGCATACCAATAGGCACAGCAATGGCCTTTATGATGGCAGTAGTGGGCTTATCATTACCAGAAGCTCTACTGTTAAAGAGAGTTATGAAATTAAAACTAGTAGCAATTTACTTTGGCGCGGTTGGCATCTCTATAGTAGTTCTAGGTTATGTATTTAATTTTATTTTATAAGGCAGAAAGACAAATTTAAATATTATATGAAATCTTCCGGATAATAAAATCAACCACTTGAACACTGTATATATGCTCAAGTGAGTATTTTTAGCATTGGGTTAAAAAATCGAATAAGCATGTAGATTGGCATATCAATTGCTCCTATACATATCATGATAAAAATATCAGTTCTCAGGGCTAAATCAGCACTTTGGTGCTTTTTAGTTTACATCTGCCTAACAATTTTTGGCTATTCTAACACTGCTTTTAGTCAACATCGGGCTGTCGATTTTGATGTTATTGAGGATCTTGCCTCAAAATTTCAAGGAACTAGTTTGGAAAAAAAGGCTAACTTTGAATTAGCTAGGGTTTATTTAAGAAATCAGAGATTTCAAGAGGCCATTTGGACATTTAGAAAAATTGGCAAAGTTGATCTAGCAGAGACTCTCGAAAACACATTAAAATCTGTTATGCTATCTAACGAATTTAATATAAGTAAAGAAGGCGGCTTTGGCGACGTCTTTATTGGCAGATTCGGCGACAATAAAGTTCTAAGTAATAATGCTGAGGGTGTTTTCAAAACTATTGAGGGCTTTGAAAATGAAGTTCTGGCATATCGATTAGATAAACTTCTTGGTTTGAATATTGTCCCACTAACTTTTTTTTATAATCATCCTAAGTATGGCCGAGGTTCAATGCAATACTATATTAAAAACGTTAAAAAAAATGACTCCGCAAGAGGCAGAGATGTAAACTTTCGAAAATACGGATATCCAAAAAACCAAAATGGTATGTGGTTGTTAGACTATCTTCTCAACAATATGGATAGGCATGGGTATAATTGGTTCAAAAGACCAGGGGGGCATGTTGTTGCTATCGATCATGACTCTTCTTTGAATGGGCGAGTATTTAATTTTTTTTCATTTTTGCTAACTGGGGCAAAGTTGACCATGCAACTTGAGTCTCTCCCTGATGGTGAGGTTCTGAGGCGCTTAATTAAATTAAAGCCTTCTGATTTTGATGGACTAGGCGTTGATACTCAAAAAATATTTAAAAAAAGAGATATGATTGTCAAAGAAGTAGAGAGGCTTAGGCCTGGAGTAATTTGTCACCAACTTTTTTTCTAATCATTTGGTTTTGTTAAAAATATTTTTGAAACTCAATGGAATACTGGCAGTTTAGTATTCCATAACAGTCATGACTATTTCTGAATAATAATCAGTTATTTTCGAACGTATTCTAATAATAGGCTTAAATCGTCACAGCCATTAGTTATTACTGCAAACAACGATTTACTTTGTGAGTTTTGTATTGAGTAAGTTGTCGGTAATTCTCTGTTCTGACTCGTTTTGCAGTTATTTTCTATAACTAGTTCCTGAGAGTCATTAGCTACCAGGTTTTTAGAATGAGGATCAAATATTAAGTTATAATTTGTCTGGGTTTGGCAATTTAATCTTGTTACTTTCTGATGTAGATTTGAGCCAAAGATTTCGAGCTCTGAAGAATAGGTTGGGTCTTTACTAGCGCTTGGAATCAGTGCGTGTTGATAGATACAGTAAGTAGCCTTTAATTTCCATTTTCCATCAAAGTTTGACCCAAATGCATTGGTTTCAACGAGTAGCACAAGAATTAAAATTAAATTTTTCACAATAATTGCTCCTTTTCTTAGAATAGAAGCATAATACATACCAGCTGCTCTGCAATTAGTTGCCTGTAGAAGATGCTATCAAGTTGAGTGACAATTATTGTTGGGCAGCTGTCTATGTGTCTAAATTCTTCATTGTCATTATAGATAAATGCATTAGTAAAACAAAAAAAGCATCTGAAGACCCTAAGCACTAGCTAGGTTCTTTTTTATGGTACCAGGTCCTGTTTCTTACCGTTCAGATAGAAGGTGTAGGACCTGGAGCTTATTAAGCATTTAATGACATTTATGTAATTAGTGGATATATAAGTGTAAAACCTTTCTACTTAACAAATAGTTTAGAGCACAGGAAAACTCATGAGTGATAAATTTGACGTACTACCTTTGAAAAAGAATCTTTTAGCTAATTTAAAAAATCTAGATTTTCATTCTATGACTCCAATACAAGCTGAGAGCCTTCCTGTGATCTTAGCTAGAAAAGATGTTATAGCTCAGGCAAAAACCGGTTCTGGGAAAACGGCCGCTTATGGCTTGGGAATTTTGAACGCTTTAGATATTTCTAATAAAGAAGTTTTTTCATTAGTGTTGTGTCCCACACGAGAACTAGCCGAGCAGGTGGCCAAGGATCTTAGATCTCTAGGTAGAACTCTAAATAATTTAAAAATTCTCACTCTTTGTGGAGGAATTTCAGAGTCCATCCAAGAAAAATCTTTACAATCAGGTGTTCATATTGCAGTGGGCACACCAGGAAGGGTGCTTAGTCTTTTAGAAAATGACGCATTAAATGTGGAGCAGGTTAAGATTTTTACTTTAGATGAAGCTGATAGAATGTTGGAGATGGGGTTTAATGAAGACATTATGAAAATATCTTCTTTTCTGCCAAAGAAAAGGCAGTCATTACTGTTTTCAGCCACATACCCCGAGACAATTAGACAGCTTAGTGCAAAAATTCAAAAAAGTGCAGTGGAAATTAAAGTGGATATCACCCATGCTGCAGACAATATTGATCAAAGGTTTTATGAGGTAAAACCAGATCAAGATAAAAACCATTTGCTTTTTAAAATCCTAGGCCAATTCCGTCCAGACAGAGTCATTGTTTTCTGTCGAACAAAAAAAGAGTCTTATGATATCTCTCAGTTTTTACATAACAGAGGGATTTTTGCAAAATGTATCAATGGAGACCTTGATCAAAGTGAAAGAACAAAAGTTTTAATTCAATTTTCTAACGAAAGCTTATCAGTTTTAGTAGCCACAGATGTGGCAGCAAGAGGGTTAGATATTCAAGAGCTTACGGCAGTGGTGAACTATAGCTTACCCTCAGGAGCTGAAGCTTATATTCATCGTATTGGCAGAACAGGTCGGGCTGGGCATAAAGGCCTGGCATTTAGTTTTTACTCTCCAGGTGAGGAACATCGTTTAGAGGAGATCGAAGCCTATACACGTAAAAAATGTAAGGTGGAAGATGCCACTCAAGTTACTTATTCTAAAAAATATGATTTAGTTCCCCCTATGCAGACCATGTTTATTAGTGGAGGTAAAAAAGATAAATTACGTCCAGGAGATATCGTGGGTGCGCTTGTGGGTGAAGCTAAGCTGGACGTCAATGATGTTGGCAATATTGCTGTATTGAATATACTTAGCTATGTGGCAATAAGAAGTCATCGTATAGAGCAGGCCATTGAAAAACTGAAAGTAGGGAGAATCAAAAAAAGAAAATTTAAAGTAGGGCACGCTTAGTTTTTAATTTTGGATAATTTGATGAGTAATAATAAATTTAAAAAAATTACCTGTGATACCTGCAAGGCACTTTGTTGCCGTCTAGAGGTTAGGCTTATAGACGATTCTGACGATCAGGTACCAGAGGAGTTTACAGAAAAGTCCGAAGATCTTTACACCCGAATGAAGCAAGCTGACAATGGCTGGTGCTTGGCCCTTAACCCGGCCACAATGCTTTGTACCATTTATGAAAAACGCCCCTATCTTTGCCGCGAATATCAGGCCGGGGATTATGATTGTGTGAATGAGCGTGAGAAGTTTAATCTTTAGTTATCTAAACTCAGAATTCTATAATAATGAGATGGCTGTAAGTGAGCTCTCCCACAAAAAAGATAAAGACCTTAATTACTGTAGATGAAACTCACATATTGATTACATTTTACGGCAAAGTAACTGATTTAGAAGTGAAGTCAGTTTTATTCCATATACAGAGGTATTCTTGTTGCAAATTAAATATGTAAGAGGAGAACAATCTATGAAGAACACTATTTTTAAAGCTAAAAACATTGGATTATGGACACTTTTTACCATGATTTTTGCATATACATCACCCGCATTAAGTAGCGGTATTTGGGATGAAATGAGTGAGCCTTCTCAGTCAATTTCAGTGGAAAACTTGTCAGTTTTAAATCACTCTGATTTATCTCCTCAAATAAAAATTGATATTTTAAATCTTTGCATTAATCAAGCAGAGTATACAGATACTTTCGAGTTGAGAGACTCAAACTTAAAAATATCTGAAACGATTATTACAATTTCTAAATTAGAGAGAATAAAACAGAACTGCTCGGGGACATTGGGAGAAAGTAATTGTGTTTCAGAAGCTTATACTTCAGAAATAAATAACTGTGCATCCATGATTTTAACCAAGGATCGTATTAAAAAGGGCATGTCTGAATTACAATAAATATTGCCTGTTACTTTATTAACTGTATGCCTGAGTCATCAGTAGATATAATTTTCTTTTTATATAGAGCTCCCAATGCCACCTTAAATTTCTTACGACTCACGTTAAACATGGCATTAATGCTTTCTGCTGATGATTTCGAGTTTATATCTAGTGTTCCGCCAGCTTCTTTAAGCTTTTCAATAATTTGGGCAGATAGGTCATCAGTTTTTGCTTTAACTAGAGGGCGCAGAGAGAGATCAAACTTGCCATCTTCTCTTATTTTTTTGATAAAGCCTTCTACCTTTTGGCCAATTCTCAAATTATTAACAATATCATCTTTAAATATTAAACCAGAGTGTGAGCCATCAATAATCGCTTTATAACCCATGCTTGTGGTTTGATAAAGCAGAAGATCCACTGGTTGACCTTCTTTAAACTGAGCCAGGGAACGACCTAGGTATTTATTTAAGCGGGTAGAGGCCGATATACGATTACTACTATCCACATAGATGTGTACCACATAGCTTTGACCCACTTCCATCTTAAATATTTGTTCTCTAAAGGGGACAAAGAGATCTTTCTCTAAACCCCAATCTAAGAAAATTCCAAATTCAGCAGCTTGAGCCACTTTTAGAGAGGCAAATTCCCCAACTGTAGCTAAAGGTTTTTTAGTTGTGGCAATAATGATGTCTTCAGAATCAAAGTAAATAAAAACCTCAATATCTTGGTCAATCTCTAGCCCTTCAGGAATGTACTTATTGGGGAGTAAAATATTACCCCACTCCTCATCGCCCTCAAGGTAGAATCCTTGCTCTTCACGACGAAGTACTTTTAATGTATTAAATTTTCCAAGTTTTATCATAGAACCCTTATTACATAGAATGTATTATTCTCCAATAAATAGTTAAAGCATAAGAGCAATGATGCTGTAACCATGAAAAAATGTAAGCAGAAGCTAAAAGCTTCTGGCTTCAGTGAAAATCACACGTATGCCATCGATTCTTGGTTTTGCAGATTGAATATGTTCTGTGACTTGATCCATTTTGACCTGGAAGTGTTCAATTTCACCATGGTTCATATTTGGGTTTACACTGGCTAAATATTCCAGTCTTTGCTTTTCCTCATTTAACTGCGCACTAGCATTTTTAAGAGCCTCTTTGATTTGCGGAGTGGCCCAGTCTATGGATTCATCGCCAATTCTTTCCATAATGGGGTTGATAAACTGAGCCATTCTCTCGCCATCTCCAGGAGTTTCATGAGGGCTCAGTTCCCTGAGTACACTTGGGTCACTCAGGTGGGGACTGTTTTCAATATCCTGACCTTTGTGATTCACCACGAAGGATTTTATTTTTAAAGGTAGGTACCTATCAAGCTCTAAACTTTTTGGTCCAGAGGCTTGTAATACCACAGAGACTTCCACCAAAGCTCCGGCACCATAAGGTGATTCTTGCCATTTACAAAGGGCAGCAACACCTTCGTTTCTGTCAAGAAGCAGACTTAATGATTCTTCCGCAATTTGATGGTCTTGAGATACAAAAGTTACATCCTCGCGTTCTAAGGCCACGGCCCTGTCAAAAGCAATAACCGTATCTTCTTCGGAGCTGATACCAGGGAAGTTTTCTATAAAGCTAAGTGACTCACCGTTAACAATGATGGTGCCTCTGTCATCAAAATCTTTATATTGGATGCCATAGTGATCAAACAATGCTTTTATAAATAATTCCAGAGCTGGATCATCATCTTTATCATCAATGTTATCTACTAATTGGTGTCCTTTATCCTCATTAAAGGAATTGATATCCATCAATACATCTACGCTCTCAGCCTGAGCCTTCCTTACACGAGTGGTTTCTTTTTTTGTATCTTCAATAAGTTGGTCTAAAGCGGATTGATTATCATTGTTTGTATGTTTATCAAATTTATCAGATAGAGTTTCAATTTGCTGGGCAAATTTTTCGAAAATAATATCTGCACCATTCCAGGATTGCTCAAAACAATTTAATCCTTCATGGTACCACCTAAAATACACTTCTTCAGAGCTTTGCTGGGTCCATAATGTGTGCACCTTAATATTTTGGTTTTGGCCAATTCTATCTAGACGACCAATTCTTTGTTCCACAAGGTCGGGATGCATTGGAAGATCGAAAAGCACTAGGTTGTGACAAAACTGAAAATTTCTTCCTTCGCCACCTATTTCACTACACACAAGAATATTTGTTTTACTGCTTTGAGCAAACTGGGCAGCCTCTATATCTCTTTCTACAATGGATAAATCTTCATGAAAGACCGATATTTTATATTGAGAATTAGCATGAAACCAGCGCTGAATTTTTAAAACTTGATTCTTTGAAGAACAAATAATCAGGGCTTTTTCTTTACCCAGCTGAGAGCAAAAGCCATCCAGCCATTTCATACGATGGTTAAGACCGGGTTCAATAATTACAGATTTTAAAATACGTTGAGGAAACCCTTTTAACCGTTCTCGTCGATTTCTAAAAAAGACTCTGCCTGTTCCATGTCTATCAACAAGCGCACGCAAAACAACACCCTTGTTCGGAGAGGGAAGGTTGAAAAGTTTTAAAAGGCTAGTGTCCTCAGGAAACATATGGGTTAAATCTTTTATCATTTTTTTGCTAAAACCATCTGTTTCAATTTTGTGGGCAATTTTTGCAAGTTCTTTCATTTCAGAGGCTTGCTCACTAAATACAGAAAAATCATTAAAGCGTTCGGCATCAACAAGATTCAGTAGAGAGAACTGAGATTCAAGCCCATACATCCTAGGAGTGGCTGTTAAAAGTAAGAGGCCTCGTGTTTTTTGACTGAGCCCTTTTACTAAACTCCAATTTGTGATTTGGTTATCCTCATCTGGTAACTTCAAATGATGAGCTTCATCTACAATAACTAGATCCCAATCCACAGAGAGAGCTTGTTGCATATACTCGGGGTTAGCTAGTAGAAACTCAGAGGAACAAATAGCTCGATTAATTATGCTAAATGCACTTTGCCCTTGAGAAGCTTCTTCCTCTTGGCAACGGTCGAGATCTAGTACAGTTAACAATTCATTAAATCGACGAAACATCTCTGCTAACCATTGGTGGGTTAAAGATTCAGGCACAAGAACAAGAACTCTCTGGGCACGACCTAATGATCGCATGCCACTATAAATCAAGCCAGCTTCTATGGTTTTACCTAGTCCCACTTCATCAGAAAGTAAAACTCTAGGGTTTGCCTGAGCTAAAACAGTTTTTGCTATATAAAGTTGATGAGCCATGGGGGTGACTCTTGGACCCACAAAGCCCATTACTCCAGAGGCGCGAGATTCACCACGTATTTGCCAAGCCTCTTTTCGTAAATCAAAAGCATGAAAATGGCTAAATTGGCCTGCTAAAAACATATCTAAGGTTCCAAGATCACTGGCTTGATCCCCAAGTTCCCATTCCCAGAGTTCTTTTTCTTCACCGACATATTTATATAACCCATCTTCATCCACAGCTTGCTCCACACTAAAGGTGGATCCGTCAGGTAAGTAAGCTGTGTCACCTGGATGCAGAATATATCGTTGAATAGGACTACCAGATAGAGTGTTGTAAGAACGTGATTCTTCAGTAAGAGGAAAGAAAATATTAACTCTACCTTGGCTGGTGGCAGATTTAATTAGCCCCACGCCAAGATCTGGTTCTGTTCGGCTTACCACTCTTTGATTTTTTTTAAACATGTTTACCTACTGAATCTGTTATTAATAATCATTTTTTTACAGTTTGGAAGATCAAAATAACATAGCTCATCAACTGTATCTACACACAATTTTACTTTTACAGTTCTTGAGCATGGAGAGCCCAGGCTAAAAATATGTAAATATTACGTAAAATAAGAATTAGGGGCCATATACTGGTCTGAACTTGGGTAGAAAATTACAGGGTTCTTATTAGTAATAAGAATATGAGTAAAATGGTGGTAATAAGGCATATGCATTATTAGAGTCATACGTGATTTTAAAATATATTGGAGAGCTAGTTTAATGGAAAAAGATACTTGTATTGTTTGCTGTACTAACAAAACGGCGATCCTTTGTGATTCTTGTGACCAACACAGTTGTAAGCATTGTTGTTATTTTATTGATGAAGATAGCTTTGAACTTTTTAAATTCCTACCAGATAGCATGAGAGGTAAGGCATTTTGCCCCAATTGTTATAATGATAATGTCGCAGATGAGCTAGAGCAGTTCCAAGAGGCATTAATACGAGCCAAAGATGTGGATGTTTATGGCGTAGAGCAAAGCTCGGAAACTAGGTTGATGCGTAGGACGGCAAAATTGTTAAAAGTTCAAGATTGTGACGATCGTAAAGAAGCTTTAATGCACCTAGCGTTCAGTGCTGCTAGAGATGGTTTCAAAACCATCGTAGATGTTGATCTAAAGTCAACAAAAGTAGGTAAGGGCACATATAAAAAATTAATTTGGAGTGGAACAGCGGTGCCCTTAGACCCTCATGCTCGCAGGTAAGTACTTTGGGAAATATTTTATATCAAAAGCAACGATAACTGAATAATTACCAGTCTATGGGAAAGTAGTCCTTAAGAAACTTGCCACACCAGTGCTTGCCAGTGTTAATGCCATCAAAAAATGGATCACAAACTCGGGCAGCGCCATCAACGATGTCCAGTGGTGGCTGAAAGTCATGTAGTTCCTGTTTCTTTTTTGACAGAATGTCGGGGTCTTCGTCAGTGACCCAGCCGGTGTCCACAGCATTCATAAATATTCCATCTTTGGCAAAATCTGCGGCAGAAGTATGGGTCATCATGTTTAGTGCTGCTTTAGCCATATTGGTATGTGGGTGACGGTCAGCCTTTTTGAAGCGATGAAACTTACCCTCCATGGCTGATACATTTACAATATGCTTTTTACCAGTATTCTCTTTTCTCATTAAAGAAACTAGGCGGTTTACAAGAACAAAGGGAGCCACAGAATTAACTAGCTGAACCTCTAACATTTCAGGAACCTGAATTTCTCCTAGACGTAGTCTCCAGCTATTTGTTTTTCTTAAATCCACCTGTTGAAGATCTGCATCTAATTTCCCATGGGGAAAGACATCTTTTACAACTAAAGAGTTATCGAAACTATATGGGATTTGAGAAAGTTCTGCCGAGGCTCTTATACCCACACCAGGCGCTTTGTTATGCCAAGCTACAGGTAGATTTTTGTTTTCAACATTTTTATCTTCTAATTGGTAAATAAAAGAATTATGTTTGCTCAATAATGATTGTGTGTCATTAGAAAGTTCACTAGCTAACAAGCGCTCGTTAGACATTAGGTGGGAGTAAAAACCACTGGGACGACGGACTGTTTGAGCAGCATTATTTATTAATATATCCAAACGATCATAATTTTCTTCAACGTAACGAGCAAAAATTTCCACACTAGGAGTGTGTCTTAAATCCAAACCATAAATTTGTAATCGATGTCCCCAGTCTTTAAATCCAGGATCTTTGGCATACCTAATTGCGGAATCTACAGGAAATCGAGTAGTTGCTATGACAGTGGCACCTGCTTGTAGCAAGAGAACAGTGGCCTGATAACCAATTTTTAAACGAGAACCTGTAATCAAAGCCACTTGTCCGGTAAGGTCGGCTTTTTGGTACCTTTTAAAATAATTTAAATCGCCACAAGGTTTACACATACTATCGTAAAAATGATGAACTTTAGTGAATTTATCCTTACATACGTAGCAATTATGCTCGGAACTATACTCACGATCTTTAGGTGGATTATCTGCACCTTCAATTTTTGCTGGAGCAATAAAAATATCAGTTTCTCTGGCGGATCGAATTCCGGTGGCTTTTCGCGCCATTTTATTTACAAGGCGGGTTTTTTGATTTTTGAGGTGGCTTTTGTCAGCTCGTCGTTTTCGAATTTCAGTTCGGTCAGGGCGCGATATAATACCTGATGCCTTTAGCATATCCACGCGTTGGTCTTCACTAAGTAGGCTTAACTGCTCACTTTTTTCTGAAAAACTTTTCAGCACCTGAATGGCCATACTAATCTCTTCAGAGGTAAACTCAGCTTCTATATCTTTTCTTTTATCATCCATGCCTGGAGAATTAGCACATTAAAACAAGCTTGTCGAAAGATCTATAAAGACTTAAGCCTAGCCGGGTAAAAAAGTCTAGTTTGAAGTAAAACTTCTGATGATGATTAAAGCCTTAGGAAATTGGGTCGATATGTAGTGGGTGTATATCTGAAGGAGATAAATCATGAAGCTATTACTTATTCTATCTACATTATTATTTTGGGCCCAAGCCAGTTCGGCTGATGAAAAAACTCCAAATGGCAAATATGCTGGTTATGACTTCCATTGGGATAGCGCTAAGAAAAAAGGAATTTGTATGAGTAAAACCAAAAAAAGAGGATTAAATCCACTTTATGTTGGTCCATGTGGTGACCTTCGGGGCTTAGATCTCAGTGACTATGACTTAAGTGGAAAGGATTTGTCAGGTTCCTTCTTAGATGGAGTGAATTTTGAAGGGGCAAATTTTAATGGAACTGATTTAAATTCAGTGAAAGCTAGAGGAACGAATTTTTCAAAATCAAAAATGAATGGTGCCGACTTATCCTGGGGAATTTTGTCAGGATCAAATTTTAATAGTGCTCAACTTAATGGAGCCAATTTTTATAACTCAAATCTTAGTGGAACTAAAATTAAAGATGCTGAGCTTAGCGGAACTAGGTTCCAGAAATCTAATATTAAAGGTGCACACTTAGAGTCAAATATGAAATCTATTGTAGTCACAGGAGCGGCATATACTTCTGGCACTAAATTTGATGAATCAGTAACATCAACTCATAGAAAAGCTATGGTGAATGCCTCTACAAATGCAAGGGCAGCTGCTGATGATGATTTGTCTAATGACGAAGGCCGTACACCAGCTTCAAAATAATAAATTATTTAGTTTGGTTTTATACTACCAAGAAAATATAAATCTTATTTGTTATTTAATTAATCAGGACAAGCGCAACTTCCCTTTTCAATTAAGACCTTAAAGTCCCTTAAGAACTGTTGCCCTTGGCTGTGTTGCAGAAATTCATGTGATGGAGACTCTATATGCAGCGGAATTATGGTTTGTAGAATAGGGTCATAAGTGGTTGCAGCTAAATCGATGGCATACAGATTAGTTGTATTCACCTCATTAGTTCGAGCTTTGAAGACGATACAGGTTCCTAGAGAGTCAACTTCCTTAACTAACCAAGAAGCCATCGTCTTGTTGGTTAGAGAAGTTGGCATTTTGCAAGTTTCTTGAGGAGTGGTGTGTTTCAATTGATTATTAATATCATTTTGAGCAAATATTATTGAAGAAAAGAGTATACATAGTGATATTGCAATGTTGCGTTTCATAAATCTCCTAGTTGAGTTTCTATGAATGATTGCCATATGTGTGCCATGTAAATTTTAGAATTATTTAACAGGAAATGAGCTAAACAATGAAATGTTGATTTTTTTGTTTAAATTTTTGACGTTTGATTTAGCTAAATGAAACAAAATTGGGTCACCAACAAGTGTTCAAATTGCTTAATAATATAGCATAAAAGTCCTCTAATAAGTATTTTTTAAATTTTTCCATGCATTTGTAGTTAGTATGAAGCAAAAGGAACTTACTTAATGAGTTGGTAGATAACAATAAAGTGAAGTATTGCCCCAATGATTGTAAAAATATGAAAAACTTCATGATAGCCAAAGATTCTTGGCCACAAGTTTGGTTTTTTTAAGGCATAAAATACTGCGCCAGCTGTATAGGTGATGCCACCAGAAATAATGAGCCATAAATTAGTACTTCCTAAAGAAACTTTAAGTTCAGAAAGGTAAGGGAAAGTGATCCAACCCATTCCAACATAAAAAGCAGCTGAAAGAAATTTCGGAGCTTTGATCCAAAAGATAGATTGTAGGATTCCCAAAAGTGCCACTGCCCACATGACAATGATAAATTGATTTCCAGATTTGGCAGAAATTGTAAGGAGAAAAAGTGGCGTGGCAGTACTAGCAATTAAAACAAATATGGCAGCATGATCTAAGCGTTTTAGAAAAGCTCTTGGTTTAGGCTCCCAGTGGGGGCGATGGTATATGGCGCTTACTCCAAGCATCATTAAAAGCCCTATGGAATATATAATGCTGGCTATGAGACTCATGTTGTTTGAGCTTTTTGCCATAAGTAATATGCAGGCACCTAAAGCTGTATAAAAGGCTTCTTGGTGGAAGTAACCACGTAAAAGAGGTTTGGTGGATCGCTTTTTAGTATTCATAGGCTTACCATAGACTTTCTTTGGATGAGGAGCACCTTAATATCAATAAATTTGAAGAAAAAACAAGTTATTGCACCTAAAACAACGATGTTGCAGTTAAAGTCCTTTAAATATGTCTATTGAGTCACTTTAGAACACCGAGTAGATAATGAAGATAATAAATAAGTAGGCCATAGCTAAGATGCGCCACATAATATTAGCCTTGTTCATTCTCATAAAAAATAGAAAAACCAGTAAAAACTTAAACACAGCTAATGGAAAAATGACTCCTCTACCCAGGTGAGAATTCGTCTGCGCTTCAAATTGTAAATAACTCAGGACTGTTAAGCAACATAAAGCTGCCCAGACGATGGTGTCTTTGAGCCAAAAATTGGTTTTTAAGTCTTTCACAAATTTTCCTTTTTAGAGTAAGTAGATTATTGGAAAAAGAAGTATCCATATGATGTCACACATATGCCAGTAGACCGCTACTGTATCAAAGTTAGTATCCCCTTCTGAATTATGCTTATTGGAAAAGAACAGATATGAAAAGTAAAAAAGTATAATTATACCCACAAGTACATGAGCTGCATGGAACCCTGTGAGTAACCAATAGACATCATAAAATGAATTCACACCAAGATTTAAACCAGCATCCATTTTTTCTTTATATTCAGAGAGCTTAATGATTAAGAATGCAATACCAAGAGTTGCAGTGATAAGAATTAAGAGAGCAGTAGTTTTGGAGGAAAACTGCTTGTAGCCTCGGTTTGCAATGGCGAGAACATACCCACTGGAGATCAGGAGAAGAGTGTTGATCGTAGCTAATTGTTGATTAAGATGAGCTTGAGATTCGTAGAATAAATTGGGTTCTTGGTTTTTTAAATAAAAATAAACACCAAAGGCCATACCAAAAACAAGGAGTTCTAAGACCACAAACATCCAGATCATTAGCCCTCCATGGGGATAGAATAAACTAGATACATCCTTGCTAGGTGCGCTTAAATCAACAGTAGTTTCATTCATAAGATAATTCCTAAACGTCAAGAAAGAGCACTGTAACTGTATCATGTTTCATAAGCTAGTAATAGTTTATGAGTAAAATCAGTATTAAATTAAATTTTGAGATTTATAAATCTAGTGTTATAACAGTTGAGACTGATAATAGGGAGTTTGAATGTCTGAAGTAAAAAGTGAATCGGAAACACCAAAAGGTGATTTAGCTATTCGAGTATTAGCTATGCCAGAAAACACGAACCCTGCAGGTGATATTTTTGGAGGCTGGGTTTTATCGCAAATGGATATTGCTGGTGGGTTGGTAACTAAAAGATTTGCTAAAGGTAGAACGGTCACGGTTGCTGTGGAGTCCATGGTGTTTCATTTACCGGTTCTTGTGGGCGACACCCTCTGTTGTTATGTGGAGATTTTAAAAACGGGTAGAACCTCTATTACTGTAAAAATTGAATCCTGGGTGACTCGCCAGTACAAAGAAGGTCGGGAAAAAGTAACTGAAGGCATCTTTACTTACGTGTCTGTAAGCGAAGACAGAGTACCCCAGCCTTTTCAAGATAGCTATGAAGAATGATTAAGGTTTATTTTTTATGTGTTAGGCGTTCAAAGACGAGAAGTCTGTTGTTTGCTGGCATTTCATGATCCTTAATCATTTTAAAGCCACTGCTTTGCATAGCTTTTAATATATCTTCATAATTTCGTATACCAGATTTTGAGTCCTTACTTTTTAAGAGTTGGTCAAACTCATCATTACTTGGACTTGTGAACTTCCCTTGATAATTAAAAGGGCCATAGAAAAAACATAAAGAGCCGGCTCTAAGCCTTTTTCCTAGTAGTTTAAAAAGAGTTTTTGCTTCTTTCCATGACATAATATGTAGAGTATTAGCTGTAAAGATGTAATCAAAACTCCCTTTTGGGAAATCATCTACTCCTATTTTTAATGTTTCTGGGCCATGAATATTACCGAGTTTATTTTCTTTTAAATAAGATTTTATTACTAAATGATTGGCTTTTACGTCAGAGGTCACCCACTGCAAAGTTTTATTGTGTTGGGCCAAGTATATGGCATGTTGCCCAGTGCCACTACCAATTTCTAAAAGCCTTTTGTTCTCCTGAATATATTCGTTCAAAACATTAAGTATTGGTTCTTTATTTCTATCAGCTGAAGGTGAAAATGCCATTTTTTTATTTTGTTCCATGTTTACTCTCAATATTTCATTTGTAGTAGTAGTACTACATTAGGGTTGAAATAAGCTTTTGTTATTAATATTTAATACTTAATTGATTAGGAGTCATGCCGAAATTACTGACTTAAAGAAAATTAAAAACGCATTGCATCTTCTGTAAAAAAGCTTCTGTGCTATGTTAAATACTTAGTGTTTTATAAGGACTATTAAATTGAATAAAATGAATGAGTGGAATATTGGCGAGAACATAACAATAGCTGAAGTTGATAAGTTTCCCGTGGGTCTATATAATGCCCAAGCTCGTTCCTATTTAATGAAAGACTACCCCATGCTCCCTTGGCGTAAGCACCTAACTGTAAATGAGCTGGATAAAGTTGAACTACTTAAGACAAACGTTCAAGGAAAGTATGAACTGAGGCTAGCCTTGTTAAAAGATGATGAGCTTATTGGTTGGACATATGGATGGCAGGATTCCTTTGATTATGCCAGCTTTTTTATGGGTGCATCAGTGGTTTTGCCTCACTATCGAAATCGAGGTTTGTATACTCAATTGGTTCAAAAGGTTATTGAAATTACGGATAAACTTGGATTTCAGTCTATTTGGTCTACCCATATAATGATGAATAATCCAGTGATCGTTGCAAAGTTAAAATTAAAGTTTCATATAAATGGTTTTGAATCTAATGTAAATTATGGAAATCTTGTTAAGTTAGCTTATCATCATAATGATTTAAAAAATAGGGTCGCCAACTATCGAGCTGGAGCAATTGCCGACGATGAAATCCGAGATATAATTTTAGGAAAATAACTTATCAAAAAGGTCATCATATTAGTAATGACCATTTGGGCGTGATATTACTACCAGTTAGACTTTGCAAGCACTTTTGATATTTCTTTTCTAAACTGACTGTGGCAAGCGACGCAACTATTAGTCATTGCAGCTTGAGTTTTAAGTATCCCATTTATATCTTTTTTCTTAGCAAAATTTTCCATAGACATAGCAGAGTTATGAACTACCGCATCGACTTTTTTAAATTGCTTCATTCTAGGCCCTAAAGTTTTAATGACAGTTGGAAGTTGACCTTTAGGTTTAGGATGATTGGCGATAATATGAGCAGCAGCTTCTATGGCAGAATAATCCTCATAAAATATAGCATTATTTAGAGTGGTTACTGCTCGAGCAAGGTCTCTCATCACAGACTTAAGTGTTGGATGTTTAGTCTGATTGGCCTGAGCTACGCTAAAGCTTAAAAATGTAAGTAATATTAATATGCTAGTTCGTTTCATTTTGATTCATCCTTTATTAAAATTTGCTTTATAGTTACACACGTGTATAATTACACATGTGTATAACTAAGTCAATAGGGGCGATTTTGTGACCAGACAGGCATCGGGTACAGATAGAAAATTAATATTCGAGGGACGTAAGCTTTTAGTAAAAAAAGGTGCATCGTCCCTTAGTATAAGAGAGTTGGTAGATAAAGCCAGTGTTAATTTAGGACTGTTTAATTATTATTTTAAAACAAAAGATAATTTTGTGGAAATAGTTTTAGAAGAAATATATCACGACTTTATTACTGACCTTGGTCAGACGGAATCGGGGGAAGGATTAGAAAAGCTAAGGGTCCAGCTTTTAGTCACAACAACCTTTGCACGCGATAACCGAACGCTAATTTTATCTCTATTTGGTGATGTCTTAAATGAGGAAAAAGTAGTGCAGAAGTTTGTTCGAACTAAAATGAGAAAACATTTAGTGATTTTAGGGAAAACTATAAAACAGTGCCAAAAAGACGGCTTGATAATAGACGCCCCCCTGCCATTATTAATTACTCAAATAGCAGGCAGCATTGGGTTATCAAACTTAATTCCAGAGTTTTTAAAACGTTTGGGGATGTCTAAGGCGTTTAATATTGGTTTAGGGGCTTTAAGTAAAAATTTAGCTACAGACAAGGCTTTGAACCAGAGAGTGGATATTACATTAAAAGGGCTGACTATTCAGCATTAGGGGAAAGAATGAAAGAGATTTCACTATATTTTATTAGACGACCAATATTAGTCAATTTTATACTGGTACTCAATTTTGCACTTGGCGGATATTTTTTATATAAAATCCCCAAGGAGTCTTTCCCAGCGGTTTCTATGAATCAAATTATTGTTGTGACAAAGTACCCGGGGGCATCGGCAAGAGACGTGGAACTAAATCTCACGACTAAGATTGAGGACCGGCTATCTGAAATTGGAAAGATAAGAGAATTCAGATCAAGCTCCATAGAAAGTGTATCTCGTGTAACAGTATTTGCTGATGATGATCTTAATGAACTACAATTTAAAGATTTAGTTGCAGATGTACAAACTGAGATTGATAAAATTGATGATTTTCCAGCTGATATTGATGGCTTGCCTATTATCACAAGTGTGACTACAGAAGATCGTCCAATTATGGAAGTTGCATTTACAGGTGAGTATAGAAATTTAAGGGGTATTGTTCCAGGCATAGAGAGAGGTCTTAGGAAAATTTCAGGGGTATCTGGTGTAAATACGGTGGGACTTGCTGATGAAGAAATTCATATTGAAGTGGATGCTATAAAAGCGCTAGAGAAAGAAATTGATTTAAATACAGTTTTTCAGTCAATAAATGCACGAAATCAAGTGGGAACAGGCGGGACATTAGAGTCATTTGTCTCACAAAAGAAAATAGTTTCATTTAACAAGTTTGAACATGCCGACGATGTACTAAATACTATTATACGAATGTCCCCAGATGGTCAGGGTGTTTATTTAAAAGATGTTGCAGGAATCAGTTATCATGCCAAGGACGAGAAGCTTATTGTTAGAAATAATGGAGAAAGAGGCGCAACAATATTGATTGCCATTCGTAGTGGAATGGATCAATTAAAGGTTTCAGATAAGCTTAAAGCATATTTAGATGGAATAAAATTTCCAGCAGGAGTTAAGTATCAAATAAATAATGACGTGTCAGACAAAGCGAGAAGTAAATTTGATCTGTTAAAGAAAAATGGAATTTTAGGTTTTGTATTGGTTATTATCCTTTTGTTTTATTTTCTAGGAAGTCGAACAGCTTTTTGGACAGCCTTTGGAATTCCATTTTCTATTTTTGGTAGCATGATTCTTTTTGCTCCTTTAGGTTTTACTCTAAACTCGGTTTCTATGGGGGCTTTTGTAATCATACTCGGTATGATTGTGGATGATGCTATGGTAATAAGTGAGAGATATGATGTGAATTTAGAAAATGGCGATCCACCGGAAGAAGCAGCAAGTAACGCTGTGGGAAGACTTTGGAAACCTGTTTTTGCAGCTGCTTTAACGACTATTACCGCATTTTTACCTTTGCTTTCGTTGGGTGGGTTACCAGGAAAGTTTATTTGGCAAATGCCCGTGGTTGTAATGATCGCATTGTTGGTATCCTTAATTGATTGTTATATTCTGTTGCCAGCACATTTAGCGCATTCAAAAGTATCAAAGCATGGTACGAAAAAGAATAAGCTAGTAGTTTTTTGGGAGAATTTTTATGAAAAGGTTCTTATGCAGCTGCTTGATTTTAGGTATTATGTGGTTGGCCTATTTGTGATTATTTTTATGGCCAGTGCATTTGTTGGGGCAAAGAAGCTTAGGAAAGATGCCTTTCCGCAAGAAGCATCAGAAGGTTTCGTTATTAATATGACTCTTGAAAAAGGTGTAGCTCCAGAAAAAGTTGAAAGCGTGGTTGAGGAGCTTGAAGTTTACCTTAATGAACTACCTAAGAACGAACTTGAGGGGTATACATCCAGGTTAGGTACCCATAGCGCCAGCTCTTTAACGGGCTATGGAACTGAAGAAAACTTGGTCACATTGATTGTTTATCTGACGGCTTATAGTGATAGAGATCGAACAGCAAACAATATAATAGATGATATTAAACAAAAAATTGGAAATAAATTCTCGGTCAAAGGATATGAGGTTGCATTTGAACTCATGCGAGTGGGTCCTCCTCTTGGCGAGGACTTTGAAATTATAGTGTCTTCTAATGACGATAGTATAAGAAAAAAGTTTTCAGATAAGGTTATTGCATTTATCAGTTCAATGAATGGAGTGTATGACGTTAAAGATGATTACATTCCGGGTAAAGATGAAATTAATTTAAAACTTGATTACAAAAAGGTAGCTCAAGCAGGTTTAACACCTGCTGATATAATTAGAACTCTAAGGATAGCCTTTGATGGCCAGGTTGTAACAGATTTTACCTCAGTTAACGAAACTTATGATTACAGATTAAGGTTAAACAAGAAAACAAGAGGAGATTTAGATTTTATCTCTAAATTGCCAATAGCAAATAGAAGGGGTCAGTTGATTAAGTTAGAAACTATGATTAAGTACGAGGAGAAACCATCCTATGCAGAAATAAAAAGATTTAATGGAGCAAGGTCCACTTCTGTTACAGGAGGTATTGATCCAAACAAAGTAACGGTTTTGGGAATGCTTGATCTCTTTAAGGCAGAGTTTACAGATACGAAAGATGTAAAATTCATTATTAGTGGCCGACCTGTTGAGGAAGCTAAAATATTTGGTGGTTTAATTTCTGCAGGCTTAATGGCCATTTTAGGTATTTACTTTATTTTGAGTTTAATGTTTAATTCCTATAGTAAGCCATTTTTAATTTTGGCGGTTATACCATTTGGTATTGTGGGTATTTTTATATCTTTTTATTTTCACGGACTTCCAATGTCAATGTTTGCTGGAATGGGACTCATTGGGCTCTCTGGGATTGTGGTCAATGACTCTATTGTTTTGATAGACCACTTGTCGGAACTTATAAAAAATAATGGTGGATTTTCAAAAGAGGTTCTTGTGAGGGCAGCCAAGGAAAGATTGAGACCCATAACCTTAACTACCATAAGCACAGTGCTTGCTGTGGCTCCTACAGCTTATGCAATTGGTGGATATGACAATTTATTGTCGCCTCTTTCATTGGCAATTTTGTATGGGTTAATGTTTGGTACAACTGTTGTGTTGCTTTTTATCCCTTCACTATTTTATATTGGAGTTGAAATTGGCGAAAAAATAAATACTAAAAAAATTACCAGTGTATCAGCTATAGTCACAGCGTTACTTATATTTTCATTTTCATTTAAGCCAAATTTAGTTCAAGCAGAAGAGGAGATTGGGATTAATGAAATAGTAAAAATATTAGATAATTCTAATGAATATAAAGTACAAAATGAAAATATAAAGCAATCAAAGTTTCAATCAAAAGCTGTGGAAGGCATGTTGGACGGCCGAATATCTAGTAAAATGTATTCTTTTTCCTCAGAAGCTTATCCTAACCCGCCAATAACTGCTGATTCTAAAAAAGACAGTTATGGTTTAAGTGTTGATTTCTCAAAAATGACATCCCTGGGATTTAAGTATGACGTAGGCATAGGACTAGAAGATAGAATGATGGGTACCACACCCCAGAACTCTCAGTTTTCCTTAGATGCTATGGACAGTGTTTATAGTGCAGGAATAGGGATTCCCTTAAATAGAAACTTTGGCAGTAGTGAGTATTATTTAAGGAAATCAACAGCAAAAATAAAAGAAGTTGATTTCAGATTAAAATCTAAGGATGGTAAAGAGAGGGTTTTAGTAGATGCTGTAGTCTCTTATTGGACACTTCTTAGGAGTAGGTCTGAAAGAGAAATTACGTTATCTTCAATTAAACGCTTTAGAAAAATTCATGAATTAAATAAAACAAAAAGAAAGTCTGGGATTATTAGTAAATCGGAACTTTTAACATCTGACGTTGAACTTATAAATGGAAATAAAACACTGGCTAAGTTAACATCACTTATTGATATTGAACTTATTAAGTTTAATCGAATATTGGAAGTTGATAAGAAGATTTTATTATCTCAAATTTCACCAAATATGGATACGCATTCTGCAGCTTTGAGTTTTTCTGATAATGAATTGCAAGATATTATTAAGAAAGGATATACCACTAGATTAGCAAGCAATAATGAAGAGCTTATAGATAGTTTGATTAATCTTGAAAAAGAACAAGAAAAGTCCAATGTAGATTTATTTGTATCCATGAAAAGTTATGGTCGGGGGGAAGATGCCAGTGCATCGTTATCTGAGAATACCTTGGATAAGTATGAGGTTATGGCAGGTTTATCTTGGAATTTCGAATTAGGAAATACGGTAAAAGTTAGTGAAATAGGAAAGTTACTTAGTCGCAAATCTCAAGCCAGGCTAAAGAAAAATCAGCTGAAGAAAAGATTAACTGCTATTTATTTTGAAATTAAAAAACAAATTCAGTCAAATGTATCCCAAGTTAACTCTCTAAGTGAAATTAAAGAGAAACAAAAAAGTATATTAAAAATTGAAGAAAGACGTTTTAAAAATGGCAAAATTACAACTTTAGATTATGTTAAGCTTCAAGATGCCTATGATAGAAGTTTGTTGCAGACTATAAATTTGCAATATGCTAATGAATTATTAGCAATTAATTTATATAAATTATTGGGAAGAATGGATTTATATTTAAAATCTAGAACTATATAGGTTTTGTTATGAGTTAGTTTTAGGGGTATATTTAAATTAGGAGGTATGAAATGAAAAATAAATTACATATTTTTTTAGCTTTAATCAGCGCAATTTTTGGTATTCTGACCATAAAAACAGGAGCCCTATTTTTATTTACACCTGAAGGACAAATTGCTGCTGGGGATTATGTGCCATTTGTACTGTGGTTTAACTTTATTGCAGGTTTCTTTTATTTTATCACGGGTATAGGAATATATTTTAAAAAGACATGGACCTATAAAGCTGCCATAACTCTAGCTATCTTAACGTCTATCGTGTTTGCTGCTTTTGGTTTTCATGTGGCTCTTGGAGGCCTTTATGAGGTAAGAACGGTTGGAGCCATAATATTTAGAACATTATTTTGGGTGTTTATTTCCTTTGGCTTAGGCAAAGTAGTTTTTAAGAAACCACAAAATTAATGAATTAGCGGAATAATTTTTAATAGTACTAGTTAATGTATAAGGCATATTCACAAATATACAATCATCTTACTCATTTTAGAATTTCTATCTTATCATGAGTATCCTTTGTCCTTGAGAATGTTTTCTCATAGAAACACGTTGCTTCATATTTAGTTTTTTTATAAGCTGAGTTTTAAACTAAGGAGCCCATGTGAGTGATTTACCTAGCTGCCCCCAGTGCAATTCAATGTACACTTATGAAGATCGAGACATGTTGGTATGTCCTGAGTGTGCTCATGAGTGGTCAAAGACAGACCTTATGGGTGGAACAACAGATGAAGAAAATGTGTTTAAAGATGCGCATGGAAATATACTTCAAGATGGGGATTCCATCACTGTGATAAAAGACTTAAAAGTTAAAGGCACCTCATTAGTTGTTAAAGGTGGAACAAAAGTTAAGGGGATTCGTCTTATTGACGGAGACGATGGCCATGACATTGATTGCAAAATTAAGGGTATTGGGGCCATGCAGTTAAAGTCAGAATATGTTAAAAAATCTAAATAAACGGATGCTCATATGAAGAAGTTCTACTTTGAAAATACAGAGCCATCTGCGTTAACTAAGAAAATAATTAAGCTTTTAACTAAGTCTGCAGTTACATTAGCTCCTCGATCGGTTCTAAAATTAGCATACCATTTACTTGCAAACCCACACAGTCGAAGAGAGGTGAAATTTGATAAAATTGCTCCCACTGAAAGATATAAAGTTAAGACTACAATTGGTGATGTGCAGCTTTACCACTTTAGTGGTGGCGATAAGCATATTTTATTAACCCATGGTTGGGCGGATACCAGCAGAAGCTTTCGGGTAATAATACAGCGTTTACAGCTGGCCGGTTACTCTGTTTGGTGTTTTGACCATATTGGCCACGGTGAGTCTGACGGCAAAGTTTCTCATTTGTTCGGATATATAGATGGTCTAAAAAATGTAATTAAATTTATTAAGGGTCAGGGCTTCGATCTATTCTCCATCATGTCACACTCTATGGGAGGTGCAGCTCTCCTAAATCTTGATCATGAGTATTTAAACGCAAGAAAAATTATAGTACTCGCTACGCCTGTGTTGTTTTTTGAATCCATGTTTGCAAGAATGGATCGAGTAGGTATAAGTAAAAGAATATTTGCTGAGTTACTAGCGGATGTATCCGCTACTTTTGATCAAAAATGGAATGAACTGAGGCCATGTAATCATAAATTTAAAATTGATAAAAATTTTTTGTTTATTCATGACAAAGAAGACCCTCACTGTAGTTACGCTAACTTGACTTTGCTTCTTGATGGAACTGAAGCAAAGTTATTAACTACTCAAGGTCTAGGGCACAGAAAGATTCTGTATGATACAGATGTTTATAAAGAAGTTTTAACTTTTTTAAAGAAAAAAACTTATGGTGATATTAGGACGTAAATATTAATTTCATTAAGAAAATGAAGTATAACTGCTGTTTTGAGCTTATTGTGTGTATTACTATATTAGTAAAGAGTCTTGGCTTTAAAGATTTTCGATTAATAATGGCATGTTATCTGGACCGGCCTTTGGAGAACTAATGAACTTACCTAAGCAAGATATTGAGATTCTATCAAATGTTTTACAGATAATTGCTGTTTGCACTGATAAAAATCAGGCCTTAGAGAGTTTTTTAAATGAAGTTGTAAAAATGCCCTTTTTGCCTGTTCATCCAAAAGGGGGTATTTTTTTAAAAGTCCCTAATCGTGATGAGATAAAGTTGAGCATTTATACTGATAATTTTTCTCCTGAGTTGCTGAATCTATGTGCGAAAATAGATTATGGACAATGTCTATGTGGTTTAGCTGCCCAATCCAAGAAAATTGGATTTGCTGATTGTGTTGATGATAATCACCATATTACATTTGACGCTATGACACCTCATGGACACTATAATATTCCCTTTTTTATATCTGGTGGTGAGTTAGCTGGTGTTTTGGTTTTATATGTAGATCATGGACATAAATCTTCAGAGAAGGAAGTTGGATTCTTACAACATATTGCCTATGGTTTAGGTATAATTTGTGAAAAGTTTTTATTGCATGAAAGGGCTGTTGAGCTTGCTATGTACGATGTGGCGCAAACCATGATTACTTCTTTAAATCATGAGATAAATAACCCCTTATTAGTGGCCTTGGGGCATATAAATATTATGCAGAAACATGGAGCTGAGGAAAAACGAATGAATAAAGTTGAAGAAGCTTTAATTCGTATTAAAGATATTGTTAAAAAAATCGATCATGTCATTGAGAAAAAAGATTTAACCACCGAAGAGTATACAAAATCTGGTGATTCTAAAAAACTAAAAATATAAAAAATTATTTGAGAAACAGCTTCTTAACTAAGGCAGAAGCTGTCTCATTATTTATATATTGTTTTCATTTTCCTGAAAAAAGCCTCTGTGTATGAGTTCGTCTGGTTCATAAATGCTTTCAGCTCGACCAATAATTTGGTGATCAATAGGTATAATAGTCCTGTGATCTTTGTTATCATAGTCAAATTTATCTAAAACATATCGCATAGCATTTAGGCGAGCTCTTTTTTTGTCATCAGAACGTACAACAATCCACGGGCTAAAAGTTTTATCTGTATGGTAAAACATAGCTTCTTTGGCCTCTGTATACTCATCCCAACGTCCCAAAGATGCGACATCCATAGGGCTTAATTTCCACTGTTTAAGAGGGTCATGGGTTCTAGAAATAAAACGTCTCAACTGTTCTTCTCTGCTCACTGAAAACCAAAATTTAATTAGGGTGACACCACTGTTGATTAACATTTTTTCAAAGGACGATACCTGTTCAATAAATTCTAAATATTCTTTTGGAGTGCAAAATCCCATTACTTTTTCAACACCAGCACGATTGTACCAAGAGCGATCAAAGAAAACAATTTCGCCATTAGTAGGTAGGTGATCAATATATCTTTGGAAGTACCATTGCCCCAATTCTTTAGGAGAAGGCTTTTCTAGGGCCACAACACGTGCTCCACGTGGATTTAAATGTTCCATAAAACGTTTTATGGTGCCACCCTTTCCGGCGGCATCACGGCCTTCAAAAATCATTACAACTTTATGCTCAGTTTTTTTTATCCAATTATGAAGTTTTACAAGTTCAACCTGTAGATCAGATTTTCTTTCATCGTATTTTTTTCTGCGCATTTTTGACTTATATGGATAATGTTTATTAACCATCACGCCTTTGGCATTTTCTCTTACTTTTTTAATAACACTAACTGGAATATTAAACTTGTGAGATGCCGAATCGATGTCAGATGTTGCGATTTCCTTTAATTGTTCTAAAAGCTGTATGTTTTCGTCTAATTGCACTATGGTCTCCTTAAAAACTGTTTAATAATACGAACTTAAGAATTAGTGAATTAATCCCTAGTTGTATGAAATAATTATATGGAAGAATAAAATTATACACTGTGTTGCGAGTAATATCATGAGTAAAGTTTGTAAATTTAATGAGATTAGTCAAAGGGCTAATGGGTTCAATAGAGCTTGAAATTTAAGGATCTATATGGGGAGATGGATATACCTATGGAATTAACTCAACAACAGCATAATGTGGTTTCTAAGACACTCAAAGATCTTTTAGTAAGTTTGGAACAAGACATTGAAGAGGCGGAAAAAAGTAGCCAACCAGTGACTTTGGATCAACAAGCATTTGGACGGGTATCTAGAGTTGACGCTATTCAACAACAGCAAATGCAAGCCGCTGTAGTGAGAAGAATGAAAAAACGACTTTCAATGGTGAAAGGTGCTATTCAGCGACTAGGTTCTGATGATTTTGGAATTTGTATTCAATGTGAAGAGCCCATTGCTTTTGATCGTTTGATGATTAGGCCAGAGTCCTTGGCTTGTATTTCTTGTGCTCAACAGGCTGAGTAGGTTATTTAACAAAACTTACTTGAGAACTCAGGTTCGCTATTAGATTCAAATGTCCCTGGCATTTCATTTAACCCAAAAATACTCAGACAGGCAGTGCTCGGCCTTTGGCCTCCGCGCTGAACTCGCTTTTTGTGCTAGATGAAATGCCAGGGACATTTGAACCTAATAGCTGAGCATGGGTATTGATTTTAAAGCTTCCAGATCAAGGGTGAGTGGTTGAAATTACCAGTGACAATTTTTTTATTTAACTACATAATTATTGTTAAACCAAAAAGGAGATTATATGAAATTAGTGAGTGCAATATTAGTGATTTTAATGAGTGGGTCCATTGCTTTGGCAAATTGTGGAGATTGTGACGGAGAGAGTTGTGACCGTGGTAAGCATAAGGGTAAGGGAAAGTATTTTAAAAAAATGGATTTAAATGGAGATGGTAAGACATCTAAAGAAGAGTTTACGGCAAAAAATGAAATGAGATTCGCAAAAATAGATGCTGATTCTGATGGATTTATTACGCCTGAAGAAATGAAAGCTCATCATAAAAAAAGAAAAGGTAAGTATAAAAAGAATAAAAATAAAAATAACTAATTTTAGAAGACTTAAGAAGGAAAGGCCGTCATAGCCTTTCCTTTAAGTTTAATTTATATTAAACAGGATTGTGAAAGTGGTGTTTTTGTCACTTTCAATTTTTAAATCATGGCCATGAGCTTGGAGTATTTTTGATACTAGATATAGCCCAAGGCCTACTCCGCCGGTGGATCGCTCTCGGTCTTTGTTTACACGATAAAAAGCTTCAGTAATTTTATTGATTTCATCTTTGGCAATACCGCAGCCATGGTCTATTACGGCCAGCGAACTTTTATCAATTCTAATTGTTATTGGCTTGTCCTGTCCATATTGGATGGCATTTTGTAGTAAATTTTTAACGACTAAACTATATTTATTTGGATCTACTTCTACATTTACTGGGGTAGCAGATTCAATTTGGATTTTATGTTTGCTAAAGTATTGTTGCGACACTTTTTCACATAGGTTTATTAGGTCCGTTTTTTTAAGATCTAAGTTATTGTGGTTGCCATTTAGTCTTTCGCTTTCAAGGATGTCTGAAATTTGTTGCGAGATTTCATTAATTTCCTCACCTAAGCTATCTTTAGTTGTAGAATCCTCTAAAAACTCTATATGAAGTTTAGCTCTTGTAAGAGGAGTGCGCAGCTCATGGGCAATGGCAAGTAATAGCTCTTTTTTAGCATCTAGCATGGACTGAATCTTTACAGCCATTTCCTGAATCGACTGAGAGAGTTCTTTAAGAATACCGAATCCCTGTGTATTAAGAGTGTGATTAAAATTACCAGAGGAATACTCTTTCGCTGCAATTTTAATATCATCCAGAGGTTTAAACATTTTCTGAACCAGGTGGTAGGCAATGGTAATAAAAAATAGTGATAAAAGTAAGGCGAGGGCAAAGGGCCAATAGGTAGGTTTAAAACTAGATTTATCAAACCCAAAAAAGTAAGTTAAGCTGTGTTTTTTGATGACAATATAATGCCTCCTATTTCGAGGCTTTTTCTTGTGGTTTTTTTCAAAATGACGATTTTTAATGCTTTCTAGGCTGGGAACGGCATCAGAAGATTTTAGGTCAATATCTTTTCCATAAACACCTATAAGTAAATTATATTCTTTTGCTAGATTTTTAATTTGTTCTTGGTTGGGCTGTTTCCCCAGATCACTTATTAAGTATTGTGCATAGTTTTTTAGGTTTTTATAAATAGCATGATGGACGGGCTGTTTATTCAAAAAATGAAAACTTAAAAATATTGAAAATATAATGGCAGTAGCTAAACCAAAAAATATAAGAAGAAGTGGAGCAAAAAGCCCTCTTGCTCTTGGTGGAGAACTATGTTTCATTGGCTTCTCCTATGTATCTGTACCCTTGACTACGAACTGTTTTAATAAAACTTCCTTGTTGGGGGGTATCATTTAATTTTTGTCGAATCCGTGAAATTAAAATATCAATGGCTCTACCATAAACCTCGCTATCAATTCCTTGGAGGTGAGTTAGCAGTTCATCACGAGATATGATTTTGTTCTTATTTTTATAAAGATAAAGAAGAACTTGGAACTCGGTAGCAGTGAAGTCAATTAATTTTCCTTCTAGCTTTGCTTCCATGGTGTCTTCATTTAAAAACAAGGGATCAGTGGGGGTTGTTTCGTTTTTTGGCGTACGTCTTAATATGGATTCAATTCTGGCTACAAGCTCTCTAGGCTCGAAGGGTTTTGCTAAGTAATCATCTGCACCCAGCTCTAGTCCCACAATACGGTCAGTGGTATCACCCCGAGCAGATAAGAAAATTATAGGGATGTTGGAGCTTTGACGAATTTCACGGCAGACCTGTAGTCCATCCTTATGAGGCATCATAATATCAAGTATAATGAGCTGAGGAGGGCTTGTGTTTACTGCCTCTAGACCAAGATTAGGGTCTGCAAAGTGAGTGACATTAAAGTTAAACTTACTTAAATAGGCAGCCAGCACCGTGGCTAGTTTCACATCGTCATCAATTATAAATAGCTTTTGTGCTTCCATATATTAGATAATATCACTATTTTACTCCAATAAATCAAGGAGTTACAATTTGTTACAAAAAATTACCTCCCAGATAGGATTTAGGGAGTGAATAGCTCTATTATTTATTTAAACCACAGGAGGTTCAAATGAACAAAATAGTAAAATCAATAATAGTATTAGTTGGAGCAAGCACACTACTAATAGGATGCAACAGGTCTCCGGAAAAAATGGCAGAAAAAATTACTGGAAAAATAGCCAGTAAATTAGACTTTAACGAAATTCAAACAGCAAAATTAGAAAAAATTAAGCTAGCTGTTTTGGAGATACATAAGTCGAAAAAAGAGAGCAAAGGAAAGAATAAAGAAAAATTTAAAGCTATGATATTAGGTGAACAACTGATCGCAGCTGATGCAAAGAGTTTGATGTCGGAACATAGGTCGAAATTTGAAGGCAACTTTGATAAAGTATTTCCATTGATTCAAGACTTACACGCAACACTTAGTGTGGAACAAAAGCAGAAACTAGTGAAGTTTATGGACAAATTTCACAGTAAAAAAGGGAGAGGCCATCACTGGTAAGCTACACTCAAATTATCACTTTAAACCAAACGCCTCGAAAGGGGCGTTTTTTATTTATTTAACGACACTTTTGGAAGTTCTTAAGTATGGGTTTATAAATGGGTGACTTTGAGGTACGGGTTTTCTACTTGGCACCTTTCCATCCATGGGAGATCGGGCCTAAAGGTGTAACTGGTCACGACATAGGTTACACTTTCTGGTCACAACATGGGTTACACTATAACATCATTTTACCTATAAATCGTTGCTTTCTTTCATCTAATATT
>JABJQG010000070.1 GCA_018663505.1 Pseudobdellovibrionaceae bacterium | reverse complement strand
TTAAGTGAGGTCTAGTTTTACTTAAGAATGCGTCAAAACAAGAAAAAAAGATAAAAAAAGGCGTCCAACCTTTGATGAAATTAAATTTGCACAAATAATTTCAGGAGGACACCTATATGTTAAATCTACCTAGAGTTTTTAAATTTGAAAAGCATAAAGTTATAGATTTTAAAGAATATCTATCAAAACATTTAATTGAAATACATTTAGTACGAAATCAAAGCAGTAAAATGAACTGTTCTACCTGCAATAACCTGATGGAGCCTGGCCATGGTTCATATAAAGTTAAAGTTCAGCACATGCCGATTTTTACAAATCACTGTTATATAATATTTCGAAGACAAAAGGGTTTTTGCAAATTTTGTAAAAAAGTTCGCACAGAGAAATTAAATTTTTTATCCAAACAAACCCCACATAAAACATTAGATTATGCATGGTGGGTTGGGCGCATGTGTGAGATTTCACCCGTAGCGAAAGTAGCAAGAATATTAAAAGAAGATAGCTCAACAACATGGCGACTTGATTATAAAAGAATGAAAGCAATGTTATCAAGTTATAGAATTCCTAAAATAAGTAGAATTTGTGTGGACGAAGTTTATGCTCGGAGAAAATTAAAAAAAGGGGAAACACGTGATGATTTATTTATAACTGTAATTTGTGATTTAGATACTCGACGCGTGATCTGGACATCATCTTCAAGGCGTAAAGAGGCCTTAGATGAATTTTTTTTAATTATTGGTAAAAATGCTTGTGAAAAAATATTAGTTGTAGCTGCCGACATGCATGATGCTTACGGGGCTTCAGTGAAAGAGCATTGTTCAAATGCTACACTTGTTTGGGACAGGTTTCATGTGATGCAATCATTTGATAATGCTGTGAACGAAACTCGAAAAACACTTCATGGTGAAACTGAAAATGGTTCAAACACACAAATGTTAAGCCGAGGAAAATATAGATTTTTATTTTTAAAAAAAGCATCAAGAAGAGACCAGACAGAACAGCGGCATATTTCTGATTTAATGACTGAAAATGAAGATTTTTTTAAACTGGAATTAGTTAAAGAACGTATGCATGATTTTTTTAATGCAAGATCTGTTACGGATGCGCGTGAAATATTTGATGAAATTGGTGGTTGGATTTGGCAATCAGGGTTTACAATACTCCATAAATGGCACAACTATATGACTTCGAGGTGGGAAACTTTAAAAAACTACTTTATCTACAGAGTTAGCTCAGGTTTAGCTGAAGGAATGAACCATGTTATTAAAACTTTAAAAAGAAGTGGGTATGGATATCGAAATATGCATTATTTCAAGCTTAAAATACTCCAAATGTGCGGTTATCTAAACTCAAAGTATATTACAGATCCTCAAATGCTATAGCTTTCAGTATAAACTTAAATGCAGAAGAGACTGAATATCGTAGATATTATGGTCAATTTCTGACGGTTTATGTAGACAATACAACATGCGTTCATTTTTTATAATAGCCAGTGTTTAACTGCTATTATACCTATGTAGATGGGTGTGTAATAATGTAAGAAGTATATTTATGGAAAAGAAATTTGATGAACGACAAGCTAAGAATAAAACACAAACATTTTTTAATACTTATGTGTTTATTTTTATTAAATTCACCTCTCTGCTTTGCGCAAAGTTCGTGCTTATCTTTATTTTCGGCTGAATATAATGTTGAGCCTCTAACTCGGCGTCGACTATTAAGAGCAGTTGTTGATCTTAATTCAAATTTTAAAACACATCCTAGATACATGCAGAGACTCAATAGAATTCAGAAGAAATTAGCTCGTATGATGGCAACAGATCAGGCAGATATCCATTTAGAAAAAATAGCAGAAATAAATCTTAAAGAAATTTCTGAGGTTGTGGCTTCACTAGGGTCAAAGCCAATGTCAAAAGCTAGTTTTTTAAACTATAGACGAAGCTTAGAGAGAACTACAGATTATGATCCTGTGATTGTAAAGAAAGTAAACCCGACAATAGAATATGTTAAACATGATTTAAAGGAACTCATTGAGCAGATCGATGTATATGGAAACCAGCTTTATGTTGTGAATAGTATCGCTGGAATCATATCTAGGTTTAAATCTGCATTACCTGAAAAGCTTAAGTATCAGGAAAAACTTCAACTGTACAAAAAACTAAATGAAATTGGCAGAAACCTTTTCTTTGTATCAATTAGTCATTTTTTAACAGAGAGTCATAGTCCAAAAGAGAAGCTGTTTTTTATGAAGATACTTAGGGGCAATATGGGCAGAATAACATTTTTTACTGACTATGAGATTATAAGAATGGCTAAAATAGTGGAATTATTTTGGCAACTACAGGAAAAAAGAAGCCCTAGGAAATTATAATCTTAATGGTTCGTCTTTTGAGTTTTTAACAAGGCAGTTGTAAATATAAATACTAGGATCTTTTAAGGACTCCAATACATCTTTTCTTCTTAAAAACTGGTTGCCATTAGGCGTAACTAAGAGCGGGAGACAATCTTTGATTTCTCCATGAAATAACTGATGAGCTTGAATCATATGGTGGTTTGTCTGTGTGCCAAATTTAAAATAGGTTTGCTGAATTTTATTCCAAATGCTTTTTTCAGCAATGGGGGTGTTCACAGGTTGAACGAAGCAGGCCTCTTGGGTAATATATAGTGCTGAACGAAAATTTGTGTAAAAGTTTGAGTGATCGTTGGTGTCATAAACCATTTCGCAGAGATCGAAACTTTTAGATTTACGAATAATATCATCGGCAGTGTATTGATCTAAAATCACATACACTTCTTTACCCATTGAAATTAAGTTATCAATTTGCCAATCGATAAGATATTTGCCTTGAACTTCAGTAAATAGAGAATCTTTACTAAAAACTCCGGCGAGCAAAGCGACCTTGTTCATCCATAAACTCCTTTTTATTTTGGGCTTCTAAAATAAAGTCCCAATGAATCTTCACTGTTCCATCATTACCCACCATTCCTTTTGGTGGGTTTGGAAAAGGCGCAGCCGCTTTAAATGCTTCTACAGCAGCATCATCTAAGTCAGAGATTCCACTTTTTCCAAGAACCTTTACTCCTACAAGTGTACCATGATTATTTAAAACAATAATAATTTTTGTAATGCGGTCCTGGTTGGAAGCAATAGTTCTACCACCTTGTAATAGCTTTTGGATTTTAGAGCGTATGGTGGGTCCCCAATGTTGTCTAATTTTATCCTTAATACGTGAATAGTAAGCATAGTATAAAAATTCTCGAGAATTTAAAACAGTTTCAATGCCATAGTCTACGCCTTTAAGGTGGTCATCTGTTTGGCTGAGGTGTCCTTTTCTTCCCGGAGCAGATTTAGGAACATTTTGTGGCTGTTTTGGGGAGTTGGCATTTTCTGCCAGCTTTTCTAGGTTAAATTTGGGCATAAGATCTTTTAAGGTTTTTTTCTTATGTCTTCGTTGTGGTTTTTGAGATTTATTATTTGCTAAAGGATTACCATTATTAGAGTTGATAAATTTACCAATATGACGAGCTTTAGTTTGTTTTTTTACGCGTTGGTTATATTTACCTAAGTAAGCTTCTTTTTCTGGTGTTTCATTATTTATAGCTTTTTTATTCTGATCTACAATTTGCAGATTCTTTTTTGTGGTGCTGTTTACATAGGCAACTTCAATGATTTCTTTTTTCTGAATTTTTTTAGTTTTTTTCGGGGTGAAGTAAATACCTGATACGAGGAAGGTATGGATAAGGAAAGATGAGAGTAAAAAAAAGAAAATAGAGTGTTTAAACATATTATTTAGTCGGCAATTTTTGCCTATAAATAAAGAAAAAAACTGGGATTAGATTCTTTTGTGTGGATTTGTAATATATAGAGATTTTTTAAGATAAAATTGTTTCTATTGTGATCATGGACCTGGACCATAGACCGGTTGCAGTCCGCCAAGTCTGAGCGTAGAATGGTTAGTATGGATTTTAGTATATGGGCACAAACAGATGTTGGTTTAAAGCGTAAGCAAAACCAGGACTCTATTTTAGTGGAAAAAAAATTAGGTTTAGTTGTTGTTGCAGATGGTATGGGCGGTCATAAGGGTGGCGAAGTGGCATCTGATATTGCCATAACTACTGCAAAAAAAATTATGCAAGATCAGCTGATGACTGGTGATAAGGTCAATCCTCGAGACCTTGTGGAAAAAATTATCACAGTTTCTAATAAGAATATTTTTCATGAAGCACATGTTGTTAACACTGAACTCCAGGGTATGGGAACTACAATGGTAGTGGGGATTATTACCGAAAAAAATATTTATTTTGGAAATGTGGGGGACTCTAGAGCCTATTTGTACAAAGATAAAAATTTATGGCAAGTCACCGAAGATCATTCACTAATAAACGAGCAAATTAAGGCTGGGTTTCTTTCAGAGGAAGAGTCGGAAACGGCTGCCGGTAAAAATGTGATTACTAGAAGCGTTGGCTTTGCGGAAGAAGTGGACGTTGATGTTTTTGAAAGGGAAATCTCGCCTGGAGAAACTTATATGCTGTGCTCAGATGGACTTTGTGGGCTAATCAGTGATCAAGATATATCAGATTTATTTCAAGCCAACCCTATAGATAAAGTCACTCCAGTTTTTGTGGAAGAGGCAAAAAAAGCAGGTGGAGATGATAATATCTCCGTAATAGTGGTCCAATTTAAATAGAGAGCCTTCAGGGTGTTTTGACGCAAAACTAAAGGAAAAGTGATACTTTCCTTTTAGCTGCCAGACAGGGTAAAATAGAAAACTTATGGATAATAAAACGTATACAGTCTTAATATCAACTAACCGCAGAGGCAAGACAAGGTCACTTTCTATTTCGGCGGCTTGGGTAAAAACAGCTGGATTTCTTTTGGGTGTAGTTATTGTGGTGTCGGGCGCAGTGTTGGTGGACTACCTTGGTTTACTTTTACAGGCAGGAGAAAATAAAAAGTTAAAGGCCGAGCGTGGTTATTTAAGAAAACAGTTTCAGGTGGTAGAAAGTAAGCTTTCCACGCTGGAGAGAAGCTTAGAACATGTTAAGAATTTTTCTAAGAAATTAAAAATTATTACAAATATTGATGATATTGAAGATCGGTCTGTGGATGCCGCTTTAAGTATGACACCTTCTTTAGGTGAGCAGAATTATGGTTTTCTAAAGGGTAAGGGACTTAAGGGGAACTTGCCTTTAAACCAATTAGAAAAAGATGCATTATTCCTTAAAAACCCTCCATTAAATCATGCACGCGGTGAGCTGAGTTTAGCAAAGGGAAAAGACTACGCATTACTATCTGTGCGCATAGACAAGGCCGTTAAGAATACTCAACTTCGGGAACAAAGCGTGCTAGAACTTTGGGAAACTTTGTCTGAACGTCAAAATTTATTAAATGCCACACCTAGTTTACGACCAACACGAGGTTGGTTTACCTCTAAGTTTGGCTATCGATTAGATCCTTTTACCTCAAAACCCACCATGCATAATGGATTAGATCTAGCTGCGTCTCCGGGCACACCAATTTATGCTCCAAGTAATGGGGTAGTGTCTTATGTAGGCTACGAGTCTGGTTATGGAAAATTAATTTCCATTGATCATGGGTACGGCGTTGTCACTAGATATGCCCATACTTCACAAGTGTATGTTCAACTGGGGCAAAAAGTAACTCGGCGAGATGTGATTGCGGCCGTGGGTAATACAGGTAGATCTTCAGGTCCCCATTTGCACTACGAAGTAAGAATTCATGGTATGCCGGTGGATCCTATGAATTATATTTTAGGTCAATAAGAGCCTTTATAAAACATAAGTCATTGGTTTTACATTTTTGAGTTAATGTCTATTCTTTTAATATCAAATAAAATTACTCATCTGCACCAATGCTCCAGTTAGATCTGGCATCTCCATCTATATCATAAGGATAAGAAAGATTGGCATCATTAGATAAATCTTGACCAGTATCCTTTGCTACTATGTCTCCAGATTGTAAGTGGAAATCTCCGTAACCAGTAGCTGGGTCCACAAAGCTTACAGTGGATGAGACAACAGAGTTACTGCCGGGCATGTCATCAGCAGATTGGTCAGAAATATTGTAATCAGAGTTGGCATTAAATGTTCCAATGTACCCGGTATTAGTTCCAACAGAATTTTGCACAATATTATTTATCAGTGTGGTGTTGTTTTCAGTTTGATTAGTTATCTCGATGCCATTTGTACAGTTGTATATAGTGTTGTTGTAGACGTAGTAGTCGCCACCACCATGACCTGAATTTGAGGCTCCAAGTTGTATTGCCGTATTGCCAGTATCATCATAATTTGAAATAATATTATTATAAATTTTTATTTGCGGTTTAAGCCCTCCTGCATAGCCATTACCTTCAGAAAGGTTAAAAGCGGCATGGTTTGTTCCTGATCCAGTTGTCCTTGTGATAATGTTGTTGGCAATTTCAATATCATCTGTATCATTTAAAAAGCGTTGACTGAAAATATCGGTACCATTATTTGCACCTCCTCGAGCAAGTACCTGCACGCCTTTTATTTTAAAATGACCTCTAATTATCAAATAATCATCGCTTGTAGC
This sequence comes from Pseudobdellovibrionaceae bacterium, assembly GCA_018663505.1. Taxonomy (GTDB): domain Bacteria; phylum Bdellovibrionota; class Bdellovibrionia; order Bdellovibrionales; family UBA1609; genus JABJQG01. Next base: position 38,115 of record JABJQG010000070.1, on the reverse strand, counting down.
CGAGTAATCGAAGGTAAAGGCTTCTGTTACATCACTGCTCCATAAACCACTATGGCCTTGAGGAACACCAACTTCATGGGGTTCAGAAGGAGTGTAGAATTGTACAAAGTTTGTTGTTGTACCGTAGGACCAATTAGTACTCATATCTAACTTAACCGTTTCTGCGGCATCAGCATAGAGTGTAAAAAACCAATTTTCATTTGTAGTGGCATAATTTTTTCCACCAGACCAGGTATCAAAATTAACAACGGCTGCATTAATACCGACATTCTCAGTACCACCACTGGGGTTACCCACAGCATTTGCTATTGAGGTATAGGCTCTGTAAACACCCCATTGCTGCTCGGCACTTGAAGTGGTTGATATTGCACCATTTCCAGATGCATTTTTCACAATATAGCGGTTATAACTAATTCTTTTTTCTACAAAGGCAACGGCATCAATAGTACCGTCATCGTTTGAGTCGTATTGAACTACATCTCCTACACCCATATTCCCATGAACAGCCATATTTATATAAAGGTGGTTGTTGTCTATGCGAATAGCTTCTGTGGTTGCAGGCTCTAAAATAGCGACGGTTTTGCCAGGACCTAGAGAGCGATAAATACTTGTTGGATACTGGCCAAGATTAGAAGCCCCAATATCTAAAGAGCCAGTTTTTAAATTACCAGAGATATCACCAGTGAAAGAATAAGGCTCAGTGGTAGATGGATCCATAGAATTACCAGAGGCATCGGTATTGCCAGCCAAGCTGAGTCTGAAGTCTTTATTTGCTGCATCCACAAATGTAGGTGTCATAATGGTGGTGGGAAAAGTAGCGTTGGGAGCCTGTGCTGTAAGGTCGGACATATTGAAATCTGATGAACTAGCAAATGGTCCCGAGAAATTATACCCAGTATTGTTTACTCCAATATTGTTTACTAAAAACTGATGAGAGTTTCCTCCGTTGGTATAATAACCATAGTTAGAATTGCTCACGGTATTGTTAAAAACATAAGAAATGCCACGGTATGAACTTGCAATGCCAATGCCGTAATCCAAAGCTCCGTTAATGTCATAAATAATATTATTAAAGATGGCTGTGTAGCCCGATGAGGCTAGGATCCCCCGATTATAGCTTCCAGACAGTGTTCCCCCTTTTATGATATTTGCAGAAAACTGGATGTCAGACTGTGTTCCATAGAAATCGTATTCAGTTCTTAAGCTAGTGGTACTTCCTGTACCGTTCAGCGTAAACTGTAGCCCGGTGACTCTAATATGTAATGGTGCTCTAACGCCAATGCCTTCGTTTCTTTGATATTTCGAGTCGTCCCATTTTCCAGCGTGTCTTTGTGAAAATCCAACTTCAGATAATTTTGTGGGTGTAAAAATATTTATATAATGTGAGGGGGATGTTTTCCAATTTATGGCGCGTGGAGAAGCATAAACATTATCTACCTCAGGCCCACCGTATGTGACGATATTGAGCACCTGATTTTTACTAATTAAATTATATGGCAGCACGGACAGGTCATCGAAATCTTGGACCGTAACATCTATATTGGTATTTTCTGTTCCTGGATTGTTGCCTGAGGCATCTCCAGTAAAGTGTGCAAGCTTCTGGTAAGCACGAAAAATTTTCCAATCGTTGTCCACAGCAAACGTATTTGTGGGTTCATTGCCAATAGAGTTTTTAATTGTAAAAATAGTACTAGAAGTTCTTGCATGGATAAAAGCAATACGATCAATACTTCCGTTATTGTCAGAGTCATATTGTAAAGCATCACCAATTCCAATGTTTGTAGCTATTGGTGCAGAGAAGGTGGCCACAGACCCGGTGATACTTAGGGAAATATTATTTCCTGAATCTAAATACTGATTTAGATTTGAACCTACTGAGCGGTATATATGCGTGGGACGAATATGTTTTCCAGTGCTTGCTCCACGGTCCCAACTACCAGATCTTGAAGCCCCAGCAATGTCATTATTAAAAGCCAGGGTTGGGTCATTAGATAAATCAATCCCTTGTCCCTTAGAGCTTGTATCCACTGAAGCTAATCTAAAATCTTTTGCGTTAGCATTCATAAACTTAGAAATACTTGAATTCTGAGCATTGTTACCTGGAGCATCACCGGGAAGTTCTGATAAATTATTTGTGGAGTCGGCATGAAAAGTTCCCACAAAACCATTTACAGAATTTTGTGAAATATTATTTTTAGCAATAATGTTGGCGGAGTTTCTGGATACAAGAGTGTTTGTAGTATCAGAAAGCGTATTGTTATAGACATACGCTGTTGTGTTTACACCCGAGGCGGTGATGAGTCCCTGGTCAGAACTGTATATGCCATAGATGATATTATTCCAAATTTTTGCTGTACAGTTACTGGGAGCATTATTATACGCAACAAGCACTCCTGTTCGACCAGCAAGGTTTGTACTGGTTAAATTTCCTATACCTCGAATAATATTGTTAGAAATATGGTGCTCTTGTGCTGCTTGAGTGTCGCCAACAATGTAGATTGCTCCAGTGTAGGTATTGGCAAATTCACGATGTCCAATTTGTAAGCCCTCTATGCGAACAAAGCCTTCGTCAACGTGTATATTGTGATCGTTACCTGCAGGATCATTTTGAACCAAGGTGTAGCCTTCACTGGAGTCAAAGTAACCTTTGTGCCTTTGAGAGATACCCACTTCATTAGCACCTACGGGTGTGAATATTTTTATGTAGTTTTCGGCTGTGGTTTCCCATCCTGTAATCATCACTTCATTTACCATGTCCACTTCATCCGCATATAGAGTAATATTCCATTGTTCGTGTGACCCTGTGGCTTTTGATAAATCTTTTCCACCAGTCCATGTATCAAAATTTTCTAAACTATCTTTAAAGGCTGTATTTTCAGTACCTGTTTCTGCATTTAATAAACTTGTGTATGCGCGAAAAATATCCCAGTCTTGGTCAGTGCCACCCGCTGTTGCTGTTGGTGTTGAGCCATCAATAGATTTTACGGTATAAACTGTTGATGAGGTTCGACCATGAATAACGGCAAGGGCATCATGATTCACATCGCCACTACTACCGTCGTTGGGTCCGTCATTGTCGGCGTCATACTGGATAATATCTCCAATGCCCACGGAATCTGGCAATGGCGTAGAAAAAGTAGCTGTGGAATTAACAATGGTTAGATCTATCCCTGCACCAGCTTGAAGGGTTACTGTATTAGCCGGCCCTACTGAGCGGTAAATTTTCAATGCATTAGAAACAGTTACGGTTTCTGATGGTCCTTTTGCCAAAGCATTGCCTGTATTATTAGTTGCAGTGTCAGCGTTAATATTAAAACTTAAGCTTCCATTTCCAGAAATTGAGTTAAGGCTTACAGTTCTTGATGTAGATCCTGTACCAGAGACGGCTATGGTTGCTGTAGCATCCCCCGTTGAGTTTAAAATTATATCTGAAGAGTCAAGACTGATTGAGTTTGCATTGGCATATGTAATTGTAAAAATAACGGGCCCTGCAGCTGTAGAAGATAAAGATGGATTTGAAATTGTGATACTAGGAATTGGAACAGGAGTTGTATCATCAGGAGAGGAGACCGGTGCAGATGTGGGATCACTTTTTGACTGAATGGTATTGTCATCAAGTTTGCATCCGAGTATGGCAACCACACTCATTAGAAGAGTTAAAAATCTTATGGAACTGAAAGTTAAACGTACCGGGATCATACTGTACTTATCGGTTTTTTTACCCTGTGGCTTTAGCTATTACCTCCTAGTACATCTTGATATATCTCAGAATTTTCCCTATTTTTTCACCATCGATCTAAGGCAGTATTTAAGGTGGCTTGATATGAGATTTTTAATTTTATATATATAATTTTGGTATCAAAATGGGAACTTTAAAAATAAATATAGATAAGGTATCAAGGAGTCCTAGGGCATTTTTTTCTCAAGTTATTGATCAACTCACTTTTAAATTGCAATATTTAACACCAAAAGGCTCAGACATGCGGTTCTCGCCCTTCGGGCTGTGATCCGAACTCGCTTTTGGCGCAAAATATTGCAATTTAAAAGTGAGTTGATCAATAACTTGAGAAACTTTTCCCAAATTATCTTTTGGACCCTCCGCAAATAAAAAAAGCCAGAGATAAACTCTGGCTTTTTGTTTTCCAAATAGGATTTGGATATTAACGTTTAGAAAACTGTGAACTTTTACGGGATTTCTTTTTACCGTATTTCTTTCTCTCAACCATTCTAGGATCACGAGTTAAGTAGCCTTCTTTTTTCAAGCTGGGTTGATGAGTTTCTTCAGCCAAAACTAAAGCTCTTGAAATACCGTGTCTGATTGCGCCGGCTTGTCCAGAAATTCCACCACCTCTTACAGTGATCATTACGTCAAACTGACCTTTTGTGCTTGTGGCAACAAATGGTTGTTGGATAATCATTCTGTCTGTTGCTCTAAAATATTCGTCAGTTTTCTTGCCGTTCACTGTCATTTGGCCAGATCCCTTTTTTAGGAATATTCTTGCAGCACTTGTTTTTCTTCTTCCAGTTGAATAATAAATTTCTTCAGACATTTTTTGTTTCCCTTTTTATAAATAATCTTAATTTAAAGCTAATGATTCTGGTTTTTGTGGAGCATGAGGATGTTCAGCACCAGTATATGTTTTTAATTTACTTAAAAGCTTAGTGGCCAATTTGTTTTTAGGTAACATTCCCTTAACAGCAGCTTTAATAATTTTAGTAGAATCGTCTTCTAATAATTGTTGAGCTGTTTTTTCTTTTAAAGAACCAATGTAGCGTGAATGTGTGTAGTATTTTTTATCACTCCACTTAGCACCAGAGAATCTCATTTTGTCTGTGTTAATAACAACGACAAAGTCACCAATATCAACATTAGGAGTAAATTGAGGTTTATTTTTTCCTCTTAGAACCTGAGCGATTTCAGAAGCCATGCGACCAACAGTTAACCCATCAGCATCTACTAGCCACCATTTTCTTTCCACTTCGTTCGGTTTAGCAATCCAAGTTTTCATCTTATTTCCTTTATAAACTCTTAATATTTCAACTTAAAAACACCAGGGTCCGTTGTTATCACAAGCTGTATTTGAAGTCATGAAAATAATCACAACTTACAAAAAAACCACAGTTTTTTTAAGCAATCTTGGCTACAATTAGCTAAAGAGCCGTTATTGTTAAATTTTTAGGCAAGCTTTGTCAACACCTTTTGGATATTTTACTTGGTATAAATACAAGCCTTGAGCGGGAGCAGTGTCTTTAGCAGCCTGTCTGTCCTTGGCTTTGAGCACTTTTGTTATAAAATCAGGCGGCTCATTTTTTCGGGTCATATAAAACTGGGTTCCCACAATATTTCGAACCATTTGCTTTAGAAAGCCATCCCCTGTGATGGTGTACTCAAGGACGTCCTCAGAAAGTCTCAGCCAATGGCTTGAACTTATTGTTTTTACAGTGGTTTTAACTTCAGATCCGGTGGTTTGAAAACTGCTGTAATCATGTGTTCCTAGAAATTTTTCACTCACTTGATTTAAATAATCCAAGTTTAATGGTTTTTGGACGTGCGTAATATGATTTCGTCTTAGGGCACTGGGGAGTGAGCGGTTGAGAACTAGGTATTTGTAAGTTTTTCCAATTGCTGATCCTAGGGCATGAAAGTCGTGGGGTGCCAACCAAGCTTGTTTTATCACCAGGGAGTCAGGAGTGATTTTTCCATTAAGAGCTCTAACAAAATTAATGCTCTTTGGGTCCTTATGACACCAGAAATGTAATTCTTGGCTTAATGCATGAACCCCGGCATCGGTTCTTCCCGCACTACATACGGAAATAGGCTCTTTAAGCATATGTGTAAGGGCTTTTTCTAGAGTGCCTTGTACGGTTTTGCCACCAATTTTTTGTCTTTGCCAGCCGTTATAGTCGCAGCCGTCGTAAGACACTTGTAGCCTGACTTTAAATTTATTTTCAATTTGAATTTAGTACTCCGTGGTTATTCCAATATTTATTACATTGGCAGACAGGTCAAAGCTACTTTTTAATCCCTTTAACGCTCTAAATTCTCCACGTAACCAAAAACCGCTAATGCCATAATCTCTTTGCAGAGTTCTTCTGGCACTCCGGGAAGCTTGCATAATATTTAGAGCTACGCCTCCGCCATAATGAGCCACAGCGCTGCCTCCAAGTTTTCCTAGGATCTTATGAATACCGTCACCATCATTATCATCTCGGCGTTCCATATAGGTGTAATATCCAGCTCCACCTTCGACATAGGGGACTAACAATTGGGTGTCGTAAAATTGAGCTTTGTAAACTGCACCAATGTGATTAGGCATCATAACAAAGGTAAAGCCCTCAAGAGAGGTGCGCCCAGTTCTTTCCAAGACGCCATTGCCTTGAGAAATCATAAGGCCGGTTCCCCATTTCCAAGACAGGATGCCTAGGCTTGATTTAAATATAGGATGTTCCTTGTCTGCTTGAATCATGAAACCAGTATCGTAAAGATCACTAAAAGCCTGTTCTCCATTGGTAAGTCCAGTGGGGCTGTATTGTCCAAAATTTACATTAATCGCTTTATTTTTTGGAGTATTTTTTGTGGCATAAACGTAAACATTATCCTTAGTAATTCTCACTAATCCACGTTTTGCATCAGGATGAGAGATTTTTTTATTTTGCTTTCTGTTTATGGGTCGAAGCTCTTCTGTGACTTGTTCTCTTGTTAAAGTGCCTTCATAAGCCTGATTGTTAATTTTATCTATTTTATTAACTTGATCCGCAATTGTAGATGCGTTGGTGTCTTGAGCTTCCACAATAACGTCATCATTTTCGGATTCAGCATCACTATCTTCATTAGCTAAATCGGATCCATCATTTTCATTATTATCGTCTTCAGTTAAAGTAGAATCCTCTAATCCTTCAGAGTTGTTCGCCGATTCTTCACTTGAGTCTTCATCTTCGGAGGCATTGTCTTGAGGATTTTTACTGCCGTCAGCCATATTGTTTTCCGAGTCTTCATTGTCGGCACTTGTTTCATCTTCTTCACTATCTGTATTTATTCGGCTGGTATCCTCACCCGTAACAACATCAGTTTCGCTATTGTTAGAATCGGACTCCTCATCCGCAAAGGTTTCAACACTACCAGATATATCCTGAGGTTTCTCTTCTTCAGCTAGAGTGTTTATGGAAAATCCAAGTAGAATAAGTGTGATAATGATAAGTGATGAGGTTTTCATTAATGCGCCTTGCTTGGGGTAATAAACAATCTAGATAATTTTTTAATACTAATAAAAACAATAAAAAATGAGCTTAGCATAAACCCTATTGCTAGCCAGATACTCCACTGAGTGGCTACGTAGGAGAATGCCCAAACGGGCCAAAGCATAACCTGGCTCACTTTTTTTAACCAAGGCTGATCATAAATATATTGAGCCGCTTTTGGCCCATGGTTGTAATAAAATCGAATAAACTTTTTACCTAAGCTATTACGAGCGAGAAACTGATTTCGGAAAGCTCGCAGGTCGTCTAAATTTTTGTGAAGGCTGGATCCATAGGTGGCAGTGGCAACGAAACAGTCTAAATTTTCAGTGAGTAAGCCAATAACCTCGTCCGGTACAACTTTATAATCGCATTCCACATCGCTAGCGGTTATATCTATAGAAGTATTACAGCCAGCTAGGTTAGTGAAAATTTCATCGTCCTGAAGATCAAAAACATTTCCTGCTTCATCAATACTTGCAAATTTAAAGAAGTAAACTTCACCATTATTAAGTCCTTCGATACGGTCACTAGAAATTTCTTTGCCGTCGGACTCAAGGTTAAAAATAGTGTTTGTACTTTTGTTAGTAATGTCAGCAAAAGAGGTTGTGGAGTAAAAAATTTTAACAGCTTTCACATCAAAGTCTCCAGCAAGAATTGGAAAGTTAGATGCACTATGGGTGGGGCTGGAAATATCAGTAATAAAGGCTTTGTTATCGCCAGGATAAGCCTTCAAGCCACAAATACCAGTTACAGTAGGAGTGCTGCAATCATCAACGGAACCAGCGGTTTGATCCACAATACGAAATTGAACTTTTAAAGCATCCTCAAGCTCCGCAGAGTCTCCCTCATCAATTCCCACTTCTAAATAGTTATTGTAGTCTGGACGAGTAGAATCTGTGAGCAAAATAATATCTTTTGAACAGGTACTGTCTCCAGAGAGTTGTTCACAGATTTGTCCCCAAGTTGTGGTTAAAGTCACAGGCGTTCCCTTGGTAACGGTAACATCAGGTGTTGTATCAATGGCAATATTGCCTTTTGAACTATATATTCGAGGAATACCTGTGGAAGCAGTACTGGTAAAAGTTATGGAAAGAATTGTGCTTGGGACAATCTTGTTTGGATTGCAGGGGGAGTCGAGTGTATTTTCACAGCTATCACATGTTGAAGTTGCTTCAGCTTCTTCGGTATCTGTACAGCTTCCCGCCCTTCCCCCATAAATGGTAGGGGTCGTTACGGTTTCATTATCAAAGCCAGAACGCCCTGAGGCCGATGATAGAGATACTGAAGCAGAAATATGTTGGAAACTAAGGAAGCAAATTAATAATATCACTAAGAGGGGAGCTTTCATAGATAATATGAAATCACGCAACGGCGGTCATGTCAAAAACCTTCTAAAGGTGCGGACACACTTTGGTGTCTACACCATGTCACATTTGCCACAAATAGCAGGCTCTTTTTAAAGCAAACTAAGATTACGTGTCAGATTCTATCATGAGAGAAACTCATAGTATCTAAATAAGCTAACCAAGACTTCATTTCGTTCTCAACTATCAAGTGTAATATATAGGGGGGGCTTTTAATAGATATCTGAGTAAATCCTTCATCCATAGAAAATAAATCTAATATGAGAGTTGATTAAACGACATAACGTATTTTACTTAAAGTTTAAATCTATTTTTGACCATTGATTTTTATATATAATTTTAAATTCTGTTTTACGAAGTCCTTTCTGGATAAGCAAATTTCCTTCTGAAGAGTAAGCTTCGTTTATCCAGGAGAGTTTTTGATTAATATGAGTTGGGATATGGCAATCAATGCCATTTGTTGGTTTAGAAGTATTTGGTTGAACAATTAGACTGTGGTTGGAATCAAAGGTGGAATAAATATAATCATTGGCTTGATTTACCATATTTGCTTCTATGGGGTTGCGGTACAAATATTTGTAAACATGATAGTAATAGGTTGAGCTGTGTATAAGTGATGGCTTGTATGGTCCTCCAAAAACATGATTGATTTGTCCGGCTTTTGAATTGATCATCCGACTTATAGACTTTTGAAACACACAAAACACTTCACCCAAATCAGCAGTAGTGGTGGATCCGATCATATGGTAATGATTATTCATAAGTAGAAATTCGTGACAACGAAAGCCATACTCTTTAGTTATCTCATTAATATTATGAACATATATACTCCATACCTCCTCTTTGGGAAGGTAAAACCATTTTTTATTATTGGCTCTTGCAGTGATATGGTACGGTAGTAAATGTGTATAAATTAGTTTTTTTCTAGGCATAGTAGTGGTTTAAACTGCAAAGCTTGAACCAGTTCAGGTGCATATGCATTTGGCCGAAATTAATAAAAATATAACTCTTTAATTTTATTAGATTGTTTAAAACGCGCAGCGCTCTGAAAGAGCGAGGGCACGAGCCCGAGTTTTAAACAATTAGAGCCAGGAAGGCTCACTGTTTGTTTGAAGTACTTAACCTCAAATATCCATGTCTCCCACAAAAAAACTCAAGACTTCTTGAGCTATCGATTTGACACCCTGTAGACACCAAGGTGTGTCCGTACCTAAAAGAGTTTAGCGGCTATTTGTAGGCCGTTGAGGGCTGCGCCTTTACGGATGTTATCGGCCACAACCCAGAAAATCCATGTATTTGGAAGGTTTAAATCTTTGTGGACTCGGCCTACGTAAACGGGGTTTTTTCCAGAAGCTTCTACAACGTGGGGATAAGCGTGGTTTTTAGGGTTGTCGATAACCTTAAGACCTTCTTGCTCTCGAAAAGCTGCTAGAACGTCCTCGCGGGTTACATCTTTTTCAAACTCAGCCCAAACAGCTTCGCTATGTCCGTTTAAAACAGGAACTCTAACTGTGAAAGCGGATATTTGTAATTTAGGCAGTTGCAGAATTTTTTTTGTTTCATTAATGATTTTCATCTCTTCACTGCAGAATCCCTGCTCATCAAAGCCTCCAATTTCTGGAATACAGTTAAAGAGAATCTGGTGGGGGAAGTCCTGAGGGGCTTGTATTTTTTTATTTTCACTAAGATTTTTCATCTGACTTGTAAGTTCATTTTGTGCCTCTTTTCCTCCGCCACTCACAGCTTGATAGGTGGCCACATGTACTTTTTTAAGTCCAAATTTTTTTAAAGGATTAAGGGCTACTACCAATTGAATAGTAGAGCAATTTGGGTTGGCAATAACTTGTGGCTGAGGGTTTTCAGCAAGTAAATGGCCATTAACTTCGGGAGTCACTAATAAGTGATTGTCACTCATACGAAAGGCTGCAGAGTTATCAATAGCATAAGCACCAGACTTTTCTGCTTCAGGGGCCCACTCTTTACTAATAGGGTCACCTGAAGAAAAAAAGACCAAGTCTAAGCCTTTAAAGCAATCTGGCTTTAGAATCTGAATGGGCCACTGTTTGTTTTCGTATGTAATGCTTTGCCCTAAGCTTTTTTCACTAGCAAAAGGACGAAGCTCTTGCACGCTGACTTTTTCTTCGTTTAAAAGCTGAATAAAAGTTTCACCCACCATGCCTGTGGCGCCTACTAAACCGATTCTTAAATTTTTTCTAATCATTTTTATTTTATTGGACTAAGCCTGAGTTATTATTATCGTCAAACTCACTTATGACATCTTCCTCAAGAGCTTCATTTTTATTTGGTTTTCCTATTTTAAGGATTCCAAATACTGCCCCTAGAACTGCATAGGTAAGGAAAAGGACGAATAACATAACCTCTGGTCGGATGGCAACAACTGCAAATACAAAAACCCCTAAAACTAAGTAATGGAAGGGTAATCTGCGCTTAAGGTCTAAATCCTTAAAGCTGCGGTACCTGAAACTTGTAACCATAACAAAACCAAGTAAAAAAGTAATACCTAAAATGATTCGAGATTTTTCTGCGTGTAAGCCTAAATCATTAAAAGCCAATACGGCACTGGCTACAATCCCAGCTGCCATTGGGATAGGTAATCCTTGAAAGTAAGATTTGTCTTCTTCCTCATTTTGGGTCACATTAAAACGAGCTAGACGAAGTCCTCCACAAGCTACGTAAAAAAAGCTAGCTAGCCAACCTAAGCGACCAAAATCTTGTAAAGACCAAAGAAAAAGCAAAACAGCTGGTGCCATGCCAAAGCTAATTAGGTCGCAGAGTGAGTCGTACTGGGCACCAAATTCACTTTCAGAGTTAGTCATTCTGGCAACACGGCCATCTAATAAGTCAAAAACAGCAGCAGCAACAATGGCATAGCTGGCCATTACGAAATCGCCTTTAATGGCGTGGACTACAGCATAGAAGCCGCAAAACATATTTCCAGTGGTAAGTAGGTTGGGAAGCACATATATATTGAGGTGCATTTTTTTTTGCAGTTTTTTTGTTCCCGCTTTCAACTTTTTTAAAGGTCGTTTTTTTTCACTCATTTGATGATCCTCGTTAGATGTTGAAAACATAGTCGCTCCTTAAAAAGCCCCAAACATGGAGAATAAAATAAATAAAAATGTAGAGCTAAGTATTGGTAAGGTTAGGTTATCATCTAGTTTACCCACAGATATAAGTTCAGAGGCTGCGCCAATAAGGCCAGCCAGCAAGCTCACAATAACCAGGCGTTCTACCATAAGATTTTTAGAGTAAAAATAAACAGCAGCAATAACCATGCAGCAGACAAATGCAGCCATTGAACCCTGTAAGCTTTTATTCCCTAGAATTTTATCTTTCCCATATTTTACACCAATATAACTAGCTAGTGGATCGGCAGTAGCTAGAAAGAAAAGAGAAAGCTTAGCTATTTCTGGATCAAAAACGTAAATTGTAACAAATGCGCCAAGAAGTAAAAAGGTGTTTCCTGATACTGAGTGCTTTTCACTCTCACGCATAAAGGAGCCAAAGAAGTAGAGGATGATATTATTAAATTTTTCAAAACGAATTCTAGATATATCCACTACACAGGAAACCAGTGCGGCAGTTAAGCTATATTTAAGCCCGGTAACACGATCTACGTTATGGTAGATTATGACGATGGTCATAACGCCTACGAAATGCCAAAATTTTCGTGCTAAATGTAAATCAGCCTTGCTCTTTAATTTTTCAACCGCTTCCATGTGACCCCCATTTATGTCATCTGTTTCGGTGGTAAACCACTGATAATAAAGAATTAAATTAACTTACGAAGATTGTCACTTCAATGTTTAATTGTAGTCATGCTAACCTATGGAAATTATGGAGATTTTTTGTTTCGCTCTGCCTTAGAAAACGGGTTAATCAAGACTTAAGGGCAGAAATGACAGGTTTTTGATTTTCTATGTAATTCTCGTAAGTTAAAAGTACTCATTCTGGCTTCTGTTTTGCACTTTTAATGTAAATGATGACTAATAAAGCGATTTTTATTATATATTTCATACTTTTGGCTCGGCCAGGTTGGGCCATTCCTCATCCCACTGGGGCTGAGTTTGGAAATGGAAAAGGTTATATCTCTGATATTCAGGCAGAGCGATATACGCGTGTGTTAGAAGTCACCCCCATCTTGAATCCAGATAAAACAGTGGATTACAATCACCTTATTTTTCAGCCTAAAGTTAAAAAAGAATTACGAGATAAGTATGAAGAGCAATTTGGTTCCAGTGTGGCAGAGCGAACATTACATAGCGATATACAGGCAACAGCTAATGATAATAGTTATTCAGCTATTTATGTAGAGCAAGAGCAGCTAAATGAGCAACAAGAGTTTGGTGAGTTTGTTTTTAAGCGACTTTCAGAGCACCATGTGGATGAGTTTACTAAAACCAATCCTAAACTTAGGCCTCTATATGAAATGAAAGAACGCATAAGTAATGTTAAACTAGAAGTAAAGAAAGGTTATCAGGTTAAAATACATTATTCTTTTAGTGGAAACTATTTGGATTTTAAAGTGAGTAACCCCTATGAAATAGATGCTAAATTAACCTTACAAATGGACCCTACGGAGTTTGGCCCAAGTGATGTTACAGAGCAAGTGATTGCCATAGGTTATAATCTAGATAAAAAAACAAAGTTAGATTCTAAATTCGGTATTTCAGAAAATGAGTTTAGTGTTACTGGTAAAAGAAGAATTTCTAAAATACTATCTGCTTCCATCACTTCTTCATTGACGGCTTTAGAAGACACTCCAGGTGACCACGAGAGGTTATTACTATTCGGTCTTACATGGACTCATTAATATCAACTTTCTATAAGTAAAAAGTGCATGACATTTAAATCCGTGAAAATAAATTTTTATTTATGATGTGAATTTGGATTTATTACTCTTTAAAGGCCACGCCAGTGGTATTAAATATGTTCACCTCAGAGAAGTATGATTTACCAGAAGACAAAGTGTATGAGAAATGCAGTTTATTGAGTCCCTTCTTAAGGTAGATATAGTCACTCGTAAAACCTTTGCGGCCAAGACTAAAAATAGTACCTTCAAATTCGTTAGATTTATTAATCAGCATGCTCGATAGAAGCGTGCTGTGGCCATATTTATGGCAGATCTCACCTGTAATGCGTATTTGCTTAGAGGAGCTTTGAATGAGCTCTGTGGAGCTGTCAGAGGCTAAACAGCCAAGGCGTAAGGTAGACATTTTAGGAAAACTTGCGGCAGCACTTTTAGTCTTACTTTCAAACCCTTTTAAGCTGATTAAGCTTGCAATCTTTCTTTTGTTAGAAGCCTTGTTCCCATCTGATGGTGGAAGAATGTACCAAGATGAGACACTAATCATACCCATGACCATAATTAATGACGTGGTCATTAAAATCAGACGAATTTCAACCTTAGGCCTATCCATGTATTACTGCTCGGTTTGTGTGTGGAATAGCTAAAACCCTTGCCGGTGAATGACTTGATGTGAGGCAGTGTACAGAATTAACAAGCAAAAGGATTCTACTGAAATATAGTTAATTCATAAAGTTATTATATATCTTCCTGATAAAATAAATCATATCTTCCTCTTTGCTAAGTTGATCGTAAAGACCACCTACAATTAGAGGTGCATTAACAACTTTATGTAGAGTTGAAACCTGTTGCCTGAGCAAGTTAGCAGCTCTTTGAAAATTCTTAAGATTTTCTTTTGTTTTAAATTTCTCTTGATCAGATTCAATAAAATCATCAGATTGAATATAATCAGAAAATTTTGCTAATTTTCCCTTCAGTAGGTTAGCTTTATGGATGAGAGCCTCTTTGTCTGCAGTCATTGGGCCAAAGAGGATTTGTTTGGATTTAATAATATCAAGTAGGTAGCTGTGGATGCTATTTGGGTTATCAGAATTTAGTAAATCTTCATTAAGGTGAGATAGCTCATTGGCAATTAAAAATTCACTATTTTCACGAATGAAACGTTGGTTGTCGGCAGATATAATTGTGTTGAAAACTTTATCTAAGGTTTTTTTGGCCACATCGCCTTTTGAATTAGTAAGGGCCACCTCGTATTTTTTTGATATTTTTTCGATACTTTGTAGTAGATCAAAGGAAATGCTATCAAAATTTAAGTTTTGTGAAGCTGAAAATTCGTCTTGTAGATTTGCGGAAGATACAGTTACCTTCTGATTATCGTCTAGTAGTTTACTGTCACAACCACCTTCGTTATTTATGCAAAATTTCAATGTTTTAAGGTAATCATAATTATTAAAAGTACTGAAGTTCAGTATTGATTTAAGAACTACAGAGTGCTTGAGTGTATCAGGGAAATTGGGGATAAAATTTAAAGTTTTATTTTGGCCCAGGTGAAAGGCGCTATATTTATATGGTGAAATGTCTGCTTGACTCACAAAGGTTTTCATAAAGCCTTGTAAGAAATCTCTATAAAGTGGGAGGTGATATGCAGATGTGATGAACCCTTGGTGGTTCAAAAGTTTATCTGTACTAATCATTGGTGGAGAGAAAAGAGCTTCAGATGAAAGGCTTTTATCTGTAGAATGTCCAATTCTTTGAATTTCATAGAACTCTTCGCTACCTGTAAATTTGGGAAAACTAAACTTAGCAAAGTACCCTGCAGTAACCTCATACAAGTTACTTGGATTTGGAAATATACTTAGGTCTGGCTTGGTTTCACTGATGAACTGGGCTTGCAAGATTTTACTTGGATTATCTATGTCTGGATAAATTCTATAAAAACCTGGTTCTGGCAAGTAAATATTTTTTGTAAAGAAATTAAGGCTTTTTACTGCTGCAAATACCATATCTGCAAATCCGCCAAGCTCATACTGTTTATAGTGCTTATGGTAAATGTTTTTGTCATTAATTAAAAGACTTGCTAACCTTGATATTGCTAGCAATTGGGTTTTGTCTTTACTTGTATCTTTGTTACAAAATGCTGTGATCTCCTTGAGCTCAATAGATTTTAACACGCCGGGATGTTTACAAAGATTCTTAGCGTTAAATGTTGTGGATTTTAGTTCTTTAGATAAATAGTTATTTAGTTCATGAATTGGGAGTTGTATACGAGAAAATTTTCGAGAAACATATGATCTGTAAAAGCGGAATGCATTTTCTGATGATGGAGCTTTTCTTCCGTTAGTAAAGTTGACCAAGGGAAAATTCTGTTCGTAATCATCAATATAATTTAAGATGCTGTCGCTAACATTTACACCGAAATCATGCATCTGACATAGTGTGGATGTACCGACGAGCTTGTCGCTGCAATATTTGTAATCTTTATCAGGTTTTATGCTTTTGTGTGAGTAAACATACTTAATTGCAGCAAGATCGTATTTACCAGGGCCTACTTTTGGAGATTGAAAAGTTCTATTGTAGTCCATAATTGAGCTGGTAGCATAATCTAAGTGTGATTCAACAAATTCATTATCTTTGTTTAGATTTTTTTCTAACGCCCCTTTGTACTCATCATAAAAATTTTCGCGGTCTGTTGATGCATGAAAATTATGGACAAGGCCAAAATTGTGACCAAGTTCGTGTAGGAGTAAAAAGTGAAAGGTGCGTTTTTCTATGTCATCTTTTATTTTTTTAATAACTTTACTGATTTTGAACTTAGACATTTTTTTATTTTTGTAAAATTTTAAAGTTTGAAATAAAAAATGATTCACAGGAGCAGAAATAAAGGCGGCATTATGCACACCTGCCTCCATCAGTTCATTCTGAATTTGAAGTAGCTTCAAATTTTCTGTCCGAGACTCTAGTTGCTGATCAGGTCCATTGGTACTAATTCCTCCAAGGCCAGTGAAATCAGTGTCATGCGCTAAAGATGGGATTTTTTTCAGTAAGGTTTTTGCTTTCAGTGCACCTGAAGAAGCCACAAGGGTTGGGGACTTTTTGAAATCAAGACTGTCGTACCCTTTGTTAAATTTTTCGCCCAAGTTAAAGTCAGCTATTGATGTACGACTTGAAAAATTATATGTAAGAATTGAATTGATGTCACTAAATGGGTTTGAAGTGAGTGAAATATTATTCTTATTATCTTTTGCTGTAACCGGCTTCAGTTTGAGGATTTTTTGGTCTTCATTTGCATCTAAGCTTACATTAATTTTTAGATGTTTATTCAGTCTACATTTATCAGTATTAAAATAACATTGTAAGTACATCTCTACGTCCACAGAGGGACCTGAGACTCCTTCTTGATAGATATAAGTATGGGCACTAAGGATCTCACCAGTAAGTGGGTTTACCGTTGGAAGTCCAAAGCCTCCAATGGAGCTGTTTTGCAGCTGTTGATCCACGTATATAATCATGTTTGTTGACGGATCGTACCACTGAGATCGTTTATCAGTAACAAGTGTAATAATATCATCTTTTCGCCCAAGGGCCTTTTTGAATGTTTTGTTCCATTGTTCAATAATTTTTACAGCTAAGTTTACAAATCTTTCTGGGAAATCTTCATGTAAATAATAAGTAACTTTGTTTGTGGAGCAGGGAAGTTTAAGTTTACTATGGCAAATATTAAATTTATGTGCATAATTAATTTCATTTTTTTCTAAAAGTCTTTCTGCGAAGTTCTTCTTATTTTCATAAGTTCTAAAGAAACCAAATTTTTGAAAATCTTTTTTACTATATGGTACTGGCTTAAAGCTAGATTTGTTAACTTTTAAAAAATGCGTTCTAACGTGTACTGTTTTTCCAGCAGTTTCTGTGGGGCCAACATTTGTTGATATGACCTCTTCGGTTAAAAAATTATAATTACCCTTAGTGTCCTTTGCCAGCTCTTCTTGTAATTCGATAGATTGAGTATTGTATTTTTGCATCCAAGAGCTATTTAATGAATTACTGGCATTGTGCTCTTTTGTAATGGGAGCACTCCAGTTAATTCTTACAAATTTTCTACCTTCCCATTTGTTTCTCTGATCCTCACTAATTGTATTTGTCTTCTCCCCATAATCATTAACATTGTGGGTTATATCAAAATAATCTACAGGGAAGGCTAAGGCGATTTTTGAAGTGGCGGTATCTGGTGTATTAGGGTTATCAATGATTCTAAACTGAATAGAATCTCTTTTGAAAACAGCTTTTGTAAGTCCGAGAACTCCACCAGATCCTGGAAAAGCCTGACTAAGATCAATGGTGGGGTCTACTTTTTCAATAATTTTTTTAATTAAAAAAATTTTGCCATCTAATTCTGATTTTTTCATATAAGGAACATCAGCGACATAACTAATTGGCTTTTTCTTTTTAGCACAGGAGACACTAAACATCAGGACCAAGCCTATTGAGAATAAGCTGCCTAATTTAGTAATTTTTTTAATGTTGATACTTTTAAAAATAGTTATCCCCTCGATTTTCCTAATATTTTAATCCTCAATAGTTAAAAATGCATATCTAAGGCCTGTTTGGAGCTTAAAAAAGGTAAGTAATATTAAGACTATTGCATATTTAAAGTGTCTAAATATGAGAATTATGACGAAAATTGTTAATCATGATTAAAACGCAGAGGTTATCCAATTTTAGATTGTTGTTGATCTACAGTGAAAATCTGATTAGTTTAGGAAAATTAGGCTTCAAAGGGAGGAATATGAAAATCTTAATTCTAATTTTCACGTTAGTAATTTCAACAGTTGCACGTGCTCAAAGCGTAAAACATCATCTTGATGTTAGGTTGAAACCTAGTATTTCTCAGCTGCGAGTTTTAGATATAATCACAGTTCCAAATGAGTTGTGTCAGCAAGAGAAAATGGTCTTCTATTTACATAAAGGGCTTCACCCAAAGTCTTTAAAAAAATCTGTATCTGTTAAAAAGCTTGCTGATCATGCATGGGCTGTTCCTGTGGAGTCATTTCAGGTAACACTTTCTAAGGACAGCTGCACTTTTAGTTTAAGCTATAAAGGGGTGATTAAACATCCTGTAAAAGAGGACAAATCTCCAGGAACCATTGGAACACAAGGGGTGATGCTGGGCACAGAGGCTTATTGGTATCCAATGTTTGATAATCAGTTGGTGAGCTTTACTTTAAATGTCAAAGTTCCATCTCCATGGAAAGTAGTTAGCCAAGGTGTTTTGAATCATTCTTCTACTAATAATGGGAATAATGTATTTTCTTGGCAGGAGAAAAAACCACAGGATGCTATTTATTTAATTGCCGCCGATTTTCACTATTATGAACAGCCCGATACTAAGGTTAAAGTTGATGCTTATTTAAGAACTGCTGATAAGGCATTGGCTGAAAAATATTTACAAATGACATCCAGTTATATTGAGCTTTATGAAGATATGATTGGCCCTTATCCCTATGCTAAATTTTCTCTTGTGGAGAACTTTTGGGGTTCAGGATACGGTATGCCTTCTTTTACACTTTTAGGTGACAAAGTCATTCGACTGCCATTTATTCTTTACACATCTTACCCTCATGAAGTTTTACATAATTGGTGGGGCAACGGGGTGTACATTGATATTAGTACCGGAAATTGGACAGAAGGTTTAACTTCGTATTTAGCAGACCATTATTTTAAGGAACAAAGGTCTAAGGGGCATATCTATAGAAGAACGGCCTTACAGAATTTTTCTTCATATGTGGATGACTCTAATGATTTTCCTATAAGTGAATTTACTGCTAGTTATGATAAAGTGTCTAGTGCCATTGGCTATGGCAAAGTTTTAATGTTCTTTCATATGCTGCGAAAACAGTTGGGAGACGATGTATTTTTTAAATCTATCAAGCATTTCTACGCCAATAATTTGTTTAAACTTAGTGGCTATAAGCAGATCCAAAGCTCTTTTGAGACTATATCAGGGAAGTCATTAGAAGACATATTTTCTCAATGGGTTTATAGCAAAGGGGCTCCTAAATTAATATTGAGAGATACGGCTGTTGCCTCCGTAGGCCACAAGTGGAAACTTAAATTTAGCTTGGCACAAGAGCAAGAGGGCATGAAGTACAAACTTTTTATACCTTATAAAGTTACGTTGGAAGACGGAACAGTAGAGGAGGGTCAATTATCTTTGTTTAACAAAAGCACTTCATATGAACTCAAATTTTCACAGCCGCCAAAATCTTTGAGCATAGATCCTGACTTTGATGTTTTTAGGCATCTTTACGAAGGTGAGGTTCCGCCTGTGTTATCTGAAACTTTTGGAGAGAACAAAGCGCTAGCTATGATTCTTCCCTCTGCAAGCGAGCAGCTTGCTAAGTATAAAATCTTTGCTCAAAGTATTCAGTCTCACTATGAAATACCCATAAATATTATTGAAGATCATAAGTGGGATCAACTGCCTACTAAGGGGACACTCTGGTTTTTGGGATGGAATTCAAAATTTAATTCAAAGATTAAGTGCCTCTTTCAAAAAGCAGGGTCTGATTTCTCTCTCGACAAGGTAAAGGTTATGAATTCTGAATATAGGAAAGAGGAATTCTCATTTTTTGCAGCACTTGGTGAACAATTGGATACGACTCATAGCTGTGTTGGACATGCTACTAAGCAACCCATTATGTGGACAGGGCTATCACCAACTTCGGATCCAGAGACTTTGAGTAACAAAATTTATCATTATGGTGGATACAGCCATTTAGCTTTTGATTTAGATCATGTAAATAAACTCAAGGGACATTGGGAGGGGAGTAGCTCCCCCTTAAAAGTTAACTTTTAAAAAAAATACAAATCAAGAATGCCATATTAAACGAGTTCCTATGTTCTCTATTGAATAGTTGTCTATTCATAATACCACTGGGGGCCATAATCATTTGTAAGGCCCCTATTTCCTTTTTACAATTGGCATCTGAGAACTGCTTATTTATTTAAGTCTGTTTTATTAAAAACTATGTCTAAAATCAGAATAATTTCAATAACATTCGCCATTCTATCATCTCTGCCGTACCAACTCCAAGCAGAGAAACTCTTCCTTCCTCCAGTTACTGAGGATCAAAGAGAATTTGCTGATGATTCAGCAGAAGTAAATATTCAAAATTTAGCGGATGGTGAACCGACGCCTGAGGAACTTAAAGACGAAAAAGCTTTGCAATATTTTAAAGACATTAATTTAAATATAGGGCGAGAAGAGCAAGAGGCTATTAACCTAAGCTGGAATTTGCATTCAGAATACGATTTAGAGTCTGGTGATTTTGCCATGTACAACACAGGTTTTAGCTTGCGGGCATCCTTGATGGATGAAGTGCTATTAAATGTGACTACGGCTTTAGACGGCAAGGTGGATGATTTTGATTCAAGTGATTTTGAGTTAGATAGCTTCATGAAACAGTTCAAAATTAGCTATAAGTTAGATACGGAAAACAGTGAAGTGACTTACTCCGTTGGAAAAATGATCACTGGGGCAAAGACGGATCAAAGTACATCAACTAATGTTAGTGGTGTCATGGGTTATAGGCTAAGTGTGGCTCTGAAAAGCTCCAGTGGGCTGCAGCAATGGATGAGTAAGCTTGGCCTTTCTATTAGTAAAATTGAACTCACAAGATATAACTATGACAGTAAATACAATTTTGATTTTGGTGATATTAACAAGACAGATATGACTTCTGTTGGAATATATATAAACAAGGGGCATAAGCTTCATAGCTTCCTTATTATTAAATTTCCTGACAGTGATAATGCTTCACCAGACACAACCACACTAGGCAGCGTATATATGTTTGATGGCCAGTATAGCCCAGCACTTTTTGGTCTAGTAAGCAAAACAGAAAGTGATCATGTGGACCTCACTGTGTATGTACTAAGTTTATCAGCTCGTCTTAAAGGAGATCTGAAAGCAGTACTTACCACAAGTTTGGTTACTGAAGGACTTACAAATACCGAATCAAAATACTCTAGTTTAACATTCACTAAAAATATTTTGAAAACAGAACATAAAAAATCAAGTGTTGGTGTTAAGTTTGAATATGATAACTCTTCAGAAGATGATAATCGTATTAATTTTATATATAAGTACTTTGTAAGATAATTATATATTTACTGTAAATATCCATACGTCATGATTCGCAGAAAATTATTACTCTTTCTGATGGTATAGAACTCCGGATCAGATACTCGCAATTTTCTTAAATGCTTCTTTTATGAATTTGAACATTTAGCGCCAAAAACGAGTTCGGATCGCAGGCCGAAGGGCGAGAACCGCATGTCTGAGCCTTTTGGTGTTAAATGTTCCAATTCATAAAAGAAGCATTTAAGAAAATTTAAATTCTTGAATATCCTAAAAAATCTAGATACTTTTCGTATGCAGTCATAGTTAAAGGAATAAAATGATATCAAAAAGAATGAAAGACCTCATGGGAGAGCCTTCAGCCATTGTAGAAGGGCACCTGCTTTGTGCCAGTGACCCCTATAGTACTGGCAACCCTAGGGGATATTTAAATCTGGGTATAGCTGAAAATCATCTCATGTCAGATATCCTAGTGCCATATTTTCAGAATCACTTTCCCTTAGAAAAAGAAGATTTTCAGTATTTTGATTTATCCGGATTACCAAGTGTTAAACAAGCCACATCAAAATTTTTAACTAAATATTTATTCATTAAAGACATGAACCCAGAAAATCTTATATTATTTAATGGTTTAAGCTCAGCTTGTGAGTGCCTTAGCTATTCTATGTTTGATGAGGGTGACCTTATGATGATTCCCACACCATATTATACAGGCTTTGAATATGATTTTCAAAAAAGGTTTGGTGTTGATTTTTTAAAAGTAAAATTAAAACCTGAAAATAGGTTTCAACATAAGGTATCTGATTTTGTTGAAGCTTATGAGAGTTGCGAAAATAAAGATAAAGTGAAAGCTATTTTAATAACTCATCCGCATAATCCAACGGGAGAGGTTTTGGAAGAGGAGTTTCTTAGGGACATTGTGAAGTTTGCCAAGGATAACCGATTGGAGATCTTATCTGATGAGATTTATGCATTAACCCGTATGGATCAAGGAAACCATAGATCTATTTATGAATTTGCTGGTGACTATAGAGAGCATATTCATTTTATGTATGGCTTGGCTAAGGATTTTACTTTAGCAGGATTGAAAGTTGGGATTTTTTATACCGAAAACCCACAGCTAAAAGAGGCTATGTCTAGCCTTACTTATTTCCATTGCACCAATGCATTAACTCAAAGGTTCTTAGAACAATTTTTATCTGACTATGTGTTTTTAGATGAGTTTATAAAATTAAACCAGGTTCGTCTTAAGGAAGTCAAAAATCATTTAACTCAAAGTTTACCAGATATGAAAATTATAGATGGGGACAGTGGACTATTTTTTCTCTTGGATTTGCGTGAGTATTTACCTGAGCAGAGCTTTGATGCTGAAACAAAATTGTTTCAGAAGCTTCTGAATGAGCACAAAATCTTTTTAACTGCTGGGCAAGATTTAGGTATGGAGGTTCCAGGATACTTTAGATTATGTTTTGCTAAAGCTCCTGAGATTATTGATGAGTTTATTTTGAGGTTTAAAGGCCTTTAGGTGAGAGCGCACACCCAAATCCGTGAATACATTGATTCACGGATTTGGGCTTACATTAGTGTGTTCATTGGGAATTGATTATTTACTCTTTAGATATTCCAGGGATACTGAGAAGAGGTTGTTTAGAATTTTGTTAATGGACTCTTTTTGCATGGGATTTAGGTGAGCTGATTGGAGCTTGTCTTGAAGAATTTGGTTCATTAATTTTGTACGTTTACCATCAAATAGCTCTAAGCTTTCTTGAGTTTTTATTTTATGAACCTGTTCTAAGAGTTGGAATCGCTTAATTAGTAAATGAACCAGTTCATTATTGATATTGTCAATTTGGATTCTAGTTGATGTGAGTTTATCAGACATAATATTAACTTTTGTTGAGTATATATGAGTTTAGGGCTCTAGGGTTTTATACTTTGGTTTTAGGCTAAGAATTGAATACTCTTCGGGTATGAAGTCCATTTCAAATTCAAATACTCCTGTACCACCATGCACAGACTCTACTACTTCACCATCAGCATTATACATATTGCCAATAGTAAACGATTTACTGGTCTTGTCATCAGGTGAGATCACTTCGATTTCTTGTCCACGAGTTAATTTGTTTCTTACTTCAATATGAATTCTATTTGCATTTGTTTGCACTGGTGAAACAACACGGCCAGCATAGGATTGGGTGTGGTAACGGGAAACACTATTGTCATAATTTTGTGAGTGAGACCCCACTTGTTGAACCATAAAACCCTCGTGGTAACCGCGGTTAGGTACTTTATCTAATTCTGTGATGAGCTCAGGATTAAAGTCTTTTCCCATAGCCATGTCATCAATGGCTTTTCTGTAAGCCTTTGTCACCATAGATAAGTAATATAAAGATTTAGTGCGACCTTCGATCTTAAAAGAACAGACACCAGCGTCGGTGATCTCTTTTAGATATTGAATTAAACGAAGATCTTTGGCGTTCATAATATATGTGCCATTTTCATCTTCGTTGATACGATAAAGCTCACCCTTATTTCTTAGGTCTTCAAGGTAGTAGTCTTCTTCTTTTTTTTCAGTTTTGTAGAGGTTGTAATCATAACGACAGGAGTTATCACAAACACCTTGGTTGGCGTCTCTATGGCTCATATAATGGGACAATAGGCAGCGCCCAGAATATGCAATACAAATTGATCCATGTACGAAGGCTTCAAGTTCCATCTCAGGAACTTGATTTTTAATTTCTTTGACCTCTTCTAATCTTAGCTCACGGCTTAAGATAATTCGCTCTACGCCAATTGAATGCCAAAATTTAACGCTGGACCAATTCATGCAGTTGGCTTGTACAGATAAATGAATAGGAATATCAGGGTGCCGTTCTTTAACTATACTAATTAAGCCAGGGTCACTCATAATTAACGCGTGTGGTTTTAGCTGAGCCCAAGCATCAATGTGTTTGATAAAGGACTTAATTTTTGAGTTTCTAGCAAAAATATTTGCTGTTAGATATAGTTTTCGATCTTGTGAGTTGGCAAGCTCAATGCCCTCTTGCAGATCCTCTAGGTTGAATTCATTTTCACGAGCTCTTAAGCTAAAGAAGGGAACCCCCGCATACACAGCGTCGGCACCGAAGCTAAAGGCAGTTTTGAGTTTTTCTAATGAGCCCGCAGGCATTAATAATTCAGGGGTTTCTATAGTTTTCATGTGTAACTATTTATAGATTTATCTTTGGAAATGCAACTTTCAATTATAATGAGAACGGGAGATGCAAGCCAGTGGAGAATGGGAAGGAAAAATTGGATAATTTTCCCAGCAAAAGAAATAATTACATATGTATCATTATGATAATGATGGGTAGATATTATGACAAAAATATCGACAGAAAATTAAACATTAATGATTTTATGAGCTTAGAAAGATAAATCACTTAAGCTTTTGTAGTTAGTGCCGATAGTTTATGAAAGCCCCGGACCAAGGTCGGGGACTTTTGATAATTAAGAGTTTTCTTGTATGTACGCTCCACTCTGTAATGACTTAGCTTTAAGTGGGGGACGTAATGAATAACAAGCTAGATAATTCTACAAATATGTTTATAAGAGTATTTTTGCTTTTAGGCTTTTTATTGTTAACTTCGGCCTGTGTTATAGATGAAGAAAGTAAGGCGGATATTGGTGAAGCTTTTAATCCAGAGGTATTACCGCAAGACCCTCCTGATGACGTGCTTGATACTCAGTTATGTTACTCTGATACTTTCATCCAACCTGATGCTGAAATTTCAAAAAAAATAGATCTTCTTTTTGTTGTGGATACTTCAGGATCTTTATCTGCAGAGCGTGCAGGAATAGCTGAGGGCATAGATGCTTTTATCGATGAGCTGCCTGCTGATGTTGATGTTCATGTGAGTGTGATGCTGGCACATAGCTCCAAGAGCTCTTATAGTGGCAAACTGTATGCTAAATCAGGAAACCCTAAAGTCCTTAAATCATCAGAGCTAACTACAACTGATATGCAAACTTTATTAAGAGAGAATATGACATCTATTAAAACAGATAGCCATTCGGATGGTGGTGAAGTTGGGTTATTTTCTCTTATTGAAGGAGTGACCACTCACTTAGTTGAAAATAGTGCTTTAGATTTTTTTAGAGCTGATGCGGGACTAGCCGTTGTATTTGTAGCTGATGAGAATGATATTTGTTCTTTAAGTCAATACCCAGAAGGAGTAGATCCTGTTTTTGATCCAAACCATAAGGAATGGCCAGCCCATGATAGAGACTGCGCCGGAATAAACCCCGAGTCTGTGATATCGCAGTTACAAGATTTAAAGCAAGAAGCTCCACTATTGTTATCTGGAATTATATATACTGATAATGAAACTTTGCCAGCCACTGGAGAAAATGAAATTGGTTATGGTTATTTAGAAACAGTTCAGCAATCCAATGGGATCCTTGTGGATCTTGCAGACGGAAACTACGACTCTTCTATGCAGCAAATAGGTTTCCTTGCGGTGAAAAAACTAAACTTACTTACAGAGTTTCCACTTTCTCATGCTGATTTTGATCAAAGTACATTAAAGGTTTTAGTAGATAGGCAGCCAGTAGCATTTAGTTATCAATCAGTCCCAAATGAAATTCATATTGAGGCGGCACTTGTTGGCGGGGAGAGATCTGAAATATATATTTCTTACTGTCAGCCTTTATCTAACCCAGTAGTCATATCAAATTTTCAATTTATTGAACCAAATAGAACAAGTATCATAGTGGAGTGGAACACAGATATAGCTAGTCCAACGCAACTTGAGTATACCGATGTATTAACAGGTGAAGTGATGACAACGGCATTAGATGTGAACTTCACCACATATCACGCTTTGAATATAACTGACCTGACTCCAGATACTCTTTATAATTTTCGAGCTATTGCGTTTAACGATGCAGCAGAACCCTTTTACAGTGAATCATTCCCAGTAAGAACATTACCCTAAACAGGTGCCAGGCATCTTTTGCGGATGCAGCACACCATAATTCAGGTTAATGAATTAAAATGAAAACAATACTGTAGAATTATGGTGTGCTGCATCCGCAAAAGATGCCTGGCACCTGTTTAGAAGTAAATATGTCCTTGCATTTGGATGCCGTTGATCTCTACTGTGGCAGCCGGGCTTTCTTCTTTACGCAAAACATAGGCTAACTCTACTTTTGTTCCCGATAGTAAATAACTTTTAATGCCAAGGGAGTATTGAGTCGCTGTGCCTTCTTTTCGGCTGCTTAGGGTGTTGGCTGATTGTAAATCTAATGTGACGTAATTTTCTCTCCAAAAGCGATACTTATTTTCTAAAGTGACTACGCTCCCAGCGTCTATCACTCCACGGCTTTCTTCAATTTTAAAATTTAAAAGTTCAAAAACTGAAATTAAACGATCTTTCCACATTCCACCAAGAGTAAGAGATGTTAAATCATTGATAAGTTCTTCAGCGGTTCTTTTGGTGCTCATATAGGAAAGTTTGATATTTGCACTATAGCTGACAAATCGTCCACCAGCATTAATAATGTAACCACTGTCTTGCGAATATGTGGTGTTTTTTAGTGGTTGAATAAAATGAATATTAAAAAATGGAACGTTGGGTGCAGTACCAAACCCAACAGATTTAAATACTGTATTTTGATCTAAATCAGAAATTTTTTGTGACAGCGTTGTGTGATCTGCTGTGTAGTTACCAAACATTGGGCGGTATAATCCTGCCATAACCCAAGAGTTGTACATTAAGTCATCGGCAATAAAATACGCCGAACGAATTCTAGAGGAAGTAGTGAAGGTTTGATCAAGATCAGAGTTGCCCGGAATATTTAAAAATCTGGACTCAAAGACTAGAGAGTACTTCTCCCTTACTGGGCGATACCTCATGCCCATGTCAAATGACATAGGAAAATTTAATTCATCATTACCGTTAGTGTCTCCTGAGTACTGTCCGTAGATATATCTAAAATCACCACCAGCATATACTGATTTTGTTCTTTCAGAGGCATACGGGTCTCCTTTGGCAATGCGGCTTAAAAATTCTTTTTTATTTTTGGCTTCTTTATGCCAATCCTTGTAGACCTTGTTAGTATACTCTCTCTCAACATAATCTAGTGATGTGGCAGTTTTAAATTTCATTGGGGGAAGAATTTTTTTGTCCGCACCTTTGCGATCCATATAGGGCTGCTTGTAGTGAGGTTTGGGTTGCATTTTACTGCCAAAGGTATCTGAGGCAAAAGATCTCATCCATCTTTGCTGAGACCAAACTCCGTATTGGTTTCTAAGCCCACCGCCATTTGGATTGACATGACAACCCTGACAAGAAAGTGTACAACGACGCCCTTTTGGGGGTAGGTTTAAGCGCCCAGGAGCGTGGCATCCAGCACAATTTTGGGCCAGTCGATTGGATAACCAGGGCTCTGCCTCTAGTTGTTCAAATGTAAAGAATAATCCAGCTAGTAAAAATGCACTGAATAGAAGTTTCATTGAGTATCCTTGGTTTTGATTTTAATAAGAATAATTCTATTCTTATTAAATATATGGGTCAATTGCAGCTCATACCTATTCCATAAAAAAAAGGTATACCTAATGATGCTGGTACAACTTGTGTGGATCAATTTTTGTGTTAGGCTTAGACGTAGAGTTTGTAAGCACAGGAGTATAGAATGGACAGTAAATTCATCGTAAAAATAAATTATTTACTTTTGGGGTTTGGCCTTGTACTTTATTTTATGTACTATTTGAATAATTACGGGCTAGGCAAAAACATAAAGGCCGCTCTGAGTGTGCAGTCAGAAAAAACAAAGACTTATGAGAGTAGTAAAGCAGGACGCTAAGCCTCGGGTTGCTTTTCAATCTTAGTTTCCGCCTCAGTGAGAATATTTTCAGGTTGTTTTTCACTCTGACTTTCTAGCTCAGTAACTGCTTCAAATTGTTTCTTATCTTGATCTTCAAGGTCAGTTTCATTTTGAGTTGCCGCTTCAATTTCTGGTTGAATCTTAATGTCTGGTAGGGATTTAGAGCTCTTTGCACCCAATTCCTCTAGGCGTTTGGCTTGTACCAATACACGGCTTTGAATTCGAGAGAGTCCTTTTGAATATTCATCCTTAGCTTTTTCCAGGTGTTTGCCCACAGACATAAATGCATCCATAAAGTCACAAACTCTTTTGTGAAGTTCGGCACCAGCCTCAGATATTTTTTGTGCATTTTCTGCAAGTTTTTCTTCGTTCCAACCATACCTGATAACTTTAAGTAAACCGATCAAGGTTGGTGGGGTGGCGATAAGTATTTTCTTTTGAATGGCGTATTCCACTAAATCTGGTTCAACTTCTAAAGCTGCATATAAAAAAGACTCATTGGGCAAAAACATAACTGTAAAGTCCGCAGAGCCCTCAAAGGCCTCGGAATAGGCTTTTGTAGAAAGGCTTTGTATATGACCTTTAACATGTTTGCCATGTCTAACAAGCTCTGATTGTCGTTCTTCGTCAGTGGAAGCTTCTAAGGATGATAAAAATGCCTCTAGGGGAGTTTTTGCATCTACAATAACTAAACGGCCCCCAGGCATTTTTACAGTCATGTCAGGGATTAGTTTTTGCCCATCAACATCCTGTATGTCCTGAAAATGTACATCTGAATATTCACTCATACCAGCAAGATCGATACAGTTTTTTAGCTGTATTTCACCCCAGCGTCCGCGAATATGAGGTTTTTTTAAAGCATCTTTTAGGGCCTGAGTTTGCGAATTCAGCGTATCATTGGATGTTGCTACTTTTTTCAGTTCATGTTCGATGTTTAAATATGATTTTTGCCGATCTCTCTCAATGGTGGATAGTTGAGATTCATATTTAACAAGAACCTCCTTGAGGGGTTTCACGATATTAGTTATGGACTCTTCTTTCTTATTTAGTTCAGATTGTGCTTTTTGTTGGTCTTTCTCAAAGACTGTTTTGGCAAGCTCCATAAATTGTTTATTGTTGCCTTCAAGCGCCTTACTAGCAAGGGATTGAAAGGTGTCTTTAAGGGATTCTTGACTCATCTTGAGAAATTTTTTCTCAGATTCAAGTTGTAGTTCCAAGTTTTTAACTTGGTGTAGTAACTGCTCGTTCTGTATTTTGATTTCAGTATATTTTTTTTTGTACTTTTTTTGTTTTTTAATATCTTTAAATAACCAGAGAGCAATTCCCAGGTTTATGGTTAGAGAGATGGCAAAAAGTGTAGAGAGAATATAAGTAAGAGTCATAAATTAGTTTCTTTCGGATTGAGTTCTATAGACAACGGGTTTATATCCATTATTTTTTAGAGTTTGCAGGAAAGCTGGCATAATGGCAATAGTCTGGGGTTGCACGTCGTGAAATAAGACAATTCCTCCTTCGGTTTTTTCCACTTGCTCTAAGGCGTAGTCTAACAAGAACTCGGGGTCTGAGTATTTCCAGTCCAAAGTATCAATATTCCAAAAAAAGGAAGAAATATCATTTCTTTTTAAATATGTTTTTAGTTTAGAAGTATAATTCCCATAGGGGAATCTGAAAAAAGGGATATAAAAGTCCATTTCTTGTTGAATCTGTTGGAAAGTGGATTCAATCTGGTTTACTGAGGACCTGTGCTTAAGTTTTCTCATATTTGGATGACTCCAACTATGGTTGCCAAGGCTGTGCCTGTCTTCGTTAATCTGATTCACTATTGCGGGGTATTTTTTTACATTGCGGCCCACTGAAAAAAATGTCACCTGTAGGTTTTCAGATTTGAGGATGTCCAGTAGCTCAGGAGTTAATGTTCCATGGGGGCCGTCATCAAATGTTATGGCCACTTCTTTATAGTTTAGATCTCCTGATATAAAAATTGGACCACCTGTGGTGTTTACATTTTGTTCTCTACTTGGGCCAAAGCTATGTTCTTGTGTAAATTTTCTGGGCGTGGTAGAAGAGAAGGGCTTTTGAGTCTCATGAGAGTAGCTACTTCGCCATTTTAATAATTCTTTCTTGTACTGAAAGTAGGTGTTGGTTTTATCTAGAAGCACATCTTTGCAGTGAAGTTTTGTATCAATTTCTAATGCGTCCCTAAAAATGGATAATTGATCTTCAGGAAGCGCATGTAAATCTTCGCAAGTTTTTTTTGGATCAAGGTTAGCTAACTTGGGAAGAATACTAGTGGGATGCAAAGGAGAATCTAACCAGGCATGATAATTTGCGCTGTCTTTGTGAGTTCCCACTGATTGTAAAATAAGAGAATCTTCTGCCATAGCTGAAGTAGTAAGAAATATTGTGAATATAGATATTAGTACTGTTTTCAAGGGCCCCTCCTTAACTAAAAAATCATAGCTACACTAGCGAATTGTACTTTAAATCAAGCCTTAACACTAGAAGATTTGAGCTTCTCAGCTTGGAATTGACCTTAAAGGCTAGGAAGTGGAAAATAAGGTGAGTTATATTAGATATTTAAGTTAACTAGAGGTTCTAACAACAATGGCAGTTGCAAAAAAATATATGACAGAAAACCCAATTACATTGGGTTCGGGGGATACACTTCAGCAGGCGGTAGAGCTTTTTGCGGACAAGGGCATAGGTTCAGCAGTGGTCATCACACCATTAGGGGAAGTTCTTGGAAATATGACCGAGCTGAGCTTAGTCAAAGCCTTAGTCATGAGTCAGGTTACAAAAGACGCAAATCAAAAAATTAATTATTATAAAGAAATTTTAGAAAAGATCCACTTTGTGGATGAAGATGGGCATGTTTCTGATGTGCTTAAATCACTAATCCAGTCCACGTCTCACAGGGTGTTAGTTAAAGATTCTAAAGGTAAAATGACTGGAATAATTACTCCTAAGGACTTAATTCGTAATTTAAGTGGACAATTTGATCGCAAAGATAAAAAAGCCATTTTAGAAGAAATGGAAGACATGCAAAATCAAATGGATGAGATGAAGGAAAAAATGGTGGATTTGGAATCCTATATGGATGTTTATGATACTGTTTTTCAGTCAGGTGTTTATATGCTTCACTCATCGGACAAGGATGGCGTAATTGTATTTGCTAATGAAAAACTACATACCACCTTGGGTTATGATAATGGTGATCTGCTAGGAAAATCAATTTATGAAATATACCCTAAAAGTGTTCACTCACAGGTAAAAGCGGGGCTTGAGCGTATTAGGCTTGAGGGCAAACACTCTCAGGTTTACTCGTCTATGGTTAAAAAAGGGGGTGCTATAATCCGTATTGACGTTGCATCGGCCTCAATTAAGGATAAAAATGGTGATTTTAACGGAACTTTTACGATTTCACGTGAAATTGAATCTGATCATCTGTTAAGATCCCTGCATGGAATCATCGAAGAAGGCTCAAGCTACGGAGAAATCAAAGACTAGAAATAGAATTGCCATTTTCTCCTCCCATAACGGCTCAAATTTTCAGAAAATTGTGCAAGCCTGTGAAGAGGGCAATCTCAACGCCCAAGTTGTGAAACTCTACTGTAACAACCAAGATGCTTACGTTTTAGAGCGAGCAAAAGACCTATCTATCCCTTCTGTTTTAATTCCTCAATCGCAATGGAATAGTTTTGTTGATTGGGACCAATTTGTTTCTTCAGATCTTATAGAAAGCCAAGTTCAGTGGGTGGTGTTAGCAGGGTTTATGAAAAAAATCGGTCCAAAAACAATTCAGGCTTTTGAAAACAAAATTATTAACACTCATCCAAGCCTTTTGCCAAAGTATGGTGGTGTTGGTATGTATGGTCATAAAGTTCATGAAGCCGTGATAGCCAATAAAGAAACTCAATCGGGAATAACTGTTCACTATGTGTCTGAAAATTTTGATGAAGGCCCTGTGATAGCCCAAAAAGTCATTGAAGTTTATGGCGATGATACGGCAAATAGTTTAAGTGAAAGACTAAAGGCCATAGAGAATGATTTTTTTATGCAAACCCTTAAGCAGGTTTTTGAGTAGTCTTACAATTCAGTACTAAATGGAATTAAAGCTTCTTTATTAACTAAACAAGATTTACAAGTAAAGAGTCCCGCTCTAAAACTTCAGAGAGCCAAAAAGAGCGATTCTTCCCCATGCAAAAACGGAGTTAGGCTCCTCAATGGCGAGGTTTTTTCCAAGTCGAACTTGAGTCCATTCAATTCCTGCAAGTCCACCAAAAGCAATGTGGTCAGTTATATTGTGTAGTACTCCAAAATTGGTTCCTATAGAAGGTGATGTTATGTTGATATTTACTTGAGAGTGTTCGAAATTATACCAATTCGCACCGACTGAACCTTCAACAAATAAATTAGTGGTTTTTTGACTTAATAATTGTCTATACAGGGCAATTACAGAAGTAGTGCCACTGTAAGGCACTCCAATGGGCATTAATAATTTAAGTCCCACCTGGCTTCTGTTATTCAGGTGATAAAGCATTGAAGGACCAAAAGTGGCTGAATTAGAATTAGATGAAGTATTAAACTGGGCTTCAGTGGACCATTTTTTAATACTATCTTCCACAGTTGATATTGTGCTTTGAGCATTAGAAATTAGTGGTGCCATAATAAGGGCCATTAGCCAAAGTATCTTAGTTTTCATAGAATATCCCCTTTAGAAGTTAAAACGAGTTAGAGCATATTGCTTAAAAAGAAGCAAGTTGAATTAAGGAAGGGTAAAAAGCGCCTTTTAACTATTATTTAGCGCAGTGGTTTATTTTAAAAAATGTTTGTTGGTAAATAGAAGAGTTCTTTTTAAAAATAATCCATAGCTTTAAAAATCAAAAATTTTCTCCTTATAGAAGTTCATCTCTTGATCTACACCCATAAGTTCGCCAGCCTCAAAATCTAGCCATACATTATTTGTTTTCAATTGCTCGGAGGACACAAGGAAGTGATTAACTTTGCCATCAGGCGTTTTGTTTTCACAACTTAAGTTAAAGAAGGGGCAGCTGTCTCTTTCTCCACAAAGTTTTTTGTAGGTAGAATAATACAAGTGTTTACCGCCATGATGAGCTAACGTGATCTTACCATTGGATAAAATAAAGGTAATGTAGTTTTCTGTGGGGCCTACGTCATCTTTGGAAAAACGGCCAATGACCTCTGTAATCATATGTAGAGCCTCGGTAACTCTAAACTTTAATTCCTTAAAGGGGATATCTTGATTAAAGATATTGAGTGTTTTAGCTGCATGCCCCATGATTATATAAAATAAAATTTCGCTGTCAGTTGTGCCTAAAATATATTTTCGAGTAGATTCTGGGATCAATTCTAAAAGGGCGGGCCTATGTTTTTCGAAGTCCTTTACATGCCCATTGTGCACAAAAACCCAGGGCCCAAATTGAAAGGGGTGGGTGTTTAGAATATTTTTTTCTCCTAATGTAGCATTTCGGATATGAGCGATCACAGTATTTGAGCTCACCACGCTGGACACTTTTGGAAATAACACATCACTTTGAGCGGATTTAGTGGATTTAATCACGTGAGGAGTGTTGTGGACGTAGTAGGCAATTCCCCAGCCGTCGGGATGCTGTTGGCTTTGTACACTCAGGGCATTATCTGCAGAGATAAGGCTTTCGTGCATATGACTTTCTAAAATTGATCGAAATCCAAAAATACGACACATGGTTTCCATTATAAGGTAAGGGTTCCCTTTTTGTAAGGCATTGCGTATAAATATGGACCCTAAGGAGAACAGTTATGGTGGTTTTAAAAACAAATTATGGTGATATTTCGTTGGAGCTTTTATCTCAAGAGGCGCCTTTAACAGTAAAGAATTTCTTGGAGTACGCTGAAAGTGATTACTACAATAATACTGTTTTCCACCGAGTAATTAACAATTTTATGGTTCAAGGTGGTGGCTTCGAGTCAGGTCTTCGCCAAAAGAAAACAAACCCACCTGTACAAAATGAAGCAGGCAATAGGATCTCAAATGATGTGGGCACTGTGGCTATGGCTAGAACTCCAGATCCTCACTCGGCCACTTCCCAATTTTTTATTAATGTGAACGATAATCATTTTCTAAACTATCAAAACGACACGGCAGAAGGCTGGGGTTATTGCGTTTTTGCAAAAGTGGCTGGAGGAATGGATATCGTAGAAAAAATGAAGACTGTGCCCACCCAAAATATGGGATTGCACCAAGATGTTCCTGTGGAAGACATTGTGATTTTAGAAGTGGTTGTTGATTAAATCTTTAATTTTAGTTCATTATTAAAATCAATAGAAAATAATAAAACCTACAGACACTTTATAAGCTTAATGAGCGCAAGGGATAAGTTTTCTGAGGCCATCTTTAGGTTTTTTAGAAATTCATCTGCAGTAGGGTGCTGGTCATCAACAATATCTGTCACTGATTTTAAAAATAATGTGGGTTTGTTATAAAGCTTACTTACCCATAAAATTCCAGCAGCCTCCATATCTTTTAAGCATGCGCCATAGGTTTCCATTGAGTTCTTATCTTCAGAGGACATATCTAGTGAGTCTCCTGTAGAAATTGCACCAATTTTAAAATTAAGTTTGTTAGATAAATTCTCTAACGAAAGAGAGTTGAATTGAATATTAATATTTGATTCATTAATACCAAACCCCTTGAAGCCGGGAATTGTGATACGATGATCATGAAACTGAACTTTGTTCGCTAAATAAATATCACCAATATTAGCACCTTGAGATTTAAATCCTCCTGCAGTTCCGGCATTTATGATTAAATCAGGGTTAAATTGTTGCATGGCCATGAATGTGGATAGGCTAGCCGGGACAGTGCCAATACAGTCCACTTTATGTTCTGGGTCGGCCCCATTAACGATTATATGAATGTTTTTTTCATTAAAGTGCCCATGAAATATTTTCATAGGCAGGAGTGGGGTTTCGCTAATTTTCTCAGTTAAGGATAGCTGACCAATAATTGGCTGTGCCTCATCTGCCATGGCCATTAAAATAACAAGGTTTTTGACACTTTTAAGAATTTGCATATTAGCCTTATAAGTTAAAGAAATGTCCAAAGATTTTGTGCTCACAGTTAAATACTGATAACGCTTCACTGGGAGAATCTGTGAACAAATATAGTATTAACTTTGAAAAGAGTCAAAAAATCACATAAATTAAGTGGGTACTTTTATTGAGGTTGATTGAGTGAATTTAAAATTTTTCGAAAAGCTTTTAGACAGCTTAATAAATTCAGTGTTTTAAATTGAGAAAACTTCGAATTATTCAGAATAAAGTCTAGTTTTAGTATAAACTAAAGAGGCTCAATCTCATGTAAACTCTGGCGCAATTAAACCCAACATCTCACGTTTAATAAAGGAGTTTTACATGCAGAAGTGGAGAATTATTTTATTTGTACTCTCACTATCACTGATTTCTTGTAGTGATAATAATGGTGATGCACCTAATGTGTCTGATTTGCTAGATGTCCAGGCAGAACCAGTTAGCCTTTTGAAAGCTATGCCAGAAGATATAAGTAAAAATTTAGTAAGTTGTGACGGATCAAATGCTGAAAACAGTGTTTGTGTTGTTATTTGCCATAGGCCCCCAGGAAATCATGAAAATAAAAAATCTATGAAACTTTCATTGTCAGCGGTATTAGCTCATATTGATCATGGTGATAAAGATAAACATCATGATGGAGAGGAAGATGGCGACCATTTAGGCTACTGTGAGATTGATGATGATGACCTAGCTAGTTGCTCTATAGATGATGATAAGCTTGAGAAGAAAAAAAATCATCATGGTGAAGATTCTGATGATGATAGCCATCATGATGATGATGAAGAAGAAGATGAAAAAGAAGGTGAAAAAGAAGGTGATCATGATGATCATGGTGGAGACTGTAATCATGATGAAGATAGTCATCATGAAGATGGAGATAGTCATCATGAAGATGGAGATCATGACGAAGATAGTCATCACGATGACGATGATGATGGTGACCATGATGATGATGACGCAAATCACGAAGATGAGAATGAAGACGACGATGATAAATACCAAAGCTGTATGGTTGATGAATTACCAGCTGATGAGGTGCCCATAGATGATGGTGGAGTGATTGTTGACGATGGATCAGGAACTGATCCTGTGGTTATTCCAGATCCAGTACCTGTACCAGAGCCACCAGTTGTAGATCCTGGCGCTGACATACCGGCATGGTGTTTAGTTAATTATGATATTGATGCCAATTGTGATGGGGTGAATGATGCAACTGGAATTCCATTTTATTAAGAAAAGATATCTTTGGAGCACAGGGCGTGCTCCAAAATTTTTTGCGTATCAATCAATACCCTGAAAATATAAACTTACACATATTCATTTTTAATAATGAAGGAGATGGGTCAGAGGGCCCAAAAATTTTGCCTCGGTTTTTTACTAAGCTTTTTATTCTATCTTGAGGGTAGAACTCAAGGGCGGAGTCTATAAAGACAAGAAGACTTTTTAATTGCAGCCAAGATCTTTCAGAAACTTTACGTTTTATTTCAGCAATATGTATTTCTTTAAATATTTCAAATTGTTCTATGGTTTTATCTTGGTCTCTTGCAACTTTTGTTTTTTCATAGAGTTCATGGTCCAGTAAGCTGATCACAGCCATCCATGTTTTTCCAAGACTGTAATAGTCTACGGCAGGTTCAGCGAGAGCTGTTATATAAACTTGTTGTTCTGGAGGAGAGTAAACTGTTTTATTTAAAAAACCTTCTAGAACTCCAATTCTGTGAACCATACCGTAATCTACAATAGCTAACTCAGAAATAATCTTATTGAAAGTGATAATGTTAGAAGGCTTGAGGTCGGTATGTACAAAGCCTATACTGTGAAGAGTTTCAATAGCCAATAGACTTTGTTTGAATAATCTGTAAATAGTCTCAATTTTATTTTCAAGAAGATCTACGTTCTGCAGCTTATTTAACACAAGATTGGTATGTCTTTTATCCAGCAGTCTTTGTTTTAGGTCAGAGTTTCCCACGTGAGAGAGCTCGTAAAGGTGATTCTCTTGAACTTCAAGATGTAATATTTTATGTAAATAAGTTTTTCCAGTGAGTGTACTCATTTTTTGTTGGAGATTTTTTAGTCTGAGAATCCTGGTATGATTAAATTCCGCATTGCTATGTGGCGAGTACTCCTTAAGGGCGTAGAATTCAGAAAAATCGGTATTTGCTATTAAAAAAACCATACCTTCTTTACCGGAATGGATTTTGCTTTGTACTGAAAATTCTTGATTTTTAAGAGTTATCGTGTCCCCAATGAACAGTCTTGCAGCTTGGGCATCAGATCCTATGACAGAAGTAAGCAGCAAAATTATGACAAAATTTGTTGCTTTATATATCCTTAACAGGCGTAGAAGCTGCAGATAGCTGTTTGCGGACGAAATTTCAGTGTTCATATGGTTCTAATTAGCAAAACGCGTACCAATCTACTTAGATTTAGAACAATTTTTACATAGTTACGTTTCTATTTCATTTTAGTTTCATCTCAAAGCTACAGCATATATGGATCTGTGATGTACCTTGAGTTTAAATACCCACAAGTTTGGAGTATTTTAAGCTTGAAATAATGCATATTTCGATATCCATAGCCCTTTCTCTTCA
>JABJQG010000024.1 GCA_018663505.1 Pseudobdellovibrionaceae bacterium | reverse complement strand
ATGCTGTGGCTCCTTGATGATTTAGTGTCGTAACCAAATCAAACCAAGAACTTCAGATCTTGGGGCCATTTTTATTTTTTCGACTCGGTGCTTTCCCACAAATATGCACCTGAACCCAGGCTTCCCTCCAGACAACTCTCTCAATTGTGCAATAAAATCTATAAGGTCATTGGGCGTCTTTACTCCCTTATGTGAAGGTGGAGAAATCACATCTTTCCCTACTTCTACTCCTCTAATCTCCGCAACTTCATCATCTACTTTTTCACCAGGTAACATTCCTCCCTTACCCGGCTTTGCCCCTTGTGACAATTTTATCTCTATCATTTTCACAGATGGGCGATT
The DNA here is from genome assembly GCA_018663505.1 of Pseudobdellovibrionaceae bacterium. Taxonomy (GTDB): domain Bacteria; phylum Bdellovibrionota; class Bdellovibrionia; order Bdellovibrionales; family UBA1609; genus JABJQG01. The sequence continues at coordinate 9,402 of JABJQG010000024.1, read as the reverse complement.
CGCTTTTTCCTTAAATTTATTTTCACAAAAATCACCATCAGCTGTTCTACAGCCAAAATATGCTGTTCCTATTTGCCACACAAGATCCCCACCTTTCAGATGGTGTGGTGAGATCCCTCCCTCTCCTGTATTATGATAAAATTTCCCTTTTGCAGCTCCTAAGTTCAAAGACTCAATGGCTTGGCTGGAAAGTGCACCATAGCTCATAGCCGAAATATTTAACACACTTGCTGAATAAGGTTTTTTACAACCAGGCCCACCTACTGTGACCCTCACATCATCTAATGGAACCTTTTTTGCTAACATAGAGTGGTTCACCCACTCGTGGTTCTCCTCGTAAACATCAGTTTGAGTTCCAAATGCCTTGGTCTGTAACTGCCCTTTAGCTCGCTGATATATAACTGACCGAAATTCCCTGTTAATAGGTCGTCCATTATGGTTTGACTCCACAAAATACTGTTGTAACTCTGGGCGGATAGCCTCTAGCCAATACCTAAAATTACCAACCACAGGGTAATTGCGTCGCACTGCTTTTCTTTTTTGAGAAAGATCAAATACTCCCAAAACAAAAAGTGGTAGAGTGGGAACCAGTAATATGAGGGCATAAAGTGAATAGTAACTTAACACACCAATGACTGAAAAAATTATAAATGAAATTATAAAAAAACTTTTCCGCATGCTTCCTCCAAGATGGACTTTTTTAAGTATCTTATGCATCGGTAAATTATTAGAATTTATATACTTTTTTTTAAAACCTTGACTTTTTTCATATTATTAACAGATTAGGGGTGTTGTGGATTTTTTTCTATTCTGTAGCACAGTTAAGTGTTGTCACGACAATGGTCCTGGTGTGTGCTCCAATTCATACTCAGAGGTGCCTAATGACAACGCATAAATCAACTTGCTGGGGGTGAAAAATTTGTTTCCATTTCGTTTTGTGTTATTTTACTTTAGTTTTACAAAGAATATTACCCGAAACTAAACTTACTTAAACCATAAGGATTGTTATGCTCACTTGGCCTAAACGTATATTTTTATTTGTAATCACCAACCTTCTTGTACTCACTACTTTAAACATTACCATGTACCTCGCGGAAGTTGTTTTTGAACTGGACTTATCTGGCTATAAATCATTGCTGTTATTGAGTGTGGTCCTTGGTATGTCAGGTTCTATTATTTCTCTTTTGCTATCAAAAGTAATAGCTAAACGCATGATGGGGTTAACTCTTATTAGCCCAATAGATGCCACTGGGTTTGAGAAAAAAATTTTGAACCATGTTTATAGCATGGCAAAAAAAGCAGGCCTAAAGACTATGCCTGAAGTTGGTATATATCAAAGTCCAGAGGTAAACGCCTTTGCCACGGGACCATCTAAAAATAATTCCTTAGTTGCTGTGTCTTCAGGATTGCTGGAAAATATGGATGAAGATGCTATTGAGGGGGTCCTTGCTCACGAAATTTCACATATTGCCAATGGAGATATGATTACACTCACTCTCATCCAAGGTATAATTAATATTTTTGTTATTTTTTTCGCACGAATAATCGCAAAAATTATAATGGATAATTCGGATAATCGGTCCTCTTTTGCCTATTTTGGTGTAGTTATGGGCCTTCAGATTCTATTAACATTCTTAGGCTCCATTGTAGTTAATTTCTTTTCACGCTGGAGAGAGTATAGAGCTGACCATGGAAGTGCCAAGATAGTAGGTAAAGCAAAAATGATTAAAGCCCTGAGGGCCCTTCAAAACATTCAAATTCCAGTAGACAATGAGCATAAAGCCATTGCTAGTTTGAAAATTGCTGGAAATAATTCTAGTTTTTTAAGCCTGCTTTTCGCAACTCATCCCCCGCTAAAACAAAGAATTAAAAGACTAGAACAAGGTAAAATTTAACCTGTAATCGTTGAATCTATTAATTCATGAGTTATGCTTATAACTGATGAATTATTTAAAATGGTCATATTCTCTTTTAATTCTTATCATTGTCTTTAGTATTCAAACTAAGGACCTCATGCCTAATGTTATGGAGCTTCTTCCTCCAAATCAACATAGGAAATTAGCTAGCCTAGCACTCACAGATACATGGTCTAGCAAATACAAACAAGCCACAAGATTGCAAAAAAAATCACCTCAGTTGGCCTGTCCACTATTTTCGCAACTCTCTCAACAGCCACACTTTCCTCTGAATAAAATCGCATTTTTACGTGCTCATGAAAATTGTAGTCAAAAAGAAAAATTAGCTAATAAGCTTAAACCTCTGAACTATTCAGCCCTTCCTCAGTGGCTTCAACCTTTAGCACTTAATTATGTCATAAAACAAAGTCGTCAAAAAAAAGACTATGAAAAATCTTTTGAGTATATGCTAATAAAATCAAAGCTTCCTCTTCCGTTAAAAGAAAAAGTCCAGCATACTAAAGAGGCCTTAAATATCGCCAAAACACATCAACTAAAATCTAACCTTAGAAAATCTCTTCAGCGTCTCTATAAGTTGGCTCCTCGCTTAATTCCTAATCCAACTAAAATAAATTTCTTAAAAATTGCACATGACTATAAAAGATCTCAGTTTTTTAGCCTTGCCAGAGCTTATTACAGAAAAGTCTTTAAGCTCAGAGGCTTCTCATACTCTCAAAAAATAATAGCTTTAAAGGGAATTGAGAAAACCTATAAACTGGAAAACAAAAAAAAACTCTACTTGTCTACAGCTAAACAACTTGCTCAATTTGCAACAAAAAATTTAATACTATATCCACATAAAAAATTTTTAGCTCGTTCTGTAAATAACCTAAACAACAGTTATGCTCGTAAACTATGGACTTCCGGAAAAATAAAATTGGCTAAAAGTATACTTCTTAAAAACACTAAACTATTAAAAAATAAAATTTCACTTCATAAATCTTACTGGATACTTAGTCGAATGGCCTCCGAGAAAAAACAACATCTTGCTGCAATCTGGTGGCTCGAGCAAGCCAAGGGAGAGCCCAGAATAAATAGCCATGCTCAAAATAATATCTATTGGCATCTTTTTTGGAATTATAAAAAGCTTAAGCAAACAAAAAGTGCAATAACAATAATTGATGAGGCTATAAGTAAAAACACAAAACATAAACAAAAGTTTAGTTTCTGGAAGGCAAAAATACTAAAAGATAATGGACATTATTTACAAGCTAATACTTTATTTAAAACAATCGTTGAAGCTGACACTCTAGGCTATTACGGGTTACTTGCTCATAGAGAACTTAATCTTAAAATAACTAAACCCACTAGACCCATTGATGATATGGGACATTCAATAAATAAATCATATAAAATAAAAAACCTATTTCTTGACTGGCTTATTTCTGTGGATGAATTTGAAGTGGCAAAAAGCTATTTAGACAATAAAAGTCATCAGTTCAAAAAAAATAATAAAGTTACAAAAAAAGAGTGGAATACTCTTTTTAAATATTACGCTAAGTCAGGAAATTACTTGGGTTTATTTTACCAATTAAAAAACTATAGTATTAATGAAAAAAAATCATTGATCACTAACTACCCTAGCCTAATCTTTCCAACACCATTTAAAAAAATTGTAGAGACTGCTGCTAATAAATTTAAAGTTTTACCTGCATTTATTTACTCTATCATGCGACAAGAATCTGCATTCAACCCCAATGCTCGAAGTCACGCAAACGCTTTTGGCTTAATGCAAGTACTCCCTCGCGTTGCAAAAAAAACGGCTCTAACACATAGTTTAGAATACAGCGGACACGAAGATCTTTATGCTCCCCCCATTAATATCCCTATTGGAACCTCTTTCCTAAGAACCCTTTTGGATCGCTTTAAAGGACAATTTATCCTAACTGTGAGTTCATACAATGCCAGTGAAAAAGCCATTCAAAACTGGCTACAAAGTCGTTACAATGGAAATGCCGTGGAGTTTATTGAAGATATACCTTATGAAGAAACTAGAAATTATGTAAAGCTAGTCCTAAGAAATTATGTCTATTATAAAGCTCTGAGTTCAAACCTAAAAAAAATCCCCTTCCCCGAAGATGTACTTTTCATTGACCCAAATATAACACCAGAAAGCTAAGAGCAATTTCATTAAATCATTCCTTCCATTTTAAACAATTTTGAGCTTGTGCAAAAAGCGAGTTCGGAGCGGAGCCGAAGGCGAGCACCGCTTGTCTGAGCATTTTTGTGCAAGCTCAAAATTGTTTAAAATGGAAGGAATGATTTAATGAAATTGCTCTTAGCTTTCTGGTGCAGTACGACACTTAATTCTTAATATTCTTTAAAAGTGCTGCCCCAAAACCTGAAGATATAGACCTGTTGGCTCGGCTTTTAGTTTTTTGAATACTAAATGACTCTGAATTAAAACCTACTTCATTTTGAGCAACAACTCCCGAAACTCCCAATCCCTGCCCCACAATAGTTAAGGCTTTGTAAGTGTTTATTCGTCTTTGATAACGTGTTTTTCCTGCCAATGATGGCTCTAGGTCACCCGTTTGTGTTAAAATTTTAATAACCTGATGTGCTTTTAAATCTCTATTATTAGCCATAACTAAAGCCGCCACACCACTCACAAATGCTGTGGCCTGAGAAGTTCCTGTCATCACATTAGTGCCTCCACCAGGAACTGTTGACTCAATATTATTACCTGGCGCTGCTATATCCACTGTTTTTTTACCAAAGTTACTTGAAGATAATATGTTCCCACCAGATCCATTTTTACTCTTTCCCTTATCCACAGCTGTAACTGATATTATATTATCTAAATTATAATCTGCGGGGTAATAAGAGTGAACATCTGAGTTAGATCTTTCATTTCCAGCAGCAGCAACAACTAGAATTCCTTTTTTCTTTGCAAGCTGTATAGCTTCTTTCTCTTCTTTACTTGGTTCCAAACCACCACCAGAGTAATTAATAATATTTGCTCCCTGGCTAATTGCATATCTTAAAGCATAAACAGTATTTTTTAAATTATTAAGACCAACAGCTTTTGGGTCATAGTACTTCAATATCATTAAACTCACATTCGGTGACACTCCAGCAACTTTGCCTTTGCCACCTTCGGCTCCAATAATTCCTGCTATATGTGTTCCATGCCCATGATTATCAACAAGCTCATGATTTTGTCCTACAAAATTCCATCCATGAACATCATCAACAAAACCATTTCCATCATCATCTTTACCATTAGTTCTTTTATCAGCACCGTGTATGTCCGTGCCAATTTCTCCTTTATTTACCCACAAATTATTTTTCAAAGATTTATGTTTTGTATCAATCCCCGTATCTATTACTGCCACAACGATATCTCGACTTCCTCGAGTTAATTGCCAAGCTTTATTGGATTCCATTACCTTAAGGCCCCATTTATTCTTCATTGATGGGTCATTAAATAAAATTTCACTAGCCTTATTTGATTTTATTTTTTTTGCTTTACTTACTTTTTTAAGCTCGAGCTCTCGGCTGGCTAAAAACTTACCTTGAACATCTTGTTGATCCTCATTTAATATCTGCTCACTGACATTACTTGATAAAGGACTTCCAGAATTTACTTTTTGAACAATTCCCATTCCCATGAGTAACAACAGAAACAACATACCTTGAAAAAGCTTATTTCTATTATTTTGAGAAACTGTAGTTACTTTGTTATTATGACTCATTTCAAGCTCCAACCGTTTGTTTTATACTGAATATAAGAGCAAGATAGATGCCTAAGCTGAGTTTTTCTAAGTGTTGGAAACTACGGGGTAATATCAAAATGAGAAGACTCAATATTGATTAAAATTAATGAGTCTGTCTAAATATTTTACAATATCTAGGGTCTTTAGCCTTTGCGCGAGAAAAACCTGTAAATTACAGATCAGATGAACTGTAAAGACAGGTATTCAGTGATACTAACCCCAATTTTCTAACAAAGCCCTTGTTTAAATCTTAACAGTTCGCAGGGAGGCGTCTGTTAAAATAAAATCATGCACAACAGCATGTCTTAAATTGAGATAAAATATCCAAATGCTCTATTTACCTTAGTGGAAATCCGAAAAAGATACATGCAAAAGTCGGATATTAAAATTTTAATTATTGAAGATGACCGCAGTATCGGTTTATCACTATCAAAGGGATTAGAGAAAAGCGGATTTTCAACAAAGCTAATCTCCAATCCTACTGATGCCCAAAAATTAAGTGACATAGAAATATATCACCTTGCTATCATCGACTGCATGCTTCCCATGATCAACGGAGTTGATCTAGCAGCAGAAATATACAATAAAACAAATGGTGAGATAAAAATATTTTTGATGAGTGGGATTTTTAAAGACAAATCGTTCTTAAGTCAATCTAGTAAAAAGGTTCCTTATCTACATTTTATTCAAAAGCCATTTCAACTTGAAGATGTGATCAACTTAGTCAGTGATACATTTGGAGATATGATCTCTCCTGATAAACCACAACTTTATCAACTTTTACATAATCAAAACACAAGTAAAATAGATGCAATAACTGCCATAAACCTCATGGGCGATATTCATGGATTTGATCTTCCATTAATCATCTCAACTTTAAATTCTCATAAAGCCACAGGTTATTTATACTTAAAAAATGAAAATTCAGATATCCCACATACAGAATATGGAAAAGAATATATCACTTTTACAAATGGGAACATTTGTGAAGTCTTTTTAAAAGATGAACAATCCTATTTCGGAGTTCTTCTTATTGAGAAGGGGTTTACTAGTACTGATAATGTTAACCAAGTACTTAGCGACAAGAGTAAAAAAAGAATTGGAGAAAAGCTTATTGACGCTAGTGTGCTGAGTCCACACGCAATTGAAATTGTTCAGATCGAACAGATGTCAATTCGTATGAGTAAGTCAATTAGTAATATCTCTTATAAAGTTCACTTTGTCATTGAAGATGAGGAAATTTCCGCTGTAAACAAAATTAGCGAAACACAGCTAACACCACATCTATATGATTGGATCGCTACAAAAATTAGCCTTGAATGGTTATTTATTTTTTACAGCTCTTGGAGTGAACACAAGATACTAAGGGGCACCAATTTCTCACTGCTCAACGATGTTAAGAACTATCCTCTCATTCAAGAAAATAGAAAATTAATGGAAATGTTTGAACAAGAACATACCGTTGATGAATGTCTTGAGCGCAGTGGCGTAGATGGCAGCATATTCTACAAAGTTTTACATTTTCTTGTTTTAAAAAACATCTTTATGTTTAGTAAAAGTGTTGAAACAGAAGTTTCAAATGAAGTAAAAGTAAAGCGTCTAAACAAAATACTTAATGAGTTTACTAATAAAAACTATCTAGAAATTTTGGGTTTAAGTACAAATGCAAAAACAATAGAAATTAATCGATCTTACCAAGAACTTGCAAAAGTATATCACCCAGATAAATCCATTGGCCAAAATGAAGATATAAAAGAACTAATAACTAAAATATTTAGTTTAATTTCTGAGGCATATAATGTACTTAAAAATAACGATACAAAGAGAGAATACCTAATTGAACTAGAATCAGCTAAAGTTCAAGATATTTTAAGCTCAGAAAATCTATTTGAAAAAGGACTGCGAGAGCTCAATCAAAGCAAGTACAAAGCTGCACAATTAGCCTTTGAAGAAAGCTTAGAACTCAACTCTGCTAGAAGTGACCTCATTATTTACTTAAACTGGGCCAAAATTAAAAACGGAAGCAGTAATAAAGATCAAAAAATATTCATTAAATCAATATATGACAGTCTCGGTAAAGTCCCTCCAGAACATCGGCATTCCCCACCTTACTTTTTTGTTAAAGGGCTTTTTTATAAGTTAACGGGAAACCAAGATAAATCTATTCTCAATTTTAAAAAAGCAAGCTCTATCGACCATACATTTATGCCCGCTAAAAAAGAATTAGCAAAATTTTCTCGTCCAATGTCAGAAAAAACTAACATTTTTGATATGAGTGTTACCAACGCTGTAAATTCAATTTTTAAGAAAAAGTAAATGTTTTAGCAGTATTGTAGATATAAATTTTTATTTAGCCTAAATTTAAATTATTTTTTCTTGAATAGCATCTTTACGAAATCACGCTTATCACTATGTAATTCAGTTAAGTCCTCTTCTGAATCAATCTTACGAATCATCTTAGTAAACTCCCTAATTCTATTCCTTGAATAAAAAGACTTAACCAATTCTTTTCCATCAAGTTTGGCTTTACTAACAAAATCATCAAAATTAATTTTTCTCTCATTATCTCCTATCGAGGAGCTATTGAATTTTTTAAATTGTTCAGCTGTGAAAACTACTTTTGCAGATCCATTTTCTTTTCTAACATCACCATTTTCACCACCATCAGCTGTACCTACCCCATCATCACTATCACTTTGTGCTTTAAACCCAGCCAGTTCGGACAGCTCAACTATTTCATCCGGTGAGTCTACTGAAGGATCACCTGTAGACGCTCCCCCTGGGCCCTTTTCCCCGCCAGAGTTGAATTCTTGACCATTGATATTATTTTCAGCCTCATCTGAGATTATGGACGCACTATTACTTTCTTGTTGTTTAGAAACCTTTTCTACAATACCACCCCGAGACTCCTCATTCTCACTCTCTGTTCTTACAACAGGCACAGAACCTCGAGTTTCTTCAGCCTCCATTTTGCGACCGGGAACTTTAACTGGTAAATCTTTTTTCGCCAACGCATCTAAGTTCTTTATGTTAATTACATCAACTTCGGATTCATGAACAGTTGATAACTTTTTCATTTTATCTAAAACTAATTCTAAATTAAAATGAGAAATAGCATCCATAGTCTTAACAAGAGTAGATATATTAACAGGGCTATCAACCGCCGAGTCAATTTCACCATCCTCTACCAAACGATCAATAAAATCTTGCTTTCCATGTTTCACTAAAACAAAAGCAATTTCCGGATTTTTAACCTTAATATCTTTAGAGACTTGGTATCCATTAATTTTTGTACTGGATGCTGTAATAACAATCACATTAGGTCGAAACATTAAAATTTGTGAAGATATGGTTGTTGTCTTATTAATGCCCTCCGTATCAAACCCAATTTTACGCAAAGTAGACTGCAGATAAGTCATTTCGTTATAATCTTCTAATACTAATAAAACCTTTAACATACATCTATTATGCAAAGCATTTCACATGTTCGCAATATAAACTCCAATTTATGGCCCTTAATTCCCCAAGACTCATTTAGCTTTCATAGGCACGAGCACGAGCGGGTGCGAAGCGTCTTCGGATAATGTCATTTTCACCCAGGCCTAAATCTAAAATTTGAAGCGCAAACACCTTTAGAGGTACTCACGTCGAGCGATGCGTATCCGGGTTGCGTCATCTTTGATGACGCCATCCGAAGACGCTTCGCACCCGCTCGTGCTCGTGCCTCT
>JABJQG010000067.1 GCA_018663505.1 Pseudobdellovibrionaceae bacterium | reverse complement strand
TAAAATTAAAAATGAACATTACAAAAATATTTTTATACAAAAGGTAAAATTCTTAGATTTTAAATTTCAAAGCCAAGTACTTTTTGAAGAAGATCGTGATTCTCATCACTGGAGAAGGTTTAATGATATCTGTCAAATTGATGGTCTAGCAGCTTCGGCGATATATATTCAGAAAAATTTTGTTTTATGCCCCGGTATGTTGATTAGATATGCTACTGAGTTTGGAGAAACAGCGGGGCTGTGGAACTTGTTGCAGGTGTCAGCTCACGAGATGGGACATGGTGTTTCTGTTTTAGATCAGGACACAAAAAATTACTTTCAAAAATTCACAAAATGTATTGAGAGCAATTATAATGATACATCAAATTTTCCAAGCTCCACCGGATATAATATTACATATGCTGATGAGACTATTGCAGATATTTGGTCCCTTCAAGCTATAGCACAAAGGGTTTCTAAATTGAAAATAACTAAGGCAGAAAAAAGAACAATTATAAAACAAGCATTTGGGTCCTATTGTGGGTACAGTGGAGACCCTATACACCCAACTGGAGAATTTTCCATATTCGCCGCCTTACTGAATAACAAATCTATGAGGGAGCTTTTTCATTGGAAAAAACCAGAAAATTCTTGTTATATCAATTAAAAATATTAATTTTATGAACTTTCTGATTAGAAACTAAGTTCTAACTTTAGATTTAAAAACTGACCTTCAATTTCGATAGTATTCATTCCAGATTGGTAAGATTTGAATTCCATGATATCTCTTTTATAGGAGTAACCGGCAAAACCTACCATCGTTTTACTGAGACGATAGCTGCCTAGGAAGCCAGTTTGCATAAAGTTACTGCCTTCATACTCAAGTTTATTAGGAGCTTCTCCAGGTAGGCCTAAGTAAGTTCTTGCGTGTATTTGAAATCCATATTTATTACTCATTGGAACCCAGAGTTGAAACCCGGCATGAAGTCCTGTTTGAGTTGCGTTTTCAACGGTGAAAGAACCGGTGTTATTGGGGTCATAAATATAGGGCAGTTGTTTTGAAAATAATCCGGCACTGGCTCTAAACTGATTGGCAGAATTAAAATACTTTGTCCACGTGGCGTGAACTTCACCGGATCCATATGTATAGTTAGATTGGCCTAATGTAATGCCGCTAAAATCATATATAGCAAAAAAACCATAATCGGAGGATTCTGGGTCGTAGCCTATTCCCACTCTGCCAGTACCACCAACTGCAACTAACCGGGCTTCGGAGTTATTGTCTTCAGATTTACCGTAATAATCAAGTTCAGATAGGAACCAACTGGCTATGCCATAAATACTTGATGGCTTTTTTAGGGACTCTTTAAGTTCCGCAGTTTTAGCTGCAGCAGGGGATCTGTCACCAGCAGTGACTTCAAACTCCATTTCACTCATTTCTGAGGATTGCCTTAGTTTAGAGTAGGACTTAACCATAAGTTTGTATTGGCCACCTTCATAGTCTTTAGAAAATGGTATTTTTTGTTCTTTGACCTGTTTCTTTTTTAAAACGGTTTTCCATTTTCCTTCTTTTGTTTTTCTTTGAATGGCATAAGAGTATTTTTGAGCAAATTCTGGTTGCTCCCACTGTAGCTCTCTTACAAAGCTGGATTCTGGCTCTTTGATACTGGCTTTGTTGATTTTAGCACCATAGACTAAAAATTTGGAAGCTCTTTTACTTTCTTCGCCTTTTTCATTATTTTCAAAAATAGCTGTTACCTTCCATCCGTATAGATTTGCAACAGGTAGGCTAAGCGTATAACTATTGCCCTCAATAATTTCTTTTTTCTTAACAGCTTTATCTTTTGACACTACTTTTACTTCGTAAGCCGTAGCGCCTTCTACAGGTTCCCATTGAAACCTTACTTCATGATTTTCTGTTTCTTCAGATTTTATTTTCTCTTTATTTTTTGGGAATATGATTTTGACAACAGGGGATTTTACATTAAAATCTATGCTTTCACTCCAGTCACCAGGAACATTTCGATAGTCAAAGCTACGAATTTGCATTTTATACTGACCCACAGGGATTTTACTATTCCATTTAGATTCTTTTAAGGAAATTGTTTTAGACTTTCCTGTTTCACCATCTTTTTTTATGGCAGTGAGCTTTATTTGATACTTGGTGGCTCCCTCAATGGCTTCCCACTCAAGATTTATATTTCTTTTAGATGCGGCTGAAAGGTTTAATGAATAAAATATAAGAGAAACCACTAAGAATTTTAATCC
>JABJQG010000059.1 GCA_018663505.1 Pseudobdellovibrionaceae bacterium | reverse complement strand
TACTTTGGAGTTAGGCACTTCAAACGAACAGTGAGCCATCGTGGCTCTAACTCTTTAAAACTCGTGCTCCTGCACTCGCCCTTTCAGGGCACTTCGTGTTTTAAAGAGTCTAATAAAATTAACAAGTTATGTTTTTGTTGCACTCGACCAATTGCGTAGCAATTGGTGAGTAAATAAGGCTGAAAAATTTTGTGAATAAAGTGAATATTTCAGCAGCCGCATTCGCCTTTACTGAATTTATATAAAATTGACCCACAATTTTGCACCAGAGCCGGCTAAGGGCAGGTGTTAGAATGGCTAATCAGAACTATATTAAAAAATACTCAGTGAGCTTATAAGACACAAAATTTCCTGAAGAACCATATTAAGTGGTTCAATCTTGACTCATTTAATACGCTTCAAGGCTCTTAACATCCTTATAGCCCAATGATATAAGAGAAATAGCAACAGCTGCGGACCTAACCCCTTTACTACTTACAAGAATAACCTCTTTATCTTTATGAATGCCTACAGATTTTAGCTTATTAACCACGTTAAAATTGGGTCGACCGAGCTGGGTAAAAAACTCTGTCCACTCCACGTGCATACTTTGATTATTAGTGGCCTGGGCATACTCATTGTCGCTTCTTACGTCTATAACCACTGTGTTCTTACTTTGTACATCTGTTTTTTTAAAAAAATCTTTTTGTGTTATCAATATATAATCGCGAACTTGTGATTTCCAAAAAGGTAACATTTTTTTGGGCAAAGACTCCTTGATGGTCATCCGTGTTTTCAAAGCTTGAATGCTAGCTACTTGAATATTTTCCACACCAAGATAATAGAGGGTCCATGCTAGCCGACCGGCTTCGCCTTTACCAAATAGACCTTTGTCCACAACTATTACAGGTGTGTTTATAGAGATACCTAAGCGCGCTAGCCTTTTGGTCATTTCATCAAAATCACTTCTTAATTTATTTTTCTTACCACCAGAAAACTCTTTCCACTGAAGGTTGATAGAGTTTGGAATATGTGAAACCGAATAACTAAAATTACTTCGTGCATCTAATACCACAGTGTCCTCTGTGATTTTTAATGGCGAACGTGCTCCGAGAACGATGAGGCTTTGTACCTTATCTTTGTATTCACTCTTTTCATAAACTTCCGTGGGTTTCTGAGCACACTGAATTAATAAAATACTACAAAATACTATTAAAATTAATTTCAAAGATAATCCTTAAATTATGATTTTGGTTTCATGGTTGGAAAGAAAATAATGTCACGTATACTGTGGCTATCTGTCAGCACCATAACCAAACGCTCAACACCAATACCAACACCACCGGTTGGTGGCATTCCCACATCTATGGCATGAAGAAAATCTCGATCCATGGGCTGAGCTTCTTCATCCACTAAACGTTTAGACTCTTGTTCTTCCAAGCGGGCTAATTGCTCTTCGGGGTCATTCAGTTCTGTATATGCATTGCCTAATTCCATTCCAGCCATAACTGGTTCAAATCTTTCAACCAGACCTTCTTTTATTCGATGAGATTTAGTTAATGGAGAAATTTCCACGGGGTGATCAATAACAAAGGTGGGGTTCCAAAGGTGCTCTTCTACCTTGAGATCAAAAGCTTCCATAAGCATTTCACCACGCGAAGCTGGGCGATCACCACCATAACCCAGTTCTTGAATTTTTGCATAAAGTTGATCATCAGATAATTCATCGGGATCAAATTTAGCATACTCTCTTATACCATCGTGAACCGTTAACCTTCTCCAAGGTGTGGTAATATCTAAGTCTTTACCCTGGTACTTAATTTTAGTGGTTCCACAAACCTTTTTGGTCACTGTTGCCACAAGGTCTTCAAACTGCTCCATTTGATAATTATAGTCTGTATAGGCTTCGTAATACTCCATCATTGTAAACTCAGGATTATGAGACCTATCTATACCTTCATTACGAAAGTTTTTACCAATTTCATAAACTTTTTCAAAACCACCCACAATTAATCGTTTTAGATAAAGCTCCGGACTGATTTTCATAAATAATTTCATATCTAAAGCTCTATGATGAGTCGAAAAAGGGTGAGCCGCCGCTCCACCATAAATAGGCTGTAAAACAGGAGTTTCCACTTCTAAAAAGCCTTTATTATCCATATAGTTTCGCATTTCTCTAATAATCTTGGATCTCATTTCAAAGACTTTTCGAGAGTCAGGGTTCATAATTAAATCTAGATGGCGATGTCTGTATTTAGCTTCAACATCAGTTAAGCCATGAAATTTTTCGGGTAGTGGCTCCAAAGTCTTACATAAAATATTAAATTCAGAGGCATGTACACTGAGCTCTCCTTTTTTAGTTTTAAAGATAAAACCTTTAACACCAATAATATCGCCAATATCTACACCTTTGAAAGCTAATTGATCTTTTTCAGATAAAGCGGCTGTTTTTAAATACACCTGAATGTTTCCAGACTGATCCTGAATATTAAAAAAAGAAGCTTTTCCCATATCTCGTTTGGTCATCAAGCGACCAGCGATGGTGTAGACTTCTTCATTCAGTTTCTCTCCATCTTCAATATGACTAAACTTTGATTTTATTTGTTCAGCTTGCCCTGTACGCTCAAAATTATGAGGGTATACGTCAATCCCCTGATCTTTAAGCTCCTGGAGCTTTCTCTTTTTTTCCGCACGAAGTGGGTTTTCTTTTGGTTCAACCGATTCTTGATTATTAGTATTTGTATCCATGTATTTGCTCTTTACAAGTTAGTGTTTTCAATATGAAAGACAACTAAATCTTTCCCACATATAATTTAAAAATTTGCTCTATCTTATCGGTGGCGGCATCCATGGTCATCTGAAAATATGAATGACCAAAGTCATAACCCAATGCTCCACCAGAAACCACCTGAGGTACATCCTTTAAACGACTCTCTAAGCCATAAAATGAAATTAATAACTGTCCTTCTACTGCGGCTTCTCTAATGTACTTCACTTGGTCTTGGATTTTCTTTAGATGCACGCATAACTGATGAAATTTAGCTTTTGTATCTTCGTTAATAAACAATGTTCCAGGTAAAGGAAAACTAATAAGGTGAGCCCCCACTTGAGCCAATTCAAAGGCCAATTGAGACAACTCCTCAAAGGACCACTGGTCCTCCTCCCCACACACATGAACTCTAAATAACAGTCCTAATGATTGAGCCATCTCTTTAACCTCGGAAATCATAGGAAGATCTGCAAAATCATTAAGATTCACCGACACACCAATGGCTCCCAAATCAAAGGCTCTTTCTACCTGTTGTGGACAATCCAGTGAGATTTGTGCAAATAACAATATATCCCCAGAAAAATCCCGAGCGGAAACCTCTAAATTTTTAAGTGGTGCCACAAGAGCGTTTACTCCACTGCGAATTGCTAATTCGAAGGCATAGCCTGGTTGAAGGGATTTTAAATTATCCAATAAGCTATTGTGCACCCCTAGCTGAGAAAGCTCGTCTAAAGCTAATACCCCAAATTTTCCTGTCCCCGCTACTTGTCCACGATTAAGTAGATCAGCCAGCTTTGCAGCAATAATTGGAGGCTCCGAATTATACCATGTTAATATTTCACGTATTCTTGGTTTCATAGGTCATTGGTATATGATGGTTTTTTAGTTATTTCAAATTAAATGCTTAAAAAAGTTGTCAGATGAGGGTTTATCACCTATGAAATGGCTATGATAAATGTAAGCTTTGAAACCACCCCCAATCCGCACTCCATGAAATATGTGATTTCTCAACAAATCAGTGAAGAATCCTGTGATTTCAAAACCATTCAAGATGCCGAACGTTCGCCCTTAGCTAAAAAGCTTTTTGGTTTTCCTTGGGCTGATAGCATATTCTTAGGAACAGACTTTCTTACTGTGACCAAACAAGACTGGGTGGACTGGGACATCATCGCTACACCATTAGCCAACCTCATTCAGGAACACCTTGAAAATGGCGAACCTGTTCTTGTGGAACTGGCAGAGAAAATAAGCTCTAGCTCTGCTGACCTTGAAATCAACGAAAATGACACATCGGTAGTCCAACAGATTAAAACCATCATTAAAAATGAAATTAAACCGGCTGTGGCAATGGACGGTGGCGATATTCAGTTTGTAAAATACGAAAACAATATTGTTTATATTTATATGCTTGGGGCTTGTGCCGGTTGCCCTAGCTCTACCATGACCTTAAAACAAGGTATCGAAACCCGTTTAGTTGATGCAATTCCTGAGATTAAAGAGGTTATTTCTTTAAACTAGTTCTGTTTTTAAAGTGATTTTCTAACAGAAGATGACTGTAGTGCATTCTCGATTAGACTCAGAAAAATGCTTCATGCAAATTCATAAATCCCTTTTGATTTGGATTATTTAACACCAAAAGGCTCAGACATGCGGTTCTCGCCCTTCGGGCTGCGATCCGAACTCGCTTTAGGCGCAAAATAATCCAAATCAAAAGGGATTTATGAATTTGCATGAAGCATTTTTCTGAGTCTAATCTAACTTCCGAAGTTGATCTAAATAGCCAACAAGTCCTAGGGCTCCTCCAGAGTGGATGAGTAAGGTATTACCCTTCAGTGAATTTTTCTCAATGACCTCTGATGCTTTGTGGAAAGCTTTGGCATTGTATAATGGGTCCAAAATGACCCCTTCTTCTTGTGCAAATTGCTTTACAAACTTGAGTACGCTGCTATTTACAGAGCCAAAAGAGGGAGCTAGGCTTGGTTTATAAACAGAAACTTTTTCTTGAGTTCTTAGGTCAGGGAGTTGTCTAAAATTATTTATGTCTTCACTTCCATATAGCATTTTCTTATTTTGAGCCCAACTACAACACTTTTCATAAGCTTTAAAAAGCTCTTCTTCGCCTCCTGCCATCTGTGTAATGTGAATATGAGCGTTTATCTTTCCTGCTAAAAAATATTGGATTAAAAAGGCTGAGGCTCCAAGGCCCGAGCCTGAATCCATAAAAATATGATCAAATTTCAGTTGATGCTCTTCTTGATTAGCAAGCACGCTATCATAAAGTTCCATGGCCCCTGGCAGTGAGTGTTCCGAAAAAGCACCTTCGTGTAATATGTAGGCTTCATTTTTTAAATTCTCTTTGTTTATGGAGTGGGAAATGGGTTCAACCTGAGGCCAATCTTCTGAGGATTGCCAAAATATCTTATCTGCTGGAATTAATAATTTAAAAAAATCAAAACTAGAGTAGTAGGAGGGCCATTCTTTAGTGCCGAAAATTAAAAAATGGGCGTCGAAGCCTGCTTCAGTTAATAATTGAGCAGCAGCAAGTAGATTGTTAGAGTTTTTACCAGCGATAACTAAAATTTTGTTAATTTTTTTGCGCTTGAGCTCTGGTATTAAACTCTTATATTTTCGTATTTTTGTTCCCGAAATTCCGAAAGAAAGCTCATCTTCCCTTTTTATAAAAACATTGAGAATATTATTTGATTTTTTTAATCTCTGTATTCTGGAGTGAAGCATTCTTGCTTCTATCACTTCACTCATCCAGATCAATAAAATTAAAAAAATAATTAATGAAGATTTTTCATGTAATGACCAGGACTGTACAGGAACTCACATTAATTCTCTATACTTAGTGTAATGTTTACTTAAATCCTTATTTCTCCTCAATTATATCATTTCTTATGTTAATTCTTCGCTTATATAAATAAAAAACTAAGGAGTTTATATGCGCCTCATTCAAGGGTCTATTTTTAAACAATTAACTTATTCATTGCTGTTTACGAGCATACTATTGTCATCCAGAACATCATTTGCTGAGTATGATGGCAATACAGAGCTTGAAAATATGAACTTTGATATTGAATCAAAGTTAAACTCCAATAGAAGTCGAGATAGAGAGGTCAATCTTAATAACCTCAACGCAGTGCTGAACAAAGCCAAGTCCTCTAGCTTTACTTCAAAAGAAGTGAAACGTGCTGTGGTTATTACTGATAACGACAATGCCTTGATTGAAAAGTTAAATGTCATCAGAAATGCTCAACCTGGAGACACATTAAGGCTTGTATACTTTATTTTTTCTAATGATAAGTCTTCCTCAGTTTTCTCTCAAGCACTAGTCAATAAAGCTAGAAATGGTGTGAAAATTAAACTTCTTGTTGATCTGCATGCTAACTATTCCAACTTAGATTATTTCCGTCACTTAAGTAACAGCTCTATGGGGAATTTGGACATCCGCTTCTATAGCCGTCCTTCTCGAAACATACAGGTGGATGCTACCTATCTAACAACCTCATGTGGCGATGCACTTTATAGCCCTGAGGACAAAGACGGTAAAATGAACAAAAGTCTTTGTGAAGAATTAAAAAAATCTAAGATTGATGCGGTTTTTGGTAAAACATCTATCAAGGGACCTCGTAAATCACAGCCAAATATTTATGCAAAAAACAACATCGCAAATCCAAACTTAAAAACTGGCAATATTAAAAATACAAAAGTGAATGCCTCTAAATTATTTCTATCTGGCCTATATTCAAAAGATTCTGATGTCATGGCAACAGCAGTTTTAATGGGGCAAGAAATTGATATAACAAAGCTTTCCACTTCTGGTGAAGATAAAATTACTGCAGAAGACAGAGAAGACTTAATGAGCTATGTGAAAATTCTTGTTAAATTAAAAACTGGAAATGTTTTTGAAAAAACTTCTGCTTTTATTCAATTACAATTTGCTCATATGCTTTATGGCGAAAAACTGGATCCATTATATAATATGATTTCTGGTGCTATCCCTGCATTTATTGATGATTCAAAAAGTATCTCAAATATTGAGGGCAACCGACGCACTCACGGGAAAGATCAATATCACCTTACAGATTACACCCATCACAAATTATTATTGCTTACTGACAAAGATGGAAATAATAAAAGCTTTGTTATGGGCGGTCGAAATATTGAAGATTCATATCACGTAAGTAAACCTTCTTTTGAAAATGAAGCTGGCGAAAAAGTGAGCATGGTGCACAAATATTTATTTATGGACACTGACATCCTTGTGGAAATGAATAAAAAGGCTATAAAACTAGCGAATAAGAAGAAACGAAATACAATGGCAAGTGCCTATGATCGTGTTTTTAGTGTTGGTCCAATGGTTATTAAGCTCAAAGCCGTGGGTAGAATCATGCCAAATGATTTCCTAGTCACTTTAAATACTGCAAAGGAACAATGTTCTATTAACAATAATCTATTTAATGACACCGATAATTCTAAAATTAAACCCACAAAATCAAATGGGTTAGGTACAAATCTAAATATAAATGATCTTAAACATAAAGCCTGTATGGCACAGCTAAAACTACCTCAATCTATTTTTAAAATGTTAAATCAACCTTTACCCTTAGATGAGCGTCTAGAAGATGTAAAAAATCACATGGATAAAATGGTTGGTATTTATACTAAATATACTGATTCCAGAGCACCATCTCCTGCTAACATGGAAGTAGATTCCAAGGGTGTCACTTATTATTACCTTGAGAATACTCACCTTCCCACTGAGAAAGATGAGCTTAGACAATATAAAGTTAAATCTAGTGAAGACTATCAATATGACCTGCTTGGAAGTAATAAGAATATTCACGCTGCCCTAATTGCTGGAATGAAGCATGCCTGTCATACATCTTCAAATAATAATCCCCAAACAGTGATCTTACAAAATGCTTACGTTGCCCCCCCTGCACTTATTTCACGTGCCTTAGGGAATATGATTGATGGTACATGGAGCTGTGAAGGTGCGACTGTTAAAATTATTACTAACTCCTACCAAACCACAGATTTAACACCTGTTAACAGCTTTGGCAGACACCAAATGAAGGCCATTGTTGATTACCATAGTGTGATGAAAGACAAAGTGTCCAATGGTGCTAATATTGAATATTATGAATACCAAAAATTAGGATATGAACGTTCAGAAAATAGATCCTTACATTCTAAGGTTTCCGTACTTGGTAAAAATAATATAATGATTGGTTCTGCTAATTTAGATTTTAGAAGCCTAATGATGGATACCAATAATGCCTTGTTCCTTCAAAATGCCCCAAAATTAGTTGGTCTTTATGTGCAAGAAGTTGAAAGCCTGGTCAAAGCTGGACGCATTGTTAAAATTGATTACTCTGCTGTTACAAGAGAGCAGTTAAAACTTGGTAATGCTAAAACATCCAGTAAAATGAATGACAGTGACCAAAGTGAACTAATGAGTGTTATGGAAAATTACGGGATCATACTGTCACAAGATAAGAAAAGAGTACTAGATGTATGTGCTGACAGTGAAGATGTGAATGCCTGTGCTGATTCTGAATGTAAGCTAAACAAAGATTTTAGTGACGAGGAACTGGCCCAATGTATTTCCAAGATAGAAAATAGCCAGAAAACTATTCAGAAAAATGCTGCTCGTGAAAAGGATCTATTTAGTAAAATCTATGGAAGTGTTGAAACTGTTGATAATGTTACTAAAATGACTAAAAAAAGTTCCAAAAACTATGTGGAAGGAATACTTGACCGTGTTTACCGCCTCACTCTTTCTGCTGTGGCAAATGTGGCTGCTTATGGCAGGTACCCATCTCTTTGGTGGAATGGTGAGCCTGAGTCAAACCTACTACAGGATGAAAATACTCAAGAGGATTATTACTTAAGATTTCAATTACAACATGCTGACAGCAAAGGGCTAGATGCTATTGGCGGACCTATTTGATAGGAATTTCAGTTATGCACAATCTATAAACCTCATTACTTGAGGTTTATAGATTTAATTTACTTATCACTTATAAGGTTAAAAATGTCCTCAGATATTTTTAATGAAAATCCAGGTCTTTGATTCGGCTGAAGAAAAAATCATTCTTAATCATAACTAATACCAGCCTCTTCTTCTCAAAAATTACTACTTAATTTTTCGAGACCAAAAAAGCAAAATATAACATAAATTTTTAATTTTATTAGACTCTTTAAAACGCGATGCGCCCGCAGGGCGAGTGCAGGAGCACGAGTTTTAACGTGTTAGAACCAGGATGGTTCACTGTTCAGTTAAAACACTTAGACCTAGTGTATGGAGTATGCTTTGGATGTTATCAATCAAATATTATGGAGCTAAGTGATAGGTGCTCCACTGACCACTCACTGCATCTTTCTCGTAGACCATACGGTCATGTAAACGGTGAGTTCTTGCTTGCCAAAATTCAAATTTTTCAGGACTAAGAACATATCCTCCCCAAAATTCTGGGCAAGGTAAAGGTTTGTCTTTGTATTCTAAAGCCACCTCTTTTGTTTTTTCTTCGAGTTCTTTTCTTGAGGCAATTTTATGACTTTGATGCGAAATAAATGAACTTATTTGACTTTCCTTTGGGCGCGAATCCCAATAGGCTGCAGAGTCCTCATAACTAGTTTTTTTCACCTTTCCATAGATTCTCACTTGTCTGTGGGGGAACTCCCAATAGAAGTTAAAACTCACTTGAGGGTTTTCTGCAATATCTTGAGCTTTTTGACTGCCATAATTTGTATAAAAGAAAAAACCTTCTTTGGAGTACTTTTTTAACAAAACCACCCGAGATGCTGGTCGGCCCTGTTTATCAGCTGTTGCTAAAATCACAGCATTTGAGTGGATACGGCTTACTGCTGGAAATAATACTCCAAAAATGGACTGTAAAATTTTTTTACCCAACTGAATTGGATGTATCAAATATAAAAATTTTGATTTTTGTGAACCCTCAACTTCTTTATACCACACGGTAAACAGATCTAATGGATCTTCAATTGGTTTAGTCACTAAAATCCTTTCCTTTTATAAATGAATTAACAAGGTTTATGCATTTAATCATGGCTCTGGGTCTTACATTTGGGGCAAAACACATGCCCCAATAGATGGCAAAGAGAGCATTAATTTCATCCTTGTCTAAGTGTGTGTTGAAATCTGCCAGTTTTTTAATAAAACGTTTTTCCATACGGCCCACGGTGAGCCCAATTTCGGACTGACTGGTTCTGTGATCCATAATAAAGTTACATAAATAGGGCATTCGATCCACAAACTCTCTTGTTCGTAACATGGATTCCTTAAGGCGTCCTGTTCTCCATAATTCCATACGTTCTTTACTTAAACCTATGAACTCACTGCCAATGAGTTTTACAGCTTCTGTGAGAATGGTGGCTTTTGATCTGCCAAAATAATAATAAATTAAGGACCTGGTTACCTTGGCCTTTTTAGACAACTCTGTAAGCGTCCACTTTAAGTGGCCTTTTTTGCAATCTAGCTCCAAAGCGGCATTAAGTATCTGCCAGTAAACCTTATCTTTATTTGAACTCATTCTATACGACCTTTATGAGGGGTTAACTTCGGCCCAACTTGTTGGGGTTTCATATAACTTTAAAGACTTTAACTTTACCCTATCACCGGAATGCTGTTTAAACGATAAACTTATGTTATCAAAAGCAAGTTGTGCCAAGTACTCTGCTGTGGGAGGCAAATCGGTAATTATGGTTTTATGATCGCTCATGGTGTTCAAAAAGTCTAAAACCGCTGAATCATTTTTATAAACAAAAAAAGCATGATCCCAAGGTTTTAAAATAGTTTCTTCCGCCACCTGCTTAATTACCGAAAAATCAACAACCATTCCCTGCTCTGTGTGTCCCTCAATATCATTAATCTCGCCTTCTATGGTAATATCAATTTGGTATCGATGCCCATGTAGATTTTTACATTTAGAGGCATGGTTGGGCAGCCTGTGCCCAGCGTCAAATTCAATTTGCTTGGTAACACATACCTTCTTCATTACATTCTCTCCGCAGTTGTAATGCCTAAAATATCCAGGCCTTTATTTAAGACTTTGCTAAATGCCAACATTAAAGCCAGACGTGTTTGTTTGAGCTCTTCAGTATCTGCTTTTAATATGGAACATTGAGTGTAAAAACCACTAAAATCCTTTGAAATGCCATAAAGATAAATACATAGAGTTTGTGGTTCAAAATTTTCACAAGATTTCAGAACTGTGGCTTCAAATTTTTCTAAACTTCTTAATAATTTAAGTTCAGACTCTTGTTGTAATAACTTATAATCTCGAAGTCCTTCATTTAGCTGTCCCGCATCTCGTAGAATAGATTTTGTTCTGGCATAAGCATACATCAAATAAGGGCCTGTATTGCCTGTGCGAGCTGTCCATTCATCTAAATCAAAAATAATTTTTTTATTATTGTCCTGATTGAGCATGCCATATTTAATTGTAGCCACTGATATTTTATGAGCGGTGTCTTCAATATCCTCCGAGGACCATTCATCAAGGTATTTTGCTAAGAAGTCATTTTTTATTTTACTCATGAGTTGTGATTTTAATTGAGAAAATAAAATCACATTGCCTTTTCTTGAACTCATCTTACCGTCTGGACGCTCTACCATGGCATAAGGAAAATGCACGGACTGCTTTGCCTGCTCAAAACCAAGAAGCTCCAAGGTTTTAAATGTTTGCTGAAAATGTAAGGACTGGCTCACATCTACCACATAAATATTTCTTTGAATTTTGAATTTTTCAAACTTTAACTTTGCCAAAGCCAGATCTTTGGTGGAGTACATGCCGGTACCATTTGATTTTAACAAAAGAAAAAATGGTAAATTAAACTCAGAAAGGTCTGCGCCTATAGCCCCTTCAGACTTAATAAGTGTTCCTTTTTCATAAGCTGATTTAACAATGTCTTTGCCCTCATCACCCACATCTGACTCGTAAAATACATGGTCAAATTTTGTTCCTAACCACTGATAAATTTCGTCAAACTCATCCAGAGACCATTTTCTGGTTTTTTCCCAAAGTTTATAAGTTTCTGGTTCTTTAGATTCAAATCGCTGTAGCACCTCTTGAACCTCAAACTCTAGAGTCATCATTTCGGTGACCACATCCTCTGTTTCTAGGTCCACGTGAGGTCTAGTGAAGAGTTGAGCCACAGAGACTCCCACAGGAGGGGTGCTTACAAACTGCATGGCCTCCAGCTCTGATTTTGGAATATTTGTTTTAGATAAATCAGAGAATACAAAAATTTTATTTTCATCCTCAGAAAGGGTCAGCTCCTTTTCCGAGCAAAGAAAGCCATGGCTTTCCACCCCATTTTTATCTTCCGGTTGAACGTCACGTCCTCTATATTTGGCCCCTACAGGAATATAAGCCACAAGATCACTTTCTTGGTATCCTGTGCCTCCACAAACTACGGTTTTCTCACCATGCTTTGTGTTTATTGTAAGTACCTTTAAATCATCCTTTTCTGGGTGGTCAGCAATTTTTTTAACCTGAGCTGTTACCGCCGAAGCCACTGGCACATGAGTGATATTTTTAAAGTCTAATTTTTCATTAGCTTTTACATAAAAATCACCCAAAAACTCCCCCAAATTACTTGTTGGGGTTTCCCCATCAAAATACTTGAGGTAGTACCATAAGCATTTAGCAATATGAGTACCCACATCCCCAATGTAGTTGGCGGCAATTACAGGGAACCCCGCCCATTTATGTAAACGAACAAGGCAATCCCCTAAGGCCACGTTTCGTGTATGCCCCACGTGAAAAGCTTTGTGAGTATTAGGCTGAGAGTATTCAAACATCATTTTAATGCCATTATCAGCTCGTGCATTTAAGCTCGCCTCACTGAGTATACCTTTGATTAAATTCTCTGCCAAAGCGCTAGAGTTAAAATTAAAATTTAAATAGGGCCCCGTAGCCACAACTTGAGAGAAAACCTCAGGATCCATATCTAAAGTCATTTGTTCGGCAAGATCCTTGGCTATTAATGGAGGGGCTTTTTTAAGGGCCTTAGCTAAAATGAAACAAGGGAAAGCTAAGTCGCCCATTTTTTCATTTTTTGGCGATTCAATAAGGCCCGTTACCTGTGTGGCATCCAAACCATGATCAGGGTATTTCTGATCCAAAGATTTCACTATGGTTTCTGCTAAAATTTGCGAATAATTCATGTTTGTTGCCTTTTTATTAAATACAGATTAATACAGCAAATATGCCTAATTTAAACATAAAAGTCACGCAAAGCCATAGAGCCCTTCGTATTTGGCTGTTAGTAAATATTGCCCTAATTTTCTTAATGGTGCTGGTGGGCGGGCTTACCCGACTCACAGGCTCTGGGCTCTCCATGGTGGACTGGCAGCCCCTTCTTGGAACGCTGCCCCCGCTAAACCAAGAGTCCTGGGAAAAGGTTTTTCAACAATATCAACTATTTCCACAGTACCAAAAAGTGAACCTGGGAATGAGCTTACAGGATTTTAAAGCTATCTTCTACTGGGAGTATTTTCACAGACTACTCGGACGGCTCATTGGACTGGTCTACCTACTCCCCTTAATTTACTTCCATATAAAAGGAAACTTAAGCTCATCCTTAAAAAAACAACTTAATATTGGTTTTGTTCTAGGGGGGCTCCAAGGTTTATTAGGTTGGTATATGGTAAAAAGTGGCCTAGTTAACAACCCACATGTTAGCCACTTTCGCTTAGCCGCCCACCTGGGGCTAGCTTTCTTTGTATCTGCCTACCTTTTTTGGATTTACTTAGACACAGACAATAGGAACTGTTTTAAGAAACCAAATTTAGCTCCTCTAACCACCCTCTCCTTACTCTCCTGCACACTCATATTCCAAATTATATATGGTGCTTTTACCGCAGGTCTAAAAGCAGGAATGATCTACAATACCTTCCCTAAAATGAATGGCGCATGGACTCCTTTCGAATGGGTTGAGCTCACACCATTTTATAAAAACTTTATTTATGACCTGGGAGGTATCCAATGGGTACACAGAACCACGGCCTGGCTGTTATTGCTCTTAGTTATTTATTTGAGTTCCTATATCAAAGATTATAAATCTACACCACGTTTACTAAAATCCGTTTATATCTTTATAAGTTTGTTCATTCTTCAATTTCTACTTGGAGTAATGACCCTTCTCACCCAAGTAAAAATCCACTGGGCCTCAATGCACCAATTGGGCGCATTCCTCCTAATACTTAGTCTCACCAACTTGTGGTTTCAATTTCTAAAACCACAGAAGTAAGTATTTCTGAGTCTCTTGGAGTTTCTAGTTTGAGGTCTCTTACCCAAAAATGCTCAGACATGCAGTGCTCGGCCTTTGGCCTCCGCGCTGAACTCGCTTTTTGTGCAAGAGACCTCAAACTAGAAACTCCAAGAGACTCAGAAATACCGAGTACCCTAACTCGTTGAATTCATAAGCCTTCCATTGACAACTGCCTACAAAACTGTCAACCCATTGAGTGGATTATTTTACCACTCACACGTATATTGTATTCAGTAGGAGGGGGAAAACATAGGAGAGAAGAATGAAAGACAAAAAAGAGATTTTTCTTTTTGCAATTTTCCAAGCCATTTTTATTGGGTTATTTATGGCACTCTTTGTGGGCACCTTCCAAGTGTAGGTGTAGCTTAAAACTTGGGGGAGTTTTTAAGCCTTACCACTACTGTTAAGAAGGGGGAGCTGTGCTTTCGAAGGGGGGAGCACAGTTGTTTTTTTAGATTTAAAAAGGGTTTCCATTGGGAACCCTTTTTTTGTGTTTTTGGAAGTTACTTAGCCGGATGTAGAGATCAGTTCTAAGGGGGAACAATTAAGTTTTAGTACCCACTCAGTTGAAAAAGGTAATTATATTTCAAGCCTTTGTGAGCTTTGTGGCATTAGCACGCATAATGATTATAAGAGAAGGTCATATCATGGCAAACACTCCGCTTTATTGGAAGTGGAGTTTGGTAGAATTATTTACTCAAATAGGCCCGTCTGGAGATCTATGTTTTTTTGATGTAAATTCTGGTCATTAAGAAAATGTCATCGAAACAAAAAACTATGCCAATAATCAATATCACTAGACCAGGACCTTCAAATTTTCTTCAAGCAGTTCAACAAACTAACTCTTCTTTTCTAAGGAAATTCTATGATAACTTTAGGTTGAGCATATGGTGAAGACAACTCATCTACTTCGATACTTGTGATATTAATAATTTGAGTGCCATCAGCTCTAGGTTTTTTTGTGGGAATTGCAATAAAAAATACTGCATCATAATTCTCAAAGCCCTTAATAAACACATTTCTATAAGTTACTGTTTTATTATCATTTGGATCACAGACGGTTGAAAGTAAGGGTGTTGATTCATATACATAACCAGCATCAGTTGCTGATATGTCTTCTACATTAATTTTACCTTTCAAAGAATAAGCTGGATCAAATCCGACAATTCCACAATTATAGCGATCTTTTTCATTATTTACGTTTAAAGTGGTAATTGTTACGTGGTATCTTATTCTATAGACTCCATTACGAACCTTTAACGCTACAAATTTAGTATAACCACCACGACTTACTTTTTTTAATAAATCTGGCAAATTTCGTTTGTCGTGACTTTCTCCTCTGCCAGTTTCTATGAAAGCCAACTCTCCGGATATATTATTTATATACCCACTTCCTACAACATCTTTACTTAAAACTTCTACATCTGGTTTGCCATATTCAGCAAATGAAATGGAAGAGGATATTAATATAATGATTAAAACAAATAATTTCATAATTACTCCTTGTACGATGCGGTAATTAATTACAGCCGATTCTAAATTTAAATACCAAACCTGTTTAATATTCCTGACACGATACCATGAAACTATACAAAATTAGAAAAAAAGAGATGTATTGAAAAGAAGTAATGAAGTTACAAAATCGTTTATAATTTTTACAGCTATGAAAACAAATTACTCATACTCAATAAGAAAGTGCTTTTCTATTGAAAAATACACAAGCCTAGACCCTTTAGATGAAGCAATAGAAGACATTCATACAATCACATCAAAAAGGGTAGCTGAAGGCCCTGAAGTTAGCACCAGCCTTTTTCGTAAGTACGCAAAGAGGTCTGTAGCGATTTAAGTGCCATATCAGTATTTTATTTGAGCGATACCAGGTTTTCATAATTTTTTGAATTTTTAATTTACAACGTTGAAGCATAGTAAATATTAAAAAGAAAATCTCGATTTGAAGAAAAAATTTCTATTTTACATGTTACTCTGACAAAGATTTAAATCGCTCTAGCCTTTTCTTCTCATTTTTTGCAAACCACTTATCTTTTAGTAATTCATCATAAGCCATTTTGAAGTATTTTTTGCGGTTTTTGTCGTCTTTCTTAACGAGGTATAGCTCTCCCAATTCTTCGTAGACATAGCCATCTTTCTTGCCTATTCTTTCCCATTCTCTTATAAGACTAATTTGAATTTCAATTGCTTTATCAATTTCATTTAATGCCCTATGTGTTCGTGCAATCGACCACCTTGCAATTATTATTGCCTCTGCATTATTTTTTGTTTCTCGAAATGCCAATGCATCCTTAAAAACCTGCATAGCTTCTTGATATTGTTTTTGATCAAACAAAGACCAACCCCAATTATTCAAGAGACTCCCTTTCCAGTCTTTGACTTTAGAATCTTTGGCTTTACTTGCTTCGTCTATAGCAATTTCAGTCCATTTCTTTTGATCTTTGAATTCTGGTACTGCTATGGCAAGCATGTGAGCTGAATCAACAATAAGATGCTCGCTATTAATCTCTTTTGATGCTTCAAAGGCTTTGAAAAACTCTTTTGCTGCCTCTTCTTTCTTATTATCTGAATTAAATACCCTCCCTCGTTCAATAAAATATCTTGCCGTTGCTGTTTTATGTTCTTTTTTTAAGGACTGTTTAATTTTGTCTAGCAACTTGTGTGCTTCATCAAACCGGGATTCGAGTCCTAAAGTTCTTGCTATTTGAGTTTTTAATTCCAAAATATACTCTTCATGGACTGAGTATTTTTCTATTAATTTTTCAAAATTATCTCTAGATTGTTTAGTATTTCCAAAGTTCCACTCAGACCTTATATCTGGTAATTCATTTGCCATTAAATTTACTCCTACAAAAAGTGTTAATATAAAAAAAAGTATTTTCATCTGAATATCCTAAGTTTTAATGCATTCAGCATTTAGTAAAAAAAGCACACCTTACTAAAACTGTGCTTTTTTAATTATATATTACCCGAATCGACTAATGAGTTAATTCCACCAGCGACTGAGCCAGTTTTCTAATGGATTATCTTCCCACTCTGTGGACCCATCATCTTCGCTTTCAACACTATTTTTTGCTAAGGAAACACCCTCTTTCTCTGCTTCCTCCAATACAGAGCTGTCTACAGCTGTACCCAAAACTCTCACTTGTACATATTTATTTTTTCTGTGATTTCCCTGTACGATTCTGTTCAGTACAGTTGGGGGAGAGTAATAAAAGAACTCATCGCTTTGATCTAACTCAATTCCCAGTTCTTTAATTTTTTCTGGACTTCTAAGTACTTCAAGTAAAGGCAGTACCTCTTGGCGAAAAGGTGTATAGTAAGACTGAGCTACCATTTGGCCCACTGCCATTTGTGCCTGTTCTTGAGAGTAGCCACTAGCCATTAATTTTTGAATAGCCTCTACTTTTGATGCCACTTCCGCTTTTACTTTTTCTGCATATTTTCCAAGAAGCTGTTTAACGGGAGCTACTAATTTTTTGAAATCATCAGAGTTTGATACTGATTTCAAACGATCTCGTACTTCCAATTCAAAACCGTCAATCATGGCCACAGATCCAGCAAATCCAACTTTATCGAAACGGCCATACAGTGCCATAAAATCTGATACTAAATCTGCCAATGTTTGTGGAGCCCAGGCTAAACCATAGCCTGCTTTTGTTTGCTCCACAGGTTTATGAATTTGCATTTTTTGCCACAAAGTTTTGAAGTTTTCTGAATCTTTAAATGCTTCGTCACTAATATGTAATTTCCAGTTTCTCTTAGCTAATGCATAAAAATACTCGCCACCTTTAGTATTACTTACTAATTGCGGATCTTTAATTTCGATCATCATCTTATCACCCGTGGATAAGATCACCTCTTTGCCATATTCATCAAGAAAAGGGACTGACTTCAATTTATCCGCTCCATTTTCATCAACTATATATACAGGGCTTCCTGTGGCATCCATTTTTTGTTGTTCGCCCACCTGCATAGAGTTTTTTCCAAACAAATCAATATAACCCTGCTCACTTTGAACTAAGTTAAGGGCCACATTAATCACCATGGTGATATGTTCGGCACAATAAGTATCATATTTATATACTGATTTTATAATGTCCCAAAATGGCCTTCCATCTTCTGGTGATCGGATCCAAGTATTATCTAGCCATGCTCTGTAAAAATCAAAAATCGCTTTTAGATTATTTCCATCAAAAAAATCTTTTTCGTAATCTAAACTTGAGAATCTGACTGTTCCATTTGTTTCGTTTAAAATTCTTAAAGTTGTATGAAGGTTTTGGTTAAATACCTTCTGAGATACACCATCGTAAGACACTTGGTATATGTTTGCTGGATATTTTTTTCTGATTTCCCATTTTTTATTATGATATCTATAGGGAGCATTTCTGGTTCTTCTTTTACCAATATACGCACCCATATGGGTAAAACCATCATCAAAACGATGTTTCTGCCCTAGTTTTGTAACATCCCCTACAAAGTACTCTGGATGGTAATATACAATGGGAGCAAATAATTTATCTTCTGCTGAAATTCCCATTGCGCTTCTTAAGTAATCATCAAGGGTCTGGGTCACTTCATTATCCGCAAAGTCCGCTTCATCATAAATGGGCAAAAAGCGAATACCAAAAGCAGCGTCCTCACTACCATCCCTACCTAAATAATAGTTATTTTCCTTAACAACAAATATTTTTTGGCCATCTTTCTGGACTTCAAATCGTCCAAAATTTTCTAAAACACCATCTATTTTCATTGTTTCAATGCCTTCAGCATTGAGCGTCCAAGTTTTCCCGTTCATACTGCCTAAGTTAAATGAAAGATCATCCTTTAGGTAATACTCTTGTATGTTCACTTCGCATTGTTCATTTTCTGCGTCACCTACAGCGGCACAATCTCCAAGACCTGGAATGCGCTTTTCCACAGGATTCATGTTCCATACATTGGATACACTTAGTGATGTTATCAGTGTTGTAAACAAAATTATGGGTAAATATTTTTTTATAGATTTCATGGGCCGCCCTCCTGAAATTATGTTGGTTCTTAACTAGTTCTTTAGACTTAGTTAACACATAACCGGGCAACCAAAGACAATTTTAGTTAGGGCTGTAAATATTACTTTTATTTACAATTTATTTGAAAATAGTGATACTTAAGAAATAAATTTCAGTAGTCTTTGTTGTATTTTTTATAAACATCTTCAAACTGACCCAACTCATCCTCACTTAATTTTACGTTTTTTTCCACAGGAGCTTTCTTAAAAAGCTGACTGACCACAACTGTATTAATAGAATCTATACTTTTTAAAGACTTAGAGTTGGCCTTTAGACTATCGTATTGAGCCTTATCTTCAACTTTAATGTCATCAAGGACAATCTCTACACTTTTTTTATTGAGTTGCTCTATCTCTGCCACAACATCTCTGTCTAATTTTGCAAGCTCTATGGTTACAGCTTCTTTTTTCTCTACCGACAGGTTGATCTGGGATACTTTCTGAATATCCACTAATTTATTTTTAGTTATTGGCTTCATGCTCACTTCAGCCACTTGTTTCTCACCTACCTTATCATTAGCACTTTGCATATTCCCTTTTACCTGAGCGGTTACACCAGACTTAATTTCCACGGGGGGTGCCTTAGAAGCCTTTGAGTTAAAGGCAACCTTTCCTCTAAGAACAGATAGTGATGTTTGCTCGTCTGATGGGAAATAGGCCATGTGAAAATCTGTACCACGCACTCCAGCTACCGATGTTTTTGTTTTAATTTTAAGGCTCTTTAGGGCTCCTTTTTTCGATATAACAGCTCGTACTTTTCCGTATAGTAAATCCATAACCTTAGAGTTCTTCTTGGCCTTTTTGCTCTTATCCACATCTAAACTATATGCCGTGGCCGGACCAACAAAAAATGTATCCCCATCTGGGAAAGACAGCTTAATTTGAGAGTTTATCCCTGTTTTTACAACTTGCTTCAATTTTATTCGACGCCCAATTTTTGCTTTTTTAATTTTGTAATAAAGCCCATTAAATTTAACATGCGGCCCTGACCCAACAGGTTCTGAGGACGGATTAACAAAAATCTCTGACTTTCCCTTTAGCATAGTTATTATTGCTGTTTTTGCATACAGAACCGGTGAAATAATCACCAATTGAAAACTCAAAATTGTTAAAACTAGTCTAGACATCATAAACCTTTCCTTTAAAATATATGTACATATAAGATATTAAGCTCAAGGAGATATACAGTGAAGTCCATTTTTAAATTCCTCTACCTTTTACCCCTACTTACCTTGTTGTCTAGTCCTACCCTTTTTGCCAAAACAAGTGATGGAGACCTAAATTATCCTGAGCTCATGGTCACTCCGCGAGCCTCAGAAAGGTTAGCTATAGAAGCTAAAAAAGAGGCCAACATGGATGGCTACTGGTATAAACAACACATGACACTGCAACTATCAGCTCTTGCAACACTTGTCTCCGGAGTACAATCTTCTGGTTATACCCCTGAAGACAATACCCAAACTCAAGAACAACTAGACTCCATTAAATTTGCTCAAATTGTTGGCGTTGGCTGGTTGGCAATAACAACCTATATGGTCAGTGAGTACAGACCCTATAAAAAATCGTATGCTGAAATAAAAAAGCTTCCACGTAGGTACAAAAAAGAAAAATTAACAAGAGAACGTATATCTGAAGAACATCTCAGAAAGACATCCACTATTGGTAAGAGACTTGCGTGGAGTTCATTTGTTACTAACTTTCTAGCTTCAGCCGCAGTAGCATCCTCCTCAGGAGGTAATGCTTCAATATTTGCAGGTATTTCTACCCTGGTATCCTTAGGACCAATTTTCATTGATTATAATTGGGAAGAGGTTTACGACTCGCATCTAGAATACAAAAAGAAAATTTACGGCCCTGTTGCCCACACAGGTATTCTGAAAAATTCTGATAATAAATATATCCCAGCTTTATATTTAAGCTATAACTTTTAGTAATTATCTAGACTTGCTCTTAAATAAATAAATACTAATAGCAGTTATTTGGGCTCTGAGGCAATTTTTCGAGAGGCAAAGCTCATACTCTTAGCCGTTTTAATGGCTTCATTTACACCTAATTTAAGGCCATTTTTTGACTGACTATATTTGTATACAGCCATAAAATTAGACCCTGCAATAGGACTTTCTGAAAGAATACTTTGAGCCTCTTGAAAAGCTTTATTAGTAGTCAATTTTGGTCCCATATTATTTTGAGTTAAGAATTCAAACAACTCCTTAAATTCAGAGAATATTTCTTTTTTATATTTAGCACTCATCAAGGCCATTTTTGTTGAAAAATTTGCGCATTGCTTTCTCGGTAAATCCATGTGCTTTGTTCCAACACAAAACTGTACAAAATTAGAAAAATCCTTTTTCGCAATTTTTATGTTACCATTATGTGCTAGCATCAGATTATCAGTCATTTTCAAAGAGTGAAACAGGTCAAAATCTAAATATTTCTTTAAATAGCCCATTTTAAATAATGTCTGAAAAGTATCTTTATGATCATTGGATAAGTGTGATAGTTTGACTCCATACTTTACTGCTTTATGTGTGGGAAAGCCAACCTTCGACATCATGAGATATGTTTCAATAAATCTTTTTGCAGCTCCATCACAACCTGAAGCTACATTTTTAGCTAAATCAATAACTTTAACCTTGTTATCAAAAACCTTATTATTATCTTTTAAAAACTCCATTGTAATAATAAACTCTTTTGAAGTTTCACAGTATTTAATTTTTTTCGAATCAGCATTAATTGTGTCCATTTGAAATAGCATAATTAAAAATACTAATAGCTTAATTGTTTTCATTTTTTTCATCTCCATATTTAATTAGTTCACTCGTCATAAAGTCATGTCGTAGTTTAATAAACTTTTTATAATTTGATTTTTTTCTAAGTTGTTGTTTAATTTTATTATTAAAAATATCCTCTTTCTCCCGCAGGGAGTTGATCATCTTCAGCTTGGATTTTTTAAGTAATTTGTTACTGCTCTTTAGGGTATTTTTAATAAAAACAGATTCACTAGATATAACATCTATCACTAAATCATCATCTAATGATAGGCTGTCAACAAATAAATTACTCACCTGACTCACCCATTTATTTTGCACCTCTGGATCAAAGTAAGTTTCTATATAACCTTCCGTATATAACACATTTTCAAGATACCCTGCCTTCAGGCCTTTAGTTTTTAGTGGTTTAAAATAAAGGTCATTCACTTGCTTCTTAATATTAACTTTTAATTTTTCGCGATCTACTTTATTATCAGCAATTAACTTTTGTTTGATTTCTGAAAAATAGTATTCAATTTTTGAAATATTAATAAATATAAAAATGATAACAGCTGCTAACACAGCATATTTAATCACAACCCGCAGCAAGTACTCCTTCTCTTTTTTTTGTGTTAGTTCATCAGAACTAAACATTATATTCTGTTTATATTCAGTCTCTTCATTAAGCAACTCAGATGTTAAAACAGCTTCAACGGTATCGCGTAGGTTTCCTGGGCTATAACCAGGCAAAGCCATTTGTACATCAATATTTCGTAATACTGATTCCACAATAAACTTTTTTTCTTTATCATGCTTGACCTGGATATCACTTAATACATTTTCTAACTTTTTAGTTTCAATTAATGTTCTTTCCGACAAAGCTAATTCACTATTTTTTCTTAATTCTGCAATTTCTGCATCAATACTATCTCTGCTTTTCTGTGCTTCTTTTTGAGCATCAGCAATCAATTTTTCGGCATATATTTCAGCACTAACTTTTGATTGTTGAACTTCTTTTTGCACATCTTCAAGAAGATTCTTATTTTCAATTTCAAGTTCTTCATTTTGCTTAACGAGATTCTCTAAAACTAGCTCTCGTTCATTTATTTGTTCTTTTAGGTGTGTTTGGGCCTCATCAAATGCCTTTTCCTTAAGTCTTGCAGTGTCCTCATTAGTTTTCCCTATAAGATCTGCGGCTTGTTGATTGGCTTCCTTCATCAAAAGTATATATTCAGAGTTTTGTTGTTCAACTTTATTTTCAAATTGTGTAACTAAATTTTGTTCTTTTAACTCAAATTTAATTTTTAATTGCGATTCCAATTCTTGATGTTTAGCATCCATTTGGCGTTTTGAATCAGCGATTGATTTTTGTAGATTTAGACTAAGTTCTGAATATTTATTCTCAAGGTGTTCATTTGTTTCTTTATTTTTTTCATTCAAAAGTTGTTCTTTTGAAACGAATTCTTGTTTTAAACTAATGCGCTTTAATTTGCACTCTTCATCTGTCTGTTGCAATATAGCTTTTGCTTGCACATTAGCTTCATCTACGATTCTATTATATTCTCGTGTTTTATTTTCTTTTATTTCTAGCTGAGTTTTTAACTTTACTTTTTTCAACTTTTTAAAAAAACTTTTTCTGATATTTAAATACTTATGTTGCTTTTTCTTTATTTTTATTTCAAGAGAAGCTACTGTTTTTTCACTGGCCTCACGAGCTGCATCAATTTCCAAAAATTGTGCATTAAGTTCAGCAACATCATTCATCTGCACTTCAATTAACTTTTCTGAACTAATAATTTTCTCAGAAACCGATTTAAGACCTACTTGCCCCTCATCTATTTTAAGACAAATATTTTCATATTCATTATCCAGATTATTAAGTTCACTATTACGACGACTAATATCATCTTTCAAACTATTAAGCAGCTTGTGACTACTTTTAATATTCAATTCATTATCATTAAGTTCATTAAGGACTTTAATATTATTTTCTTCTAGCTTTATCTTATTCGTTAATACAACTTCTTTTTCTTCATTTAATTTATTAATAATATTTTGCGTGTCAATTACATCAACTTTACACTTTTCAAACTCAATTCTTTCAATCACATATTCATCTTCGAGCTTCTTTTGACGTTCTTCTAAACTCTTCTTTTCTTCCAAGCCTTGCATAACATCTTTATTTAATACTAAAATGTCCTTACTAAGCTTTTCTTTGCTATCGTAACATTTGCTCTCTTCTGCCTTTATGGTATCCAATTGACCATTTAAGTTATCTTTAGATTTGTGCAATAACTCAACTTTAAGCTCTAATTCAGATTCTAAAAGCTTTAATTTATCAATATTTTCTTTTTGCTTATCAATTTCTAATTTTAGCTTATCCTGAATGTCCTTCTGCTTACGTAGAGATATTTTATGGTCATCTCGATTTTGCTCTAGTTTCCAAATTTTATCTTTTAAATCATTTTCAAGATCATTGTATTTTATTTGCTCGACTTCCATTTGGACAGCTTTTTGTTTAATCTGTTGCTCATGATCTTTTTTAACAGCTTGAAGTTCATTTATTTCATATATTAATTCGCTTTTTTCGTTGGACAGTGTAGACGTCACAGTTTTTAAGCTTCTCTCAATATTACTTAGTTCAATATCTTTTTCTTTTACCTTTCCCTTTAAGATACTTAATTCATCATCATAGTTTTTTCTATAATCTACCAGTGAACTTTGTAGCTCATTTAAAGCACTAACAGCCTCATCCTTATGCGTTCTAGCCTCATCAATTTCACTATTAAGTGTATTTTTATTTTCCTTCAGACGCCAAATATGATCTTCAGTTGCAGATATTTCATCTTTAAGCCTTGTCAGTTCTGAGGCATTTATTGCCTTATCGTTTACTAACTTTTGAACTTCTGACAACAGTAGTTTTTTATTTTCTCCTAATGTTTTTTCTAATTCATTTACTTGGTTTTTTAACAATTTATACTCTGCTTCTTTTGCTTCTTTGTCTTTACCAATTTTATTTTCAAAGTAGGACAACTGCTCCGTTACGTTATCTAATTCATTTTTTTTCTCTTGATAATTATTGCCAATAGTAATTAAATCCTGTTGTACTTGCTTAAGACTTGATTCAGAAGCTGTGTTCTTTTTATTTAACTTATTGTTAAGTTCCTCTAAGTTACCTATATGCTCTCTTTGACTTTTTATTTCATTTGCAATGAATTTAAAGTCAGTAATGATTTCCGATCTTTTCATTACTAAATCATCGATTTCAATTTCAACCACTTCTTTTTTTAAAACTAACTCTAAGTATTCTTTCTCTTCCACACTTTTTTGAACTAAAAAATCCTGGATTTCTTTATCATCTTTATATTCTTGTATTTTTCCTTGGATTTTGCCTATTGCTGAATTGACCACAGGTGACAACACCTCTTGAATTGCGTCTAATTTCTCTGCAATAGCAGTGCCGTTATTTTGAGGTTTCATTTTATATGCATATGGGTTTTCACTAGAGGGTGACCGTCGAACCTGCGAAGCTTCTCGCGTGGAATAAGCCTCTCGTCTTTTTGAAAGAGAATGAACATTACTACTACTAGAATCATTGGATGTCGCATTATGTTCATTATCTGATGGGACATTCTCAATTTGCAGGTCAACATTGTGATCTGTCATAGTAATGCCAGTTATTTCTCTAGCAGGAAGATCTTTTGGAATTTCAGGCTGTAATAACTTTTGTATCAATTTTACGTTAATAAAATCTCCAGTTTTACCAATTAAAATCGGTTCACCACTTCGATACTCAATATCATGATTTGTGGGGATTTTCACACCCCTTAAACCTGTACCAAATGTTGAGCCTAAATCAACAATATATATTTTATTCTCTTTTATTTTTATTTGCAGATGCTTGCGACTCAGTCCCTTCATATCTGTTGGGAAGTCATTTGATGGATCTCTACCTATCAATATTGTAGATTTTGAAAATTGACGAACTTCTTCCTTTCCGTCAATGCTAATCAAAATTTGTACAATACTATCACTCATCGTCTATTCTCTTTTGCTATAAATGCAGCAAAAGCCGATTTGAAAAAATCAGCTTTTAACTACAGAATTAACTTCAAATCTTAAGAAACTCGCTTATTCTCCACTCCTTTAGATGTCAATTTTTTATTCTCCACTTCCTTTAACACTGCTTGTTCCGCAAGTGCATCCACAGGGTCTTTATGTTCATCAAACTCTGCGACATTGGAAGGGATATCATTATCCAAACTTCGATTCCAAAGTAAATCCAGAGAATTTTCAAATCTATCAACAATTCCAATAAATAATTTTTCGGGTGAAAACGCAGTATTAAGCAATGTTAATGCAACCGAAAATACAATCCCAATAATTGAAGTTGCCATTGAGTATGTAATCTGCTCTAAAAATGCGTCCATTGTATTTTTAGTAAGCTCAACATTTGTAATGTCCATCGCCTTTAACTCTGGTAGACCTTTCATAATACCTAAGAATGTTCCAAATATTCCTGCTATTATAAACAGTCCCGGCAAAACATTAAGAAAATCATTAAACACTCCCACCGGAATTTTACCAAATACTCGGTTAAAACAAGGGTTGTTTTGAAAGACGTTCTTTACAATTTCTAACAACTTAGGTTGGTGGTTGTTGTACTTAATGTACTTAATTTGTTTTAATGAATCTCTCACCAAAAATGCAGATCCATGCTGAATTAAGAACAATCTGTCAGTTAAAGAAGTAACATAGTCATGTTTCCGCCTTCGCATTATTCCTTTTAGTTCAAAAATTTCATAATAGGTTTTTTCTAGCAACCTTTTAGTAATCACATAAAAGGACATAGGACCGAAATACTCTCCCTCGTCAATAAAATTATGTACCCTTTTTTCAAACTCTTTAGCAAAAAACTGTTGTCTTTTTACCGTATAATAGATCAGGACTCGTAACACAACACCAGTTACAAATACAATGGCCATAATAGGCACTAGATAGCTTGTTGCAAACAACACCAGGTTATTTACTAACTCTCTCATGAATTCTTGATACGTCATTATTGGCTCCTATTAATTACCTTTTTAAATTGAATTTAATTATTACTCTCTGTGATTCTTTACAATTTTTTGTAGCACAACTCTTATCACTGGCAACATTCCTAGCTTTTTCTGAAAAGTAACTTTTCCCAGTTACTTTTACCTTAGATAGTAAGGTCTTTTGATAGGAATATTTCAACGAATCATTATGAAACATATAATTAAAAATTGATTTTGCTCTTTTATAACTTAAATCTAAATTATAATTAATCGCCGCTCTATCTTTAGGGTCTAGACTTGTGGGGTCTATATACTTTCCGTTATATGTAGGCGACGCAAAACCAATTATTTCTACAGATGATATTTTCTTACGAATCCCTTTATCTTTGAATAATGACTTTGCATATATTGGGATAAACTTTTTAAGTATTTTTTTCATATTCTTTTTAAGATTATGACGTCCCGTAGAAAAATACTCTTTACCAAAAGTAAGAACAACATCCCCAGTAGCTTTATTTACATCTAACTTAACTCCAGCTTTTTTGAAGCTTTTTTGAATTTTTCTAGCTAGCTTCTGTCTTGCTTTTTCATTGGCCTGAGCTTTTGAAAGAGATTTCTTATACTCTTTCGTTAGAGAATCCATCTTCTGTTCAGATTCTTTTTTTGACTCTTGAAATTTTTGTGCTAATTTCTGTTTATCTTCTTTTATTTTATCAATTTCACTTTTAGCTGTAGCAACTTTCTCACTGGCAACAACCATTCTGACTTTCATTTTATCCAGTTGCTTCCCAACAAGCTTATTTTGATTCTCTAAAGTTGATATTTCTTTTTGTGAATCTCTTTGTAGTCGTCTGATTTCCTTTTGAGCAGCTAGTCTGGTAACTTTTTGTTCTTGATATTGTTGGTTTAATGATTCCACTTTCTGTGAAAGATTTTGTTTAATTTCTTTTAACTTATCTTGATTTTTAGTTATCAAAACCTTTTTCTGCATTATTGTAGTATTTAATGTTTTTATTTTTGCTTTAGAAACATTTATAGTTTCTTTGTTTTCCTTAATTAATTTATTTTTTGATTTAATTACAATATTTTTATCTTGAATAATGGTGTCTCGTTTTTTAATTCTCGCCCTTGCCACCATATTCGAGTCGACAATATTTTTAATTAATTTCTGATATTGATTTAAAGTTTTTTCTTTTTTTGCATTTTCCTGAGCTTTAAGTTCTAATTCTTGCTTCTCACTACTAGCCTGTTCTTGCAATAAGTCTAGATGAGACATAAGTTGCTTATAATCTTTCAACTCCTTACTGCTCGCTCCTTCTTTTTGGTAATTTGATTTTAAAGCATTATATGTTCTCAATTGTGCTTTAAGATCATCATTTTCTTGAGCTAATTGTTGATACTCAACATGATTTTGTATATTTGATGTTCCATTTCTTAAACTTGTACTCACATATAATAACAAAAAGACAAATGACAAGACCATAAAAAGGTCACTATAGGAGGCCCACTGGTTCCCATCGCTTTGGTTATCTTTAATTTTGTCATAGTTAAAACTCATTGATCCACCTACGATGTTTAGTTCTCTATAATGTTTTTCGGA
This sequence comes from Pseudobdellovibrionaceae bacterium, assembly GCA_018663505.1. Classification (GTDB taxonomy): domain Bacteria; phylum Bdellovibrionota; class Bdellovibrionia; order Bdellovibrionales; family UBA1609; genus JABJQG01. The sequence continues at coordinate 48,739 of JABJQG010000059.1, read as the reverse complement.
AGTTCCCACCAAGCATTTTAATTTTGCTACATAAGATTGCAAAAGCTAGACTTAGGTATTTCCAAATAGCCCTTAGTCCTAAGAGCTGTTTCGCATTGCTTCATTATTTTAGAGTTAATGTCGATTACAATGAGTATATTAAATAAGGTTTATATGGACACTGCTGAGACTATTCATAAATTTAGTAAACTAGGCTACTTCAATACTATGCCAGCAAGTGCGCTTAAAATAATTTTAAGTCATGTTAAAGTTGTTTCTATGCCCATGAATTCGGAGATCCTTTCGCAAGGTCAAAAAAATAGTAAACTCTATTTTCTAATGGATGGAACAGTTGAGGTTTTTGTGGATCGTGGAAAAGTGGCCACTCTTGATACAGAAGGAGAACTCCTTGGTGAGATTAGTCTTATTCGCAAGGAGACCTGTTCTGCAACGATTATTTCTAGCACTGATGTGACCTTATGCTACCTGGAAGTGGAACAGTTTAATAACAGCAAAAACAAACTTATTAATTCTTACTTATACCAAATCTATGCAAATATTCTTTCAGTAAAAGTACAAAATACCAATGAAAAGGCTAAACACTTTGAATCTCTTATTCTGGATCTAAAAACCTCAAGAAATAAACTACAAAAAGTAAATCAGTCACTACAATCGAAAGTTATGACAAAAACTAGAGTATTAATTTTTGAAGAATCTAAAAAACAGCAAAACATCGCTAAGATGGCTATTGGCAGCTGTGGTGCTTACACTTACCAAGCATTTGACCTAGATTCTGCAAAAAAAATATTACAAAGTAAAAATATTGATGTGGTATTTGTCTCGCTGGATTTCTTAGATCAACTTAACAGTATTGAAAATAGTTGGAATACAGTTGTTATGACGAACGGTGCAATCAAAGACTACATTGAAAAAATTAAAGTTATTGATAGCCGCTTTCATATTATGTCTAGAAATGATTTAGATAAAAAACTCACAATTCAAAATTTCACATCCACCTTTAACAAACTATCCACTTTAGAGTTTTTTGGTGTTCATAAATACTTAACTCATGGGATTGATGTACGCAGTCACAAAGTCAGTGGTAGCGAGGTTCGACACACACATAGAGAACGACTTCTTGCCTATTTCACAAAAGTGGGCGTGCGAAGTTCAAATGTTAGCAGAATTAGTACTGTTACAGAAGAACTCCTAATGAATGCCATCTATGACGCCCCACATGACAGTGATGGGAAACCAATATTTAACCATATTAATCGAAGAGATGGTGTGCATTTAAAAAGAGAACAGCGCCCCACAATAAGTTATGCATGTGATGGAATTCTAGCTGCCGTCTCCGTTGCCGACCCTTTTGGAGCTCTCTCCGCAGAAATTGTCTCCAATTATCTTATCAACTGCTATAGTGAAGATGCTAATCTCAACGATGGAAAACACAAGGGGGGTGCTGGCAGAGGCCTGCATCAAATTATTGAAGGGGCTGATCAGGTGATATTTAACTTACATGCTAATGTAAAAACCGAAATTATCGCCTTGTTCAATGTTGACCATCAAGGATCGGAACATTCAACACCAAGCTTTCATATATTTCACTGCTCATAAACTAAGTTTTATTAAGGCCTCCTCCTTAAAATAATTGATCTGGCCAACCATCAAACTATAAATAGTGCCGCCACAGAGACAGCTACTTAGCTTTACCGATGAGACGAAGATATCAAAAACGTAATGTTATTTAGAACTAGCGATACATGAACCATAAAGATACCAATATAAATAAGATTAACATGACTGAACCCCTTATGGGTCGTAATCTCGATATAGTAAAAGTATAAATTTGACAGAGTTAAATAATTGAGTTTCGTTGTTAAAACCACATGTTCTCAGAGTAAATTTGAGGAACTCTACTCAAGTGTTGTTTGGGAGTATTTCAAATCCTTGACTCTCTAAGACATAAGCTATTATATAGCTGTATGAAAAATACACATTCAAATATCCTAATTGTTGAAGATAACTACGACTTAGCTATAAGCTTAAAAGATGAGCTCTCGGTAGTTGGATATAGTTCAGTGAACGTGTGTCACTGTGGTGATTCTGCAGTAAACTATAGTATGGAAAATGAGACTGACTTGGTGATTATGGATATCAATCTTCCTGGTAACAGGGATGGAATAGAATCTGCTGTTGAAATTCAAAAGAAAAAAAATATACCAATAATTTACGTCACTGGATTTCTTGACAAACAAATTTTGCACAGAGCAAAAGACACCAAAAACTCCAGTTTTACTGTTAAACCTTTTAATATTGATGAGCTTAAGGCAAACATTGAACTCACACTAAGTGCACATAAAAATAGAATAAAAAAACTGGTTAACACCGTATCTACAGTTGGCGAAAATGATGTTTTACTGTTCTTAAAGAGATTTGGCGGCAAGCTTAAGGATTCTAGAAAAAGTATGGAGCTCACCCAGCTAGATGCATCAGGTTCCCTGGGAATGAACTACCGGCATTATCAAGATATTGAGGGCGGAAAAGTAAACCTAAAGCTTGAAACCCTTGTTAAACTTGTGAAATTTTATAATATAGAGTGTGAGATTATTTAAATAGACCCCTGTCCACACACAGCCACCCATTTTATAAATCTACTTTCATTTTTATTTGAGGTATTTAACACCAAAAGGCTCAGACATGCGGTTCTCGCCCTTCGGGCTGCGATCCGAACTCGCTTTTGGCGCAAAATACCTCAAATAAAAATGAAAGTAGATTTATAAAATGGGTACACATGAACATAATATCAGATAGTTAGCTGCCCTTAGGATTCTTGACAGAATAACCCATATTTTGAAAAATTTGATATTTGCCTTCTATTCATCTTTCAGATAATACTACTGCATCGCTTGAAATGAGTGAAAATCTGGGGGGATTTTATGAAAATTAGGAATTATTCGGCGTTATTGATTTTAATCACACTGGCTTGGAACACTAGCATTTATGCGGGTACAAGCTTTCTTGATGATGATATGAGCTTTGAGGTTCTATTTACAAATCCTGTTTGCAATGATTATGAATACACCAGCTATAAACAAATATACTCCATAGATAGTACAAAACTAGAGCAGAAGCCGAAAAATGTATTTTGTACGGCTTTTGATGAAAGTGCATCTGCCAAAAGAATCTCTAGTCCACAGAATAAACTCATTGAATGGATTAAAGAAGAAGAAACTAAGGAACTGTTTTTTACTTACCTCTCCTTTTCTAACAGATCTGTTGCTAAAGAACTCTGTAGCGCTATCAAAAAAAATGTAAAAGTTACTTTTATTATTGATAATCCCCTATATGAAGATACTAAAGCTAAAGAAATTGTGGATTTTACAGAAGAAGAAAGAAGTCTTCTGGAACAAGCCATACAGTACTCTACAGATCCTCAATCCTCCTATCAGTGGATCAAAAGTATTCCTAGTATTCAAAGGGAAGTGAAAAATGCCTTGCGACTCTTAGATTGTGGTAAAGATAACCCTGTTGAGTCTCAACCTAAATTATACTTTAGAGGAAAAACATTTAACCTCAAAAATAATAGAAGAATGCAAAAAATTGGCTTAGCTCATAACAAACTTTTTATTGTAAATCCAGAAAGTAAAAAACAAATAAAAGTATCATTTAGCAGTGGAAATCTCTCCTCTGGAACAGTTTTACACCACGAAAACTGGAATTTTATAGAAACACCTGCTAAAAATTATTTTACTCAAAATCAACTTTGTCTAATGAAAGGGATGATCCATAAAGGTTCTGCTGGCAAAGATAAATTTATAAACTATATTCAAGAATGCCGACGTCATATTGAGACCTTGCCTCTTGAGGATATAAAAAGTTTTTTTGTCCCCGGTGAAGGCTCTTTAGCAATGAAAAGTATTGTTAAGGCTATTGAAGATAGTGACAAAATTGAAATCGCAGCTCATAGGTTCTCAAATACTGACTTGATTAATGCTCTTTATAAAGCATTAGAAAAAGGGAAAATTGTTAATATGGTGGCCGATGATGACTTATATTATATTGACACTCGTTATGGACACTCCCGTAGAAATAATACGCCTCTAGGTTCAAACTTATATTTAGAAGCAAAACATGTAAAAAAATTAGTAAAAGCAGGTATGAAGATTAAATATCTGGAAACAAATCATTGGAACTCTTACTCCCCGGCTTTGCGACGTTTTTTCCCGCTATTACATCATAACAAGTTTATAGTTTTTAGCAAAAAAATAGATGAAAACTATGTACCTACAAAAGTGTTCTCCGGAGCTGGTAACTTCACAAAAGTTGCATTTAAGAAAAATTTTGAGAACTTCTACATGATCTCTGTTAAAAGCGCCCTAATGTCATATAGCAAGCAATACAGTAAATTATGGAATGAAATGTCCACTGAACAAAATAAATTGCCAAAACTTAACTCTGCTCCTAAAGTAATAACCAATGATCCTGCAAAAAGAGCCAACCTGTAATACTGTTGGAGAGATCAAAAGTTATTAACTAAGAGCTAAGATGACATCATGTTTACAACTTTTTAGAACACTCATCCCAAAATGGAGTTTTTTTGAGGCCGTAGGGCATTCTCCTATTCTGTACATCCAATCTAAATCTCAAGGTGCTTATGGTCCTTGGCGGCAGTGCCTCGTACCCCCAAAGCGACACGCTTATGAATTATTTGTTAATCCCCATGGGCAACTACATTTTTTAAAATATAGAATTCTTCAAAGTTTTATACAAAACCCAAATTCCAACAGAAACGAACACACCACTGAATATCTTAACCTAGTGGGACTAGTTAAGTCCGAAGCGCTACACTTAAACCCACAGGGGCAGGAGCTAAGATTTAAAATTGTACTACAAACACCAGAGAACTTTAAAATAAAAAAAATCGATTATATGATTTCTAAGGAAATTCGTATATGAGCCTTCACTTTATATATCGACTGACCACTTATATACTTGCCGTTCATGTAATTTTACAAGCCATAGAGGTTTTAATTATTCAAAGAACAATGCTAAAACAAGATCTGTATAATGTTAGCAATTATTCAGATCAATTTAAAAAATGCCCACAATTTTTGGCGCAGTTATTTACCACAATTATTACTCCACACTTTTTTTCCGTTATTTTATTGACTCACATTTTCTTGGCAGTTGCTTTAATATTTAAACTTCATTTTCTAATCTTACTTCCTCTGCTGCTCACTCACCTAGTGATAAATCTCCGTTTTCTTGGCTCATATAATGGGGGCAGTGACCATGTAACCACTATGGTACTCACCGCCCTTGTTGCCAGCTCATTTTATTTAGACAACCCCTACTCATTAAAAATGGGTCTATATTATATAGCTATCCAGAGTACACTGTCTTACTTTATCGCCGGTTATGTTAAAATAAAGCAAAAATCTTGGCTTTCAGGCAATGCTCTACGTATATTTCTGCTCTTAGAAGCCAATAATGCCACAAGATTTTTTAAAAAATTAGCGCCTATGAAACCCTTCATATTACTGATGACATGGGGGATGTTTTTTTTTGAAATATTATTTCCATTAACCATACTAAATATTAATATTTTAATGATATTTCTTATTATCGGATTTGCTTTTCATTTTATGAATTTTATAATTTTTGGGCTTAATCGATTTGTCATATCATGGACTATGACCTATCCAGCAATCTTATACCTTTCTTACAATATTCAAATTTAAAGGGAAATGAATGCTGCAAGTTTACCTAACTAACATTGTACATATTTTTGAAAGCCAACCCTTAATCTTATTTTTTGTTATCATTCTACTATCAGTTTTTTTTGCAGATATCACAACCGTTCTATTAACAAGCTTTATTGTTGAGACAAAACAGGATCCTTTTCTTCTCTACAGTGCTGTATTTATTTCCATCTATATTGTGGATTTAAGTTTGTACCTTATTGGTAAAAAAACAGCTACCATCAGAAGCTCCATACAATTACCCGCATTAAAATCCATGTATGCTCTTTACTTAGCTAGGTTTATCCCTGGGCTTAGATTTCTGAGCTTTGTTAATGCTGGAAGAAGTGGCTTATCAATATATACGTTTTCAATAAACGTAACGCTTTCTTCTTTCACATGGACCGGCTCTCTCATTCTATTTACCGACTTCGTAATGAACACACTTCTTCTATCACCACTGTACAGGGTGGTAGTGGTTTTATGCGCTTTAGCCGTCCTCATGTTCTTGATCAAACATTTCTATAAATCGAGTTTGGCTAAAACTAATCTTTAACATATATGACACTCATTTAATCTTAAAAGAGGCTTCCCAGCCCAGCAAATGATTGTTAACCTCATACCATCACAACTCATTACTGTTAGGATAATTATGAAATTTTACTCTCTGTCGATTTTAGTACTTTTATTTATTAATTCTATGGCATGCGCTCCTCTAATAACACAAAGTCCTAATGAAGGCCTTAGCCCAGTAAATGCTGTTTCTGTAGATGATGACAAACACCTGTTCTTATTTGGCCATGATGTAGTCAGTTATTTCCAAGAAGATACACACAAACTTGGTAAAGCTTCAATAAAATCAACTTACAAGGATGTGACTTTTTGGTTTTCAAGCCATGAACACAAGGTCTTATTTTATAAGGAACCCAGCAAATACATTCCTCAATTTGGTGGCTACTGCGCCAATGGCATAGCCTACGGTATTCCCTGGGGTGGCAATGCAGATACTTGGAAAATCATAGATAACAAACTGTATATATTTGGGGGACAGTCTTCTCAAGATGCTTTCTTAGTTAATTCTAAAGAAAACATCAGCCTGGCCCATGAATATTGGGAGAACGAAGTAAAGGATTCTAACGCATTTTTCCAACGTTCTTGGAGGCTGGCTTGGCGTGTTCCTCATTATAAAACAGGTAAAGAACTTGCTGAATTGGTGGAGAAATCCAAAAATTAATTTGGGATTTCAAGCATTATCTCTGTATATAGGTTCTCATCAATATCTATTGGTATTCATTTAATCAGGTCTACATACTCTTTGGTCGCAAATCTGTGGAAATAATCTTTTGATTTCAGACTCTTCTTTACTGTGCGTGACGCGTCATCGTTAATAGTTTTTGATGAATCCTCATGAAATTAATAACAATGCATATGCACAATAAATTGATTAAAAAGCCAAAAATCTTAGTTGTTCTCCCCTGCCTTTGGGACCACCAACACCTAACAAACACACTTATATCAGAAAAACATGAAATTGATTTTTACGGCGAAGAACTCTTTAAGTTTCCTTTGAAAATTTTTAACTCAGGCTATAACTATAGCCGCTTTCTCTCTCGATTAAAAAAATATTTTGTAGACAATAAATACGACGCCATTATAGGGACACATGACTATGTCTCCTGCCTAATTAGTTCTAAAGTTTCTGAAGATCTAGGCTTGCCTAGCCCTCCACTTAAAAATATGCTTTTATGCCAACATAAATACTATTCTCGAATAATCCAAAAAGAAGTTGCGCCACATGCTGTACCTAGTTTTAACCAGGTTGGACCAGAGACCTCTAATAAAGAAATTCAAGAGTTTAATTTAAAATTTCCTTTATTTATTAAACCAGTTAAGGCTACATTTTCTCTTATGGCCCACAAAGTGGAATCTTTAAAGGAACTACAAAAAGTAATTAGAATTCCTTTTTATAAACAATATATTTTAAAAAAAATGCTCAGACCAATGAACGAATTATTTATGCAATATCCAGAGTTCGAAATTGATATTTATAGATTCATCTTGGAGGACCATATAGAGGGGAAACAGTTTACAATAGAGGCTCTAGTTAATCGCCACCAGGTTCAATTTATAAATACAGTGGACTCTGTAATGTACCCTAATTCTGTACACTTTATTGGCTTCGTTAGCCCTTCTAAAATTTTAAAGTCCGTACAAGAACGAGCCCAAGATATAACTCGAAAAGTAATAAAGGCTACAGGCTTAGATAACTCTTTATTTAACATAGAGTTTTTTTATAATTATAAAAATGATGAGTTAAAAATAATTGAGATCAATCCAAGAATATGTGGCCAGTTTACTAGTATTCACCAAATGCTTCTCGGGGTTAACACCTACCAGGTGCAATTAGATCTGGCTACTGGGATCAAGCCAGTATTAGAATTGAAAAAGGGTAAGTTTAAATATGCTGCTGCTCTTGCCTTACGCACCTTTGAGGACAAGGTCATTCGTCGTGTACCTAGTGAAGAGTCCTTAAATAGAATTTATACCAGATACTCTGACTGTAGTATAAACATATTTGGCCAACTGGGTCGGCGCTTGTCCTCTGAACCTCAAGATGAAGGCAGCTTTGTATACGCCTTAGTGAATATTGGAGCTCAATCAGAAATGGAGCTTTATAAAAAATTCGATGAAATACGTAAGCTCATTGATTTTGAGTTTGAATTTGAATCTGAAAAAAAATTAGACCAACATATCAATTTTAAACTCAATACCCTAGATAAAGAGTCTAATGTTTAGAGAAGGGCTATTTCCACCCATTCTCATATGACCTTATGTTCTCCTGAATCAAAATTGTGAGATTTAAAATAAATTCTGTGAGCATACACAACCAGCCTTAAGTCACAGGCTTGAGTGTTTGAATTGTATACATATGGTTAATTATAATACCCTAGATAAAGAACTTATAATTTTTAGATTACGACACTAAAGAGGTCGATTGTGGATGATAGTAAAAAATTAATAATTGCAGCTATTGTGGTTATTGCAGCCATCTTTTTTTATAAAAAACAAAAAAATAATTTTGCTCCTATTTATTTTCAAGGAGAAAATTTTGAGCATGCCTATAGTAAAATTAACAATAAAATTGAGATTCATTTTTTTACTCCAGATGGTGTTGCCCTAGATGAAACAGATAGTTTCATTGAGTTTATAAAGTATGACAATGCTGATCTCAGTAAACAGAATATCGAAACTGTGTTAAATCAAATTAAATCTAGCATGCAGTTGCGTTTAATTGATGGAACTGCGGATGCTTATTTTGGTATGTTTCGAAATGTGAGCCCAATATATGGTATTAAACTTAATAGCTTATTTATTATAGTAAATAAATCGGACTATGAAGGAGATCTTAATAGTCTTAAAGGTGGCGCCATGAGTGTTACTGATGAAATGAGAGCACTTGAGCATTCCATCTAGAAGTAACTGAAGTATCACTACCTCAATCTTAATATTACATCTCAGCCTCTAAATTACCATTACTTACGTAAACTTGGTCCAGCTTCTCCAGGGATCATTGCCCATATTTCTTGATTTAATGTAGTGAAGTTCCAAGTACTAAAATTAGTATCGATCATCATTTCTGCAGCAGTGAGGTGTTCAAATTTTCCACTGGTCTCTGGTGATGTACCTTCAGGTTCTGTGGAGGCAGTCTCATCCCAGTAGTTATTTGTCATTAGTGCTGAGTTTGCAGCCCCGTTAAGCCTGTAACCAACAAATCCATGCTTTGTGGACCCTACAGGAATTCCAGAAGAATAGTTATTTGTAAATATAATTGTGGTGTTATCAAATTCAACATTACCCACAAACCCTCCAGCAGTACCAGATGTGGCTGTGGCGCTTCCTGTAGCAAAGCTATTACTAATTGTTCCAAATCTTATAGTTCCAATAAAGCCTCCAACTTTACTAGTCCCAGTTACGTTGGATCGGCTATATGATCTGGTGATAACTGCAGTGGATATTTCTGTGCGCCCTATAAAACCGCCTGCATTTTCATAGCTCGCAGAGACTGTTCCTGAGGATGATGAATTAATTATTTTTGTCCCGTGAAAGCCACCTATAAAGCCACCCACATTTCTGCGACCTGTAACACTCCCTGTAGCATGACAGTTATTTATTATAAGAGTGTAGTCTGAGCCTCCAGCGCTACCGATGAAACCACCAGTAAATTCAAAAGTGCCAACCGTTTCAACTGTGACACTTACATTTGAGTTTTTAATTTCAGTACTATCAGAAATATTATAACGTGTTGCTGTTCCAATGAGTCCACCTACACCATCTCCATTTCCTATGACCTTGCCACTTGCTGTTATATTATTAAATTGTGTGCTTCTTCCTCTTCCCACTAAGGATCCAACATTCCCCTGACCGGTGATGTTTACATCCACTAAATTCAGGTTACTGATATAAGAATCTACCCCTTGAGTAACACCAAACAACCCTTGATCACCTGTTGTAGGGTTATTTAAATACAAACGATAAATAGAATGGTTTTGCCCATCAAAAGTTCCAGTGAATGGGTTTATGGCATCTCCAATGGGAGTCATAGCAACGTCATTATTTAAATCAACATTATTCATAAGCAAATAATTTTGTGAACACGAAGTGCCAACGGCTCCACAGTTTGCAGCTAAATGAGTGAGTTGTTCTTTAAAACAAATCTTATATGGATTATCTGAGGTTCCTGCGCCAATAGCATTAAACGTAGTGGCGGTGGGGTTGTCTTGGCAAACAGAATGATACATCCACCGCAGTTGTGGTGACCTTACTCCATCTCCTATAAACCATGTATTTATAAAATCCCAATTTAAAAAGTTGGTGGCTTTATTTATGTCATCTTGCATTTCCGTTGTGGTTAATGGGGTTATATGCCCAGGGTCACCTGCTCCGCCAAGAAAAGTACTGGAGTTCCAATATGAATCTGCAGAATTACTCGTACTGCAATTAGCACAAAACTCATTAGGAACACCAGACCCTGTTTGTAGCAGGCTTGTAGATACGGCATAACTTCTTGTTGTGGAACCACCGTTGATTAAGCCTGATACCGAATAGCCTGAGGATAATACATTTTGAATACTGTAAGAATCAAAAAAGTCGGCATCTGATGCACCAAGGCCAGAAGCATAACTTGCTGTTGCACTTAAAGTTATATCTAATCCAGAAAAAGATTCATAAACCTTTCCTCCACCAGTGGATATTCCAGCAACGGCATAGCCTGAGCCTGTGTCAGTAATGGCCCCTAAGCTAAATGTTTTATAAATTCCACCGTCACTAGCTGGAGAAAGTGTGGCCCCTAAAATGCCGGCAGCAGAAGAGTTGATTTCCATATCTTTAATATAAGAATTTGAATTCATAATGATTTCATGACCGTCACCTCTACCAAGAATTCCTCCGATTCTACTATTACCATTGAGTGTTCCACTAAAGGAGGAGTACAATATTAATGAACGATTATAGGACCGAGCAACCAGTCCTCCTATGTGGTAGCCACCAGCATCAATCACTCCATCAACATGAGAATTAATAATTTTTCCATTATCAGAGTAAACCACAAGGCCGGATACTTGATCATCGGCTTGCATAAAAATATTTTTCATTTTTAAATTTCTGATAGTCCCTGAGTTGCAATTAAAAAGTCCTTTGTCGTCACTACCAGCAGTGTAAGAATAACTTATAATACTGCCAAGGTGACCATCAAAAATACCTGAAAAACAATTGTTTGGATAAACGCCAATTTGCTGAGTGGGTGCTGAGTTTTTTAAGTCGATATCTGCGCCTAAATAAAAAACTTTGTTGCAATCTACGCTTGCGCCTATTCCGCAGCCATCTGTGGTTAAATGTGAAAGTTGTTGTTTATTACATAAAATATAAGGGTCGCCTAGTACGCCATTGCCAATAGCATTATAGGTGCTGGCATTAGCATTTAAAATACATTGTGCTCTGATGTCCCAACGATGAATGGGAAAGGAAGACCCATCCACCATGGTCCAGTCGTTTGTCATATCGAAGCCGTTGAGTGGAGATAGTTTAGATTTAAGTTGTGTTGTTGTTCTAGACTCGTATTTCCCTGCATCAGAAGCCAATAAATTAGTTCCATCGGAGGATTCTATTTCTGAATCCCAATAGTTATTCATCCAGTTGACAGTAGTTCCACTGGGGTTAGCAACAAAAGCGTAAGCTGGCGGAGTCCTAGCATAGGCTTTGGAACGAGTATACGATTGCACTAAATTGTCTAGGGTCGCTCGGCCAATAAAACCACCCACATTTGTGTTTCCAAAAACAGCACCTGTAGAATAAGATCGATTAGCAAAACCAGTAATTCCAGCAACTCCTCCCACATTATTTGCCCCATAAACATTTCCAGTGGCAAAAATATTTCCATAAGTAGCCCCAGACTGTGCGCCAACAAACCCACCAGTATTGTCTGCGCCATATACATTACCTGTAGCAAATGATCGAGTGGTGTCACCATGACCTTGTCCAGAAAACCCTCCGGTCGTATTACCACCATAAACGTTTCCTGTGGCGTAACTATCTGTGATTCCTTTTTCTGATAAGCCTACAAATCCACCGGTTCTTACACTTGCATTTGATTTTACTTCACCTGTAGCGTAGGACCATGATAAAGTGCCACTTGTACTGATGTTGTTTCCAACAAACCCACCTGTTTGCTCATCAGATTGCACATTACCATGTGCATGAGAGTAGGAAATTGAAACACCACTATTGGTACCAATGAATCCCCCCGCTCTCATAAAACCTTTTACATCACCCAAAGCCCAACTATTAGAAACTGAAGTTCCTATATTTGAACTATCACCGGCGCCAATAAAACCACCGATATAACTGCCTGTAGATCTAACATCTGAAAGAGAGTAAGAATCCGAAATGGTACTCGCCCCACTAACTAAGCCAATAAATCCACCAGTGTGATCAGAGGTATCGTTGCTCACTAACCCTGTTGAATAGCTGTTAATAATTATTCCGTTAGCTTTATGTGCACCAATGAACCCGCCCACATTGGGTCCACTACCTGTAACAGTACCAGTAGTATAACTATTTGAAATGTTAATACTAACTCCAAGGGAGTTTACAACCCCAATAAATCCACCCAAGTCTGATTCAGGACTAGATGTGGTATGAATTGTATTTCCTTTAGTATAGGTGTTATCAATTGAACTTACCGCCGAAGCTTCTAAAATCCCCATAAGTCCACCACAATAGTTTTTACAGGTGACCGTGGCATCTGTCATGGAGTTACTCACTGTTATGTTGGTCCCTGAAAAATACCCGATGAGTCCACCAATCCTTCCACCGGTGGTTGAAGTAAAACTGCTACTTGTAACTTTCACATTATCAACAGTGAGAGAACAAGCTGCTGATCCCACCAGTGCACCTATTCCAGTGCTACCAGAAGAATGACTAAAGTTGGTTAAAGTTAAATTATCTATAACTGCATTACAACTTTTTCCAATGAGGCCGCCATCATTACCAGCAGGAATAGTGATTTGTTGAATTATATGGCCATTGCCATTTATAGTTCCAGAAAATAGGTCCCCACTATCTCCAATTGGATTATAAGCTTCATTATTTAAATCAATATCTTCAAAAATAGAAAATTCTTTATCACAAGCTGTTGCATTGCCATTGCCACAGCCATTATTACCAAGATCTTTCAACTGAGCTTTATTGAATATTCCATACGGGTCTTCAGCTGTACCTGATCCATATTGGCTCCAGGTGGTCATGGTCGACCCATTATATTCTTTATAGGCATGGGCCCCTAAGTGAAAAGTTGTAGTGATGGGCGCCTCTTTTATATCTTCACTTATGACATAATCAGGATCACTGGTTAAATCTAAGCCTGTATTATTAGCTAAATTATCTGATGCAGCTAAGCGGTAATCAATACTTGTAGATCCCATAAACGAAATATGACCAGTTTGAGTACTGTTTCCAGGTGCTGTACTATCAGTGGAATGATTATTTTCATATAGATCACTAACTCCAGCGGTGTCGTCAAGAAACCAGTCCAAACCCAAACTATTGTTATTTTCAACCACATTATTTTTAATATTATATTTATCGTTAGATCCATATCGTCCAATTCTATATGCAATAGAAAAAAAGTTTCCAACGGTATTATTATAAACTATTAGATTGAGGTTATCAGTTGTATTTCTTTTTGAAATGCCCTCTTTAAAACCAGATATCACATTATTCGCAATAATAATTTTTTTATCATTTGATCCCGACCAAATTGCAATGCCGTAACTTTCAGTAATATCACCAGTATAAGCCGTCTTAGTTATGACATTATCTGTGAAGTAAATTTCTCCAGAACCTACAGCTCCTGTTCCAAAGGTAATTCCTGATCCTGGTGCAACTGCACTTGAGTTGTAGTTATTTTGAATCTGAAACCCTTCTATACGTAAATATTTAAATGTAGGAATACTAAACCCGGCATAATAATGCATAACTTCCATTCTTGCTTTGCTGTTGTTCCACTTGCCATCGTGTCGTTGACTAATGCCCACTTCAGATAATTTATTAGGGGTAAAAAAACGAATATAACTTTCAGCGGATAGAGTCCAACCTGTTTCTGCAATTAAAGCCGCTGTTTCAATGGCATCAGCATAAAAAGCAATATTCCATTGTTCGTTGTTAGTAGTAATATCACGTCCACCAACATCGGCATCAAAATCTAATGGAGCACCCAGGGCATCATCTATACAAGCTTCATTTTCAATCAAATCTTCAGCATCATTTAAGGAAATAGATGCCCGACAAATACTAAAATCCATATCACTTAGTGTTTCCGTAGGTTGGCTATAATCCGGCTTATGAATTAAAAATTCTGTGGAAGATAATCTACGTTGAATTATAACAAAGCTATCAATGGCATTGGTAGCACTACCGTCACCTCCACCATCAGAGTCATATTGAATAATATCACCCACACCAATATTGCCTGCAACAGCTAAAGAGAATGTCGCTTTTTTACCTGTAATACTTAAAGAGCGAGCATTTGTATCTGAATCTTCAATGGCTGTAGTGGAGCCAACACCAAAGGATCGATAAATTTTAGATTTTCCAGTAATGTTAAAAACATTAGTGCTCACGTTATTTAACCCTGGGGTACTAGCTGTAATGACAAATCCTGTACCAAACTCATCAATCATCACATGTGAAAAATCAGCTACTCCGGATACTGCATTTAGTGTAATGGAGGTGGATCCGTTATTTACAAATGCGGCAGTACGTGCAGAGGGGTTGGTGCTAATGGTTAAGGTCACAGCAACGTTACTGTTAATATTTAAATTATTTGATGAGTCTAAAATATGAATAACTAGATCATCTAAAGGAGAGAAATTTACTTTGTCTGAAGCTGTATATATAAACTTTAATTGGTTTGGTCCAGAAATCACAGGATTATTGGGATCATCTGGGTTTGTTGGACCACTCGATGAGATACCATCTCCTTTAATCTGGTTATCGTCTAATCGACAGCCACTAACCAAAAAAGAATAAAGAATAAAGAATAAAAAAAATTTCAAAAAAAACGTTCCTTATTTTAAAGCCTTAGTAAAAGCTATCACTAGTTAATATATCGGTGTTTTAGCCATAAGTCTTAAGCTAAAAAGGAGTTCTGATATAGGCAGGAGATGTCTCAATTTTAGACAAACAAGACATATAAGACCAAGTAAGGTTTCGGAGCGTATCAAACTCATTTGTTTGTTTTTCAGCCAAGTCTACTTTAGCTTGCTCGTCGACCCAACTGTAATTTCCAATGATTAAATTGTAAAAGTTTGTTAATTTATCTTTCCGTTACAGTTGTACCAATATTTGCTCCAAAAATGATTCCAACACTATTTTTAAATGACAAAACACCTGCGTTTACTAAACTAATAGTAATGACTGAAGTTGCTGAACTTGATTGGACAACGGCCATGATCATGGCTCCAATCAAGACTCCAACTCCTGAAAACATGGTTGTATTACTGAGAAATTTTCTGAATTTCTCATCTGAATTTTTTTGAATTTCTTTTGAGAAGTTTTCTAGTCCAAATACGAAAAGAATTCTGCTAGTAACAGCAGTATGCCCGATATGAAAATCATTCATCTTATTCTTTCTCCTCGTCGAAAAATACAATTATCAATCTAGTTATTTCTCAATAGTTATTCAATGAAGCTTTCTATTTTTTTAGATTTTAACAACTGACTCATTACTTTAAATGCTCAATCTAATGGTAATGGTAATGGTACATTAGTCTGGTCCTCTTATCTTCATTAATAGGTGTATTTAAGATATTCAAAAGCACTTACTGAAAACAGTCGAGATATACACGAAACAAACCTTTTTTGTTCCCCTCCCTTAGCCCATATCTATTTATAATTACTGGTTTTATACCGATATAGTCTAGGACAAGGCCTTTCTCTTTGTCATGAAAAAATGAGGTTATAAATAGGGTTTCGCCACTTTGATTTATTTATATTTTTTGTAGCCACAGCTGTGGCCATAACCTCAAGTTATTTACTTTTTATTAATTATGAGATTCTATCTACAAGTACTGAAAATAATATAACCCAAGAACCAATAGCAAAAATAAATCATAAAGAAAACTCAGTACGTAGACGTTCTACAAATATTCCCATTTGGAAAAATGTAAAAAACAAAGCACCATTATATAGAAATGATCATTTATTTACTGACTCCAATTCAGAAGCAGAAATTGTTTTTTCCGATGGAAGTAAACTTAATATTGGTTCCTCATCATTAGTGGTCATTGATGAACGTAATACAGAAAAAAGAGCAAACCTAAAACGAGGAAACATTACAGCTTCACTCACAAAAACAAAGTCAAAATTAGTTCTAATTACTGGTGATACAGAAACTCAAATAGAATCTAAGGATGCTAAAGTTCAATTGCAAAGTGCAAAAGATGGGTCTTCAAAAATCACTGTACTTAAAGGCCAAGTGGTGGCCTCAAAAAATGGAGAAAAAATTGCGATTAAAAAAAATCAACGTTTGATTATTGATAAGGCTGGTGTTATTACCGAATTAGAAACTTTAAACATTGAACTTATCAAACCAATTGCAGATAAGAAGTTGTACTATAAGAATGACCCAGAAATACAATTTAAATGGCAAACTTCTAAAAACAATTCAAGTGTAGTTATTGAAGTTGCAAAAGATCATGAATTTAGAAATATTATTTATTCACAAAAAACAGTTCAAACTGAAATAAGCGCAAAATTTCCCAGTTTAAATGGCAAGTTGTTTTGGCGTGTAAAGTCAAGAAAAGAAAAAGGAGATGGCTGGAAATTAAGTTCTGAACAATTTATTCAAATAGTGATGAACACTCCTCCATCACTTATAGAGCCACTTGATAAAAGTCACTTTAGTTTTTCTATAGAAGATAACCAGAATAAGTCAGGTCGGGATATTAGTTTTTATTGGGACAGCCTATCTAAAGCTGATAGCTATAACATCGAAGTTGCAAGGGACATTCATTTTAAAGATATTTTAACTTCTCAGCAAACTGACCTCAATTCCTTTTATTATCCAAAAATAAAAGAGGGCCAATACTACTGGCATGTTAAAACAATATGGCAGGATAACCAAAGTTCCTCCTATTCAAAGGCGTATAGCTTTAATGTGACAAAGAATAAGGCCATGAAAATTTCCAAGGGAACTTTGCCCACAGCTCCAAAAATATCTTTACCTTTAATCATACCTGAAGTTCCAAAAATAACTATTTTCGAAGCACCAATCTTGATTAGTCCTGCACACGGTTATGAGGTATTTTATAAAAATAAATTTGAACCATTAATACTGAGTTGGAAAGATCTCCCCAAATCAGAAAACTATACTATTCAAATCACTTCTGATGTTAATTTTAAACATATTGAAATTGAAAAAAATATTAAAGAAAATAATTTTTCAATACTTCATCCACGAAATAAAAAACTGTTCTGGAGGGTACAAGCCTATATGGGTCCTCTAGCCATCAGTCGTTGGAGCAAAAAAAGACGAGTCAGCTTTCATTATGTAAAAAATATTGCATTAGAATTACAAAAACCATTAAATAAAACACTAATCTCTCAAAGACATGAAAAGCTAATTCATTTTAATTGGAACAAGTTAGACAAAGTATTTAGTTATAAATTAGAAGTTTCAAAGGACAATGATTTCAAAAGTATCATTCATAAAAAAAATACAGTTTTTAATTTTTATGAAATTAAGCTAAGTACTGAAACTAAATACTACTGGCGTGTCTTTGCAGATCTTACACAAGATCAAGGAAGTCGGATACCGGCATCACTAGTACAAAAAACAGCATTAAGTGAAATCGGTAGCTTTAATATCGTGGCTAAATCTAATTGGGCCCTAGGGTTAGGGTATGGTCTCACACAGTTTAAATTCCAACAAACTGGGACGAACAGTTCATCAAATATACCCACAGGCCTTGCACAAGATAACCTTAGCACAGTTACCGCCAAAGCACATTGGTGGCCTAAAAAAAGCTGGTGGGGTGTGGCTGCAAAATTTGAGAATAATTTTGGTGATCTAAATTTCACTAATAGTTCAGATAACAGTATTACACCTTTAACTATTCAGAACCAGCGTATGCAATTGAGTGCAAAAATGCGTTACAATAAAAATCAACGTTTAGGTTATATAGGCTGGCTAGGTTTCGAATCTTTAAACAGAAGCTATGTTGTCAATGAAGGAACAGCCTTAAAAGAAAAGCGATTAGTGGAAAATTATTTATTTCTCTCTGGGGCTATCCAATATTGGTGGTTAGACACAAAATTGAGAACAACAGTGGGCTCAGATTTACATATAAGCATGTCCCCTTTTGCCAATTCAATTTTTACTGAATACTTTGCTGAAGGTCGTCATCATTGGGCTCAATGGTGGCTTGCACTTCGGGTACAACAATCTACACAAAGTTTACAACTTAACGTGAGTTTAGATAATGCAACTTCAGAAAGTGCTTATACAGAACAACAGTTTTTTAATATTATGATTATGAGTGGTTATGGGTTTTGAATGTGACTTATTGTGTATTGTTTTAAGAATAGTATCTAAATAATACATTCAAAACTATACACTCTAACCATAAAATTCGCTTGGATGTAAACATTGTGAGATAATGAACTCTGAGCTCAACATAGGAACGTTAGTGAAATTAAGTTCAAAATTGGTTTTTTATTTTTTAATAGTAATATCTTTCGGATGTAATCAATCTGGAGATGCTATTAATATTGCCGGTAGCCTCATTAACAAAACACCCAATGATTCCTCAGATCCCGCTGTAACTTTAACAACAGCTCAATTTTCACCTTCAAATAGTTCTTCTTTTATTGCCACTATTACTTTTTCTGAAAATGTTAGTGGCTTTGCCTCAAGTGACCTGTCTATTACAAATGCCACTTTGTCTAATTTTATTTCTAATTCGGCCTTAGAATACACTATTGAGGTGACACCCAGTGCTGATGGTAACGTTACAATAGCACTAGCTGCTGGAAAAGCCTCTGATAGCGCTGGTAACTTAAACCAAGTGGCCAATAATTTAACTATTGAGCACGATGCCACGCTACCCAATGTGAGTATTTCTTCTCAACCATTGGATCCATCTGTGCTCACAAATCCAAGCTTTAGTTTTTCAGGTACCGATACCGGAGGATCTGGTGTTGCGAGTTATAGTTGTCAATTAGATAGTGGAGGTTTTGGCGCATGTAGTAGCCCAAAATCTTTTACAAGCTTAAGTCAAGCTTCACATACTTTTGAGGTTTATAGCACGGATAATGCCGGTAATAATTCAACCACTTCCAGCTACACATGGACTGTATCTAACCCATTTCTTGTGAGTGATATTAATAGCGGAGCTGCAAATAGTACACCCAGTGAAATAGTTATCATAAATGGAGTGGCATTTTTCTCTGCTGACGATGGTACAAATGGTATAGAACTATGGAAATCCGATGGCACAACAAGTGGAACGGTTATGGTTAAAGATATTCAAAGTGGAGCCCTTGGATCGGCACCCGCAAATTTAGCAGCTATGGGAAGCATTCTTTTTTTTCAAGCCAATGATGGAGTAAACGGTGTTGAACTTTGGAAATCTGATGGCACAACTGGTGGCACAGTGATGGTGAAAGATATCCGCACAACAGGGAATGATAATTCCAACCCTACAAATCTAACAGCAATGGGAGGCACCCTTTTCTTTCAGGGTGATAACGGTACAAATGGTGTAGAACTTTGGAAATCAGATGGTACAAGCGGCGGCACAGTGATGGTTAAAGATATTCGTACCACCGGAAGTGATAACTCAAACCCAGCTCAACTAACCGTGGTTGGAAGTACTCTTTTTTTTCAAGCCGATAACGGCACCAACGGTATGGAACTTTGGAAATCTGATGGCACCACTGGTGGCACTGTCATGGTTAAAGATATCCGTACCACTGGAAGTAATAACTCTAACCCAAATCAGCTTACTGCTATTGGAAGTATTCTTTTTTTTCAAGCAGACGAAGCTATTAATGGCACGGAACTATGGAAATCTGATGGTACAACCGGTGGTACCATTCTTGTTAAAGATATAAGAAGCGGTGGGACGAATTCAAATCCAAATTTTCTTACTAGTGTTGGTAGCACGTTATTTTTTCAAGCAGACGATGGTGTAAACGGTATTGAGCTTTGGAAATCAGATGGTACAAGCGGTGGAACGGTATTGGTTAAAGACATTCGACCAGCAGCAGCTTCCGCCCCAGCAAACTTAACTGTTGTTGGGAGCACACTGTTTTTTCAAGCTGATGATGGAACAAACGGTATAGAACTGTGGAAGTCAGACGGTACAAGCGGTGGTACTGTGCTGGTTAAAGATATTCAAACAGGCGCTCCCCCCTCTTCTCCAACACAATTAATAGCTGTAGGGAGCACTTTGTTTTTTCAAGCTGATGATGGAATTAATGGAAGAGAACTTTGGAAATCCGATGGTAGCACTGACGGAACAACAATGTTTAAAGACATTAATTCTGGAGTAGGTCACAGCACACCTACAGAAATGAATACTGATGGCACAAGTTTATTTTTACAAGCCGATGATGGTTCCAATGGCATTGAACTTTGGCTTGCAGCTCCTTAAATACTAGCTTGCTTCTTTATTCTGCTGTGTCTCAAAGTATGAATCCACAATATTGACAACTTCCTTGATACCAAAAGGTTTAAATAAAAAGCCTTCTATTCCTAGCCTCTGACACTCTAATTGTGCATCATTATGAGTGGCTTCTCCACTCATACCAATGACTAATAATTCTGATTTTTTATTATTTATTACACTAATTAAAGATTCTCCATCCATTCTTGGCATATTAATATCTGTGAGTAACACCTCAATATCTGAAGAATCTAGAACAGCTAGTGCTTCAATTCCATCTTGGGCTTCAAAAACAAAAAAGCCCTCTCTACGTAATTGCGAAACCATAAACTGCCTAAATGTCATATTATCATCAACTACCAAAATAGATCTCTTGTTCTTCTGTTCCACACCGGCAACTAAAAACTCTAATGTAAACACTGTACCTTTTTCTTGATCACTGGAGGCCCAAATACGCCCTCTATGATTTTGCATAATATTATGACAAATCGATAGCCCCAAACCCGTCCCTTTATTCATTTTTTTTGTGGTAAAAAATGGATTAAAAATATTAGAAAGTATCTTAGGAGGAATCACTGGACCATTATTTGCAATCATTAACAAAAGTTGCCCCTCAAATGCATTTTCTTCTACCCAAATTTTGATTTCACGATTTTCAATATCAGTATCATCATAAGAATCTGCAGCATTACTAATAATATTTAAAATAATTTGCTGGATTTGTGACGGTAGACACTGTACTTTCGCAACTTCAGATTGTACATCAACGCTTACATTAGCCTTCAGTAGTTTCAATTTAGTTAGGACCAAAGAGTCTTGTACTAGACTAATAAGATCTGTGTCTTTTTTGTCTTCTTCAGCCATATCTTGTCGTGCCATATTTCTCATGTTTTTCACCATATCGTTCATACGATGAGCTGCACTTAAAAGTTTGGCTCCAACACTTTGAATGAACTCAACGGTTAGTTTCTCTGGTTGAATCTTATTCAAATTATTTCCATAACCTGTAATGATTGCTAGCGGATTACCAAATTCATGAGCAACACTAGAGGTTAATCCTCCGATTTCTGCCATTCTTAAAGAATGGGCCAGAGCTCTTTCCATTTCTTTTTGTTTAGTATGAGCTTTATGTAATTCTGACACATCGTAAGTATTTACTAAAATGCACTCCATGTTCGAACCATCAAATTTAAAATTTGATACACCAAGATCTACAATTATGGTTTTGCCGCTTCTTTTTTTTAAATTTAGCTTAAATTCTCGAATGAGATCACTCATATTAATAGCTTTAATTGCAGATGCTGCTCGTTCCTGATCTTCATCACCAAAATAATTTATAAAATTTTCTCCGACAAAATCTTTTACATCTAGACCTAAAAGATCTCCCATACTTTGATTGCAGTAAATGACCTCATTGTTGGATTTATCTAGTGCCACCATGGCTGTAGATAACCCATTAAAAATGGATAATTTATTTAATAAGTTTTTCAATCCAGCACCCCATATCTTTTTATAAAACTGAAGTAACGAGACGCTACACTGTCGAACTCTAAGTCAGCACCACATTGTGTACAACTTGACTGTGGAGCCTGCATTACTTCATCATTTTTATTCATCATTTCTTTTTTTATGAGCACATCCATACCCTTATCACAAGATTCGCAATAATATGGGGCAAAAAAACTCTCTACCCTTACCTTTTTATTTCCTAAAAACCCTGAAAATTGATTCATTTGATTAATAATTCTTGCACTGCATTTTCTTAATACTAATTCGCAATGATCAGGTAGGTCCGTAATAAATTTTACCCACGACTGTACACCTGTAGAGTTAATTAAGCTAATGCGACTAAAATCAATTTCAAAATACTTCACCCCCACTAATGAAATTTCTGAATAATCTGCATTTCCATCCATTTCACCAATAAAATGTACCAACAATCGATCTCCGTCCGAATTTTGAATAATTTCAAGCAACTTTGACATGAGACTCTCCTTCATTAAAAAAATATATGGATTTGTTTAAAGTATCGTAAACTTGTTGTCTTCGGGTAATACACATTAATGCGATGACTTCTGTTTTAACACCTGGATTCACTTTGAAAATTAGCTGAGTTGCTGAATTTAACATTGAAAATAAACCCAACCCAGCACCCTCACCAACAATATTTATGTTAAGTTCATTTGTACTTTTAAATTTTTCTCTAACTTGATTTAAATTCAAAGAACCGTAGGGGTCAGTTATTGAAATCGCTAAATATTTTTTATTCACACCAATTTTAACTTCACATAATAAGTTATCTTCTAGTTTTGGATTACTCCTTCTCAAATATTGGTAATGCAACTTTTTACCAGATTTCTTATCCACAGGAGCATCAAAGAATGCATTCATAATTGCCTCAGATAGTATTTCAGAGGCATGAGCAAACATTTCGGGAAATCCTCTCACTTTTGAGAAAGATCTCTCCAGTGCTACAAAACATTGTTGTTTTTGATTATACTCATTAAATGAAAGTTTTTGGATGTATGTGTCATCCCCTAAGTAGTTCTCAAAACTAAATTCTGCATATGGTGAAAGAGACGTTAAAAGCGCTTTTAAGTCTGTTGAAAACAAGTCCTTATTATAACCAAGTAAATAAAAATAATAATGTGTGATTTCTTGAGGGAATTTTTTTAAATCTAAGTTAGAAATGAGTATGACATCTTTTTTAATTAATTTTGAATTCTCGAAAATGGACGTTATTTGTGCTACACTCATATTAAGCCCATCTATAATTAAAAGTTGCGATGAAACCATCTCAACACTCACTTTTGAAATTTCGAATTTCAAATCAGCAACTATACTCTTACATAGCTGGAAAAAGTTCTCATCTGAAGTGATCAGATCTATTTTAATGTTATCACTCATGAAGCCTCCTTAATATGTGCTGAAACCTCATTACCATAATATTTAACTACTACCACTGTAATATCATCTGTACGTTCTGTTTCTCCAAAGAATTTATAAGCTTTTTTTACAATAGTATCACAAATCTCACTTACGTCCTCATGAGAAACCTTCACTAAGCTTCTTAAAAGACGTGACTCGCCCCACTCTTCATGATTAACATTGGCACCTTCGGTAATTCCATCAGTATAGAAAAAAAGTACGTCATTGGGGTTGAGTTGATAATAATGCTTCTCATATGTTGAATTAAATTCAGCACCAAGAACAGGGTCACTAAATCCTGATAAACTTTCTAAATTATCTCGGCTGCGTAATGCATCTTTGTTAGTCTCTTTGGGAGACATAGATATAAATGGCACATCATGAGAGGCATTTGTGTACTCACAGCCACCTGATATCAAGTTGATTTTTGCAATAAAAAATGTCATTTTAATTCGGCCTTTACTAGCCGAATAAATTGCACGATTTAGTCCTGTCATTAATTGAGCTGTATCAATTTTATAATTATTTTCAATGGCCGAATTAACTTGTGTGGTAAAGCTTGACTGTGCTGCAGCGGTAATCAAAGCTGATGGCACTCCGTGCCCAGTAGCATCCCCAATTAACACATATAAATCATTATCCACCTGTTGATAGCCCCACCAATCACCACCACACTGAGTGGCCGGTTCGGTAAAAGAACTCATTTTAACGATTTCACTTTCAAAATTAACCTCAGGAAATAAACTTTCTTGCACAAGCTTTGCTGTTTCTAGTTCTTTTTCTAATAATGCTTTTTGATGTGTCTCCTTGAGTAGCTTTTGAATCTCTTGAATCATCCAATTAAATGATCTGGCTAAAGCGCCTACCTCATCTTTAGAACTCACTTTCACTTGAATAGAGAAATTCCCCTTAGCGACCTCCTGTGTTGCCATATAAAGTGCGTCTATGGGTTTTGTAAAACCATTCGCAAACACTAGAGCAGTGACGGTCATGATAGAAATTAAAAATATACTAAAAAGCAAAGTTTTATTAACTAATACTTTTGCTGCAGAAAATGCATTTTTTGTGGATATTTGAGAAAAAATCTGAAGCCCATCTTCTTCTATTTTGAATTGTGAAACTAGTGATGACTCTCCTTTTTTATTTTTATATTCTCCCGTTTGCCTCTTCAGGTTTTCAAGATTGAATTTTGTAAATAGATCATGATCAACTTTTGAGTTCTGCTCATACATAAATTTTAATTCAGAATGTAATAGAATATTTTTACGTGAATCAGAAACAAATACTTTATAATCTTTTGACTTCGACACTAACTCAAAAAAAGGCTGTGCCTTAAAATAAGATACACTCACTGAGTCATTATTTTTATATATAATACCTATTAATGGCGGCGCACCTTTTTTTGATCTATTTAAATACTCAAAATCATTATTTTTTAAACTTACAAAAAGTTGATTTTCATCTTTATAATTTTGTAGAAAATAGTTTTTTGACAAGTCATTGATCTCTAGAAATTCAGCTAAAGAATATGAAAATATACTCTTATTCATTTTATAAAATTTATAATAAACAAGACCACTATTGTTCATCTTCTCAGAAGCTAAAGCTTGTGATACTTGATTCTTTTTTTTGTGATGTAATTGGTTATGTAATTCTGAGACAATATTTTTTCTCTTATTTAGAGCTACCTTAAGTTCACTTGAGATATTCTCTAACAGCAATTGTTTGTTTTCAAAAACATAAGCTTCTTTATCTTTAGTAAAAAGAGATATGGCATAGAACATATACGAAGCAATTGCCCCTAATAAAACCACTACAAATAGTGAAAATATTTTATTTCTAACTGTGATAAGCTTATTCACGTAATCACCCTATCTTCTCATAAATCTACTTCTCATTATCTTTTCGGCTTACACACCAATATGTTAATGGTCCATGGTCTAGAAAGGCTCAACTTAATAAGCTAAACCAGAGAAATACTTTTTCTATGCCGTAGAGTGGAAACATCACTTGTTGGAAACGTAATATATTGGGGAGAAAAAGGACACTGCGTACATTAAATGCCTTCAAAGTCTATCACCCAACCATTGGTCTCTTTATGATAATTTTAATAGATGACCTGGACTCTAAAACTATACTTAAGAGTTTATCAGGAGATTTTAACCCTGAGTCTAGTGTTACTGTGCCCAGAAGTATTTTATGAGTCGAAGCTAAGTAACGCTCCTATTATGCCAACCGCCACTGACAATTTTCTTGAGCATTAGTTTTATAATTTAAATCCATAATTTGACCTTTAAGGAAAGCTCTCTTAGAATTCTACATTGCAGAGAGGGGAAGATATGAGGGCTCAAAAACTATTAATCATCATTTGTTTTTTCCTTTCGGGTGGCACAAGTCTCATGCTGGAAGTGGTTTGGTCAAAATATCTATCCTATTTTCTGGGTAACTCGGTTTACGCTGTAGCTTCTGTATTGGCGGCATTTATGATGGGACTGAGTTTTGGTAGCCTAGTAGTGACCCATAGGTATTTAAGCAAACATCACCCCATCCTTTTATATGGCTTTGTGCAGGTGTTAATTGCTCTTAGTGGCCTCCTTTCCTTGACAATTTTTGACCAAACCAAACCCATTTTTTCGTTTGTATATTCATCTTTTGGAGACACTCCTGGCTTGTTTTTATTTTTCCGCTTCGTGGCCGTGAGTGTCTTAATGTTTTTTCCTGTTTTACTCATGGGCATGAGTTTGCCACTAGTTGTGGATTATTTAAAAAAGAGCAACTCTGAATTCGAGTCTTCTGCAGGATTACTTTACGGAGTTAATACCTTGGGAGCGGTTTCTGGAACATTATTTGCGGGTACACTTTTAGTCCCCTGGATAGGCCTCCGTGCCACAACTTATGTGGCAGGAATATCGGATTTAATCGTAGCATTAGTTGCTCTTGGCCTGTGGACTAAATCTAGATCACACACCTTTAAAACAGAGTCACTACCACGCATTAACCTAAAAAATATCAGCTCAAAAGGTATATTGATTTTATACCTTTTTTTAGTCTCAGGCGCTATGGCCATGATCTATGAGATTGCTTGGTTTCGCTATTTTGCAAATATCTTTGGAGCTACAGTGGTGGCCTTTACCAATATGCTTGCGGTTTTTCTAGTTGGAATTGCCTTGGGTAGCCTTTGGGGTGCCAGACGCTTGAGAAAAATAAAGTGTTTAATTACAGAGATTGTCACCTTGGAACTCCTCATTGGTTTTATTGCCTTAAGCTTCTTGATACTAAGACCTTACCTCCCCAGCCTTTACGGCCACCTTTTTTGGCTTTTGGGTGAGGGCCAGGCGGGCTTTGGCTACTTAGTCTCCCAACTGATCGTAACAGCGTTAATTGTTTTTCCTGTGACATTTATAATGGGGGCGCTATTTCCATTATTTCTCAGTGCCTTCGGACAGACCGAGGGTCATAAAGCTCGGTTTAATACTGGCTTTGTCTATGCAATAAATACTATCGGTGGCGTTTTGGGTAGTATTATTGGGGGATTCTTTTTGCTCCCCTTGGGCATTTCCAGAACTATTATAACTGCGTCAATAGTTAGCATCTCTATCGGAATTGTAGCTTTATGGAAACTTCACAATCAAGGCACAAAGCAGTTACACAGAAAGAGGTATCTCCTGACCATGGTGATATTTGCGTTAATGGTTGCGTTCCAGCTCTCTCCAGAGGGAGCTAGTTTCTTGCCTACCAGTGGAATGTTTATGTTGATGAAATCTAAAAATTTCAATGAAATTTTAGATAACAATAGGGAGGACTCCCACACTATATTCTATGAAGAAGGACTTAATGGTAGCGTCGCTATTATTGCTGGAGCCACGGGCAGAGGAACTATTGGTCTGACTATGTCTGGTAAACCAGTTGCCGGATCGGACCTTAACGGCAGCCAACATCTTTTATTGCTGGGCCAATTGCCCGCTCTCTTATCCGAAAAAACAGATTCCACCATGGTCCTTGGCTACGGAACCGGTATAACTACGGGGCACCTGAGCTCTCATAAAAATGTTGGAGCCATAGATATTCTGGAGATTGAACCAGGTGTTATTAGAGCCGCTTCTTATTTTGATCATATGAGTGGTTCTCCTCTCAAGGACTCACGAACAAATGTAATTCTTGAAGACGGCCGAATCCATTTAACATATACAGAAAAGAACTACGACATAATTACTTCAGATCCTATTAGTCCACTAGTTGCTGGCGCAACAAATATCTATTCTTATGAGTATTATAAAATTGCAAGTGCGCGCCTAAAAAAAGGCGGTATCTTTTGCCAATGGATTCAGACCCTTGGACTTAGTGACAGTTCATTGAAAGCAGCCTTTGCGGCTTTACGGAAAAGCTTTTCTCATGTTGCCGTATTTCTTGTTGGCAATGACTCAATTGTCCTAGGATCCAATTCACCTATAAGTATTCCTTGGAATAATTTTATTGCTCGATTTAATACAGAAAAAGTCTCAGGGTTATTAGAAAAATTTGGTGTTAAGGACCCTTATGATTTAGTGAAGCTTTATTATGGCGGGGAAAAAGAGCTCGATCAATACACTAAAGGCGGGCCCGTCAATACAGACGACAACGTACACCTGGAACATCGAGTTCCTTTTGACCATTACAACTCTAAAACAGCTTTTACTCCGCTACTGATGGTAAGGTTCGCTCAAGGCCGAGTGGAGCGATTAAAAGTAATGTTCCCTGGAATTTCAGAGGATGAGTTATTCAAAGCTCTTTCAAAGAGAATGCCTATTCGTTTTCCAAAAGTTCACAAGCAAATATTAGATGGAATACTCAAAAGTGCGAGCTCTTTCGGGAAAGATGAAGATGAGATCAAGACCTGGTTCCGTTCTCGTGAAACTCCAACAGAGATAAATAATAAAATTTTGAATTTGGGTAAGGAAGCACAAAAAAGCTTTTATAAAAAAGACTACCTAGCTGGAATCGAGCCTTTGAAAATGCTAAAGAAGTTTCCTTTTTCTCGAAACTATCCTGTAAGTATGATGTGGCTTGCCATTTCCTACTTTGAAACAGATCAAAAATCTAAAGCACTATCTGCTTTGAATCATCTACTCTTTACCCACCCGGCCTTACCAGAAGCCTATGAATTAAAGCAAAAAATTTTGCAAGTATTGGGGAAGCCAGAACAAGTTGAAAGCAATCGCATCATGGCCAGAGACTTTGCCAATATAGACCTCTAGATGGAACTTGTGTTTAGGAACAATCATACTAATACAAGTCCGCTATACACATCGCAGTGCCGAAGAATCTACATCAACTAAACCTTAGTTATGGTTCTTTCCAAGAATTAAAATTATTTCTATTATCCCTATGGCAAAAAGTACAATCCTCAGGTGTTAGGTTATTACCAGACCCAGAATACCAATTAATACCATCGCTATCTTCGTGTTTGTTATCTCCTGGTTCTTTTTGAGTAAGCCTACCTGTGCTTATATTATTACTGCCTTTTAGATGACAAAGCACACAGGATTCATTACCGGTGTGAGCATAGTCTCTTGCTTTCACACTGTAATCCTCATTGGCATGACAGCTGGCACAAGAGGTATTTGTGGTATCAGGGTGAGGGTTATTAAATTGCCCTGGCATTGTCACAGAGTATTTATTTGTTCCGTAAGTAACAGCTTGCAGACTCATGTTCTCTGGTACTTTTTCTGCACCCGCCCAGCTAGTATACATGGGGTTAGGCGTATTTGTAGTGGAGGCCAAGTGACAGGTAGTACATTGCGCTGTTGTTACTGTTGTATGAGACTTAATTATCTTAAAGGCCACAAGTTTACTGTCATATTGATTTCCAATATTATGGCAGCTATTACAGTTTGTAGCATTGGCACGTACATGGTCATATAAATCATCAGAAGTCTGTTCCCAGCTCCATGCAACAAATGTAGTACTTGAAACCTTATGACAATTAATGCAGTCCGCTGTTCCAACTGGTAAATGTGTTGATGGAAAGTTATCATGGCTCATATTATTTGCGTGACAACTGTTACAACTATTTAACTTGGCAGTATTGTGATCAAAGACACCATCATACCAGTTTGAATATGCCGGGACTGTAGGATTTGACTGTGAAACTAAAGATGCCATATGGCAATCCACACAATCCGAATTACCTACAGTTAAGTGGCTGGGGGTATTCATAATTTCCTGTCCGTACTTTTTATTACTATTATGACAAGAATTACAGGTCTGTACGTTTGCGGCAGAATGGCTAAAACTCCATCCAGTCCAGCTGGTGTACGCTTGTTCCGGCGTGTTTGTTTGTGTTGCCATATGGCAAGCTATACAGTCAGCAGTGCCGACTACAGAGTGGGTTAAAGGAAATGAATTCTGATCAGCCCCTGTTGCGTGACAACTATTACAACTTTCTACATTTGCACTTTGGTGATTAAACTGTCCACCTGACCAAGTTGAGTAATTAGAAACATTCACCGTGTTTGAGTGACAGACCACACAGTCTTGTCCCGAGTTATCGATATTTTTATGCTTAGGTTCATTGGAAATATGATCAAACCTCATGGTGGCATTATGACAGTTATTACAAGTGGCTGGTTCAATGATTGAGTGTGGGTAAATACTATTTTCCCAACTCGAAAATCCATTTTGAGTAGTAGACTGATGACAAGCCACACAATCAAGTCCAGAGGTACCTATGTGCGCAGGGTTTGCACTAGATATTTTATCATATTTTTTAGTTGTGTTATGACAGCTATTACATGTTTGTGCATTAGCTAAAGTATGGTTATAGCTCCATCCAAGCCAGCTAGTATAAGCGGGTTGAGGATTGTTGGTTTGTGTAGCACTATGACAATCAATACAGTCAGCTGAGCCTATGTTTGAGTGGTTTGCAGGATAAAAATCATTTTTAGCACCATCAGAGTGACAACCGTTACAACTAGTTAAGCCTGCTGCTTGGTGATCAAATTTACCACCCTTCCATCCCGTATAAGCGTCCTGGGGATCATTTGTTTGTGAAGCCCTATGACAATCAAGGCAATCAGAAGTACCTAAGCTCATGTGATCAGTGTAATTCGAAATTTTCTGTCCATACTTTTTGTTACTCTCATGACAAGAGTTACAACTTTGAACGTCTGCATCAGGATGACTAAAGCGCCATCCCAGCCAGCCTGTATATGCGGCTTGTGTGGAAGTATCTGTTTGCGTGGCCCCATGACAACTAACACAGTCGGCGGTTCCTACAACTGAGTGCCCCACAGGGAATAAATCATAATCAGCTCCATTAGAATGACAACTGTTACAACTTTCTACATTTGCAGTAGCATGATCAAAAATAGCACCAGACCAACTTGTGTAATTTGAAACTGTTACGGTTTCTAAATGACATTCAATACAATCTTTACCATCGTTATCTATATTATTATGTTTAGGTTCATTAGTAATTTGATCAAATCTCATAGTTGAATTGTGGCAACTATTACATGCTTCTGGCTGAGTGAGGGCATGGGGGTAAACACTATTATTCCAATCTTGAAAGGAGCCTTGGCTTGAAGCTTGGTGGCATGCCACACAATCAAAACCAGAGGTTTCTATGTGCGTAGGTGTTAGATTTGAAATTTTATCATACTTCATTGTGTTGCCATGACAACTTTCACAATTTTGAACTCCGGCTAAATCATGTTTAAAATCCCAGCCTAGCCAACTGGTGAATTTTGGCATTGGCAAGTTTGTCAGAGTGGCGCCGTGGCAGCTCACACAATCCGCAGACCCAACACCAGAATGTTTCTCAGGAAACAGATCATAATCTGCACCATCGGCATGACAGCTGTTACAAGATTGTACGTTAGCTGTCTCATGATTAAATAATGCACCAGACCAAGTGGTATAAATAGAAACAGTGACTGTATTTGTATGGCAGCTAATACAATCTTGTCCTGAGTTATCAATTTTTTCATGTTTAGATTCATCTGAAACATGATCAAACCGCATACCAGAGTCGTGACAGCTGTTACAGGTGGCTGGGTTTGTTGTTGTGTGTGGGTAAAGACTATTTTTCCAATCCTGAAACTCATTTTGAATTGAGGATTGATGACAAGAAATACAATCTAGTCCAGAAGTTTCAATATGGGTTGGGGAAACTTCTGATATTTGGTCAAAACTTTGACCTGAGCCATGACAGTTATTACAACTATTTGGTGTTGGGTTATGACTTGTCCCTAATTTTGTATCTTCCCATGTAGAGGTTATATGACAAGTCTTACAATTATTTTCGCCATCAGCATGATCTTTAGATGGTCTATCTTGATCGTGACAGAGTATACAACCTTGATCGTCAGTGAGTACATAATGCTTAAAGCTTAAGGCAGCAAGGTTTCCAGAAGCCTGTGGAGTTCTCATTTGACCACAATTTTGAAACAATGAAAAAACAAGAGATAAAATAAATAAAATAATCAATTCTTTATATATACGCACAGTTGTTAGCTTTGTATTCATGATAAATCCTAATGCATTCAAGTTGAACTCATTCATTTATTATATAATAGAACTTGGAAAAACCATGAAAAAAGATATGAAATAAAATTTTAAAAAGTATGTAAGTTACTAATATTTTTAGATATTAGTATTTCCTGCTGTGTCTAATTGAAACACAAAAAAAATCTAACAATCCAGCTTTAAAAATTTGTGGCGATACTGAATGCGTGACCAATTCTTTAAGCTGTTAGCTTTCACTGAGCTTTTTTTTGATGGCATAAAGTTCATGTAGAGTCGATTTATCTTTATCACGACCCATTTTTTCTTTGGCTTGGATCAAGTGGTCTAACGAGATCACTTGACAACTCAGCCCAAAGACTTCAACTTGCACAGCACCTTGCTTTACTGTTTCAAAATCTCCAACTGCAATTACTGATTTTATAATATCTAAAATACCCAGGTCTGTTTCTAAATAGACTGCATTTAGATTTTCTATATTAGATGGTAAAGCCTCCTCCAAAAAAGAAGGTTTAAAATTAGGGTTCATTCTGTGTTTAGGATGATAGTCTTTTAAGCAATCTTGTAACTTTTGAATATCTTGCACCGTCAAAGCAGCGCAAATATCTAAATCACGAGTTAACTGATTAGACCCGTGCACAACACCAGCATAACCACCAATTAGGATGAAATCGATTTCAGCCTTGAGTAAAATCTGAAGTAATTGGTTGAGGTTTTTCATAGAGCCTTTTATGTGCTTTTTTAAGCTCAGAAACTGTTTCAAAAGCTGATTGATGTTGGAGTAACCGCTTGTCTACACTCAAAGATAAATTGTATTCAAGAGCTTTTAAATCGATCTGTGGAAGTGGTTTAGATTTTGTTGTTACTTTTTTATCCATGGGCACCGAAAGTGTTGAATGCCTTGAAAGCCTTTAAATTGGGGTGGCCGACGGGGATTGAACCCGCGACAACCGGAATCACAATCCGGCGCTCTACCAACTGAGCTACGGTCACCATAATGACTTTTAAGTTATCATTCCTGTATTGCTCACAGGAAACAAAGTTATAGTTTTCTTTTTAAAATTTAGCAAGGGAGAATCATAGACAACTGCACCCCATAGTGTTTTTTCTCGCAATGCAGCAGGGCCGTTTTGTACTAAATTCACTAGTAATTACAGGAGCCTACTTTATGCCCTTGAGCCGGGCATTGCTCTGTATAGCTTGCTGGTAAACGAGTTTCTTCTGCCCAATTACCATTTGCATTACATCTTTGCCGGGTGCATTTAACCCCTTTAATATCCGTACGACAAGAGGTGGCACCTTTTGGGTTCCCCTCACAACTCCATGCACATTGGTTTAATTGTGCTGATGGTGACTCACAAATATCTTTTTTTATTACTTTCTTAGCACTAGCTATTTCTCTATGAGAGCCCTTTTTGAATGCTGTTGAAAAACTGATTTGCTCAATATCTTTCTTGCTCATTTTATACACGGGTGTCATATAACCCTTGTCCACAAAATCTTTTATTTCATCTGCGCTAAACATATCTCGAGAAGGAGTCACATAACTTGCAAACTTACCTGCTTTAATATGTAACTTAGTCACTTCCTTTGGATCAGAAAGAACTACTTCCCCAGTGAGAGTTTCAATTTTTGTTGTTTCTTTACTGTTCTTGGCAAAACTAACCACAAAGTCAGTACCACGAACCCCTGCCACTGCAGATTTAGTTCGCACTTTAAAAAAGGAAGCTTTATTCCCTTTATACTTCTTCTTGACTCTGTTTCTAACTTTACCTTTTAGTAAATCCAAGAGTGCCTTACGTCCCATTTTATTTCTTTTTTTAGGAGATCGATATTCTGTGAGTTTAATTTTAGAATCCGCTTGTAGTATGAGTTCATTTTTATCGTGAAAACTGAGCTTAATCTGACCTTTTGCATCGGTAACTAAAGTATCAGACTCATAAATTTTCATTCCGTGATTTAGGCTTTTCTTCGTTCCTTGTGAGCTTTCGACCCATGCTCCCCTTTTAATACCAGAAATTATACCCACTTCAATTTGCATACCTTGTGTTTTCATATCTTCAACTTTTGGCTCAGAAGATAACTTACGTTTAATATTTTTATTCTTGTTTTTTGCAAGACACTGATTAGGTAATGGATCTAAAGCTACACAAACTGGCTTTGCGCAAGAATTTACCTGGCCATTACCACATTTTTCTGAGTAAAACTTTAAACTTTTTTGCGACTCACAGGGGCTACACTTAATCTCTGGGCATTCACAACTAGAGCTGCTTGCCTGAACGAGATCTAAGCTAAGATATGATACCAAAATAAATATAAATCCAAAAATAACCTTTTGCATTTGAAAATCCCCTAAAAGTTAATAGTTCACAATAGGTTTCGGAGGATTTACAAATTAGATTTAGACCCTAATGGAGATTTGTGGAATTTTATCATAAAAAGACATATTACCAATTCTTAAAATGAAACAGTTTCAGCTCATATCAGCCCCAGTGATCATGGCTTAATACTCATTTCAGAAAAAATTGAAGTCCAATTTTATTTAACAAGACATTTAGAATTTTTATAAGGAAACATAGCTCTCTAAAGCATCTACTTGGATAATTTTTTTACTTGGAAATTCTACCGCAGAAAGTTGTTTCCCATAGCAACAGCCGGAATCTAAACCTATGGAATTTCCCCTAACTTCTACCCCTCTCAGTGCCCAATGTCCATAAACTATAGTTTTACTTTTCTTGTATAGCTCAAACCAGGCCGGATGGGCGGGGTTATTAAGATCTTCTCCTTGACCATCCCAAGTTCTAATTGTGCATAATATTTTTGGACCCATGGAAGAAAGGTTTTGTCCTGGAGCAACTCCAGCGTGTACTAGAATAAAGTTCTCATGCTCAATGAACAGAGGCCAACTTTTTATATAAGATTTCCAAAAATTTACTTTAGCGCCCATCTCTTGCTTTAACTCCTCACAAGCTATACAGTCGCGTTCTTCTGCTAAAAATTGTAAAAATCCCAACTCGTGATTGCCCAATACCACTTTTACATTATTATTATAGGCGAATTTAAGAACCGCTAAAGATTTCGGACCTTTTTTAATAAGGTCGCCCACGAAATATAATTCATGTGTTTTAGGACAATAATTAGCTTTTTCTAAAAGTAACAGTAGTTCATCATAACAACCATGAATGTCACCAATAATAAGTTGCTTCTTCATCTTACTTCTCTCTGACCTTTACTTTTTCATATTCCCAAAGTTTAGCAAATTTTAAAAAAATAGAGTAAGAAGCGCTCACAGCAATAATAAAACCAGGCATACCATCTAATATCCCTCTTTTAAAAAAATAACACTCTATAAATTTAGATATTGGTTTTGTAACGAGCCTAAATAAGGAGAATTTTTTATTTTTAGAAATAAGGTCTTGAGTTCCTAGTCCAGAGTATCTGTTATTCGTATCCACTTGATGTGCCAGGTCTTTAAAAACATAGTGTAAGATTGGTTTTTTGAGCAGCTTAATGTTTTCACCAACAACATGCTCATGCACATTTGTATTTTTCCAGTGACATTTATTTTTATTAAAAAATCTTAATTGCTTATCAGGATACCAGCCCCCATGCCATATCCAGCGCCCCAAATGAAAGCTAAGTCTTGGAAAAATATAGCCATCATATTCTAGTTTTCCACTCATCAAATCTAAGATTTCATTTTGCGAGTCCTCTCCCAAAGCTTCGTCTGCATCTAAGGATAAAACCCAATCATTTTTTGCAAGCTCCGTGGCTTTATTTTTCTGATGATAGAACCCTTGCCATTTTTCAAAACTTATTTTTGCACCCAGAGACTCTGCAATCTCTAAAGTTTTATCACTACTGCCACTATCAACAATAATCACTTCGTCGGCAAAAGGTACAGATTGAATACAGCGTGCTATATTATTTTCTTCATTAAGAGTAATAATCACTAAAGATATCGGTATTTTAGACATGATGAAATCCCTTCACAAGAATGCTTGTCAAAACCCTTGTTTTGAAACTACTATATCCCAATGAAAGTATTCATAAAAGCCTTAATATTTACATTATTCCTGATACCCTCTGTATCTTGGGCTTTCTACACTCATCATGACACTGGTGAGATATTAAAAGTATCTCAATATAAATTAGGTCTAGGCACACAAATTATCACTGACCCAAAAACATATTCTGGAACTGGTTTTTTTGGCTACTTAGACAGTGGATTAGATGATGGAGCAAACGTAAGAGTAAATCTTGGTGTTGGTTCCGAGGTTTTCCATACTGGCGTTTTTTATAAATGGGTCCCTTACCCAGACTATGGAGAACAGCCCGCCATGGGTATACGCATAGGTGCCAGCTATTCTCGCTATAACGGAGAATCTGAAATTAGCTTAAGGGCCCACCCCTTTGTAAGTAAAAAGTTTAAAACTGAGTTTGGAGATATTGATGCCTACAGTGCACTTCAGCTAGGCATTCGAGGATACAAAGATTCCACTACTGTTCCTGCTCAGCTCTCTTTTGGTGGAGAACTTAAAACCAGTTATTACGATTCTACCTTATTCACTGGAGAAATTGGTGTTAATATGGCTAAGGCGTTTACCTACATCAGCATTGGAATAATTTTTTATGTTGATGATAATAAAGATTATCAATTAGAAAATCCCTTGAAATACTTACGTAAAAAAAATAAGTAATTATTCCCCTCTGTTTCCTCTTTGTTATGAGTAAGCTCTGTGGCTTAGGTGGCTTCTGTTTTTATATTGTTTTGTAATTGAGTACTGGATATCTTTTGAAACCTTTCCATCCATGGGAGATCGGGCTTAAGGCAGCCCGAACCCACCAATTCCCCCACGTCGTGTGGGGGAATCTAATGTAAGAAATAAACTCAGTTTGTCTCGAATATTAATTTTTTTTAGATCTAATGGCACGATGCCATTAGATTGCGGAGCTCGAGGCGGCAAGCCTCGATTTCCCACGGACGGAAAAGTTTCAATGGAAAATTCAACACTCAATCATAAGCCAATAAAAAAAGCCCATGTTTTCACACAGGCTCTTTTACAACATGAATAATAAATTAAAAACTTAGCTATTTACATCTTTAAAATCAGCATCAATAACATCATCCTTGCCACCAGCGGTAGCGTCTGCGCCCCCACTTGTATCTCCGCCGCCAGAAGCTCCACCTTCTGCAGCTCCTCCAGCATCAGCTTGA
This sequence comes from Pseudobdellovibrionaceae bacterium, assembly GCA_018663505.1. Classification (GTDB taxonomy): domain Bacteria; phylum Bdellovibrionota; class Bdellovibrionia; order Bdellovibrionales; family UBA1609; genus JABJQG01. Next base: position 11,144 of record JABJQG010000059.1, on the reverse strand, counting down.
CTACTGTACAAAGAACTACTTAAGGCATGATTAGCAGTAGTTAATCCTTCTAATGCCGTTTTCATTTGATCTAAGTCATCTGTTTCTAAAGCGGACTTACCTGCGGCCACTGCAGTTTCTACACTTGTTTTATCTTCAGCAGAAACCTTATCTTCATTTTCACTCAGGAGTTTCTCTGACTGATAAACCATATTATCAAGTTCATTTTTAGTGGTAATTTTCTCTTTCTTAACTTTGTCTTCGTCAGCATGAAGCTCTGCCTCTTTTACCATACGATCAACTTCATCCTCAGAAAGACCAGATTTAGCTGTAATTTTAATAGTCTGTTCTTTACCCGTTCCTAAGTCTTTTGCCGAAATATTAATAATACCATTGGCATCAATATCAAAGCTAACTTCAATTTGAGGTACCCCTCTAGGAGCTGAAGGAAGTCCGGTAAGTTCAAAACGACCTAAAGTCTTATTGTCCCCTGACATCTCACGCTCACCTTGAAGCACATGAACATCAACACTTGTTTGATTATCTGCTGCCGTGGAAAACACCTGAGATTTCTTAGTTGGGATTGTTGTATTTCGCTCAATTAATTTTGTCATCACACCACCAAGAGTTTCAATTCCTAGCGATAAGGGTGTTACATCAAGTAGCAAAACGTCCTTTACATCACCGGCTAAAACTCCACCTTGAATTGCGGCACCAATGGCCACAACTTCATCTGGGTTCACTGACTTATTTAATTCTTTACCAAAAAAATCTTTTACAGCATCTTGAATGGCTGGGATTCTTGTGGAACCACCAACTAAAACTATTTCATCAATTTCTGATGTAGATAAACCTGAATCCGCTAAAGCTTTTTTACACGGCACTAATGATCTTTTAACCAAGTCTTCTGTAAGTTGATTAAATTTAGCTCTAGTTAGTTTTAAATTTAAATGTTTTGGTCCTGAGGCATCAGCAGTTACAAATGGAAGGTTAATTTCAGTTTCCTGAGCAGTGGAAAGTTCCACTTTAGCTTTTTCAGCACCTTCTTTTAATCTTTGTAAGGCCATCTTATCGTTAGATAAGTCAATGCCTTGATCTTTTTTAAATTCATCAATTAACCAATCTAAAATAGCTATATCAAAATCATCTCCACCTAAATGAGTGTCACCATTTGTAGCTTTTACTTCTACAACGTTGTCCCCAACTTCTAAGATAGAAATATCAAATGTTCCGCCACCAAAATCAAAGATAGCAATTTTCTCATCTTCTTTTTTATCTAAACCGTAGGCAAGCGCTGCTGCTGTGGGCTCATTAATAATTCGCTTCACATCAAGACCAGCAATTTTACCGGCATCTTTAGTGGCCTGTCTTTGAGCATCGTTAAAGTAAGCAGGAACAGTCACTACAGCTTCCGACACTTCGTGACCTAAATAGTCTTCAGCCACTTTTTTAAGCTTTGATAGAACACCCGCAGAAATCTCTTCTGGCGTAATCTGACTGCCATTAATTTCAAAAGCACAATCTTGGTTGCCCTTTTTTACCACGTTATAAGGAACTCTAGATATTTCCGTAGACGCTTCTGAGAATTTACTTCCAATAAAACGCTTTGAAGAAAATACAGTATTTTCGGGATTGGTCACAGCCTGGCGCTTTGCTACCTGACCAACAAGTTTTTCGTTATCTTTTGTGTACGCCACAACAGAAGGAGTTGTTCTTCCACCTTCTTCATTGACTAAAACCTTCGCTTCTCCGCCTTCCATTACAGAAACACAAGAGTTGGTAGTTCCTAAGTCTATTCCTATTATTTTGCCCATTTTCTTAACTCCTTTTAAATATTAATAATCTTAAATCATCAATTTCATAAACAGATTTTCTACTGCCTGTTTTTTTTACTTATAAACAATCTGTGTGTTCGTTTTATTTTGTCAAGGTTTGAAAGCTAAACAACAATTTCAATCTTTATTTAACTCTTAAAAACCAAAAATCCCTTTGGAGCTTTCTGAGACTTCTTCATTTTTCAATGAAGCAATTTCTCGCAATAAACTCTCTTCTTTTTTTGCTAATTTTTTAGGAAATTTTACTGTGACTTCAAATACTAAATCTCCTCGCCGTGAACTTCTGATAGAGGGAAGCCCTTCTGTCTCAAGTTTCAATTGCCCACCGGTGGACGTACCATTTGGAATTCTCAACTTTTCAGACCCACTTAAAGTTTGTACATCAATCTCAGCGCCTAAAAGGGCCTGTAAATAAGTAATTTCCAGCTTAGTAAATAAGGTCTGCCCCTGACGTTCAAAATGTCTGTGTTTTTTTACACGAATTTCAACATAAAGGTCACCGGCTGGCCCACCTTTGTAGCCCCCTTCTCCCTCATCAGTTAAACGCAACTGAGTACCAACATCTACACCCGCTGGCACATTGACCATAAGCTTTTTATGCACAGTTTTACGACCTGTGCCCTGGCAAGGAGCACAAGGATCCTTAATGACCTGCCCTTCTCCACGACAAGTGTGACAAGTGGATGCCATTTGAAAAAAGCCTTGTTGGCGAATAACCTGGCCAGCTCCGCCACAGGTATTACAAGTGGCTGGCGTGCTCCCTGATTTTGCTCCCGAGCCGCTACACTTGCCACAGGAGTTCTCGGAATCAAACTCAATCTGCTGCTTAGCGCCATTTAATACGTCTTTCAACTCCACATCTAAATAGTAGCGAAGGTCCGCTCCTCGGCGAGGACCATTTCTACGTCCACGGCCACCACCTGGACCACCAGCGCCACCAAAAAAATCTCCAAAAATATCACCAAATGCAGAAAATATATCACTAGCATCGTGAAATCCCTGCCCTCCACCAAAACCACCTGGCGCTGAATGACCAAAACGATCATACTTGGCGCGTTTTTCAGTGTTAGATAGTACCTCATAGGCTTCTGCAGCCTCTTTAAACTTATCTTCAGCCTCTTTGTTATCTGGGTTTTTATCCGGATGAAACTTCATTGCTAACTTGCGATAGGCCTTTTTTAAAGTGGATGCGTCCGCCGCCTTATCCACTCCTAAAACCTCATAATAATCTCTTGGCATAAATAAATCCTCAAATATGATTAAAAAATAGGCGATACATGCCCGTATAGGTAATATGTGTATATATAAAAAGGAGTCAAGGTGCTTTCTTGTCTCATTCTCTAGTCTTTACTACTTTTTTAACTATTGATATTTCTTGAATTTCCGGGGTGCCTATAAACCTCTACAGTTGATCAGATAAATACTGCCCTAATTTTTTCGCTATCCCACTTACTGAATAAGTAAAACTTACTGACCATTGCCATTCTTCTTTATCTGAGCTTCAATGACCTGAATTCGCCGGAGAACATTCTCTTTTCTCTCTTTATCTGTAACCGTCTTTAGGTAAGTTTTTAGAGTAATGAGTCCAAGGTAAAGCTGGTTTGTCCTAACATATAATCTAGAGGCTAATGACCTAACCCACTCCGGTCCCCCTAGAGTACCTGCCTTGTTTAACAATCTAGCTGCTTTTTTAAAATTTTTCACCTCATAAAGACTATGATAGGCCGCTCGATAATGTAACACCCAATCTTTTGGATACTGTTTAATACCTTTGTCGAATATAATTTCTGCGCCTACAGGGTCTTCTGCGATTACACTCAAACTTGTGGCACCAGTGATATATGCAATTTTAAATTTAGGAGATAATGTAGTTACTGCATCAAGTAACTGAAACGACCAGCCCTTATGACAAGTATCTAACTGGCCCGAAAAGCTCATGACCTCAGAAAAAATTACATCGTCAGACCGCCTGACCTTATCAACTTTTTTATGAATCGATTTTTTAGTGGCTTTAGATATGGGCTTTTTAATACTTTTCTTTTTTACTTTTAATTTACGGGGTTGACCACAAACTTCCATATCTTGTACCCAACGTAACCAAAGTGAATCAGCTATCACATCGTTCATACCTAAAGAAAAATGTTCTAGATACTTTGGAGGGGGTACATAAGTATATCGTTTAGTACTTTCTGATGAAATACTTATATTTAAAATTTGCAGAACAAAAAATAATATAAAAAAAATAAAAAAATATTTATACATCACACCCATGGTAGCTGAAATAAAAAAGGGGTTCAAGACAAACCCCTTTTTTATAACTAAATTTTAAATTATGTTATGAATTATAGAACTACATCATTTGTGCCGTTAGCTAGTGCTTTATTTTGGTTTATAGTCCAGACATCAAGCCCAGCATCACCATCTACATTCCCACATGCTCCGGCAATGAATGTACCATCTGCACTCAGATCAGTAGCGGCCGTGGTGCACACCTTATCAGCATTCTCGGAACATGTACCAGCAGCAGCACAAAAAATTGTGGTATTCCACTGCACTGCTGCACCATTGGCAGCTACAATACCAGAATAATTCAGATCTGCAGGAGCAGCATTGCCTGTGGCATTAAAACCAACAGTATAAGCAACTTGTCCCTCAGGCTGGAACCCAATATCCCTAAAATCTGAAAAATATTGATCCCACTCCGTAAAGAATGCCTTTTCAGCTGTATATAAACCCGTTAACAATGTTTTAGCTTCAGACTGTCTTGATTTCGCTTGAAATCTTTGGAAATTTGGCACAGCAACACTTGCTAAAATTCCAATAATGGCAACAACAACCATTAACTCGATTAACGAGAAACCTTTTTGTGATTTTATTACGTTCTTTTTCATTTATCCCCCTTATAGGTATTATTTATTTTACTTTTTATAGTTAACAAAAAGTGAATTTATATTTTGAATTCACTTCTCGGCTTTCATAAATTATTTCTGCAATGAAAAGGCCAAATAATTGTTTTTATTTGAAACACTTATTGGCACCACTTATGTGATATTCTCAAAATGATTATCTCAATTTAAGAAAAGCACCCCTTCTCCCTCGCCCCTCCAAAAGTTAAACAGCTGGTAAGTTATTGCTTTTTAATGTTTTTTACTCTTTAGATACTATAAGCAAGAAAAGTGACGGTGAAAAGTGCCCCTCAGTGTCACTTTTCAAAAACTAGTCCTTAAGACTGCGTAAAATGTGCCCAGGAGATTACGAACTTATAATTTACATATATATAATGTTTTTTTTATGTTTAAGTTTAGATTATCCTTAAATTAAGTGTCCTTAGTGTAAGCTTTTTACCTAAGCCTTTTCCATATCACACTTAAGAGGATGCTTATTGTTTTGAGCAAACTGATTCACCTGATGAACTTTGGTCTCTGCAATCTCATATGTAAATACCCCACAAACACCAGCACCCTTGTTGTGTACATCCAACATAATTTGAGTAGACTGCGCCTCCGTTTTTTTAAAAAACTTCATAAGAACTGTGATCACAAAATCCATAGGTGTATAATCGTCATTTAAAAGTACAACCTTATACATAGATGGTTTTTTTATCTTAATTTTGGGGCGAACTAAAGTTTTCACCCCTCCATCTTCTACCTCATCATCTTCAATGTCGTTATGGTTAGCCATAGAATTGATTATAAACCTTGGCTTTTAAATAAAGCAATATTTAGTTTCAAGTTCAAAGGCTTGCCTATTTAACTCATCTCTATACCTATGTCTTAACTGCTGTTAGTCAGCTTTAGAATTATATAATCTCTACTTACCTTTACAATCCAGACTTTATACCCACAATGTATTATGATAGGATATTAGTAAGTCTTTTATGGACTAAAAGGCTTTAACCGAAAGGCTTTTATGTTTAACTCCTCATTAGAAGTTTATTTAAACCAAGCTATAGAAAGCGCAAGGCGCAATGGCCATGAGTTTGTGTCTCTAGAGCACATCCTTTTGTCTTTAACTAATAGCACAGAGGCACAATACTTACTAAACACCTGTGAAGTTAACCTCAAGCAATTACAAAAAGATCTTAAAGATTTTTTAACCCAGCAGTATGGGAGCTTTCTTAACGAACCTCCTACAGAAGACGACAAAGCTCTTAAGAAAGACTACACCCCTGAACTCACTTTGTCCTTCCAACGCCTTTTACAAAGAGCTGCTATACAAGTTCAAAGTTCTGGCCGTGAAGAAGTACGCATCGCCAACGTACTTGTTTCCTTCTTCGAAGAACATGAGTCTCATGCCCTTTATTTTTTGCAAAAACAGGGGGTTTCAAAATATGATTTAGTTCAAGAAATATCTCATGGTATGGAAGATTTTGACTTAGCTGAGTCAGGAAATAACTCTGGTTCATTATCACTAGGTAGCAGTGAAGACCCAGATGACCGTGATGTTGCTTTTGATGGCCTTCCCAAGGAAGAAGCCGATGAAGAGCAAAGCAATGACCCCCTTGTGCTCTATGCTGTAAATCTTAATGAAAAAGCCCGAAAAGGAATGAGTGATCCTTTGATAGGAAGAGAGTCCATTATAGATCGCACCATCCAAGTTTTAGCACGAAGAAATAAAAATAACCCCCTACTTGTGGGAGAACCTGGGGTTGGTAAAACGGCTATTGCAGATGGGCTTGCCCTTAAAATTAATGCCGGAGAGGTACCTAAACAACTGAAACAAGCTCAAATATACTCTCTAGATATGGGTTCATTACTAGCCGGTACAAAATATCGTGGTGATTTTGAAAAAAGATTTAAAGCCGTTATTAAATCCTTAAAAAAGAAAGTGAAACCTATTTTATTTATTGATGAAATACACACTGTTGTTGGAGCAGGAAGTACTTCCGGTGGATCCATGGATGCCTCTAACTTATTAAAGCCTCTTTTAAGTGATGGTTCCTTAAGTTGCTTTGGATCCACTACATATAAGGAGTTCCGAAATAGCTTTGAAAAAGATCGTGCCTTATCACGTCGTTTTCAAAAAATTGATATCAAAGAGCCCTCAACAGAGGATACTCTAAAAATTTTAGAAGGCCTTAAGGAAAAATACGAAGAACACCATGAGGTTAAATACTCTAAACCCGCTTTAAAAGCTGCTATTGATCTTTCAGTTAAATATTTACACTCCAAACACTTACCTGATAAGGCCATTGATGTCATTGATGAAGCCGGGGCAAGGGTTCGGCTTGATGCCAAAGACGATAAAGTAAAAAATGTAAGTGTTAAAGATATGGAAAAAGTCATTGGATTTATGGCACAGGTTCCGCAAAAATCTATCTCTACATCCGACAAGCTGGCTTTAAAAACCTTAGACATACAACTCAAGTCTGTGATCTTTGGTCAAAATAAGTCTATTGATACACTTGTGTCTGCCATAAAGTTAGCCCGTACCGGCTTAGCCAGAGAAAACAAGCCCACTGGCTCTTACTTATTTGCCGGCCCAACGGGTGTTGGAAAAACAGAGGTTTCCAAACAATTAGCCAAGCACCTAGCCGTTCCCTTTTTACGATTTGATATGAGTGAATACATGGAGAAACATACGGTTTCACGTTTAGTGGGCGCGCCTCCAGGCTATGTGGGCTTTGAAGAGGGCGGACTACTTACAGAAGCTGCTATTAAAAACCCCTATTCTGTAATTTTAATGGATGAGCTAGAGAAAGCTCACCCTGACGTATCTAACATACTTCTGCAAGTAATGGATTCTGGCAAACTAACAGACTCCAATGGTAAGGTGGCTGATTTTCAAAATGTAATTTTAATTTTAACCAGTAACGCTGGAGCCTATGAGGCTGCCAAGCAAGAAATGGGGATACACCCCAGTTCTGCTTCTTCAAAAAGTATTGAGGCCATTAAGCGCAGCTTTAAACCAGAATTTATTAATCGCCTAGATGCAATTGTTGAGTTTAAGTCCTTAGAAAAAGAACAACTCATCTCAGTCATCCATAAATTTATATCTGAACTTAAGAACCAATTAAAAGACAAAAAAATCACTTTGGATGTTTCAGACAAAGCCATTGAAATCTTATTTGAAAAAGGACATGACCCAGCATACGGCGCAAGGCCCTTCGCCAGAATTGTTGATGATGAACTTAAGAAGCCACTGGTTGACGACATATTATTTGGTAAGCTAACTAAAGGCGGAAAAGTTCTTGTGGATGAGCTAAAAGGAAAATTGAATTTTAAGTTTAAGTGAAAGTTTCTTGACCTTGGATCTCAGTTTTTCAGACGAATAGTGAGCCTTCCTGGCTCTCACTATTTAAAATTCGGCCATCATGGCCTCACCCCAAAAGGGGCGCTTTGCGTTTTAAAGAGTCCATAAATTAAAAAAATTATTTATTTTTCGCTTCTGACTGTTTAGGTATAGAAATTGGTGTCATATTTCGCGCGATCTTAAATCTTGAATCGTATGAGATGATATCTTCTAAAACATACAGACTCTCTTGCAGTACAGCATCATCAGATAATTTGGGATGAGTAAACGTACTCTTAAAGGGGATAAGCTCTCTGGCTTTTGCATTTACTGATAAAACTTCCAATAATTGCTTCTGATCAACTTCTTCACGCCATAATTGTCGCTCGTCTATGGATTTATGAATTAGTTTTTTTGGCTTGAGTAATGCATTTTTTTGATCTTTTTCCAAATATGATTTTCGTGTATTTACTTTTACTGAGCTTGAATCCACAGGTAAATGTATTGTAAGGTCAGGTTTTACTCCATCAAACTGAGGGGACTCCCCATTTGGTAAAAAGTAAAATCCTGTGGTTAATTTAACCCCTGAATTTTCAGTAATGCCTAATAGGGTTTTCGTATCACCGAACCTCTGGATGGTTCCTTTGCCATATGTTTGACTATCTTCACTTACAATAATAGCTCTGCCATAAGACTTTAAGCTACCTGCTAGTATTTCCGAAGCACTGGCTGAAAATTTATCCACCAAGACCACCAATGGTTTTTTAAAAAAATTTATATTATCTGAATCTCGATAGCTAATAATATTATTTTCCTGAGTACCTATCTCAAACACTATATTTGCAGAGTCTAAAAACAAACCCGCAACGTCAATAACTTCAGACAAAACACCGCCGCCATTACCTCTTAGATCAAGCACTACCCCCTGCACTCTCGCCTTACGAAAGCTATCCAGAGCGTCAAAAACCTTTTGTGCTGTCCCCTGCAAACCACCAGGATCTGATACAAAACTTTTTAATTCAATATAACCTAATGTCTCAGAAAATTGGTCTCTGATAATTTGTGCTGCAAAATCATTTTGATGCATAGAAACTGCCCCTCTTTGAACTTGGGTACTAATAACATCTTTAAACCTATCTAATGTGAGATCCACAACACTGCCCTCGGGCCCTGTTAAATAGGAATGCAGCGCTTCATCAGACACACCTGCCACATGTATTCCACTCACATGGGTAATAATATCGCCTTTCATAAATGCATTTTGCTGATGTGCTGGACCGCCTTGAATAATATCTATGATCTTATATCCCTCTACAACCTCCGATACAATAATGCCAACACCAACAAAAGATGATCTTAAACTTCGTAATAACTCATCAAATTCATATTCTGAATAGTAGGCACTATGACTATCTAAAGAGGAAATCATAGCCTCCAATACAAGATTACCTCGTAAGAACTTTTTCTTTTTTGCTGCGAATTCCCTAAAATAAACCCTAAAAGCTACCTTAAACACATCAGCTTCATTATCCATATAAGTTCTTAAATCTGCACTTATACGATAAATATAATAGAAAAACTTATCCTGAATTTCATTTTTAGATTTAGGCCATTCATTCAACCATTTGTTATCATCTTTATAAATGGACTTAAGCTCTGCCATCTTTTCAACTAGATCTTTATTTTTCATAGGAGTTAAAGACCATTGCACATACTGTGTCTGACGTTTCAGTGCATTGGTAAACACCCTTTGAATGTCTTTATATGAAGAACAAATTGACTGCTTATTTTTAGCCACAAAAGACTGTTGCAAGGCCTTCACTTCACTATCTAATAGGATAATTTTAAACCTATCAAAGGAATAAAGTATATTATTAATCAAAGCTAAATTTCTATCACCTGTCTTTTGAGATTCAGGAAATAATGTAGATATATGTTGGTCCTTTGCTGACTGATAAAAGGAGTCTATTTTTTGACATTGAGATAACTCAGGAAATTCACGAGACACTTCACCCATTTGGGCAACAAACAAAAGTACTAAAAAAAGAAAAAAAGAAATTATACGCATTCCTATGACTATTACAAAATGCGTTCCAAACATATGCGTATTGTAATATTTATACTGCTTAGAATTTATTTAATGAAATTCACGGCTTAGCCATAGCTTTTGGTGCCTTTTTTGAGCCCATGTAAAGGCTTCAATATTAAAAAAGTACAGTCTTTCTACAACAGTGTAAATTTGTAAAAAAACAAAATGATTAGCTTACCCGTTTAAAACTATCTGCAGTTGAAGTTTGTATTGCCTGCTTAATCTCAGCAGACAATTGCTCAAAGGTTGTATGATAGAGCATAGATTCCTTAGCTACAGAAGGAAATAGTTCTTCATAAGTTGACACTTTCCCATCAGTGTCCCTTCTATTTATATCAATACGTCTAATTTGAGAGGTGTGATCATACCCCATAGCGCCTAAAACTTCTGCTAAGGCATGAATTGTTTCTGAATGGAACCTGGCAACACGTTCTGATTTATCGGGAATATGTAAGCCATTAGCTAAATTTGGATCATTTGTTGCCACACCCACTGGACAGCGGTTGGTATTACACAAAAGAGCGTGAATACACCCTAAAGCCAACATCATTCCGCGGGCAGAGTTAACCATATCAGCCCCTAAAGCGATTTTTGTTAAAAGATGAAAAGAGGTAAAAACCTTCCCAGAAGCAATAACTCTAATATGCTGTCGAATTCCAAAACCAACCAGACTATCATGTATAAAAGCTAAACCTTCGTTTAACGGAGTTCCAACTGAATTAGCAAACTCTAAAGGTGCAGCACCAGTCCCTCCTTCAGCTCCATCCACAGTAATAAAATCAGGAAAGATAGATCTAGATACCATGGCTTTACATAGAGAAACAAATTCAGATTTTCGTCCTACACAAAGCTTAATACCAACAGGCTTCCAGGTCTTTAGCTTATTTGTGGGAGCTCTAAATTACAGCCAGCTCATTATTATGGAAGTTTGAGTTTAAATATCCGCATTTTTGCAGGATTTTAAGAGCAAAATAAGCCATATCTTTATACCCATAGGCTTGCCACTTTAT